>NZ_MOMC01000013.1 GCF_001983105.1 Pseudofrankia asymbiotica | reverse complement strand
GAGCGTCGACGCGGGCTGCCAGGAGGCCATGGAGTTCGGTGTACTCGCCGGCTACCCCCTGGTCGACGTGAAGGTCACCCTGCTGGACGGCCAGTACCACGAGGTCGACTCCTCCGAGCTAGCCTTCAAGATCGCCGGTTCGATGGCGTTCAAGGATGCGGCGCGGAAGGCCGACCCGGTCCTGCTCGAGCCGATGATGTCCGTCGAGGTCACCTCTCCCGAGGACTACATGGGTGAGGTCATCGGCGACCTGAACTCGCGGCGCGGGCAGATCCAGGCGATGGACGAGCGCGGCGGCTCCCGGATCATCCGGGCGCTGGTGCCACTGTCGGAGATGTTCGGCTACGTCGGCGACCTGCGGTCGAAGACCTCGGGCCGGGCGAACTACTCCATGCAGTTCGACTCCTACGCCGAAGTCCCCAACAACGTCGCGAAGGACATCATCGCGAAGGCCCGCGGGGAGTAACGCCCGCCCGGGGTGAAGCGGTCCCCGGATCTCCGCGCCAGCGGATGTCCGGGGCACGGTCCCCCTGGGCCCCAAACGAGACGATCTACAGCAAGACACCACCCGTCCTTGGAGGGACACCCGTGGCGAAGCAGAAGTTCGAGCGGACCAAACCGCACGTCAACATTGGCACCATCGGTCACATTGACCATGGCAAGACCACGCTGACGGCGGCCATCACCAAGGTCCTGCACGACGCCCACCCGGACCTGAACCCGTTCACCCCGTTCGACCAGATCGACAAGGCGCCCGAGGAGAAGGCCCGCGGCATCACCATCTCCATCGCGCACGTCGAGTACCAGACGGACGCCCGGCACTACGCGCACGTCGACTGCCCGGGTCACGCCGACTACATCAAGAACATGATCACCGGTGCCGCCCAGATGGACGGGGCGATCCTGGTCGTGTCGGCGACCGACGGCCCGATGCCGCAGACGAAGGAGCACGTGCTGCTCGCTCGTCAGGTTGGCGTGCCGTACATCGTCGTCGCCCTGAACAAGRCCGACATGGTCGACGACGAGGAGATCCTGGAGCTCGTCGAGCTCGAGGTCCGCGAGCTGCTCAACCAGTACGAGTTCCCGGGTGACGACGTTCCGGTCATCCGCGTCTCCGCTCTGAAGGCCCTTGAGGGCGACAAGGAGTGGGGCGCGAAGCTCCTCGAGCTGATGGCCGCGGTCGACGAGTCGATCCCCGAGCCGGTGCGTGACATCGAGAAGCCGTTCCTGATGCCCATTGAGGACGTCTTCACGATCACCGGTCGTGGAACCGTCGTCACCGGTCGAGTCGAGCGCGGCATCGTCAAGGTGTCGGAGACCGTCGAGATCGTCGGCATCAAGCAGGAGACCCAGACCACCACGGTCACGGGTGTCGAGATGTTCCGCAAGCTGCTCGACCAGGGCCAGGCCGGTGACAACGTCGGTCTGCTCCTGCGCGGCATCAAGCGCGAGGACGTCGAGCGCGGCCAGGTCGTCGTGAAGCCGAAGAGCATCACGCCGCACACCTCGTTCGAGGCCCGGGTCTACATCCTGAACAAGGACGAAGGCGGCCGCCACACGCCGTTCTTCAACAACTACCGGCCGCAGTTCTACTTCCGGACGACCGACGTGACCGGCGTCGTGACCCTCCCCGAGGGCACCGAGATGGTCATGCCGGGCGACAACACCGAAATGGTGGTCGAGCTGATCCAGCCGATCGCCATGGAGGAAGGCCTGCGGTTCGCCATCCGCGAGGGTGGCCGCACCGTCGGCGCCGGCCAGGTCCTGAAGGTCGTCAAGTAGTTCCACGGTCTGGGCTGGGCCACTGTGTTCGTCGCCCTTCGGGCGACTTCCCGGCGGCCCAGCCCGGATGCCTGCCCAGGGGGGTGACCCCCTGGAACCCCCACATGTCGAGCTCCGCTCGACCCGGGGGTGGACGTCAGAGCGCGGCTTGACCGCCCCGAGCCCGGAACGACCGGGGGACGAGGCAAAGAAGAAGCGGTACGCCCGGTTACCGGTGAGATCCCGGAGCCCGGTCGCGGTACCCCGGGTGACGAGACAGACAGGACAGGCGAAGCCCACCATGGCGGCACAGAAGATCCGCATCCGGCTCAAGGCCTATGACCACGAGGTCATCGACAGCTCGGCACGCAAGATCGTCGAGACAGTGACCCGGACCGGGGCGCAGGTCGCGGGTCCGGTGCCGCTGCCGACGGAGAAGAACATCTACTGCGTCATCCGGTCGCCGCACAAGTACAAGGACAGCCGCGAGCACTTTGAGATGCGGACGCACAAGCGGCTTATCGACATCCTTGACCCGACGCCGAAGACGGTCGACTCGCTGATGCGCCTCGACCTCCCCGCCGGTGTCGACATCGAGATCAAGCTGTAAGGGACCGGGCGCAGCCATGCTCAACCGAAACTACCGAGGGATCCTGGGCACCAAGCTCGGGATGACCCAGGTCTGGGACGCGCAGAATCGCGTCGTACCGATCACCGTGATCGAGGCCGGTCCCAACGTCGTCACCCAGGTGAAGACCCCGGACACCGACGGCTACTCKGCCGTCCAGCTCGGCTTCGGCGAGATCGACCCGCGCAAGGTCAACAAGCCGGCCCGGGGACACTTCGGCGTCGCCGGCGTGACTCCGCGCCGCCACCTGGCCGAGCTGCGGACCGCCGACGCGGGCAACTACACCACCGGCCTGGAGCTCGACAGCTCCGTCTTCGAGGCCGGCCAGGTCGTCGACGTCACCGGCACGTCCAAGGGCAAGGGCTTCGCCGGCGTCATGAAGCGGCACGGCTTCAAGGGCCTGGGCGCCGGTCACGGCGTCGAGCGCAAGCACCGCTCGCCGGGCTCGGTCGGTGGCTGCGCCACCCCGGGCCGGGTCTTCAAGGGCCTGCGGATGGCCGGCCGGATGGGCCACGTGCGGGTGACCGTCGCCGGCCTGACCGTGCACGCGGTCGACGCCGAGCGCGGCTTGCTGTTGATCAAGGGTGCCGTCCCCGGTGTGGATGGCGGGCTGGTCTTCGTGCGCAGCGCGGCGAAGCGGCCGGCCCCGGCCGACTTCCAGCCGGCGGACGCCCAGAAGGCTGAGGTGTCGGCATGACCACGACGTTCCGCAAGGCCGACGCCGGCGAGACGCGCACCGTGACGGTGCACGCGCTGGCCGGTGGCGAGGCCGGCACCGCCGAGCTGCCTGGCGAGATCTTCGACGTTCAGGTGAACGTCCCGCTGATCCACCAGGTCGTCGTGGCCCAGCAGGCCGCGGCCCGCCAGGGCACCCACGACACCAAGACCCGCGGCGAGGTTCGCGGCGGTGGCAAGAAGCCGTACCGGCAGAAGGGCACCGGCCGCGCCCGGCAGGGCTCGATCCGCGCCCCGCAGTTCGCCGGCGGTGGCACCGTGCACGGCCCGACGCCGCGTAACTACGAGCAGCGGACCCCGAAGAAGATGAAGGCGGCCGCGCTGCGCGGCGCCCTCTCGGACCGGGCCCGCAGCAACCGGGTGCACGTCGTCTCCTCGCTGGCCGCGGGCGAGACCCCGTCGACGAAGGCCGCGCTCACCGCGTTGAGCGCGATCTCCGACAGCCGGCACGTGCTCGTCGTGGCCGTGCGGACCGACGAGCTGACCTGGAAGAGCCTGCGCAACGTCCCGACGGTGCACCTGCTCGCCCCGGGCCAGCTCAACACCTATGACGTGCTGATCAGCGACGACGTCGTGTTCACCGAGACCGCGCTCGCCGCGTTCGTCGGCCGAGGCAAGGCGGCGGCCGACGCCGAGGAGGCGGACCAGTGATCCCCGACCCGCGCGACATCATTCTCAAGCCGGTCGTCTCGGAGAAGAGCTACGGCCTGCTGGACGAGAACGTCTACACGTTCATCGTCCGCCCAGACGCGAACAAGACCCAGATCAAGATCGCGGTCCAGCAGATCTTCAACGTCCGGGTGCTGAGCGTCAACACCATCAACCGGCCTGGCAAGCGCAAGCGGACCAAGTACGGCTGGGGCCAGCGCAAGGCCACCAAGCGGGCCATGGTCAGCCTGGCCCCCGGGGACTCCATCGAGATCTTCGGTGGCCCGGGCGCGTAACGGAGAGCTGGATTAGTCATGGGAATTCGTCGTTACAAGCCCACCACCCCGGGCCGCCGCGGTTCGAGTGTCTCCGACTTCGCCGAGATCACTCGTGACCATCCGGAGAAGTCGCTGGTCCGCCCCCTGCACTCCAAGGGCGGCCGCAACGCGCACGGCCGGATCACCACCCGCCACCAGGGCGGCGGCCACAAGCGCGCCTACCGGCTGATCGACTTCCGTCGGGACAAGGACGGCGTGCCGGCCAAGGTCGCGCACATCGAGTACGACCCGAACCGCACGGCCCGGATCGCGCTGCTGCACTACGCGGACGGCGAGAAGCGCTACATCGTCGCCCCGGTGAAGCTCAAGCAGGGCGACGTGGTCAGTTCGGGCGTCGGCGCGGACATCAAGCCGGGTAACGCCCTGCCGCTGCGCAACATCCCGACGGGTACGGTTATCCACAACGTCGAGCTGCGGCCCGGCGGCGGGGCGAAGATCGCCCGCAGCGCCGGCGCGAGCGTGCAGCTGGTCGCGAAGGACGGGCCGTACGCACAGCTCCGGATGCCCTCCGGTGAGATGCGCAAGGTGGACGCCCGCTGCCGGGCGACCGTCGGCGAGGTCGGCAACGCGGAGCAGAGCAACATCAACTGGGGCAAGGCCGGCCGGATGCGCTGGAAGGGCCGCCGCCCGACCGTGCGTGGTGTGGCCATGAACCCGGTCGACCACCCGCACGGTGGTGGTGAGGGCAAGACGTCCGGTGGCCGCCACCCGGTCAACCCGAAGGGCCGTCCGGAGGGCCGCACCAGGGCCACCCGCAAGGCCAGCGACAAATTGATCGTCAGCAACCGCAAGAAGGCGAAGCGCCGATGAGTGCGGTGACCGCGGCCTCCGCCGCATGCAGCCACCGCGCCGGCGTTCCCGCCGAGAATCACCGCTGAGCAGGGAGGAGGAGACACAATGCCACGCAGCCTGAAGAAGGGCCCGTTCGTCGACGACCACCTGCTCAAGAAGGTGGACGTGCAGAACGAGAAGGGCACCAAGCACGTCATCAAGACCTGGTCGCGTCGCTCGACCATCATTCCGGACATGCTGGGCCACACCATCGCGGTGCACGACGGCCGTAAGCACGTCCCGGTGTTCGTCACCGAGGGCATGGTCGGTCACAAGCTCGGAGAGTTCGCCCCGACGCGGACGTTCCGTGGGCACGTGAAGGAAGACCGGAGGTCGCGTCGTGGCTGACGACCTCGTCGACGGCCTGACCCGCGCCGGCCTGCCCGGCGCCAAGGCCACGGCTCGTTACGTGCGGATCTCGCCGACCAAGGCGCGCCGGGTCATCGACCTGGTCCGCGGCCGGTCCGCGCAGGAGGCGCTCGACATCCTCACCTTCGCGCCGCAGTCCGCCAGCACCGACGTCTACAAGGTCGTGCGCAGCGCCATCGCGAACGCGGAGAACAACCACGGCCTCGACCCGGCCACGCTGTTCGTCGGCGAGGCGTACGTGGACGAGGGCCCGACCCTCAAGCGGATCCGCCCTCGGGCGCAGGGCCGCGCCTATCGCATCCGTAAGCGGACCAGCCACATCACGATCGTGGTCGAAAGTGTTGCGCCCGCGGATGATGCCAAGAACAGGAGGGCCCGGTAGTGGGGCAGAAGGTCAACCCGCACGGGTTCCGGCTCGGCATCACGTCGGAGTTCACGTCGCGCTGGTACGCCGACAAGCAGTACAAGGCGTACGTCGGTGAGGACGTCAAGATCCGCAAGATGATGTCCAAGGGCATGGAGCGGGCCGGCATCAGCCGGGTCGACATCGAGCGCACCCAGGGGCGCCTGCGCGTCGACATCCACACCGCTCGGCCGGGCATCGTCATCGGCCGTCGCGGCGCGGAGGCCGACCGCATCCGCGGTGACCTGGAGAAGCTGACCGGCAAGCAGGTCCAGCTCAACATCCTCGAGGTCAAGAACCCCGAGGTGGACGCGCAGCTCGTCGCGCAGGGCGTGGCCGAGCAGCTCTCCAGCCGGGTCAGCTTCCGCCGGGCGATGCGCAAGGCGATGCAGACCGCGATGAAGGGCGGCGCGAAGGGCATCCGGGTGCAGTGCTCCGGACGTCTGGGCGGCGCCGAGATGAGCCGGTCGGAGTTCTACCGCGAGGGCCGCGTGCCGCTGCACACCCTCCGGGCCGACATCGACTACGGCTTCTATGAGGCACGCACGACCTTCGGCCGTATCGGCGTGAAGGTCTGGATCTACAAGGGCGACATCGTCCAGAGCCGCGCCGAGCGCGAGGCCCAGGAGGCGCTGACGCGCCAGCACCGGCGGGAGCGCCCGCCGCGTCGCGGCCCGCGTTCCGGCTCGTCCGGCACGACGGCGGGCGGCACCGAGGCGGGTCGCGCGGCCGCCGAGCGGCAGCGCGGCGAGCGTCGGGGCCGGGGCGGCAGTGGTGGTGGCGGTGGCGGCGAGCAGGCCGCGCCGGTCACGCCTGAGGCGACGTCCGCCGAGCCCGAGACGACGACACCCGCCGGGCCTGAGGCGACGGCCGCGCCAGAGCCGACGCCCGCCGTGACGCCGGAGCCGACCGCCACCGCGGTCGCCCCGGACGCGTCGCCGGCACCGGCCGCCGCCGAGACGGCGGCGCCGGAGAAGGCGGAGGAGTAGGACAATGCTGATTCCCCGTAAGGTCGCGCACCGCAAGCAGCACCACCCGAGGCGGACAGGTGCCGCCAAGGGTGGGACCAGTATCGCGTTCGGTGAGTTCGCGATTCAGGCGCTGGAGCCGGCATACGTGACCAACCGGCAGATCGAGTCGGCCCGTATCGCCATGACCCGGCACATCCGCCGTGGCGGAAAGGTCTGGATCAACATCTACCCGGACCGTCCGCTGACCAAGAAGCCGGCCGAGACCCGGATGGGTTCCGGCAAGGGCTCGCCGGAGTGGTGGATCGCCAACGTCAAGCCCGGTCGGATCATGTTCGAGCTGTCCGGTGTCGCCGAGCCGGTGGCCCGCGAGGCGATGCGCCGCGCGATCCACAAGCTCCCGATGAAGTGCCGGTTCGTGACCCGTGAAGGTGGTGCGTGATGGCTACCGCCACCAGCGCGGACGATCTGCGCGCGCTGTCCGGCGAGGACCTCGTGGACAAGCTTCGCGAGGCCAAGGAGGAGCTGTTCAACCTCCGGTTCCAGAACGCGACCGGCCAGCTCTCCAACAACCGGCGGCTGCGGCTTGTCCGGCGTGACATCGCCAAGATCTACACGGTGATGCGTGAGCGCGAGCTCGGCCTGACCGTCGACCCGAGCCTTGCCGACGAGACAGCGGAGTGAGCGCAGTGGCAGACGAGAGCACCAACGAGGCCGGTGCCACGACCGGTACGGACAGCTCCAACAGGGGCTTCCGTAAGGTCCGTGAGGGCCTCGTGGTCAGCGACAAGATGCAGAAGACGGTCATCGTCGCGGTGGAGGACAGGGTTCAGCACCCGCTCTACGGCAAGACGATCCGCCGGACGAAGAAGATCAAGGCGCACGACGAGGAAAGCGCGTGCGGCGTCGGCGACCGGGTGCTCCTGATGGAGACCCGGCCGCTGTCGGCCACCAAGCGCTGGCGCGTCGTCCGCGTCCTGGAGAAGGCCAAGTAGTAACAGGCGGGCCGGAGGCTCCGCCGCGATCGGCGGAGCCTCCGGCAGGATGGCGAAGCCTCCCGGTCGCGGCGGGCTTCAACGGTGATAAGGAAATTCGCCGCAAGCGGGTCAGGAGCTCGAAGTGATTCAGCAGGAGACGCGCCTGAGGGTCGCCGACAACACGGGCGCGAAAGAGATCCTGTGCATCCGGGTGCTCGGCGGCTCGGGTCGTCGGTACGCGGGGATCGGCGACATCATCGTCGGCACGGTGAAGGACGCCCTGCCCGGCGCCGGCGTGAAGCGCGGCGACGTGGTGAAGGCGGTCGTGGTGCGTACCGTCAAGGAGCGCAGGCGGCCGGATGGCTCCTACATCCGGTTCGACGAGAACGCCGCCGTACTCATCCGGGATGGTGGGGACCCTCGAGGCACCCGCATCTTCGGGCCGGTCGGTCGCGAGCTGCGGGAAAAGAAGTTCATGAAGATCATTTCGTTGGCGCCGGAGGTGCTGTAGGCCGTGGCCGGTATGAAGATTAAGAAGGGCGACACGGTCCAGGTCATCTCCGGCAAGGACCGCGGACTGAAGGGGAAGGTCATCAGGGCCATCCCCGCCGAGGACAAGGTCGTCGTCGAGGGCGCGAACCGGGTCACCCGGCACACCCGCGTCCAGACCACGACCCGTGGCTCGCAGTCGGGTGGCATCGTCACCCAGGAGGCTCCGATCCACGTCAGCAACGTGGCGATCGTGGACCCGACCGACGGGAAGCCGACCCGCGTCGGATACAAGATCAACGATGACGGCACCAAGGTGCGCATCTCGCGGCGCACGGGCGCCGAGCTGTAGGGACGGACGAGGCTAATGACTGTGACCACTGAGGCTCCGGCGGCGCCCGCCCTGYCGCGGCTCAAGCAGCGCTACCGCGAAGAGATCTCGCCGGCGCTGCGTGAGCAGTTCGGCTACGCGAACGTCATGCAGACCCCCGGCGTCGTGAAGGTCGTCGTCAACATGGGTGTCGGCGACGCCGCCCGCGACGCCAAGCTCATCGACGGGGCGCTGCGCGACCTGGCCGCCATCACCGGCCAGAAGCCGGCGGTGCGCCGGGCGACCAAGTCCATCGCCCAGTTCAAGCTGCGCGAGGGCATGCCGATCGGGGCGAAGGTGACCCTGCGCGGCGACCGGATGTGGGAGTTCCTCGACCGGCTCGTCACGATCGCGCTGCCCCGTATCCGTGACTTCCGTGGGCTGTCGCCCAAGCAGTTCGACGGGCGCGGCAACTACACGTTCGGCGTGACCGAGCAGTCGATCTTCCACGAGATCGACATCGACAGGATCGACCGGGTGCGCGGCATGGACATCACGGTCGTCACCACCGCCACCACTGACGACGAGGGCCGGGCGCTCCTGCGCGCGCTGGGCTTCCCGTTCAGGGAGAACTAGAAGCATGGCGAAGAAGGCGCTAGTCGAGAAGGCTGCTCGCAAGCCGAAGTACGCGGTCCGCGGCTACACCCGCTGCCAGCGGTGCGGCCGGCCGCGCTCGGTCTACCGGGTGTTCGGGCTCTGCCGCATCTGCCTGCGGCAGATGGCGCACCGAGGTGAGCTGCCGGGCATTACCAAGAGCAGCTGGTAAGATCATTTCTGGCCTCCGGGGTTCGCCTCGAGGGTCAGTTCGGTAACACCACCCAGTCGCGGTAGGCCCGGGACCCAGCAGGGACCGTGGAACCCCCGTGAGGAAGGCGTCAACTCATGACGATGACCGATCCGATTGCGGACATGCTTACGCGCGTCCGCAATGCCAACCGGGCGTACCACGACCGGGTGGTGATGCCACACAGCAAGATCAAGGTGCACATCGCCGAGATCCTGCAGCAGGAGGGCTACATCCTCGGCTGGCACGTCGAGGCGCCCGAGAACGACGGGCCTGRCAAGAACCTCGTCGTGGACCTGAAGTACGGCCCCAACCGGGAGCGCTCGATCGCGGGTGTGAAGCGCATCAGCAAGCCCGGCCTGCGGGTGTACGCGAAGTCGACCAACCTGCCGAAGGTGCTCGGCGGCCTGGGCGTGGCGATCATCTCCACGTCCACGGGGCTGCTGACCGACCGGCAGGCGAGCAAGCGGCGCGTGGGCGGCGAAGTCCTCGCCTTCGTCTGGTAGGGGGGCCGACATGTCACGTATCGGCCGTCTGCCGATTCAGGTGCCGAGCGGCGTCGAGGTGTCCCTCGATGGCCAGCACGTCACCGTGAAGGGCCCGAAGGGCACTCTCACGCACACCGTCGCCGAGCCGATCACGGTCGCCCAGGAAGAGGGCAAGATCGTGGTCAGCCGTCCCGACGACGAGCGCAACTCGCGGGCGCTGCATGGCCTGACCCGGACGCTGGTTTCCAACATGGTCATCGGTGTCACCACCGGGTACTCGAAGACGCTGGAGATCGTCGGCGTCGGTTACCGCGTTCAGGCCAGGGGTTCCGACCTGGAGTTCGCGCTCGGTTACAGCCACCCGGTGCCGGTCAAGGCCCCGGAGGGCATCCGGTTCGAGGTCCAGGCCCCGACCCGCTTCGTCGTGCACGGCATCGACAAGCAGCAGGTCGGCGAGGTCTCGGCCAAGATCCGTGGCCTGCGCAAGCCTGACCCGTACAAGGGCAAGGGTGTGCGCTACCAGGGCGAGGTCGTCCGCCGCAAGGTCGGCAAGACCGGGAAGTAGGAGATAGATCATGGCTGTGAGCCTCACCGCCAGCGCACGTCGCCGGACCGCGCGGCTGCGCCGGCACGTCCGGGTGCGCAAGCGGGTCTCCGGCACCCCGGTCCGTCCGCGCCTCGTCGTCAGCCGTTCCTCGCGGCACATCTACGCGCAGGTCGTCGACGACGTCGCCGGCCACACGCTGGCCTCCGCCTCGACGCTCGACACCTCGCTGCGTGGCGCCGAAGGCGACAAGACCGCCCTCGCCCGTGAGGTCGGCAAGCTGCTAGCTGAGCGAGCGAAGGCCGCCGGACTGTCCGCCGTTGTGTTCGACCGGGGTGGGCGTACCTACCACGGCCGGATCGCGGCACTGGCCGACGCCGCCCGCGAAGCAGGGCTGGACTTCTGATGGGTTCTACGAAGGGGATGTTCTAAAGATGCCAGGGCAGCAGCGCCGTGGCGGCGGTGCCGGCGGCGGCTCCGACCGCCGCGAGCGCCGAGACCGCTCGGGAGGCGGCCAGGCGCAGGAGAAGACCGCCTACGTCGAGCGCGTCGTCGCGATCAACCGCGTCGCCAAGGTCGTCAAGGGCGGCCGCCGGTTCAGCTTCACCGCGCTCGTCGTGGTCGGGGACGCGGACGGCACCGTCGGCGTCGGCTACGGGAAGGCCAAGGAGGTGCCCGCGGCGATCGCCAAGGGCGTCGAGGAGGCCAAGAAGCACTTCTTCAAGGTCCCGCGGATCGGCGCGACGATTCCGCACCCGATCCAGGGCGAGGCGGCCGCTGGCGTCGTGCTGCTGAAGCCGGCGTCCCCGGGTACCGGCGTCATCGCCGGTGGCCCGGTGCGCGCCGTGCTGGAGTGCGCCGGCGTGCACGACGTGCTGTCGAAGTCGCTCGGCTCGTCCAACCCGATCAACATCGTGCACGCGACCGTGGCCGCGCTGCGCGGGCTGACTCGTCCCGAGGAGATCGCGGCTCGCCGCGGCCTGCCGCTCGAGGACGTGGCCCCGCCGGCGATGCTGCGGGCCCGGGCCGCCGCGGCTGGTGCGTGATGGCCTCCCTGTTGATCACCCAGGTGAAGTCCGAGATCGGCGGCACCCACAACCAGCGGGCGACGCTGAGGACCCTCGGCCTGCGGAAGATCAGGGCGACCACCACGCGTGAGGACACCCCGCAGGTGCGTGGCATGATCAGGACCGTGGCGCATCTCGTCACGGTCGAGGAAGTGGACTGACATGGCGGAACTGACCAAGGACGCCACCGCTGAGACCGGCACGGCCAAGTCCGCCGGTGGCGAGCGCGGCCGCGCGCTCAAGATCCACCACCTGCGGCCGGCTCCGGGCGCGAACCGGCCCAAGATGCGGGTCGGGCGCGGTGAGGGGTCGAAGGGCAAGACCGCGGGCCGCGGTACCAAGGGTTCCAAGGCTCGCAAGCAGGTCCCGGCCACCTTCGAGGGTGGCCAGATGCCCCTGCACATGCGGGTGCCGAAGCTCAAGGGCTTCAAGAACCGATTCCGCGTCGAGTACCAGGTGGTGAACGTCGCCGCCCTCGCTGAGCTGTTCCCCCAGGGCGGCGAGGTGACCGTCGAGGCACTCGTCGGGTCCGGCGCGGTCCGCAAGAACACGCGTGTGAAGGTGCTGGGTGACGGCGAGCTCGGCGTCGCGCTGCAGGTGAGCGCGAACGCGTTCTCCGGGTCCGCCCGCGAGAAGATCCTCGCCGCTGGCGGGAGCGTTACCGAAGTGTGAGTTCGGGGACGGGCGTGTGCACGCCCGTCCCCTTTCGGTGGACACTGGGCTTGGGCGCCGTTCATCCTCGCGGCGCCGGTCGCTCTGTGAGCCGGAGAGGACCAGGGGTATCCGACGGCGTCAGCCGATGTCATGTCGGGACTCGTGAGCCTCCGGGGCTGTTACAGTCGCCTCACGGCGTCCGGACGATCCACCGGATACCCGCCACGCGGACCAGGCGCCGTGGCTGTTCGCGTCCTTCCCCCCGGCAGGAGGAGCCGTGCTCACCGCCTTCACGCGGGCCTTTCGCACGCCGGACCTGCGCAAGAAGCTGCTGTTCACGTTCGGGATCGTGATCCTGTTCCGGATCGGCAGCGTCATGCCAGCCCCCGGTGTGTCGACCAGGTCGGTGAACACCTGCTTGAGCACGGCGAGCACAGGCGCGAGCAACGTCTACTCGCTGATCAACCTGTTCAGCGGCGGCGCGCTGCTGCAGCTTTCGATCTTCGCGCTCGGCATCATGCCCTACATCACGTCGAGCATCATTCTTCAGCTGCTCGTCGTGGTCATTCCTCGGCTTGAGCAGCTCAAGAAGGAAGGTAGCGCGGGTGAACAGAAGATCACCCAGTACACGCGCTACCTGACCATCGCGCTCGGCATCCTGCAGGCGACCGGCATCGTGGCGCTGGCCCGTAGCGGCCGGCTCTTCCCGGGCTGCACAGCGGCCGTCATCCCGGACACGAGCCTGTTCCGGATCGCCACCGTCGTCATCACGATGACCGCCGGCGTCGGCGTGATCATGTGGCTCGGTGAGCTGATCACGGCTCGCGGCATCGGTAACGGCATGTCGCTGCTGATCTTCACCTCGATCGCGGCGCGGCTGCCCTCGCAGGGCAGCGCCATCCTCCAGGTCGCCGGGGGCGTCGTCTTCACCCTGGTCTGCCTGCTGGGGCTGGCGATCGTGGTCTTCGTCATCTTCGTCGAGCAGTCCCAGCGACGCATTCCGGTGCAGTACGCCAAACGGCTCATCGGCCGGCGGATGTACGGCGGGACGTCGACCTACCTGCCGATCAAGGTGAACCAGGCCGGCATCATCCCGGTCATCTTCGCCTCGTCACTGCTGCAGCTGCCCCAGCTGGTCGGGCAGGTGTGGAACAACCAGGGCTTCCAGGACTTCGAGTCCCGTTACCTCTCTCGAGGTGACCATCCGCTCTACCTGGCCGCCTACGGTCTGCTCATCATCTTCTTCACGTACTTCTACGTCGCGATCACGTTCAATCCGACCGAGGTCTCCGACAACATGAAGAAGTACGGCGGGTTCATCCCCGGTATCCGGCCCGGCCGGCCGACGGCCGAGTACCTTGATCACGTCCTCTCCCGGATCACCCTGCCGGGCTCGTTGTTCCTGGGGGTGATCACCGTTCTTCCGCTCGCGTTGCTGAACTTGACGAAGGACCAGCCCTTCCCCTTCGCTGGGACGTCGGTGCTGATCATGGTGGGGGTGGGACTGGAAACCGTGAAGCAGATCGAGAGCCAGCTCATGCTCCGCAACTATGAAGGTTTCCTCCGGTAGTGCGCCTCGTACTGGTCGGACCACCGGGAGCGGGTAAGGGCACACAGGCCGCGTTCATCGCCACGGCGCGGTCGATTCCCAAGATCTCCACCGGTGATATCTTCCGTGCGAACGTCCGAGAAGGCACGGAGCTGGGTGTCGCGGCGAAGCAGTACATGGACGCCGGCGACCTCGTTCCCGATGAGATCACGATCGGCATGGTCCGCAACCGCTTGGCCGAGGACGACGCCGTCAAGGGCTTCCTGCTCGACGGGTTCCCGCGCAACGTGCCCCAGGCCGAGGTACTGGGCGGGATGCTCGACACCATGGGCACCCAGCTGGACGTGGTGCTYGAGCTCGTCGTCGACGACGACGAGGTCGTCCGGCGGCTGTCGGGACGGCGTACCTGCCGTTCGTGCGGACACATCTGGCACGTCGACTTCGACCCGCCGACCGTCGAGGACGTCTGCGACCGCTGCAACGGCGAGCTGTTCCAGCGGGACGACGACCGCTCGGAGACGGTCCGGCACCGTCTCGAGGTCTACGCCGAGCAGACGTCTCCGCTGGTGGCCTACTACGCGGAGCGCGGGGTGCTGATCGGTATCGACGCCACCGGTCCGGTCGACAACGTCACCGAGCGAGCCCTGGACGCGCTGCGCCACCACGGCGCCTGATCTGCTGGTTCGCTCCGTGCGGGCACGGGCGCTCCGGCGGCCTGCGCTGCGGCCCAACCACGTTCGCTTCGCTCCCAAGGGGCCGTAGCGCGCCGCCCGGACGGAGCGAACCAGCAACAACCTTCCTGCCCGGCCTGGTCCGGGTCTCTGCCCCGCCCCAGATCGAACTCCCGGCCGCGGAGCGCCGCGCCCGCACGGAGCGAACCAGCAACACTGCGGCGCGGTAGACAAGATCTATTCGGCGCTCATCCGCGTGTGGCGGGCTATGGTCTTCTGAATGGGCCGCATCGCGTGACGGGACGAACCGGGTGGATCTAGACGAACCCTCTGGTCCCGGCGCGAGGTTCCCGCCCGGTGGGCTTATGGTCGGGTTGCTGAGTACGTCGGGTGTGCTGGGCAGTTCGGGTGGTGAGCGCCTTCGCTCCACGGGCGGGGTCGGCGGAGGCAGCATCGAGAGGCGAGACCGGGGCTGAGCATGGCGCGACGAGAACACGTCCAGATCAAGACGGCGGCCGAGATCGCCAAGATGCGGATCGCCGGCCTGCTGGTCGCGCAGACGCTTGACCGGCTGCGCGAAGCCGCGGTGCCAGGCGCGACGACGGCGGACCTGGACGCGGTCGCCGAGCGCACCATCCGCGCCGGCGGCGGCATCCCCTCCTTCAAGGGCTACGCGCATCCGCCATACCCGGCGTCGATCTGCAGCTCGGTCAACGACGAGGTGGTGCACGCGATCCCGAACAAGCGTCGGGTGCTGCGCGATGGTGACATCATCTCGATCGACTGCGGCGCCATCGTCGACGGCTGGCACGGCGACGCGGCGATCACCGTGCCGGTCGGCAAGGTCGCGCCCGAGGTGCTCGACATGATCCGGGTCTGCGAGGAGTCGCTGTGGCGCGGGCTCGCCGCGGCCCAGCTCGGCGGCCGGCTCACCGACATCTCCTCGGCGGTCGAGCAGCACATTCGTCCGTCTGGCTTCGGCATCGTGGACAACTACGGCGGTCACGGCATAGGCACCGAGATGCACCAGCCGCCGCACATCCTCAACCATGGTCGGCCGGGCCGCGGGATCAAGCTGGTGGCGGGGCTCGCGCTCGCGATCGAGCCGATGATCACGATGGGCTCGCCGGACACCAGGGTGCTGGAGGACGACTGGACGGTCTCGACCGTCGACGGTTCCCTGGCCGCGCACACCGAGCACACCGTCGCCATCACGCCGCGTGGCCCCTGGGTCCTGACCGCCCACGACGGCGGCGCCGCCAAGCTCGCGGCCCTCGGAGTCTCCTGCGGCCAACCGGCCCAGGCCGCCACCTGACCCGTCGGGCCACGGCCGGGGACACGTGGTCCCTGACGGCTCCCGCCAGCGGCCGGGTGGGCCTCGGGTGGGCCGCCGCGTGCGGGCTGGATTAGCCCTTGACGGAGGCGGCGCGTAGACTTTCAAGGCGGTGGTCTCTCGCGTCCACCGATCTGTTGTGCCGTGGCGCAGGTTTGCCTGATCGTCCGCGTGTATGGTCGCCCTCCGGGTGACCGTGGTGCGGGTGGTCGTCAGTGCGGATCGCGTACCGCGACCGTGACGGGCGGATCTCCGATCGCCCAGTCGCCGTCGGCTGGTGGTGCTGGGCGTTCCTGATCGGGCGTGGTCGCGGGAACCGCCGAGGCGCCCGTCATGGTCGCTGGCCCCAGGCCGGCTTCCTCGAGGGCCCGGGACATTGGTCCGGGGGACTCCCCGGATCCCCGTTGGTCGCAGACGTCAGGACAGTGGAGGACATGCCGAAGAAGGACGGGGCCATCGAGATCGAGGGCCGTGTGGTGGAGCCGCTTCCGAACGCGATGTTCAGGGTGGAGCTCCAGAACGGGCACCGCGTTCTCGCCCATATCAGCGGCAAGATGCGCCAGCACTACATCCGGATTCTTCCGGAGGACCGGGTGGTGGTCGAGCTGTCGCCCTACGACCTGTCCCGCGGACGCATCGTCTACCGCTACAAGTAGCTGGTTGGGTATCCCTGTTCGCCAACCTTCGGTTGGCTCCCAGGGGGACCAGCCACTGATCTTGCTCCGGGGGACGACCCCCGGACCCCCGATGCCGAGCTTCGCTCGGCCGAGGGTCGTCCGGCAGGCCCGTGTAGATTCATAGGGTAGCCGGGCGGGGCGGCCCTGTTCGCCAGCCTCTGGTTGGCCCCTATGGGACTGCCCACCGATGGTGTTTCCGGGGGCGGACCCCTGCGTCGAGCTTCGCTTGGCTCCAGGGTGTTTGTTCGATCTGTACAAGTTCACTCAAGCGCGGCTTACGGCTGCGCGCGGGAGGTAGCGGCAGCCGTGAAGGTCAAGCCGAGTGTCAAGAAGATCTGTGACAAGTGCAAGGTCATTCGTCGTCACGGGCGCGTGATGGTCATCTGCGACAATCTTCGCCACAAGCAGCGGCAGGGCTGAGTCACGCCCGTCCGCTGGGTGGATGACCGGAGCCTGCGTGGCACGGTGCGAGAGAGCTGTTCGGGCGGGGAGTAAACTCGTCCTTGCCTTTGGTGAGGCCTTCTGAGAAGGCTCATCGGTAGAAGCGTCGTCAGGGCGCGGTGGGGCCGTTCGCGCGGAACGCGCGGTCGGCAGCCCGTGTCGCAACCCCCGGTCGGAGGCCGGGGCCTCGTCGGTCACAGAGCCGATGGGGGAGGCGACGCCCAGATACCTCCGAAGCAGGAAGGAACCACCTTCATGGCACGCCTTTCGGGCGTTGACCTGCCCCGCGAGAAGCGGGTCGAGATCGGCCTGACCTACATCTTCGGGATCGGGCGCACCCGCTCGAGGGACACCCTGGCGGCGACCGGGGTCAACCCGGACACCCGGGTCCGCGACCTGACCGACGACGAGGTCGTCAAGCTGCGCGAGTGGATCGACGCGAACTACCGCGTCGAGGGCGACCTGCAGCGAGAGATCAAGCAGGACATCCGGCGCAAGATGGAGATCGGCTGCTACCAGGGTCTCCGGCACCGGCGTAACCTCCCCGTGCACGGCCAGCGGACGCACACCAACGCCCGCACCCGCAAGGGTCCGCGCCGCGCCATCGCCGGCAAGAAGAAGCCCGGCAAGAAGTAGTCACCGGTCGCGCCGCCCCAGGCTGGGGCGGGCCGCCTTCTCGCTGGCCTCTGGTCGGCGCAGCGGCGGCTCGTTCTCACTCCCGGGCACACCTCAGGGCCCTGGCCGGGCCAGGGCGGCGCTCATCCGGGCCGACCGACGACCTCGCAGACGGAGACCAAAACAGCACATGCCTCCCAAGACTCGCGCCGGCGGCGCCGGCGTCAAGAAGGTGCGCCGCAAGGAAAAGAAGAACGTCGCTCACGGGCATGCCCACATCAAGAGCACGTTCAACAACACCATCGTCTCGATCACGGACCCGTCCGGGAACGTGATCTCCTGGGCCTCGGCCGGTCACGTGGGCTTCAAGGGCTCCCGTAAGTCGACGCCGTACGCCGCGCAGATGGCCGCCGAGAACGCGGCCCGCAAGGCGCAGGAGCACGGCATGCGCAAGGTGGACGTGTTCGTGAAGGGCCCAGGCTCCGGCCGGGAGACCGCGATCCGGTCCCTCCAGGCGGCGGGCCTCGAGGTCGGCACGATCCAGGACGTCACCCCCACTCCGCACAACGGCTGCCGCCCGCCGAAGCGGCGCCGGGTCTGACCAGTCCGAGCCGGACGAGACTAGAGAGAAGAAGGACGAATGGCCCGTTACGTCGGCCCGGACTGCAAGCGTTGCCGTCGCGAGAAGACCAAGCTGTTCCTCAAGGRCAGCAAGTGCGAGTCGCCGAAGTGCCCGATCGAGATCCGGCCCTACCCRCCGGGTGAGCACGGTCGTGGGCGCACCAAGGACTCCGAGTACCTGCTCCAGAAGCGCGAGAAGCAGAAGTGCGCCCGGATCTACGGCATCCTGGAGAAGCAGTTCCGCGGCTACTACGACGAGGCGAACCGCCGCACCGGCAAGACCGGTGACGAGCTGCTGAAGATCCTCGAGTCGCGGCTGGACAACGTGATCTACCGCGCGGGCTTCGCCCCGTCCCGGGACGCCGCCCGCCAGGCCGTGCGGCACGGGCACGTGCAGGTGAACGGCCACAAGGTGGACATCCCCAGCTACCGGGTCAGCGAGAGCGACATCGTCGAGATCGCGCCGAAGGCGCGGGAGCTCACCCCGTTCATCATCGCGCGGGAGACCGCCGGTCAGCGGACCGTCCCCGGCTGGCTCGAGGTGATCTCCAGCCAGATGCGGATCCTGATCCACTCGCTGCCGGCTCGGGCCGCCATCGACACCCAGGTCCAGGAGCAGCTGATCGTCGAGCTCTACTCCAAGTAGGCGCGCGGCTCAACCGGCGCGGAGCGCCGGGTCGCCGCTTCGCGCTCGGGCGCTGAGCGCCCTCCCTGGGCGTGGTTCCGGGTTCCTGTCAGGGATCAGGGCTGGTCGGGGTTGGGAGCTTGGTCGCGTTGGCAGTGGCTGCCGGGGGCGGGGGAACCTGGTGGCTGGCGGTCGTTGGGTGGATCTTGGTTGAGTGGTCATAGGCCGTCGGGGAGACCCGGCGGCCATGGCTGTGTCCCGGGTCGGGCCGGTTGGTGGGCCGGGACGGGAGCACAATGGAAGACGGCGCGTCGTGGCCTGGCCGCGGCGCGCGAGACGGTAGGGCGGGCGGACAGAGGCCGTACCCTGCCGCTACCCCTCCCGGAGCCCTGATCGGCACCGGGGGAGGCACTTGCACGGCGTCATATGGCGGGCGTCGTGGTTGGAAGGAAGTAACACATGCTTATCGCTCAGCGTCCCACTCTGGCTGAGGAGCCGATCGCCGAGTTCCGGTCCCGGTTCGTGATCGAGCCGCTGGAGCCGGGCTTCGGCTACACCCTCGGCAACTCGCTGCGTCGCACCCTGCTGTCGTCCATTCCGGGCGCGGCGGTGACGAGCATCCGGATCGACGGTGTCCTGCACGAGTTCTCGACGGTTCCCGGTGTCAAGGAAGACGTCACCGACCTGATCCTGAACCTCAAGGAACTGGTCGTCAGCTCGGACAACGACGAGCCGACGGTGATGTACCTGCGCAAGCAGGGCCCCGGCGAGGTCACCGCGGCGGACATCGCGCCGCCGGCGGGTGTCGAGGTGCACAACCCCGACCTCCACCTGGCGACCATCAACGACAAGGGCAAGCTCGAGATCGAGCTGACCGTCGAGCGCGGCCGCGGCTATGTCAGCGCCGCGCAGAACAAGCAGCCCGGCCAGGAGATCGGCCGTATCCCGATCGACTCGATCTACTCGCCGGTGCTCAAGGTCACCTACAAGGTCGAGGCGACCCGTGTCGAGCAGCGGACCGACTTCGACAAGCTGATCGTCGACGTCGAGAGCAAGCCGTCGATCTCCCCGCGGGACGCCATGGCGAGCGCCGGCAAGACCCTGGTCGGCCTGTTCGGGCTGGCCCAGGAGCTCAACGCCGAGGCGGAGGGCGTCGACATCGGCCCGTCCGCGCAGGACGCGCAGCTGGCCGCGGACCTCGCCCTGCCGATCGAGGAGATGGACCTGACCGTCCGCTCCTACAACTGCCTCAAGCGTGAAGGCATCCACACGATCGGCGAGCTGGTCTCGCGCAGCGAGGCGGACCTGCTCGACATCCGCAACTTCGGTCAGAAGTCGATCGACGAGGTGAAGACCAAGCTGGGGGCCATGGGCCTGCAGCTGAAGGACTCMCCGCCCGGGTTCGACCCGCGGCAGGCCGTCGACACCTACGGCACCGACACGTACAACCCGCCGTTCTCCGCGGGCCAGGACGAGGACGGCACCGAGTACGTCGAGACCGAGCAGTACTGATGGTTCGGGCACAGCTTCACCAGTAAGACCTGTTCGCAGGGATCCACGTCGGGTGGTGTTCCGGAGCTGACCGGGGCACCGGGACGCCGTCCGACCTGGTCCGCTTGACGCGGYGAGATTGCCTCAAGTGGGCCAATGCGCCGGCTCGTCGAAGGACGGCTGGTGGCCGTGGAATGTCCGTCCCGGTCGTGGCTGAACGATGCGTGATCATGCTTTTTTCGCGCGTCGGGAGGTCGCCTCGATAGGTGCTCAGCACCGTGAAAGGAACGAGGGAACTCGATGCCTGCTCCGACAAAGGGCGCTCGGCTCGGTGGTAGCCCGGCGCACCAGCGGCACATGCTCGCGAACCTCGCTACCGCGCTGTTCGAGCACGGTGCGATCACCACGACCGAGACGAAGGCGAAGCGGCTGCGCCCGTACGCCGAGCACCTGATCACCTTCGCGAAGCGCGGTGACCTGCACGCTCGCCGGCAGGTGATGCGCGTCATCGGGAACAAGTCGGTCGTGCACGAGCTGTTCACCGAGATCGGCCCGCGCTACGAGAACCGCAACGGTGGCTACACCCGCATCACCAAGGTCGGTTTCCGCAAGGGTGATAACGCCCAGCTGGCCCGCATCGAGCTGGTTGAGGCGCTGACCGTCGGTCAGTCGGCCGTCGCCGAGGCCGAGCGCGCCCGCGGCACCCAGTTCGCCGGCCGCAAGGCCCCGACAGGCGCGACCGCCGAGGCCGCGGCCGACCTGGCGAAGGAGTCGCCGACCGCGGCGGCCGTCGCGGTCGAGGCCGAGGAGGCCAAGGCCGCGGAGGCCACAGCCACCGAGTCCGAGGCGACCGAGGCTCCCGCCACCACGGAGACGACCGAGGAAACGACCGAGGGCGACGCCAAGGACGCCTGAGCGCGAGCGCCGTCTCGGCCGGCCTGCCCGCCCAGCTCTTGTGGGCGGGCGGGGGCCGGCCGAGACGGCCCGGCTGGGCCAGCCTGACGGCTCTGGGAGCCCGTCACCCGCGAGGGAGGCGGGCTCTCGCCGTTTGCGCCCGCCCGGCGTCGGTACCCGCTGACGTGCGTGGGCCTACCTGGGTGGGCACCCAGGTAGGTGGTGCTGGCGGGCGCGACCCCGGCTGACAACGAGCGGCCGAAGGTGCGACCATGAGCACTTCCCAGGTCCCGGCGAGCTGTCTGTGATCAATGCAGGCATCAAGCCCACAGGCACCAAGCTCACAGAGTCCTGCGCGCCGATGGATACGCGGATCGTTCGGACAGCCGCGGGAAGTGCGGGAAGCGCGGGAAGCAAGGAGATACGAGCCGCCTTGACGAGCCTCAGCGCGGACGGCCTCCAGCGCCTGCGGATTGACATCGCCTACGACGGGACGCTCTTCGCCGGGTGGGCACGTCAGCCGGGGCRACGGACCGTCCAGGGCGAGGTGGAGGACGCCCTGATGCGGGTGGCCCGGCTGCCCGCGGTACGGCTCACCGTCGCGGGTCGGACGGACGCCGGGGTGCACGCCATCGGGCAGGTGGCGCACGTCGACATCCCCGCGGAGGTCCCGCTCGGCGGGCTTGCCCGCCGGCTCAACGGAGTGCTCGACCGCGCGGTCCGGATCACGGGTCTCGCGCCGGCGCCACGCGGGTTCGACGCCCGGTTCTCGGCCCTGTCCAGGCGGTATGCCTACCGGATCAGCGATGCGTCCTACGGGGCCGATCCGCTCCGCCGACACGACACGCTGGCCTGGCCGCGCCCGCTGGATGCCGATGGGATGCGGCGGGCCGCCCTGGTGCTGCTCGGTGAGCACGACTTCGCCGCGTTCTGCCGCCGCCGGGAGGGGGCGACGACCATCCGGACCCTGCTGCGCCTGGACGTGCGCCGCGCAGCGGACGGGGTCGTGACCGCTGACGTCGAGGCGGACGCGTTCTGCCACTCGATGGTCCGGGCCCTGGTCGGTGCCCTGGTCGCCGTCGGTGAGGGGCGGCGCCCGCCCGGCTGGGTGTCCCACATGCTGGCCAGGGCCGTGCGCGACCCGGGTGTCACCGTCCTGCCCGCGCACGGGCTCACGCTCGTCGAGGTGCGCTACCCACCCGACTCCGCGCTGGCGGCCCGCGCCGAGGCCACCCGCGCGGTCCGCGTCTCGCCGACCCTGTCTGGCTGAGGCTCGGGGCCCGAGGGCGCGGGTGCAGAGGGCGCGGGTGCAGAGGGCGCGGGTACCGAGGGCGCGGGTGCAGAGGAGGGGTCAGCCTCGGTAGCCGCGGCCGAGCAGCATCCGCTCGTCGAGCGGCTGCTTCGCCAGCGCGTGCAGGTCTGTGGCGCCGTCGGAGGGCTGCTTGTCGTTCTTCGCGCCAGCGCTCCCGTCGGAGTAGGCGAGCTGAACCATGATCGCGTAGTGGCCGTCCCCGAACGCCGCCCGCAGCTCGTTGTCACCGTTCGGCCCGGTGATCTTCGCGCCGGGCAGCGCCCCTTCGGGCAGCGGCAGCGGGCTCACCCCACCCTGGCGCGTCTCGAGCATCTGGGCGGTCTGCCTCGCGGTGTCGGCGTTGTCGACGACAAGGACGCTCACGCCGGCGAGCAGCCGCCGCCCGTTCTTGTCGGGCTCACCGAGGTAGAGCGCCCGGACCTCCTGGCGGCAGGCTGGACCCGTGATCGTGGGCGCCGCCGAGGGCGGCGCGACCGACGCCGGCCCGGCCGACGAGGCGGGTGCCGCCGCGGCGGCCACGGAGGTGGGTCCGGGCGTCGGGGCCGCGGCTGGCATCGGCGCGGCCGGGTGGTCGAGCGCGCTCCCGAGCTGGCCGGTGAGGTCGGGACAGCCGGTGTCGAGCTTGCGGGCGATCCTGGTGTAGGTATGGCTTCCAGCTGTGACCGTGGCGTCCCGGAAGAACTCGTTCTCGGTGACGGGGTCGGCATCCGTCGCGGCGGAGTTCAGGAAGTCGGCGGGAACCGCCTTGACCGTGGGTACCGGGGCCGCCGGGGTGTCACCGCCGCTCTGGGAGCCCGTCATCGTCCGGTACGTCACGCCGGCCACCGCCAGGACCGCGATCGCGACGAACAGCAGCTGCCACTTCCGTCGCGGCTTCCCGCCGGTCCGGTCGGCGAGCGGCTCCCCCTCGTCGTCATAGGAGTCCTCGTCGGGCGGGCCGTCCGGCGAGCGCCGCGCCGCGAAACGCGCGCCACGGGCGCCGAACCGGCCGCCGGTCCCGGTGCCGGTCCGGGGACCGGCACCGAAACTCCCGCCGCCCACCCGGACATACGGCTCTTCGCCGTCGTCCGGCTCTTCACCCTCGTCGGGGCTTTCGTCGAAGCCGGGCCCGCGCGATGCCGCCTCGCTGTTGATCGTCTCGTCGGCGAACGGTGCCTCACCGAAGCCGTCGTCATCGAAGCCGTCATCGAAGCCGTCGTCGTCGAAGCCGTCGTCGAGTCCGTCGTCAGCGAACCCCTCGTCGAGGCTCGCCTGGTTGTCCTGGTCCTCGCCGCCTCGGCGGAGGCCGCCGCGTTTGTGCCAGGCACGGGCGAAGCCAGGGCCGGCTTCGCGCGGTCCGTCCGGGCTGGCATGGTCCCCGTCGGGGAACTCGCCGCCGCCGAATCGGCCGGGCGGGCCGGGCGGCCTGGGCAGGCCGCCCGTGGCCGGTCCTGAGGGCATCCGGCCGAACAACGGGTCATCGCCGGGCGTCCAGCCGCCAGGCGGAGCCTGGTGGCCCTGAGCCGACGTCCACCGGTCTCGCGGGGCGTCCCGCGATTCCGGGCCGCCGCGCGGGGCCCGCCCGCCCATCGGGTTCCGGTCTGCCCAGGCCCCTGCGTCGTAGGTCCCGCCGCCGTGACCGACAGGTCTCGCGCTGTCGTACCGATCGGCGTCCGGCCTTGGATCCGTGCCGCTCATTCGACTGACGGTAGCTGACGATTCTGATCATCCAGACGTTGGTTCCGCTGCCGGATATGTCCGGCGATCGCCCGGGCCGGCCATCGAGCCCTGGAGCGAGTGCCGGAACGGCGTCGGAACGGGCGGCGCGGGGACGCCGCCGACGGGAGATGTCCGAAGCCTGGTAACCTCAAGGACTGCGACACGTGACATGACTGTCCCTACACGACTGCCCACGTGTCTGTTCCTCATATTCTCGACGCGCTCGCCGCCGGGGGCGGCAGATCCAGTTGGGTCGGACCCGGGTGGATATCGCGAGTGTCGTCCCGACCAAGAAGGCAGATCTGTGCGCACGTACCAGCCCAAGCCCGCGGATGTCCAGCGTGCGTGGCATGTCATTGACGCCAGCGACGTCGTCCTCGGCAAGCTGGYGAGCCAGGCTGCCCAGCTACTGCGTGGCAAGCACAAGGCGTACTACGCCCCACACCTTGACACCGGCGACTTCGTGATCATCATCAACGCCGGYAAGGTGGCGCTGTCGGGGGCGAAGCGGGAGCAGTCGCAGTACTACCGCCACTCGGGCTACCCGGGCGGTCTGCGCAGCACCAGCTACGGCGAGCTCCTCGACAMCCGACCGCAGCTGTTGGTCGAGAAGGCCATCAGGGGCATGCTCCCGAAGAACAAGCTCGGTCACGCCCAGATCCGCAAGCTGAAGGTCTACGCGGGTCCGACGCATCCGCACCAGGCACAGCAGCCGCAGCCGTTCGAAATCATCCAGGTCGCGCAGTAACCGCGGACCGAGCCGGCCTGCCCTGTTCGCCGAAGGGGTCCTCGCTGATCAGCGAAGCTGATCTGTGGGGGAACGCTCGCGGTCAGTTTCGCGGGGGGCCGCAATGTCTGCCCGGGGGAGCATCTCTCCCGGAGATCCGCTGGCGCGGGTCCCCGGAACCCCGGACCCCCGATGTCGCGCCTCGCGCGACCACCAATMGTAAGGAAGGAACGCGACGTGGCTGTCGTGACTGATGTCCAGGGCAACCCGCGGGCGACCGGCCGCCGCAAGGAGGCCGTTGTCCGCGTGCGCCTGCTGCCAGGCACGGGGAAATGGTCCCTCAACGGGCGCACCCTCGAGAACTACTTCCCGAACAAGGTGCACCAGCAGCTGGTCAACGAGCCGCTGAAGGCTCTCGACCGGGCCGAGACGTACGAMGTCGTCGCCCTGCTGCACGGTGGTGGCATCTCCGGCCAGGCCGGCGCGCTGCGGCTCGCCGTCGCTCGGGCGCTCCTCCTCGTCGAGGACGACTCCAGGCCGACGCTGAAGAAGGCCGGTTTCCTCTCCCGCGACGCCCGGGTCAAGGAGCGCAAGAAGTACGGCCTCAAGAAGGCCCGCAAGGCCCCGCAGTACAGCAAGCGCTAATCTCCGCCTGTTCGTCGCGCTGAGAGGCGCCTCGGCGGACTTGTGGTCGTATCGCCTGCCGGGCATTCGCTCCGAGGGTTCGTTCCCGTCGGTCCCGGGACCGGGATCGACGGGGCGCCCGGATCCCGTCGGGCCTCGCTCGACGACGGGCAGGGCGCGGATCTGCCAGGACGCAGGCGGTACGGCTTACAGGCACAGCAAAACCGCCCGTCGAGTGACGGGCGGTTTTGTCATGCCCGCGACCGGGTCCGCGCGCGCGACACGACTCGCGACACGACTCGTGGCGGGGCTCGGTAGGAAGCGGGAGCCAGGTCGGCGAAGATGTGGCGAGCCTGGTTCCACCCACGGTTCCGGAGTGGTCCGTGACGCCGGGGGCCGAGGGGCGGCCCGGGCTTCGGGGACGTGCCGGCGAGCGGCGCGGACGCTGCCACAGACGCGGCGGCCCGCGCGCCGCTGGCGCCCTTGAAGGTGCTCGGTGTGCTCGGCTTGATGGTGCTCGGCGATGTGCGACTGGTTTTGGGGGACCCCCATGGGGCGGCTGTTCGGTACCGATGGCGTTCGTGGCGTGGCCAACGTGGACCTGACCGCGGAGCTGGCCCTGCGGCTGGCGGAGTCAGCGGTCGAGGTACTCACGGAACACCGGGCGCCGGACGCGGCCCGGCCCGTGGTGGTGGTCGGGCGTGACACCCGGCCGTCGGGCGAGTTCCTGGAGGCGGCGGTCGTCGCCGGGCTCGCGTCCAGGGGCGCGGACGTCGTCCGCGTCGGCGTGGTGCCGACGCCCGCGGTCGCGCACGTCGTCGCCGCGACCGGCGCGGACCTCGGCGTGATGCTCTCGGCCAGCCACAACCCGATGCCCGACAACGGGATCAAGCTGTTCGCCGCGGAAGGGCACAAGCTGCCCGACGAGGTCGAGGACGCCATCGAGGCTCGGCTCGCGGCCCCGCCGGCGCGGCGCCCGACCGGCGCCGCCGTCGGGCGCGTCCGCGACGAGCCCGGCTACATCGCCAAGGTCATCGACGGCTACGTCGAGCACCTGCTGTCCACCCTGCCCGTCCGGCTCGACGGCCTGCGGGTCGTCGTCGACTGCGCGCAGGGGGCCGCGTCGGCGCTCGCGCCGCGGGTGCTGCGGGCCGCCGGCGCCGACGTCATCACGCTGCACGCCGACGGCGACGGCGAGCGGATCAACGACGGCTCGGGCGCCACGCACCTCGAGAGCCTGCGGGCCGCCGTGCTGGAACACGGCGCGGACGTCGGCATCGCGCACGACGGCGACGCGGACCGCTGCCTGRCCGTCGACGCCGTGGGCGAGGTCGTCGACGGGGACCAGATCATGGCCGTGTGCGCGCTGGCGCTGGCCGAGCGCGGCGAGCTGGCCGACCGGCGGGTGGTCGTGACCGTCATGTCCAACCTGGGCTTCCACCACGCCATGCGGGAGGCCGGGATCGAGGTGCTCGCCACCCCGGTCGGCGACCGGTACGTCCTCGCCGAGATGCGCCGCCAGGGCATCGCGCTGGGAGGCGAGCAGAGCGGCCACGTGGTGTTCCTGCGCCACGCCACCACCGGCGACGGCCTGCTCACCGCGCTCGCCCTGCTCGGGCGGATGCGCGAGACCGGCCAGCCGCTGGGCGAGCTGGCCAAGGCGATGACCCGCCTGCCGCAGGTCCTGGTCAACGTCCGCGGGGTGGACCGGGCGCGCGCGTCGACGTCCCCCGGCCTCGCCGCCGCGGTCCGCGGCGCCGAGGCGGAACTGGGCGACGAGGGCCGGGTGCTGCTTCGCCCTTCCGGCACCGAGCCGCTGGTGCGGGTGATGGTCGAGGCGCCCACCGACGCCCAGGCCCGCGCGATCGCCACCCATCTGGCCGAAGCCGTCGAACGGGAGCTCGCGATCCCTTCCCAGGCGGGCGCGGGGGCGCGCGAACCGTAAGAAGAGTCACGGGGACGGTGGGGTCTTCGCCGCTTCTGGTCCGGACTGTTCGCGCAACCGCTCGCGGACTCGCGGGTCCGTCGGCGCGGCGGCGGCCAGGCTGCGTACGCTGAGCCGCATGTGCGGGATCATCGGCTACGTGGGGGAGCAGTCCGCTCTCGAGGTCGCCCTCGGTGGACTGCGCCGGCTCGAGTACCGAGGGTACGACTCGGCGGGAATCGCCGTGGTCGGCGCGGGCGCGCTGCGGGTCGTCCGCCGCGCCGGGAAGCTGGCCAACCTCGAGAAGGCGCTCGCCGAGAGCGACGAGGGCGCCGTCGTCGGCGACAGCATGGCCGGCACGACCGGCATGGGCCACACCCGGTGGGCGACGCACGGCGGCCCGACGGACGTGAACGCCCACCCGCACACCGACTGCACCGGGGCCATCGGCGTCATCCACAACGGCATCATCGAGAACTTCACCGCGCTGCGCGCCGAGCTGTTCGCCGCCGGGCACGAGCTGGTCAGCGAGACCGACACCGAGGTCGTCGCGCACCTGCTGGAGGCCGAGCTCGGCCGGCCTGGCACGGGCGAGACGAACGCCGTCGCGGCGGCCGAGGGCGCCGAGGGCGGGCGCCACCCGCTCACCGAGGCGGTGCGCCGGGTCTGCCAGCGGCTGGCCGGCGCGTTCACCCTGGTGGTGCTGCACCGCGACTTCCCGGACGTGGTCATCGGCGCCCGGCGCAACAGCCCGCTGGTGATCGGGCTCGGCCAGGGCGAGACGTTCCTCGCCAGTGACGTCTCCGCCTTCATCGCGCACACCCGCTCGGCGCTGGAGATCGGGCAGGACCAGATCGTCGAGGCCCGCCGCGACGGCGTGAGCATCATCGACTTCAGCGGCGAGCCGGTCGAGGGCCGCCCGTACCACGTCGACTGGGACGCGAGCGCCGCCGAGAAGGGCGGCTTCCCGTACTTCATGCTCAAGGAGATCAGCGAGCAGCCCGCGGTGCTCGCCGACACCCTGCGCGGCCGGCTGTCCGCGGAGGGCTCGATCGTCCTTGACGAGGAGCGGCTGTCCGGCGAGGACTTCCGCGACATCGACAAGGTGTTCATCGTCGCCTGCGGCACCGCCTACCACGCCGGGCTGATCGCCAAGTACGCGATCGAGCACTGGACCAGGCTGCCCTGCGAGGTCGAGATGGCCTCGGAGTTCCGCTACCGCGACCCGGTGCTGGACCGTTCGACGCTCGTGGTGGCGATCAGYCAGAGCGGCGAGACGCTCGACACCCTGATGGCCGTCAAGCACGCCCGCGAGCAGAAGGCCCGGGTCCTGGCGATCTGCAACACCAACGGGTCGACCATCCCGCGCGAGTCCGACGCGGTGCTCTACACCCGCTGCGGCCCCGAGGTCGGTGTCGCGGCGACGAAGACGTTCCTCGGCCAGGTCGCCGCCTGCCTGCTCGTCGGGCTCTTCCTCGCGCAGGCCCGCGGCGTGCTCTACGGCGACGAGGTCGGCGCCTATGTCGAGAAGCTGCAGAAGATGCCCGACCTGGTCGCCCGCACGCTCAGCACCGTCGGCCCGGTGCGCGAGCTCGCGCGCAGCCTGGCCGGCGCGAAGGCGGTGCTCTTCCTGGGCCGGCACGTGGGTTACCCGGTGGCACTGGAAGGCGCGCTCAAGCTGAAGGAGCTCGCCTACATGCACGCGGAGGGCTTCCCGGCCGGGGAGCTCAAGCACGGGCCGATCGCCCTGGTCGAGCAGGGCGTGCCCGTGGTCGTGGTGGTGCCGTCGCCGCGGGGGCGGGCCGTGCTGCACGACAAGATCGTCTCGAACATCCAGGAGGTCCGCGCCCGCGGTGCCCGCATGATCGTGATCGCCGAGGAGGGCGACCACCAGGTCGAGCCGTTCGCCGACCACCTGATCCGGGTGCCGGCGACGCCGTCGCTGTTCGCCCCCCTGGTGACGACGATCCCGCTGCAGGTCTTCGCCTGCGAGCTGGCGCTCGCTCGCGGCCTCGACGTCGACCAGCCCCGCAACCTGGCCAAGTCGGTCACGGTCGAGTAGAGCCGTTGGCGGGAAGGCCGCGAAGCGGCCTTTCCCGCCGCTAGTCGGCGGCCTCGCTGGTGGCTCGGTCGTGGTACCAGCGGACGGTCTCGTCCCAGAGGGTGTCCGCGAGATCCTCGTTGTCGTCGGCGAGGCTGAGCACCAGATCGACGAAGTCCGCCTTGGGCAGGCTCTCCAGGAACACGCCGACGGCGGCGCGCACGTAGTCGTCCTGGTCGTCCTCGTCGTCGTCGGCCTGGATCAGGCCGGTCGCGGCCAGCGCGACCGCGACACCGTGCTGGCACAGCTCCGTCGCGGACGCGAGCTCGCAGTCGCAGTCCTGGTGCGGCCCGTCCTCGCCCACCGACAGCTTGACGGTGAACTCGCGGCTGTCATCGACGGTTCCGGAGGCGTCGCTCGGCCGGATCCTCAGGGCGGCGACCCTGCCGAGGAGCGCGAGCCCGACCCCGCGGCTGAAGGTCTCGGCGCCCGCGAGCTCCGCGCAGGCGGTCTCGGTGAAGGCCGCCTCGAGCGGTGTGAGGATGACCTCGTCGTGCGGACCGTCCCCGGAAACCCTGATGATCACCGTCCAATCCTACGCACCTGCCGCACGATCCGCTTCCGTGGGGGGCGAGGCGCTGGACGCGCTCGCCCCGTGTCGGGCGCTGGGCGCCCTCCCCGCGTGGTTCCGGGCACAGGCATATGACGGTGGTCGGGCCGGGACCGGGCTGACCACGTGGCCGGGTTGGCGCTGCGCCGATGCGCCGTCACCTGCTGTGGCCGGGTTGCGCTTGCTGGGCGCTGGGGCGATGTCGCGTGGCCGGACGTCCGAGCCCATGGGATGTCGGGCCGCGTGCGAGGTCGTCCGTGCTCCCTGGCGGGCCGCCACGCGCGCGGGCCGCCGTCGTGGGGGCCCGGAGTACGCTGGTCCGGTGCTGGAAGTGCTGGAGATTCTGCGGTCCGACGCGCAGGCAACTCCCGAGCGGATAAGCGATCTCACGGGTCTGCCGGTCGAACAAATTCGTGCCCAGATCGCGTCGTGGGAGCAGAGTGGCGTGATCCGTCGCTACAAGACGGTCATCGACCATGACAAGCTGCGGGAGCTTGAGGGCACGGATACGGTCACGGCTCTGATCGATGTGTCCGTCGCCCCGGCGCGGGGTGTGGGCTTTGACGACGTCGCGGCCAGGATATCGCGGTTCCCCGCCGTGCGGGCAGTGTATTTGATCTCCGGCACCCAGGACCTGCGGTGCATCGTGTCGGGAAACACGATGCGTACGGTGGCGGACTTCGTCGCGCAGAAGCTCGYGACGATCGAACGAGTGAGATMGACGTCGACTCACTTCGTGCTGAAGACGTACAAGGACGACGGCGAGCTCTTCCTCGACCCCGAGCCCGACCGTCGCCTCCCGGTCATTCCATGAAACCGCTGAACTCGATCGTCGCGGCCTGCCCGCCGTCGGGCATCCGTCGATTCTTCGACATCGCGGCCAACATGGACTCGGTGATCTCGCTCGGCGTCGGCGAACCCGACTTCACGACCCCGTGGAATGTTCGCGAAGCGGCCATCTACGCATTCGAGCACGGCTACACGAACTACACGTCGAACGCTGGTCTCCTCGAGCTGCGCGAGGCTGTCTGCCTCGACCTCGAGAGGCGGTGCGGCGCGAGCTACCAGCCCGACGGGGAGTGCCTCATCACCTCCGGGGTCTCGCAGGGCCTCGACATCGCGCTGCGCGCGCTGCTGGACGCCGGCGACGAGGTCATCATCCCGGAGCCCTGCTACGTCGCGTACGGCCCGTGCGTCTCGTTCGCCGGGGGCGTGCCGGTGCTGGTGYCGTCCGGCGACGCCGGCTTCCAGATCGACGTGCGCGCGATCGAGGCGGCCGTGACGGAGCGGACGAAGGCGATCCTCGTCGCGTCCCCGGCCAATCCGACGGGCGCGGTTCAGACCATCGACTCGCTGACCGCTCTGGTCGAGCTCGCGGTGTGCCACGATCTCTACATCATCTCGGACGAGATCTACGAGCAGCTGGTCTACGGCGTCCCCCATGTCAGCGTCCCCAGCCTGCCGGGCGCGCGTGAGCGCACCGTCCTGCTGGGCGGCTTCTCGAAGGCCTACGCCATGACCGGGTGGCGCGTCGGCTACCTCTGCGCGCCGGGCGAGATCGTCGAGCTCGCGGGCCGCATCCACCAGTACACGATGCTGTGCGCCCCGCACGTGTCGCAGCTGGYGGCTCTCGAGGCACTGCGCGGCGGCCGTGAAGAGGTGACCGAGATGGTGGTCGACTACGACCGCCGCCGACGGTTCTTCGTGAAGGGCCTGAATGATCTCGGACTGAGCTGCGAGGAACCGCACGGTGCCTTTTACGCTTTCCCGTCGGTGGCGTCGACGGGACTGAGCTCCGACGAGTTCGCGGAGCGGTTGCTGGTTGAGCAGCGGGTGGCCGTCGTGCCCGGCCATGTCTTCGGCCCCTCAGGAGAGGGGCATGTCCGTTGTTGCTATGCGACCGCCCTGCCGCTGATCGAGGAAGCGCTGGAACGGATGGATCGTTTTCTGGGCGCGTTGCGCTGAACCATGGCCGCCATCCGTCGTGGCGGCTGTCGCCCCGCTACCGACCGCCGTGGTCGAGGGGCCGCTCTCCTCACCGGTTGCCGGTAGGCGACTACCACCCGTGGTTGGTCCTTGCTGCCCGCTGCCTCGTCGCGGAGGCTGGGTCGCCACCTTCGGAGACGCGCTCTAGTCTTGCGGCAGAGGGTGAAGGAGGGCGAATGGATCGGATTCCGTTGGGAATGCTGGTCTCGATCGTCGAAGGTGAGCTGCTCGCCACCGGCGATGACGACGACCTGTCCATCAACAGCGTGGCGATCCATTCCGAGCGGCTTCAGTCGGACAGCGTGTTCTTCGCCCTGCGGGGTCGTTTGGACGGGCACCAGTTCGTGTCGAGAGCGCTGGACAACGGCGCGGTCGCCGCGGTCGTCTCCGCTGGGTTCGGTCTTCCCGGCTCCGCGTCCGGTCCGCTGATCGCGGTGCCGGATCCGCTCGCCGCGCTGCAGCGGCTGGCGGCCTGGTGGCGCTCCCGGCTGACCGCGACAGTGGTGGCGATCATCGGAAGCAACGGCAAGACGGTGACCAAGGATGCCCTGGTTCACGCCATGGGCGCGACACGGCACGTCTATGGCAGCTCGGGCAGCTACAACAGCCAGCTCGGCGTGGCGCTCTCGGTGCTCGACTGTCCGCCGGATGCCGAGATCGCCGTCTTCGAGGCCGCCGCCACCCGCACCGGTGAGATGGAACGCCTCCGGCGGATGGTGCGACCGGACATGGCCGTTCTCACCAACCTGGGAACGCGGCACGCGCAGAACTTCGGGGACCGTGAGTCCTACGCGCGCGAGCTGCTCTCCATGGCGACGGAGCTGCCGGCCGGCGGGTCGGTGCTGGTCGGCGCCGACGACGCCGAGCTGCGGGGCTGGGCCGAGGCGGCGGCCGGCGTTCCGGTCGTCGTGGCCGGCGAGTCCCCCGAGCTGCCAAGGCTGTCCCAGCCCACGCATGTCCGGCAGGGCCTGCTGGTCACGGCCACCCTCCCCGACGGGCTGTCGCGCGATCTCGTGCTGCCGACGCCGTCGCGCGAGGTGCTCGGCGACATCGGGCTCGCCATGTCGGCCGCGACGCTGCTGGGTGCCGAGCCTCGTTCGCTGCTGGACGCGTTCGCGGACTACACGCCGACGTCGACGCGGATGGAGATGTGGCGTCGCGCCGACGGCGCCACCGTCGTCGGTGACGTGGCGACCATCGACCCGCTGGCGCTCAGCAGCGCGATCCGGACCGCGCGAACGTTGCTGGGCGCGACGGGCCGTCTCTTCGTCCTGCTGGCCGATCCTCTCGACCAGGAGGTCTCCGAGGAGGAGCTGCGCCGAGTGGGATCCATCCTGCTCGCGGAGCGGGTGGACGTCGTCTGCGGTCTGCGGACCAGGACGCATGAGGCCGTGACGGCCGGGCTCGGAACCGAGGCCGGCGCCCMCCGTGCGCGGTTGTTCGCCGACACGGACCGGATGAGGGAGTTCGTCGCCTCCGAGCTCACGCCGGACGACGTCGCGTTCGTGTGCGCCGTGCGGGAGACCCTCGTCACCGGGGCATGGCGCCGGYTGGTGGAGAACACGGCGCCGACGCGCATGTTCGTGGACCTCGCGGCGGTGCGCAGCAACGTCGCGGCCTTCCGCCAGATGGTCGGCTCGCACACCAGGCTCATGGGCGTGGTCAAGGCCGACGCCTACGGCACCAATCCGGTCAGCCTGGCGCACTGCCTGCGCGAGACGGGTGTCGACTGGTTGGGCGTGGCGACCACCGATGAGGGGATCGCGCTGCGTCGGGCCCGGGTCCAGCTGCCCATCCTCGTCTTCCTCGGACTGCCCGAGGAGATCGAGAAGATGGTGCGGCACGGCCTGACGCCGCTGGCCTACTCCCAGGAGGTTCTGGACGCGGTCGTCGGCACGGCGAGCCGCCTTGGCCGCCCCATCGAGGCGCACCTGGAGGTCGACTCCGGGATGCACCGCACCGGTCTTCACCCGGACCTGGCCATCGACGCGCTGAAGCGGATCGGCGGAACTGGTCTGCGTCTGACAGGCCTGATGACCCACCTGGGATGCGCCGACGACCCCAAGGACGACGGGCTCACCCAGGAGCAGCTCGACAAGTTCCAGAAGGTGTGGGCGGCGGCCTCCGAGCTCGGCTTCCGTAACGTGCTGCGGCACGCGGCGGCGACGGCCGGCACGGTGCGCTTTCCCGAGGCGCGGCTCGACATGGTCCGCATCGGTATCGGCCTGTACGGGATTCATCCGTCGGCGGCGACCGCGGCGATGGTCAGCCTCACGCCGGCGATCGGCCTGGTGAGCCGGATCGTCGAGATCCACGACATGGAGCCCGGTGACTGGGCCGGATACGGCGGTCGATACCGCGCCACGGTGCCCGGACGGCGTATAGCCCTCATTCCGGCGGGCTATTACGACTCGGTGCCTCGGTCATTCAGCAATGTTGGGTTCGTTCTGGTCAACGGCCGGCGATGCAACATCGCGGGCACAGTGTCGATGGACTCCATGGCGATCGACATCTCCGAACATCCCGACGCCCATCTCGGCAATGACGTCCTCGTCTTCGGCCAGTACGCCGGCTTCTCGCTTCCTGTCGAACAGGCAGCCGAGGCGATGGGGACCGTTCCTCACGAACTGCTGACCGGCGTCGGTCCACGGGTGCAGCGGGTCTTCACACAGCACTAGTCAACCGGCCGCGCCGCGCCGCGTGAGCCGCTATGCGGCGAGGGCGGCGTGGGCCACGCGGATAAGGGTGGCCGGGTCGCCGGGTACTCCCGAGGCGGTCGACGGCGGCGTCGGCGTGGACGGCAGGGGCCGGTTCGGATCGGGCAGCGGCGCGGAGCACAGCTCGACGTGGACGACCTTCTTACCGGCCAGGGCGATGAGCCTGCCCGGCGTGCGGGCCGCGTCGTCGCCCACTCCGGCGACCGGGACCGGCGCGGTGCCCTGGTAGCAGCCGAACAGCGACCGCTCGTCCCCGAGTATCGCCCGCTGGGCCTCGAACTCGGCGCGGGCGGCCTCGCCATCCCCGAGCTCCAGCACGGCGACGTCGAGGTTGCCCAGGCCGTATCGGTCCGGGTCGGCCTGCCAGGCGCAGGAGACCGCGTGCGCCGGCCGGCCGGAGGCGCCCACGCTCTCGCTCTCCTGCGCGTAGATCTGGAAGAACGGGTCGGAGGCCTGGGCCTGCCGGCCGAACGCGGCCGCGATCTCGGTGGATGACAGCAGCGGGCAGACCGGCTGGCTGGCGCCCAGGGGAAGCTCGGCTGGCTGCCAGCGGCCCTCGAGGTAGCGGTACGGGGTGAGCTGCGTCGACGACACCGTCTGGAACGGCGGCTGCCCCGGGTTGCTGGCCGCCGGGCCGGGCCGGGCGCCGTCCTGGCCGACCGTGACCACCTGCCGCTCACCGTCCACCACCAGCGTGACCTCGAGGCGCCACCGGCAGTCACAGCCGCCCGCGAGGCCGGCGACGAGGATCGACTGGGTGTGCCCCGGTGCCACCTCGACCGTGCGCGGGGACGGCGGGACGGTGATGGTGGCGGCGTCCGGCCGCGGCCGGATCAGCTCGGAGGTGGTGCGCGCGAGGTCGAGCAGCGCGGCGCTGGCCCGGGCCAGCGCCCGCGCCTGCGGAAGCTGGTGGACCGGGTGGGAGAACTGGTCCGGCCGCGCCGCCCCGGTGCAGGTGAGCAGGGCGCCCTCGGACTCGTCGACGCGGTTGCTGTCGATGTGGACCGCGAAGCCGAGCACCTGGACCGGCACGTCCCGGCGGGCGCTGACGTCCAGGCGCACCGGCGAGACGTCGGCCTGGGCCGCGCCGATCGAGGCGGCCCAGGCGGCCCGGCCCGCGCACTCGTCCCGGCCACCGGTGGGCGGCGGGGGCAGCGCGTCGACCGGGCGGGTGGTCACGTAGCTCTCGCCGACGGCGCCGGCGACGGCGGGGGCGCCGGACAGGTCCAGAATGGCGCGGTCAGGGTTCGTCTGGGCGGCGAACCGCGCCGTGCGGGAGCAGACGACGCCGGCTCCGTCGCAGCTGGGGCCGGTGGGCCGCGGGTCGGCCGTGGCGAGCCAGACGGCGCCGCCCGCGCCCGCGAGCAGCACGACGGCGCCCACCGCGACCAGGATCCGGCCACCCGGCCGGGCGAGCAGCCGGCGGGCCGCCCCGGACACGGCGGCGAGCAGGCGCGTGAGCGGGCTGTCCGGGTCGTCGGGGTTTCGCGCCGAGCCGACGTGATCCCATCCAGGAGAGCCGGCCTGGTCGTCGGGCCGCCAGGGACCATCCGTGCCCGCCACGTGATCCCTCCTTCCGGGAAGGACGCGATCAGCATCCCGACCAGCATGTCCGCGCCGCGCCCGGTCCGCCAGATCTGTGGCGGAACGCCGTCACGTCCGAGGTCGGCGAGACGAGGCGGTGGAAGTGACCTACCGTCAGGTTGGAAGCGCGCTTGGGCCGGTGGGCGGTGGGGGCAGGGACGTCATAGCCGGACGAGAGTCCATAGCGGGACAAGAGTCCATAACGGGACGAGAGTCCGTGGCGGACGAGAAGGTGGAGGTAGGGCGACGTGAGGCTCTGGCGACGAGACGGCCGGCACCCGACCGCGGCGACCAGCCCGGCCGGTGGCGTGGACCTTGAGGAGCTCGACGACCGTGAGGAGCTGGGCGGGCTCGACGAGCCCGAGGAGGCGGCGGCCGGGCCGGGCGGGGCCAGCGGGCCGGTGATGCTCACGCTGACCACCCGTGAACAGATCGAGAAGACCGCGGTGGCCGAGGCCGCCCCGAAGGTGGTCAGGGTGCGCCCCGGCCGCGGCGCCTTCGGCGGCGTCGCCAGTGGCGGCGGCTGCGGTCCCGGCTGCTCCCACTGACCACCCCTGACCGCCGGGCATGCCGGCCTCTGTCGGCCAGTGGGACGCGTGGCGTCCATCGCGCCAGCCGGCCGTCATCCACCCGCTGGCCCGATCGCCGGGCGTCCTCGGCCGCCCGCGGCACGGGCGGATGGATGATGGGCGGATGACGACCTCACGCTCGTCTGACGCGTCGCCGGGCACCGCGCCACCCGCCTGGGCGGGCCCGCTCGTGGTCGAGACGCCAGAACAGATGCGGGCCCTGGGCGCCCGGGTCGCGGCTGCCGCGCGGCCGGGGGACCTGGTCGTGCTGGCCGGCCCGCTCGGCGCGGGCAAGACCGTGCTGGCGCAGGGGATCGCCGCCGGGCTCGGCGTGCGCGGGCCGGTGACGTCGCCGACGTTCGTGCTCGCCCGGGTCCACGCCGGCGGCCGGCTGCCGCTGGTGCACGTCGACGCCTATCGGCTCGGCGGCGTGGCCGAGGTGGACGACCTGGACCTTGACGCCGACACCGACGTGGCGCTGACCGTCGTCGAATGGGGCGCGGGCCGCGTCGAGCAGCTCGCGCAGGAGCACCTGCGCGTCGACATCGAACGCCCCGAGGGCGACGAGGCTGGCGAGGCCCGCCGTGTCCGCCTGACGCCGACCGGCCCCGGCTGGTCGGCCCGCCTCTCCGCCGTGCTCACCGCTGACCCGCCCGACCGGCTGACCCGCCCGACCGGCTGACCCGGCGGGCTGAGCGGCGGGGCCACTGGATCGGTGCGGAGCTCGCCGGTCGCGGTCCGTAGGCTGGACGGGTGTTGGTGCTCGCCCTTGACACCTCGACGCCGGCCTGCTCGGTGGCGCTCGTCCAGTTGCCGGACACGGCTCCGCCACCTGGAGCGACGCGTCCACTGGCCTCGCGGCGGATCGTCGACGCTCGCCGGCACGGGGAGCTGCTCAGCCCGCTCATGCGGGACGCGCTCGCCGAGGCGGCTGTCACCCCGGCGGATCTCGCCGGCGTGGTCGTCGGGCTGGGGCCCGGCCCGTTCACCAGCCTTCGGGTCGGGATCGTCACGGCCGCCACCTTCGCGGCCGCCCTGGGCCTGACCTGCCACGGCGTCTGCTCGCTGGACGGCATCGGCGCCGTGACGAGCGGACGAACCGGCGTGGTCACCGATGCCCGTCGCCGGGAGGTGTTCTGGGCGGCCTACGCCGACGGTGAGCGGATCGCCGGCCCGGCGGTCGACCGGCCGGACCGGGCCGCCGACCTGCTGCGCGCCGATGGAGTGGGCGGCGTCGTCGGGCCCGGGCTGGCGCTCTACCCGGACGCGTTCGCGAACGCCGCCGCGGCCCACGCCGGCACCGGCACCGGCACCGGTGCGGCGGCGGCCCAGTACCCGGATCCGGCGGTTCTCGCCGCGCTCGCGGCGCCCGACCTGCTCGCCGGCCGCGCCCCCGCGCCGCTGACACCGATCTACCTGCGGCGGCCGGACGTGGCCGAGCCGCGCCCGGCCAAGGCGGTGACCGGGTGAACGCCGGCGGTGGGCCACCTCCGGGCACGCCCGCCGTCGAGCTCACGCCGTTGCGCTGGTGGCACCTCGCCGAGGTCGCCGAGATGGAGCGGGTCGTCTTCGACGTCGACCCGTGGACGCCGGAGATGTTCTGGTCCGAGCTGGCCCAGGGAGYGAGCCGGCACTACCTCGCCGCTCTGCTGGACGGCCGGATCGTCGGCTATGCCGGGCTCGCGGTCACCGACGACGAGGCGTACATCCAGACCGTCGGTGTACACCCGGGCTGCCGGGGCCGCGGGCTCGGTGCCCGGCTGATGGTCGCGCTGCTGCTGGAGGCACGCCGKCGCGGGGCACACAGCTGCGGACTGGAGGTGCGCACCGACAACCTGGCCGCCCGCGCGCTCTACACCCGGCTCGGGTTCGTCGACATCGGGGTGCGCCGCAACTACTACCAGCCGTCCGGCGGCGACGCCTACGTCATGCGGGCCCGCCCCATCGACACCCCCGGCTACGGCGCCCAGCTTGACGCGGCCTGGGCCGCGCTCACCAGAAGGGACGGCCCCCCGCCGGCCGAGTCGGCTGACCCCGGCGCGGTGGGCGCCGCCGGCGCGCCGGCGAGCAGACCCATGGAGGGAACGCCATGACTCGGCCGACGCCGACCGGGACCGTCTCGGGTACATCCTCGGGTACATCGCCCTCACGAGGACCGGCCCCGCTGGTCCTGGGGATCGAGACGTCCTGCGACGAGACCGGTGTCGGGCTGGTGCGTGACGGCGTGCTGCTCGCCGACGCGCTCGCCTCGTCGGTCGACGAACACGCCCGCTACGGCGGCGTCGTCCCGGAGATCGCCGCCCGGGCGCACCTGGAGGCGATGGTGCCGACCATCGATCGGGCGCTGGCGACGGCGGGCGCGAAGGCGTCCGACATCGACGCCGTCGCCGTCACCGCCGGCCCCGGCCTCGCCGGGGCGCTGCTGGTCGGCGTCGCGGCCGCGAAGGCGTACGCGCTCGCTCTCGGGGTGCCGCTCTACGGCATCCACCATCTCGCCGCGCACGTCGCCGTCGACACCCTCGAGCACGGCCCGCTGCCGTCGCCGTCGATCGCGCTGCTGGTGTCCGGCGGCCACTCGTCGCTGCTCCTCGTCGAGGACCTCGCGGCCGCGCCGGTGGTCTCGCTCGGAGCCACCGTCGACGACGCGGCCGGCGAGGCCTACGACAAGGTCGCGCGGCTGCTCGGGATGCCCTTCCCCGGCGGCCCGCCGATCGACCGCGCGGCCCGCGACGGCGCGCCGACGATCCCGTTCCCGCGGGGCAAGGCCGGCGACGGCACCTTTGACTTCTCGTTCAGCGGGCTGAAGACGGCCGTCGCCCGCTGGGTGGAGGCGCGGCGCCGCGCGGGTGAGCCGGTGCCGGTCGCCGACGTGGCCGCGTCGTTCCAGGAGGCCGTCGTCGACGTGCTGACCGCGAAGGCGGTCGCGGCGGCGCGCAAGCATGGCGTCGACACGCTGGTCATCGGCGGCGGCGTGGCCGCGAACAGCCGGCTGCGTGCGCTGGCCGCCGAGCGCTGTGAGTCGGCCGGCATCACGCTGCGCGTGCCGCGGCCCGGCCTGTGCACCGACAACGGCGCGATGGTCGCCGCCCTCGGCGCGCTGAAGGTTGCTTCCGGCGTGGCGCCATCCCCACTGGACCTGCCCGCCTCGTCGACCCTGCCGCTCTGATCCCGGGCGGGCCCCCGCGCCCGCCCTACCGATGGTCGAGCAGTGGCCGGGGCAGGAGGGGGCGGCGCACCGGGTGCGCGCGGCCGACGAGGGCACGGATCTTCTCGTTGACCGCGTCCGGCCGCTCCAGCGGCAGCGCGTGCCCCGCGCCCTCCTCGACGACGAGCTCGGCCTCGGGCAGGGCGTCGGCGAGCGTGCGGCTGTGCGGCAGCGGTGTCATCAGATCGTGGTCGCCGACCATGAGCAGCGTCGGGACGTTGCGCAGCACGGCCGCGGCGGCCAGCTTGTCGTGGGCGAGCAGGGTCGGCAGGAACGACCCGATCACCGAGATCGGCGTGCCGGCGATCTCGCCCTCCAGGAACTCGACCACGGACGGCGGCACGTCGGTGGTGCCGAAGCCGACCCGCCGGGTGATCGAGTACGCGAGGTCGGTGCCGCGCAGGCGGGCCCGCTCGAACAGCGACGGGGTGTGCCGCATGCCGACGGCGAGCCCCGGCAGCACCCGCCGGACCGCCGCGGTCACCCCGGCGGGGAAACCGAACGTCACCCGCGCCAGCTCGCCGGCGCTGGTCGACAACAGCGCCACCGCGACCACGCGGTCGTCGAAGAGCTCCGGGTGGCGCTCGGCCAGGCCAAGGATGGTCATCCCGCCCATCGAATGACCGACCAGCACCAGCGGCCGGTTCGGCACCGTCGCCTCGAGCACGGCGTACAGGTCGTCGGCGAGCTGGTCGATCGTGCAGCGCGACACCTCCGACGGCCCGGATCGGCCGTGCGCCCGCTGGTCGTAGAACACCATCGGGCCGAGGTCCGCCAGCGCCCGCTGCTGGAAGCACCACGACACGGACGTGTTGCAGAACCCGTGGACGAACACGAACGTGGGACCGTCTGGCGCCCCCCGGCGCCGATGGCTCCGTCGTGACGAGGGATTCGGGTGGCTCGAGTCGTAGGCGGTGCTCCCGACCCTTTCCGTGCCCGAGACCGAGTTCCTGTGCTCCGCGGTGTCCGGGTGATCGGCGCGGCTCAGGCCACCGGTGCCGCTCGCCGCGGCGGTGTCGCCCATCACGGCGGTGTCGCCCATCACGGCGGTGTCGCCCATCGCGGCGGTGACGTCGGCCGCGGCGGTGACGTCGGCCGGGCCGCTCAGAATCACGTGCAGAGGGACGCCGTCGGTCGCGATCACGGTCGTGGCGCGGCCCAGAAGAGGACCTGGCCGCTGGTGGGCGGGCACGTCCGGCAGGGCCCTCGCCCGCCTGACCGCGTGCCGCTCGGCGATCAGGCCGGCGGCGATCACCGCCCCGGCCAGGCCCAGGCCGCCGCCCGTCCGCCGGACGGCCTTCGAGCCGGCCGCCGAACTCACCAGGTCCACGGCGCCCGCCGCGGCCCCCCGCGCGAGACCACTGACCGCCGTTCCCGCGCCCGCCACCCGCCCACCTCGCCGCTCGCCGACCCCGGCTGGTCGCCAGCCGGTCGCCAGTCGGTCACGACTGGCCCATCCGATGATGCCGCCTTCCCCATTGATCCGGGGCACATCCAGATCTGTCACGTTCGGACCCGATCTGGGTCGGGGGCGGATCGGGTGGGGGCCAAGGCCCCGCTCGACGCTCGGAGCTCGTGGTTGAGGCATGCCGATCCGACTATCAGCCCATGGGAATATCAGCCCACTGGGATATCAACCGCCCCCATCGGCCTGACATCTACCCGGCGGCACCGGCGAGGACGTGTGCGATCGCGGCGGGAAGCGTCGCGGGAAGGTCCGCGGCCGACAGCGGGCGGGGGGCGAGCTGGCCGGCCATGCCGTGCAGGTAGGCGGCCACGCTGGCCGCGTCGAGCGCTCCGAGGCCGGCGGCGAGCAGGGAGCCCGTGAGGCCGGTGAGGACGTCGCCCGTGCCGGCGCTGCCGAGCCATGGCGTGCCCGTGGTGTTCACCCTGGCGGCGCCGTCCTGGTCGACGATGAGCGTCCGGTTGCCCTTCAGCAGCAAGGTCGCGCCCAGGGCCGCGGCCGCCCGGCGGGCCGTGCCGAGGCGATCGTCGGCCAGCTCCCGCCGGGTCTCGGCGGCATCCCAGCCGAGCGCCGTCGCGGTGAGCCGGGCGAACTCACCCTCGTGCGGCGTCAGCACCACCGGCGCGCCGCGCCGCGCCAGGACATCGCGCCCGGCGGCCGCGCCCGGCTCGGCCGGGAAACCGGCGGCGAACGCCTCGGCGAACGGGTCGAGGGCGCCGGCGTCGAGCAACAGCGGAACGTCGGTGCCGATGAGGGCGTCCAGCAGGCGGCGCGCGGCCGCGTCGGGGACGACTCCCGGGCCGAACGCCCAGGCTTGCACCCGCCCGGCCGCGAGCATCGCCTCGGCGTCACCGGGCTCGATGACGGTCACCACCGTCTCCGGATGCGCGCCGCGCACGTGCTCGGCCGCCCGAGCCTCGGCGACGACCCGCAGATAGCCGGCGCCGCCGCGCAGCGCCCCGCCGGTGGCGAGCACGGCCGCCCCCGGGTAGCGGTCGCTGCCGCCGACGAGGCCCAGCACGCCGCGGGTGTACTTCGAGTCCGCCGGCCCCGGCTCCGGCAGCAGGGCGGCGACGTCAGTGTCGTCGAGCGCGACCAGGTCGGGGGTCGGCAGGTCCAGGCCGATGGGGACCAGCGCCAGCTCCCCGGTGTGCGCGGCGCCGTCGCCGAGCAGTAGGCCGCGCTTGTACGTCCCGAATGTCACGGTCAGGGCCGCCCGCACGGCGGTGCCCGGCGCGGCCCCGGTGTCCGCGTCGACCCCGCTCGGCACGTCGACGGCGATCGTCCGCTCCGGCGGCGCCAGCTCCGCGAGGCGGGCGTAGGCCCCTCGCAGCCCGGGCCGGCCGCCGATCCCCAGCAATCCGTCGAGCACGAGGTCGGCCCGCGTCAGCAGAGTGGCGACCAGTTCGTCCGGCAGCGTGCCGGAGTTATCCTCGGCCGTCTCCGCGGGGACGTCACCCGGCGCCGCGACGCCCGGCGCCGCGACGCGGTGCAGCCGGCCCCCGGCGGCGATCAGCGCCGCGGTGCTCTCCGGATGGGTCCCGCCGGGGGCCAGCACGTCCACCCGGGCGCCGCGGGCGGCCAGGCGCGCGCCGGTCCACAGCGCGTCCCCGCCGTTGTCCCCGCCGCCCGCCAGCACCACGACGCGGCTTCCGTACACCCGCCGGCCCAGCCGCCGCACCGCGTGGCTGAGCAGTCCATGGACCGCCCGCTGCATGAGCGCTCCCGGCGGCAGACCTTCCAACAACGGCGCCTCGGCGGCGCGTACCTGGGCCACGGTATGAGCAGCTCGCATGCCGCCCATCCTCCCCGCCACCGCCGTTCAGACGCCTGTCACCACGTGCTGGCCAGGACCGCTCGGGCCAGTTGGCTGAGAGCGGCCGGGTCGCCGGGCACCGCCGGCGCGCTGGTCGGATCCGCGCCCGGGCCCGCGGGGGCGCACAGCTTGACGGCGACGATCCGGCTGCCCGCTCGGGCGATCAGCAGGCCGGGAACGCTCGCTGCCTCGTCGCCGACGCCCCTGACCGCCGTCATGGCGGCGGGAGGTCCGTCGGACAGGAAGCCACACTCATCCACGAGGGGAACAGGGGACGCCTCCCGCATCATGGCGAGCTCGGCGCGCGCCGCGGCCTCGTCCGCCATGGTGAGGCCCTCGAGGTAGACGGCGCCGAGATCCGTCAAGGGGGACGGCAGCCGCCACGAGCAGAGCGCCGTCTCCCTCGTGCCGTGATCGTCCGGCTCCTGGCCTGCCCAGGCGCCGAACTGGGCCGTGCTTCTCGCCGTGACCCCCGCCGAGTCCAGCGCCGCGATGACCTCGGGCGTGGACGCGAGCAGGCAGTCCTGGGTGGACGAGAACGGGGTGGTCGCCACGTTCCGCAGGTCCAGCTGCCACCGGCCGGCGAGGTAGCGAACGGGGATGCCCCCCGACTCCTCGGTGGTCGTCTCAAAGGACGGCTGGTCGGGGTTGTCGGCCGCGGTGCCAGGGCGCGCGCCGTCGGGGCCGACGGTGACCACCTTCCGCTCGTCGCCGACCCGCAGCTCGACCTCGACCCGCCAGCGGCAGTCACAGGTGGTCGTTGTCGTGGTGAGCGCGAACGCCGTCGCGGTGCCGGGCGCGATCGGCCGAGCCTGGTCTTCTGGCAGGGCGACGACCGGGTCCTGGGAGGTGAACAGGCGGTAGTCCAGGTTCAGCGCCACCTCGGCGGCCCGCTCCGTCTCCGGCTGCCGCGCGCCCGGCACCCCCGCGCCCGACGAGGCGGTACAGGTAAGCGAAAGCCTGGCGGGGGCGGATCTCGCGAGGGAAGGAACCCCGATCTCCTCTCTGACCCGGAGCGTGAAGCCGACCACGCGCACCAGGTCGTTTCCGGTCGCGGTGACGTCGAGGCGCAGCGGGGTGGCGCCCGCCGACGCGGCACCGATCGAGGCCGCCCAGGCGGCCCACCCGCGGCAGTCCTCCCGGCCGCCCGGCGGCCGGAGACCACGCGGGTCGCCGCTGAACAGGTAGCTCGCGGTTCCCGCCGCTGGCGCGCCCGCGCCGGGCGCGACCGCGCTCGGGCCGGGCGCGAGGCCTGGGCTGGCCCCGTCTGGGTCGGCCCGCACCGCGACCCGGAACGGTGGGGGACACCCCAGCTCGAGCTGGCCGCAGGCCCAGCGCTTGCCGGTGGGCGTGACAGTGAGGACGACCGTCGTGGCCGCGACCAGCGCGACGGCCAGCCCTGCTCCGAGCAGCGTGCGGCCGCGTCGTGGCGTCCAGCCAGGCGGCCGTATCGAGGCCGGCAGCCGTACCCAGGCCGGTAGCCGTGCCCAGCTGGGTGGCGACCTGGTCGGCTGCCGCGCCGACCCGATCTCGTCCGAGGCCGGTGCGCCGAGAGGCCACGTCGCGGCGGGACGCGCCAACAGGTCCGGGACCGTCGACGTGCCCACCTGGGTCGTGGCCCGTTCATCCGCCTGGCCGTCCTCGACGCGCGGACTCTCGGCGGTCCGCCACAGCCGACGCCAGCGCCCCATGCGACCCACCCATCACGCTTCGTCGGGGATTCGTCGCAAGTATCGCTTCTGTCGCGGCTCGGGCCACAGGCCCCGCTCCAGAACCATCCGGTGGGATCCAGGGGCGCCGGCCTGGCGGGAGACAATTCGGCCGTGGAATCCTCCTCGGCCGTGGACCGGCTGGTCGACGCGGCGCGCGCGGCCCTGGCCGCGGCGGCGGACCCGGCGAAGGCGCCGGCGATGCGGGCCTACATGAAGTCCTCGATGCCCTGCCTCGGCGTCCCGAAGCCGCCGAGGGAGCTGGCGCTGCGGCCCGTCTTCGCCGCGCACCGGCTGGAGACGGAGACGGAGTGGCGGGCGGCGGCGCTGCGGCTCTGGCGCGAGGCGGGCTTCCGTGAGGAGCGCTACGCCGCGATCGCGCTCACCGGCTACCGGCCCTACCTGGCGTACTGGACCCCGGACGTGCTGCCGCTCTACCAGGAGATGATCGTCACCGGTGCCTGGTGGGACTACGTCGACGAGCTCGCCTCGCGTCGCGTCGGCCCGCTGCTGGCCGCGAGCCCCGAGATCCTGCGGCCCGTGGTGCTGCGCTGGAGCCGCGACCCCGACCGCTGGCTGCGCCGCACGTCGATCATCTGCCAGCTCGGCGCGAAGAGGAGCACGGACCTGGACCTRCTCCACGCCTGCATCGAGGCGAACCTCGACGATCCCGACTTCTTCCTCCGCAAGGCCATCGGCTGGGCGCTGCGCCAGTACGCCTGGACGGATCCCGACGAGGTCCGCCGCTACGTAGCCGCGCGGGCGGACCGGCTCTCCCCGCTCTCCAGACGGGAGGCGCTGCGCAATGTCGGTCCCTAACTACGTAATGTCGACACGTCGCGACGTCCGGCAGGCATGCGGCGGAGTCGAGGCGCGGTCCAGGTTGTCGTGGGCCGCCCCCATACGGGCCGTTGGCCGGAACGGCGGCGCGGCGCGCGGGCGTGCCAGCCAGGGCGGACGGCCTCTCGAACGTACGATCGAGGAATCATGAGCACCCTTTTCGACGACATGGTCCCCGGTTCGGGTGCCCCTGGTGCGGGTGTCCCGGCGGGCGGCGCGGCCTATGAGCCGTACGACCCGTACGACATGTTCGCCCCCGCCGTGCTGGCCGCTGCCCCGGCCGCCACGCAGGCCGCGGAGGGGCGGCGGCCGGCGCCACGCCTGGACCCGGACGAGCTGCTGGCCGAGCTGAACCCGCAGCAGCGCGCCGCCGTGGTGCACGAGGGCTCGCCGCTGCTGATCGTCGCCGGCGCCGGCTCCGGCAAGACCAGGGTGCTCGCCCACCGGATCGCCTACCTGCTCGCCGCCCGCAAGGTGCACCCCGGCGAGATCCTCGCGATCACGTTCACCAACAAGGCCGCGAACGAGATGAGGGAGCGGGTCGGCGCGCTCGTCGGCGGCCGGGTGCGGGCCATGTGGGTCAGCACCTTCCACTCCGCCTGCGTGCGGATCCTGCGCAACGAGTCGAAGCGGCTCGGGTTCGGCTCCTCGTTCTCGATCTACGACGCCGCCGACGCGCAGCGGCTGATCACGCTGGTCTGCCGCGACCTGGACCTCGACGCCAAACGTCACCCGGCCCGTGGTCTCGCCGCCCAGATCAGCACGCTGAAGAACGAGCTGATCGACCACGAGACCGCGCAGGCCAAGGCGGCCAGCCACCCCGAGCGGACCGTCGCCGAGGTCTACGCGCTCTACCAGCGCCGGCTGCGCGAGGCCAACGCGCTGGACTTCGACGACCTGATCATGACGACGGTGAACCTGCTGCAGGCGTTCCCCGACGTCGCCGAGCACTACCACCGCCGGTTCCGCCACGTGCTCGTCGACGAGTACCAGGACACCAACCACGCCCAGTACACGCTCATCCGCGAGCTGGTCGGCGGTTCCGTGTCGACGGCGGGGCGGGCGGCCGACGAGGGCATGCCGGGCCCGGCCGAGCTGTGTGTCGTCGGCGACGCCGATCAGTCGATCTACGCGTTCCGCGGCGCGGACATCCGCAACATCGTCGAGTTCGAGCAGGACTTCCCGGACGCGAAGGTCGTGCTGCTGGAGCAGAACTACCGCTCCACCCAGACCATCCTGTCCGCGGCGAACGCCGTCATCGCCCGCAACAGCCAGCGCAAGCCGAAGCGGCTGTGGTCGGACGCCGGTGACGGCGAGAAGATCGTCGGCTTCGTCGCCGACAACGAGCACGACGAGGCCGCGTTCGTCGCGGAGGAGGTCGACAAGCTCACGGACGACGGCGACGCCCGCCCGGCCGACGTGGCCGTCTTCTACCGGACCAACGCGCAGAGCCGGGTCTTTGAGGAGATCTTCATCCGCGTCGGCCTGCCCTACCGGGTCGTCGGTGGCGTGCGCTTCTACGAGCGCAAGGAGATCCGCGACCTGCTCGCCTACCTGCGGGTACTGGCGAACCCCTCGGACACGGTCAACCTGCGCCGCATCCTCAACGTGCCCCGGCGCGGGATCGGTGACCGGGCGGAGGCGATGCTCGCCGCGTTCGCCGAGCGGGAGCGCGTCCCGTTCGCCGAGGCGCTCGGCCGGGTCGGCGAGGTGCCGGGGCTGGCGACCCGCTCCGCCAAGGCCATCCGCGAGTTCGCCACCATGCTCGACGAGCTGCGCGAGACCTCCGCCGGCGATCTGGTCGAGACGGCCGAGGCCATCCTGGAACGGACCGGCTACCTCGCCGAGCTGGTCGCCGAGGACACCATCGAGGCGCAGGGCCGGGTGGAGAACCTCCAGGAGATGGTCGAGGTCGTCCGGGAGTACGTGCAGCGGTTCCCCGAGGGCACGCTCGCCGGCTTCCTGGAGCAGGTCTCACTCGTCGCCGACGCCGACCAGGTGCCCTCCGACGACGGCTCGGACGGCGTCGTCACGCTGATGACGCTGCACAGCGCCAAGGGCCTGGAGTTCCCAGTGGTCTTCCTGACCGGGCTCGAGGACGGCATCTTCCCGCACATGCGCACGCTCGGCGACCCGACGCAGATGGAAGAGGAACGCCGGCTCGCCTACGTCGGGATCACCCGGGCCCGGCAGCGGCTGTACGTGACGCGCTCGCTGGTCCGCAGCGCCTGGGGCCAGCCCGCCTACAACCCACCGTCGCGTTTCCTCACCGAGGTCCCCGAACACCTGCTGGACTGGCGCCGCCTCGCCCCCGCCCCGTCGAGCCCCAGCGGCGGCTTCGGCGGTGGCTTCGGCGGCACGGGCCGCGGCTCGGGCGGATCCGCCGGCGCGGGGAGCGGCTCGCCCGCCGGGCAGGCGCGTTCCCGCCCGGCCAGCCGCCCGATCATCCAGCTCTCGGCCGGCGACCGGGTCACCCATGACGTGTTCGGCCTCGGCGTGGTCATCGCGACGAGCGGCGTCGCCGAGTCCTCCCAGGCCAAGGTCGACTTCGGCGCGGGCACCGGCACCAAGGACCTCCTCCTGCGCTACGCGCCCCTCACCAAGCTCTGAGGCTCAGAGCTCCCGAAGGCCCGGCTGCGGCGCGGGTTCAGCGGGTGCGGGCGGCCGGGATGGTGGCGGCGGTGGCCAGGGAGGTGACGCGGTCGGCGGTGGCGAGATCCAGGTTGCCGCCGGAGAGGACCACCGCGGTCTGGCCCTGGGCGAGGTCCGGGTGGCGCAGCAGCGCGGCGACGCCCGCGGCGCCGGCCGGCTCGACGGCGTGCCCGCCCGTGCGGCGCAGCAGCACCATCGCCTCCCAGAACGCGTCCTCGTCGACGGTCACGACGTCGTCGAGCAGGGACGCGGCGAGCGCGAGCGTGAGCCGGCCCGGAGTGCGCACCGCCATCCCGTCGGCGACGGTGTCGGCGGCGACCGACAGCGGCCGGCCGGCGTGGAACGAGTCGGCGAAGGCGGGCGCGTTCTGCGCCTGCACGCCGACGACCCTGACGTTCGCGCCGCGCGCCGCCAGGGCCGCCGCGATCCCGGTCACGAGCCCACCGCCGCCGACTCCGACGATGACGGTGCGCAGGCCGGGAACCTGGTCCAGCAGTTCCAGCCCGACCGTGCCCTGGCCCGCGATCACGGCCGGGTCGTCGAAGGGGTGGACCATCAGCCGGTCACCGGCCGCGGCGAACGCCCCGGCCGCGGCGAGTGCCGCCTCGACACCGCCGTCCACATGCTCCACGCGGGCGCCCCAGCGTCGCGTCCTGGCCACCTTGACCGGATTCGCGCCGGCTGGGACGAAGATCGTCGCCTCGACGCCGAACTGGGCCGCCGCATAGGCGACGCCCTGGGCGTGGTTGCCGGCGCTCGCCGCGACCAGGCCGCGGGCCCGACGCGCCGGGTCGGCCTGGGCCACCCGGTTGTAGGCGCCGCGCAGCTTGAACGACCGGGTGTGCTGCTCGTTCTCGCACTTCAGCCAGATCGACGCGCCCGTGCGCAGGCCGAGCCCCGGGTGCCGGACGACCCGGGTGAGCCGGGAGACCCCGGCGAGAGTGGCGGCGGCCCGCTCGACGTCGACCGTTCGGAGCAGGGCCGCGTCGACTACCTCGGCGTCGTCGTCCGATTGGTCGCTGGTTCCCTCCACGTCGTCGGCTTGTGCGACCGACGGTGTCCGGGCGACCGACGGTGTCCGGGCGACCGACGGTGACTGGGCGACGGCCGTCGTGGCCGTGCCCGCCTTGCCGGTGGCGCCGGAGGTGCGCGGCGACGGCGTTGTCGCTGCTGGCTTGGTCATCGGGGCTGCTCCTGGTGGCTGGGCGGCCACCTGTGCGCCGTGGCCGCGGCAAACAAAAAAGCCCTCCGCGAGACGCGGAAGGCTTGGCGCGCGGCCTGATCGTCGCTGACGTCCTGGCGTCAGTGATCGCGGTCGCGCGCCTAGGTAATGGCCATGAGCTGGTGCGGCACACCTCCAGCCTGCTCCGTCACCCACGCCCGCGTCAAACGGGCATGGGCGACGGTGCCTCACGCTGTGCCAACCCGGTCACGTCGTCGGCCCGGGTCCAGCCCGGCCACCGCCAGCTACGTGGCGATCGGGCTATGGGTGGTCGTGGCGAGCGATGGCGCGTCCAGCGGCCATCACTCCCACTCGATGGTGCCCGGGGGCTTGGAGGTGATGTCGTAGACGACCCGGTTGACCTGAGGGACCTCGTTGACGACGCGGTTGCTGATGCGCTCCAGGACGTTCGCCGGTAGCCGCGCCCAGTCCGCCGTCATCGCGTCCTCGCTGGTCACCGCGCGCAGGACGATCGGATGGCCGTAGGTACGCTCGTCGCCCTGGACGCCGACCGAGCGCACGTCGGCCAGCAGGACGGYGAACACCTGCCAGATCTCGCGGTCGAGGCCCGCGCGGCGGATCTCGTCACGGACGATCTGGTCGGCGGCGCGCACGATCTCCAGCCGCTCCTGGGTCACCTCCCCGATGATCCGCACGGCGAGCCCGGGGCCGGGGAACGGCTGGCGCCAGACGATCTCCTCGGGCAGGCCCAGCTCCTCGCCGAGCCGGCGCACCTCGTCCTTGAACAGCGTCCGCAACGGTTCGACGAGGCCGAACTGGAGGTCGTCCGGCAGGCCGCCGACGTTGTGATGAGACTTGATCTTCGCGGCGTCCGGGGAGCCGGACTCGATCACGTCGGGGTACAGGGTGCCCTGGACGAGGTACTCGATGCGGCTGCCGGCGGCCTCGGCGCGCGCCTCGAGCTCGCGGGCCGCCTCCTCGAACACCCGGATGAACTCGCGTCCGATGATCTTGCGCTTCTGCTCCGGGTCGGTCACCCCGGCCAGCGCCGCGGCGAACCGGTCGGCGGCCTTGATGTGCACCAGTTCGACGCCGGTGGACGCGACGAAGTCGCGCTCGACCTGTTCGGCCTCGCCGGCCCGCAGCAGGCCGTGGTCGACGAAGACACAGGTGAGCGCGTCGCCGACGGCCCGCTGCACGAGCGCCGCGGCGACGGCGGAGTCCACGCCGCCGGACAGCCCGCAGATCAGTCTCGCCTCGCCGACCTGAGCGCGTACGGCGGCGACCGCCTCGTCGACGATGTTGACCATCGTCCACGCCGGGCGGGCGCCCGCGCCGTGCAGCAGGAAGCGCCGCAGCACATCCATGCCGTGCTCGGTGTGCAGCACCTCGGGGTGGAACTGCACGCCGAACAGCCCGCGCTGGACGTCCTCGAACGCGGCGACCGGGGTCGACCGTGTCGCCGCGGTGAGCTCGAAGCCGGCGGGTGCCGCGGTGACGGCGTCGCCATGTGACATCCAGACCTGCTGCTGGATCGGCAGGCCGTCGAACAGCACCCCGGGGCTGGTGACRTCCAGCTCCGTGGCGCCGTACTCGGCGGTCCCGGTGCGCTCGACGGTGCCGCCGAGGGCCTGCGCCATCACCTGGTGGCCATAGCAGATGCCCAGCACGGGGATGCCGGCGTCGAACAGCGCCGGGTCCACCCGGGGCGCGCCGGGGGAGTACACGGACTTGGGGCCGCCGGAGAGGATCACGGCGGCCGGGCGGCGGGCCAGCAGGTCCGCCACCGGCGTGTCCCACGGCACGATCTCGGAGTACACATGGCACTCCCGCACCCGGCGGGCGATCAGCTGCGCGTACTGGGCGCCGAAGTCGATGACGAGGGCCGTGTCGTAGCCGGTTCGGCCGGGGCCTCCTGGCACGGGTCCCGCCGGCTGACCTGAAAGCGGCGGCTGACCTGAGGGCGGCGATGTCGGCCCGTGGGGCGATGTCGGCCTGTCGGGCGATGTCGGCCTGTCGGGCGATGCCGGCCCGTGGGGCGATGTCGGCCTGTCGGGCGATGCCGGCCTGTCGGGCGATGCCGGCCTGTGGGGTGCGCTCACCTGCCAAGTCTACGGAGACGCGCCCGTGGCGGGTCCGCGCCGGCCCGCCACCGGGATGCTCGAGGGCCGGCCGCGGCCACGGTGGGAAGCCGGGCGGAATTTTAAGGATTGACAAATCCCGACGATGTGTATCTGACTTGGAACGTTCGGCGACCACATAGGGGGATTGATGGAGAGGAAGTTCCCGCCGCGCCCAGAGCGCGCCGTACCGTTACCGCGATGCGCCGCGATCGGCGATCAGGGACGCCTCGCCTGTGACCCGTGGGTAAGCAAGTGGTGACGCATGCGACATCGCCCTCGAATGTGGGGGCGTCCGGGGCGTCTCCGGGCCTCATAAGGCGCGCATCAGGGGCACAACTCGTGGCTTCCTAGTACATGGCGTAAGGTAGCCACCTTTCACGCGCTAACTCGGTACCGCTATGGTGCCGACCGAGGGACATCCGGTCCGATACCGAACCATCCTGGGAGTACCCCGTTCCCGGAGGCCGGCGGAGAGGTTGCGAAGTACGTGCGCAGACAACCGATGGCCAGCAGCACGGGCATCGCCACAGACTCGATGCCGATGCCGGCACCGGGATCCCCCGTCGTGGACGACGGGGGCCATGGCGAGCGRCCCGCCGCGGCCCGCCCCCCCGACGACGGTAATGGGACGCGTGCACGCGGTGGCGTCCTGGCCAGCCCGACGAGTTGGCGGGTCCGCACCAAGCTGATCGCGATCCTCGCGATCCCGGTCGTCGCGATCATCGCGAACGCGCTGATCGACGCGAGCTCGGTGCTCACCAGCACCCGTGACATCAACCGGGTGTCCAGCCTGGTCACCATCAACCAGGCGGCCGTCAAGCTGACCTACGAGCTCGAGCGCGAGCGCACCTTCACGGTCGACTATGTCGCCTTGCAGCTCAGCCCTCGCAAATCGACGACCGACCTCACCCCGCTCAAGACCCGTCGCGCAGCCGTCGACACCGCGTACAAGGCATACCAGGATGTGGCGGAGGGCAAGCGCGGGACTTTCGGTGACCAGGTGAACGAGGCGCTCGACGCCGTCGCTCTGCACATGAGCGACCTGAACACCAAGCGCGACGTACTGATCAAGATAACCGAGCCGACCTCGGTGATGCAGGCCTACGACGCCGTCATCGAGCCGCTTCTCGACCTGGTCGCCCTCATTCCGCAGGGCAACGACGACCGTGAGCTCGACAGCTCGGTCCAGGCGACGTCCCACCTCGTGCTCGCCACTGACCTGCTGGCCCAGCAGCAGTCGCAGATCGAGATCTACCTCGCGTCGCAGCAGCCGTTCAGCGGTGATGACTTCCGCGCGGCGCTGACTCTTGACTCCCAGCGCAGCACCGAGCTGGACCAGTTCACCAAGATCGCGACGCCCGATCAGCTGGCGTTGTTCGCGTCCACGGTCGACCAGCGCAACAACCGCGACGTCATCAAGACCCAGCAGTTCACCGCCCTGGTGTTGAACGCCCTGCYGGACAAGCCACTCACCGGCGATAACGGAACGCTGACGGGCGCCAGCGGCATCGACCCGGTGAAATGGCTGCAGAACACCCGCGCCACCATCGAGCTGAACTACGACGTGGTGGACAGCCTGCTCGGCCAGATCGACAAGCGGGTCGACAGCCTGCGTGGCGACATCCAGCGGCGGGCGCTCCTGTCCGCGCTGTTCACCGTCCTGATCCTGGCGGCCGCCCTCGTCATCACCCTGGTGGTGGCACAGTCGCTGATCCGCCCGCTGTTCGCGCTGCGGACCGCCGCGCTCGACATCGCCGAGCGACGTCTGCCGGAGGCCGTCCGCCGGATCCGAGATTCGTCCGAACAGGTGATCGACGACGAGATCGAAACCGTCGGTATCGATACCGACGAGGAGATCGGCGAAGTCGCCCGGGCGTTCGACCAGGTCCATCACGAGGCGGTCAAGCTCGCGTCCGAGCAGGCGGTGCTGAGGAACAACGTCAACGCGATGTTCGTCAACCTGTCCCGGCGAAGCCAGGGCCTCGTCGAGCGGCAGCTCCGGCTGATCGACGACCTGGAGAACCGCGAGCAGGACCCGGACCAGCTGTCCAACCTGTTCAAACTGGACCACCTCGCGACCCGTATGCGCCGGAACAACGAGTCGCTCCTGGTCCTCGCCGGCACCGACACCGCTCGTCGCTGGACCCACCCCGTCCCGCTCAACGAGGTGGTCCTCGCGGCCATCTCCGAGGTCGAGCAGTACACCCGGGTCAAGCAGACCAACGCCGCGTCGGTGTCGATCGCCGGTAACGGCGTCAGCGACGTCGTCCACCTGATCGCCGAGCTGCTGGAGAACGCCACGGCGTACTCCCCGCCGGCGACGGACGTCGCCGTCACCAGCCACTCCCTCGGCCCCGGCGCCGGCGCGATGATCGAGATCGTCGACCAGGGCATCGGCATGCCGGCCAAGGACCTGGAGCGGATCAACGAGCGGCTGGCGAACCCGCCGGTCGTGGACGTCTCCGTGTCCCGGACGATGGGCCTGTTCGCCGTCGGCCGGCTGGCCAGCCGGCACGGCATCCGCGTCCAGCTGCGCGAGTCGCCGACCCGCGGCATCACCGCCGTCATCCGGCTGCCAGCCAAGCTGGTCACCGGCGACGGCGCCGGCGGCACCAGCCCGGCGGCAGGCCGGCCGGCGCCGATCGGCCGGCCCGGCGGCGAGCCCGCGGCCCGGCCGGCCCAGGCCTTCGGCGCCTTCGGCCCGGGGCAGGGTGGCCGGCCGGAGCTTGGCACCGGTCCCACCCCGAACGCGCTGACCGGCCCGTCGCGCCAGCCCTCCTTCAGCGGGCCACAGCAGTACGGCCCCCCGTCCGGCGCCGAGAGCGGACGTGGCGGTCCTCGGCAGCGTCAGGACGACCTGCTGGAGGAGATGGCCGACCAGAACCAGAACCGGTTCGGGCCGCCGAGCGGCCCCATGCCGGCCCTGACCTCCCGGCAGACCCCCCAGCCCGGCCCCGCCGACCCAGGTCCGAGAACAGCCCCGGACGCCGGGCGGTTCGGGCCGCCACTGGCGATCGGCCCGGGCGGCGGCCAGCGCGAGGGCACACCGCCGAGCCCGATGACCGGCCCGCTGCCGACTCGTGAGTCGGTGAGCCGGGAGCCGGTAAATCGTGAGCCGGTAGGTCATGAGCAGGTAGGCCGTTACACCGAGCAGGACACGCAGCGGCTCGGCCCGACTCCGTTCACCGGTGGGCAGCCGGTCGCCAGGTCCGGCCAGCAGCCGGGCCCCGACGGGCCCTCCTACGCCGAGCCGGCTGGCGGGCAGCGGACCGGCCCGCCGGACACCCGCGGCCCGCGTGACGACTGGAGCGGCGATTTCCAGCGCCCGGAGGGGCTGGAACCGCTGGACCAGACCGGTCCGATGCCCCGCCAGGGCGGCTACGCGCCCAACGGCGCCGGTAACTACCGGGCACCGGGGCAGCAGCCCGGTCAGAACTACGCCGAGCCGCCGAACTACGCGGACACGCGTAACTACGCGGGCCAGGCGGACTACTCGGGCCCGCAGGAGAACGTGTTCGCCAGGCCAGCCAACAGGCCTGAGCCTGCGCCGGTGGACGTGCCCCAGCCGCGCTGGGAGGAGCAGCCGGCGACGGGCGGCTACCCGCGCCCGCAGGCCGAGGACACCGGCGAGATCTACCTCGGTGACGGCGAGGACCTGGACACCACGCCGATCTTCGACTCCGTCTCCGCCTGGTTCCAGCGCCGCTCGCCCAGCGACGAGGCACGTGCCGCCGCCGCGCCGGACCCGGTTGTCGAGGTCACGCAGCCGCCCGCGTTCACCGCGCCGCGGGCCTCGGCCGGTATGCGCGTCATGGGCAACGGCGCGGGTAGCGGCACCGCGGAGCACCCGATCCAGCGGCAGGAGGCGGCGCCCGCCGCCATGCCGGTCCGACCGGCCGCGGCCGTCCGGACGCCCGCGCCTGGGCCGGACGCCGGGTACCGCCAGCCCGCCGCTTATGGCGGCGACAACGCCTCGAACGGCTCCGCGACCGGCCCTCGGCCCGTCCAGGCGCCTGCTGAGCCGCTGCCGAGGCGCAGCGCGGACAACGGTTGGGAGTCGGCCGGCGATGCCGGCTGGCGGGCAGCCGAGGCATTGCGCGAGCCCGGTGGCCAGGAGTCGTCCACGACCCGGGCCGGACTTCCGGTGCGGGTGCCGATGAGCAACCTGGTCCCCGGCACCGCCGAGCCAACCAGCAATCGCAAGCCCCAGCAGCCGCGTCCCGCCGACGCGACAACCAGGTCCCCTGAAGCGGTTGGTGGGCGTCTCGCCAGCTTCTACCAGGGTGTTCGGCAGGGACGGGACATGGGTGCCGAGACAAGAAGCGCCCGCCGTGACGGGCAGGAGGAACGGTGAGACCGGTGAGCGCAGCGGCGCAGAACCTGAACTGGCTGATCAACAATTTCGTCGACCGGGTTCCGGGTGTCGCGCACACGGTCGTCGTGTCGGCCGACGGTCTGCTGCTCGCGGTGTCGGACGGGTTCCCACGGGACCGGGCTGACCAGCTCGCGGCCGTGTCCTCCGGGCTCGTCAGCCTGACGCAGGGTGCCGCCCGAGTCTTCGAGGCCGGGATGGTCACCCAGACCGTCGTCGAGATGGAGCACGGGTTCCTGTTCATCATGGCGATCAGCGACGGGGCGAGCATGGCGGTGCTGGCGGCGCCGTCGTGCGACATCGGCCTCGTGGGCTACGAGATGGCGCTGCTTGTGCACCGAGCGAAGGACGTCCTCACGCCGCAGCTGCGCCAGGAGCTGCAAGGGACGCTTCCTCGATGAGCGCGGGTAGCACCCCAGATCACTCCGGACCCAGGGGGAAGTCAACGTGAGCGACATGGGTGGCCCGCCCGGGCCTGTCGTCCGGCCGTACGCCATGACCGGCGGGCGGACGCGGTCGCGTTACGAGCTCGCCATCGAAGCGCTCGTCATCACCACCCAGTACGGCGAGGAACGCACGATCGCCCTCAGCCTTGAGCAGCAGTCCATCGCCGCCATGTGCCGTCAGGTCCGGTCTGTGGCGGAGATCGCCGCCGGCCTGCGGGTACCCCTCGGTGTCGCCAGGGTGCTGGTCGGCGACATGGCGGACGAGGGCTTCGTCCGCGTACACCAGCAGCCGGACCGCGACGAGGCACCAGATCTCGCGTTGCTCGAAAGGGTTCTCAGTGGCCTACGAAAGCTCTGACAACAGAAGGGTCAACTCCTCGGTCGCGACCACCTCGGTCAAGATCGTGGTTGCCGGCGGTTTCGGCGCCGGAAAGACCACCTTCGTGGGCTCAGTCTCGGAGATCGTCCCGCTTCGGACCGAAGCCGTCATGACCGAGGCCGGCGCGCACGTCGACGACCTGACTCACCTGGTCGACAAGACGACGACCACGGTGGCGATGGACTTCGGCCGGGTGTCGCTCGACGAGGACCTGATCCTCTATCTGTTCGGGACTCCGGGACAGTACCGGTTCTGGTTCATGTGGGACGACATCGTCCGTGGCGCGATCGGCGCGATCGTGCTCACGGACACCCGCCGGCTCGCGGACTGTTTCGCCGCCGTCGACTACTTCGAGCAGCGCCAGCTGCCGTTCGTGATCGGTCTGAACTGTTTCGACGGGGTGCTGCGGCACTCGATCGAGGACGTGCGCGAGGCGTTGCAGATCGGCCCGTCGGTGCCGATCATCACCTGCGACGCACGCAACCGTGACTCGACGAAGAGCGCGCTGATCGCGGTGGTCGAGCACACGATGTCCCGGGCGGCCCTGCGCGCCTGAGGCATCTCGCCACCGCGACCATCGGGCCTGGTTCGGAGGCCACGCAGAAGGGGAGGGCGTCGCGCCCTCCCCTTCTGCGTGGCTGCCGCAGGACTCCGTCGGTGCGGGCAGCGGGCCATGACAAAGAACGCCGGCCCCTCGCGACGAGGTTGTCGCGAGGGGCCGGCGTTCTTTGCGCGCGAGACGGCCTGAACTCAGACTGTCTGGTTGAGGCGCCTGAGGGGGCCGGTGTTCGGGATGTTCCCGTCGCCGGCGTTGTTGACCTGCTCCAGGTCGAACTTGAATGTGTCCGCGTGCCAGAACCACTGCCCGCCGTTCAGCGGAAGGGTCGCGACGTTCTTCGGCAGGTCCTTGCGGGCACCGAACTTCACGTCACCGACGATGGTGCGGGCCGTGAGGGTCGCCAGGACGTCCGCGAGGGCCTTCCGGTCGTCGAGCGAGTTCACCTTGGCCAGCGCCTGCGCCGCGACGTCGAACAGCGCGAGTGACGTGCCGAGCTGCTGCGACCACCCGTTGCCGTTCGTCTTCTCGTACTGGTCGGCGAGCTGCGCCGGCGTCCAGTTGGTCAGGTAGCTGCGGGTCTGGAAGCTACGTGACCAGAACATCTCCGTGGTCAGCGCGTCGGCCACCGTGCCACCGAGGATCTTCAGGTCGGTGTCGAACAGCACCCCCTTGGAAAGGGTGATGATCTTGGGGTAGAAGTTCTGGGCGCCGGCGTCCTTCTGGAACTGGATGTAGTCCGCGGCACGCGTGACGCCGGTGATGATCTGGACGTTCTGCTGCTGGAACTGGGTAATGATGTCGCCGAAGGACTTCGTGCCTGGCGTGTACAGGTGGTAGTCCGAGGTCCCGACCGGGGGACCGGCGCTGGCCAGCGTGAGGTTCGTGGCCGCGAGGCCCTGGCGGAACCGCAGCTTCGGGTTCGCGAAGGTCCGGCCGTCGATGTCATCCGGCCACAGCGCGCCGACCTTGTGGTTGCTCGGGACCTCGGCCTGTCCCCACATCGAGGAGTAGGCGGTGAAGTAGTCCGCGAGACCCGGGAAGAAGTGGTAGGTCCAGGTGGAGGCCTTGAGGTTCCCGTTGGGATCGATATACCGYGATTCCCAGGGCGCCATCGTGGAGATGCAGGGGATGCCGTTGACCTCGCACTGGTCGGCGACCGGGTCGACGGTGTCCGACGTGGCGCCCACCAGGACGATGTCCACCTGGTCGTCGGAGATCAGCTGGCTCGCCGCCTTGGCCGCTCGGGCGAAGGTCGACTGGCTGTCCCGGATGTAGATCTCGACCGGGTGGGTGGTGCCGCCGACCGACAACCCACCGTTGTTGGTGAAGAAGTCCTTCAGGACGTCGGTCACGAAGAGGTCGGCGTCGGCGAAGCTGCTGAGCGCGCCGGACTGTGGCGTCACGAGGCCGATGCGTACGGGCCGGACCTTTGAGCTCGTCGACGAGTCGGAGCCGCTGCACGCCGCGAGCAGGCCACCGGCCGGCGCGGCGAGGGCGGCCGTGCCCGCCAGGCGCAACAGCGCGCGCCGGTCGACGAACCGGAACCCCTGGCCGCCTGTGGCGGCGGGCTCCTCCTGGCCTGTGGCGACGGACGCGGCGAGGCCGTGATCGGTGCCGACCGCCGTCGTGGGGGAGGAAGCAAGCTGAGGACGGGCCGCGGTGGCGTCGCCGCCGGCCGCTTGGAAGATCGGCCGCTTCTTGCCCGTCAAACGGTCAGACCTGCGCATGACCCCCGATCCTGCCGCACGCCGGTCCAAACTCGTCAACTGGGTCCATTTGGATGCAGCTATGGCGAGCTACGCCCGAACAGACGGGTCCGCTGTGTGGCGTGGAGGGCACTTGCCGCAGCCGTGTCTGACGTACCGCGCAGGGATGGTGACCCAGGACACGTTTCAGTTCAGAGCGCAGGACATGTTGCCACCCTTGGTGACCTGCATGGTGGCCTGTGCTCGGCCGCCGGCGGGCCAGACGGCGATGCTGTTACCTACCTGCCCCTGGAGCGGGCCGCTGGTGAATGCCACGGCGGCGATGACATTGGAGGCGTCATCGAACGTCGGTGTGGCGATCGTGTAGTCGCCCTGCTGCCCGTTCCACTGGTATTTCCCATTCGTGGGCGGGACGATCAGCACTCCGGCGTGAGCACCTGGCGCGGGCCCGGCGGCGGCTGACGGCCCCGCGGCGCCCGGGGTCGTGCCCGTGCTGGCGGAGGGGGCGGCCGGAGCGGCACCCGCTATGCAGTTGTAGGTGCCGTCGGCCATCGCCTTGCCGACCTTCGCGTCCGGGTTGGTCCCGACGGGCGAGAGTATGGCGGTCGCCGCGGTGTCACTCGCGCCCGAATGGCCGCCGCCCCCGCGTCCCACGACCAGCACGTAGATCCCCAGCGACACCAGCGCCACGACGACCGCGACCGCGAGCGGACCGAGCCAGCCGTGCCGGAACCACGCCAGTCGGTCGTCCGCCGCGGCGTCGCCATCCGCGGCGGGCCCCCGTCGCGAGGTCGGCGGGCGCTCGGCTTCGTCCTCGCCCAGCTCCAACGCGTCCTCGACACCGGCCGCGGCGAAACGACGCCCAGAACCGCCCGCGCGGCCTTCCGAACCCGCCGTACCGCTCCGGGAGCGCCCCCGGCCAGCCGGCCGCGCGTCATCACCGGAACGAACGGCCTCCCGGGCGCCTCTGCCCTCAGGGTCGGTGAGTGGGTCCAGGGCCGCCGCGGAACCGCCGAACCGCGTCCGCGGCCCGTCCTCGTGCTGCCCACCCCGCGCGCCGCCCGCGTCAGGACCCGGCTTCAGGCCGCGGGACTCCCCGGCAGGACCAGCCGCCGGGCCTCGATCGGCGAGCGGCTCGTCGGACCTGCCGGCGTCCCGCGTCCCGCGGGCGGTCTTCGGGCCGGTTCTGGGGCCGGTCCTCGACCCGGTCGCCGTGCCGCTCCGGTCCTGGCCACCGCGCGCCCGGCGGCCCCCCGTGCGCTCGGGAGCATCGGCCACCGCCTCGGGGGTGACCGCCTGCAGGCTCATGGAGTCGGTCATCGCGTTCGGCGTCCGGCGCCGGTCCGCCGGCACGCTGCGCGTCGCGCCGCGCCGCGGCAGGCTGCCGGCCGTCCTGGACAGGATCGAGGTCATCTCGACCGAGGCGAGCCGGCGCGACGCCTTGGCCCGCTCGCCCGTCGGCGTCAACGGGCCGCCCCCGCCGTCTCGAGCCTCCCGCGGGACCGCTGAGACGCCTGAGGCGCCTGTGGAGGATCCGTCGGCCCGCGGTGCCAGTGGCGTGGGCTGCCGCCCCGTCCCGGCTCGCTCGGGCGCCGGGAACCCCGCGGCCTGCGCCCCTCCGGGTGGGCCCATCGCCTCGTCGCGGCGGCGAGCTCGTCGACCTCCGCCGCCTGCCTGGTGGTCCCCGTCCCGCGCGGCCGACGCGATCTCGCCGCCCGCCCGTCCCCACGGCGCCGGAGCGGCCGCTCCCGGCGGCAGCCCCCGCTCCGCCGGTCCCGTACCGGGACGAAGCGTTTTAACGTTCTGGGCCCCGCTGAGTCCCTCGACACGCCGCCCGGGCGGCGCGGGGACGGGAGCCCGACCGCCAGGGACAGGGCCGCCGGCCATGGGGCCGCCAGGAACGGGGCCGCCAGGAACGCCTCCAGAGATGGGGCCACCGGGCAGCGGGCCGCCAGGGACGGGGCCGCCAGGGACAGGGTGGCCAGGGACCGGGCGGCTGGGTGTCGGTCCGCTCGGCGCGCCGCCGGCATGGGAAGGGTGCCGGGGCAGGCCGACGAGGTCGCCGGTGCCCAAAGGGTCACGTGGGTCGATGATGGGCCTGCCCGCCGGCGTACTGGAGGCACGTGCGTGTGGCACTGATGCCCGCGTACCGGTCCGATCGGTGATCGGCGGGGCCGGCGAGCGCCAGCCCGGGCCTGGCGGGCCTTCGGGGGCTCGTCTGGCTGCGTCCGACGGCGTCGCGGCGAGCGGCGCTGCCCACCCGGCGCCGCTCACGGGCGCGGATGCCCCGGCGGAACCGGGGTCCACCCCGGGTGTCCTCCACGGGGACGGCGGCGGCGCGGCGGCGTGGTCGCCCGGACCGCCGCCGTAAGGCACGCGGCTCTCCCCGGGACCGGCGTGGGTGCGCGGATCGCCGGGCGTGCCGGCCGGCATGCCCCCGCCGGGGAAGCCCGGCGCGCCGGGAGCGGGCGTCCCGGTCGTCGGCCGAGGAAGCCCCCGCGCCGGGGTGAAGAAGATGTTCGGCGGGCGTTCGTCGCCCATCGTGCCCGGTGGCCGGGAACCGAGGTGCGCGCCCGCTGGGGACGCGGGCGCCTTGGGTTCGGGGGACACCCGCGCCCAGGGAGCGCCAGCGCCCGCCGGACCGCTGAGGGCGACCACGCCCGCGGTCGGGGCTCCCGGAACGGGCGCTCCAGCGGCCCGCGGCCCGGATTCCCAGGGCGAGACACCCCCCGCCGCGGGGAAGCCGCCTGGCGCGCCGGCTGGCCGGCCGCGCGGGTCACCGTCGACGCGCACCGACCCCGAGGCCCCTCCCGGGCCGGCGAGGCCCGGGGCGCCCGGCGGCTCGACGGGATTCGAGGCCGCCCTCGGATCGGCGACCAGGTCCCCGCCGGATCGGCCAGGCCCGGGGTCCCTGCCGGATTGGCGAGGCCCGGGGTCCCTGCCGGATTGGCGAAGCCGATCTGGGAGGTCTGCTGGGAGGTCTGCTGGGTGGTCTGCTGACGGGTCGGCGATCCGGGCGGTCCGCGGGGACGTCTGCCAGGAGCTCTGTGACGGCCCCAGGTGGAAGGGACCGCTCGCCGGACGGGAGCTAGGCGCCGCCGAGGCCGCGCCACCGACCGATGCGTCCCCCTGACCAGGCCGCGTCGACCACGGCGATGACGACGGCGCGGAAGGCGGTGTCGGCGAGGGCGCGACGGCCGACGGTGCCGGTGGCGAGGCGACGGTCGGTGACCGGTAGGCGGTCGCGGTCGGCGACGGCCCCGGTGGAAGGTACGGCGCCTGGGCGGTCCGCGCGCCATGGTCCGGCTGGCCGTAGCCCGGTCCGCCGTAGCCCGGTCCGCCGTAGTCCGGCCGGCCGTGGTCCGGCGCTTCGTGGACCCGCGACTCAGGATGCGCCGGGCCCGGCTGATAGCCGGTGGCTGACCGGGGGTCTTGGCTCGCCGTCGCCGGCGGTGGGACGGCGGCGGGTATGTCCGGCCCGACGTCGATCGCCGTGACGGACAGCCCCGTGTCCCTGTTGCCGTAGGAGCCGTTCCAGGGGGAGTCGACCGCGAACGGGTCCAGGTCCGCGCGCGGTTCGATGGGCGAGGGCGTCCCGCTCCCGGCGGCGCCGGGCCGCGCGGCGGCGGCCGGCTCGCTTGCCGCGCGCGGATCCCACTCGGACGCTGCCGTGCTTGGGGCGATGGGCGTCGCGGCCGAGCTGGCGTGGGAGGACGGCTCGGGCACGTTGACCCGCTCGACCGCGAAGAAGTCGTCGCGGCTCGCCGTCACGGGCACGACGGGAACGGCGGGCTGCCCCGCCCGTGGAACCCATTGATGGGACGCGGCATCCCAGGCCCAGACACCGTCATCGCTCAGCAAGCGGCCGTGGTCGTCGGTGGGCAACCCCTGCCCCCCTGCTCAGTGCCACGCCGCGTCTAGCGGCCGTGGAGCGCGGATGTCGAATCTCTCGAAGGCGGGAACGTCACGAGTCCCGGCGAAGCCGACTAAAGGTCATCTACCAGTATGACCTGCCCCATCCAGCGCGCGAACCCGGACCCACCGGGCGCCCCGCGTCCCACCACCGCACGCTGGAAAAATCCCGACTGATGCCGGACGGAGCGGTCCCACGCGGGGTGCTCATGACCTGACCGGCGACCTTCACCGCCCAGGCAGACCCGGCCGGGATCACCAGCCGACCCGCCAGACGCGCCTACCGCGGCGAGCCTGATCGAGGCTGCCCCGCGGTCCGCACGGGCCCGGCGACCAGATCTGGTCGGGCTCGGAGCGTCCAGTGGTCGAGGCGTCCCGTGCCCCGGCCCTACTTGAGCTTCTCGCAGGCCTGACGAATGTCCTTGATCACCCGTTGGGCCGCGGCCGACTGGACGTCGGCGTTCAGGCGCAGGAAGTCGTCCTGGCTGTAGCCGGCCTCGAGCTTGTCCAGGGTGCAGTTGCAGTAGTTCGTCATGCCGTTGTTGCCCCCGACGCAGGTATCGAGGTAGGTCTTGCGGACCGAGTCGTCGTACTTGCCGCCTGCTGTGGTGGACGTGCCGGTGCCCCCCTTGGGCGAGCTGTCGTCACCGCCAGTCACCTTCAGAAGCAGGATGACAGCGACCAGCACCACGACGAGCGCCGCCGCGCCGAAGACGAGAGCCCGGCCACGGCCCGTCTTCAGCCTCTCGACGAGACCGCCGCGGTTCTCCTGGACGTCCTCGTCGTCATCCCCGTCGTCGTCATCGTCGAGGACGTCCTCATCGTGGGCGGAGCCGGGCCGCCCGCCGGCCAGGCCCCGCAGTCGGTCGCGCGCGCCCCGCCAGGCGGGGCCGTCGGTCGCGTCGACGTCCTCGTCGCGGTCATCATCATCGAGCAGACCGGGTGCGTCGCGGTCCAGGTCGCGGGCGCGGCCTCGGTCGAGCGTGCGTCCCTCGGGGGGAGAAGCGGCGCGGGGTCCGGTGCCGGCGCCGCTCTTGGCGGGCGACGCCGCGACGAACCGGCCCGAACCTCCCGAGCTGGCGTCGCCGAGCCGGGAAGAGCCACGAACGCCGGTGCGTGTTGGATCCTCCGGCGACGGGCCGGTCACGCCCTGTCGGCCCACCACGGGAGTGGTCGGCCGGTTCATCGCCTCGGTGCCGGGGCTGTCGAGCGGGCCGGTCAGTGCCGGGCCACCGCGGCTCGCGCTGGGGCCGGTGCCCGGACCGCCTCGGCTCGCCCCCGGACCGGTGCCGGACCCACCTCGCCCAGAGCCGCCCCGGCCCGTGTCGCGCGCCCAGCTGCCGGTGCCGGACCCGGTGCCGAGCGGGTCGGCGCGGCCGAAGGGCCCCGTCAGCGGGTCGGCGCGGTCGTAGCCGCGATCCGTGCCGGTGGCGAGCGGGTCGGGCCGGTCGTAGGGCCCGGTGCCCGACGGGTCCCGGGCCGGCCAGGCACGGGACTGGCCCGTGGAGCCCGCGCCGCCACCCACCGAGCCAGGGGAGGAGGGCCCGCCCGGCTCGTGGTCAGCGGGGGATCCGCCGCGTTCCGGCACTCCACCCCTGGCCGGGGCCGGACCGCCGCGCCACTCGGTGCCGGCGTCCAGCGGGTGGCTGTCGGCCGCGAAGCCCCCAGCCCGGCCAGGCTGGGGATATGGGCCGGTGACCGGAGACCAGGTCGCCTCCCGGTCTCTGCCGGTGCGCTCCTCGGAGCCGAACAAGGGGAAGCTGCCGGTCCTCGGCTCGGTGTAGGCCTGCTGGCCCGTTCCCGGCCGGCCGCCATAGCCGCCCGCGTCCCCCGGCGTGGCCGGTCGCTGGCCGGTGCCGGCGGAGCCGTAGGCGCCGGTGGCCCCGCCCGGGCGAGGCGCGGCCGCGGGGTTCACCGCTCCGGAGGCCGCCGCACCGCCTGGCGGGCGGGACGTGGGCTGCCAGGTCTGGGCGCTCTCGTCCCACACGTAGGCGCCATCATCGCTGACCCAGCGGCCATGCTCGTCGAGGCGCATGTGTGATCCTTCGGAGTGGAGACGGACGCTCCAAGGGTGCCACGAGCGGCGCGGGCACAGCTGCGGGGGTATTCCGTTGCGATCCGGTGAGCAAGAGCACTCCTGGCTCACACAGGAGCGCCCCCGGCTCACCGCCGCCGCTCACAGGGCCGCTTCGCGCGCCTACTTCCTGTGCGGAGGGCGGTTCCCGCGCGGGACGACCCGCCGCCGCGCCCATCGCGATCTGGACAATATGGCCACAACGGACATCTGGCAAGTGTGCCCGACGCCGGCGAGCTGGTCAGCCGATGGGCGGGGAAGCGAGCATGATCTCGGCCTTCTGGAACTCCTTGAGGGTGGCGTAACCGGTGGTGGCCATGGCGGCCCGCAGCGCGCCGGCCAGGCTGACCCCGCCGACGGCTCCGGACAGGTCCGCACCGACGAGGATCTGCTCGACCGTGCCGGCCCGCTCCACCGGCTCCCACCGGCCCCTGGGCAGGTCGGAGTGCAGGACGTCCATCGACCACAGGCCACCCTGCCCCGGGGCGTCGGCGGCCGCGGCGAGCGCGCCGTCGATCATCACGGCGTCGGCGCCGCAGGCCACGGCCTTCGCGATGTCCCCACCGGTGCGCAGATCGCCGTGTGCGATGACATGGACATACCGACCGCCGGACTCGTCGAGATACCGCATCCGGGCCCCGGCGGCATCGGCGATCGCGGTCGCGAGACCCACACCGATTCCGAGCTCGGCGCGGTTCGCGTCGCCGCCGCCGGTGCCGACGCCGACGATGACGCCCGCCGCGCCGGTGCGCATGAGGTGCAGCGCGGTGGAGAACGACGCGCAGCCACCGACCAGCACCGGGATGTCGATGTCGCCGATGAAGCGCTTGAGGTTCAGCGGCTCGGTTCGCGTCGACTGGTGCTCGGCCGAGACGGCCGGGCCGTGAATGACGAGCAGGTCCGCCTGGGCGGCGAGGATGTCACCGAACAGTGCCCTGACTTTCTGGGGCCGCAGCGCGGCCGCGGTGACCAGCCCGGCGTCGCGCACCTGCCCGAGCCGCTCGGCGATCAGCTCGGGGCGGATCGGCGCCCGGTAGAGCTCGCGCAGCCGGCGGGTGGCGGCCTCCGCCGGGAGGCCCGCCAGCTCGGCGACCAGCGGCAGCGGATCCTCGTGCCGGGTCCAGAGCCCCTCGACGTGCAGGATGCCGAGGCCACCGAGCTTGCCCATGGTGATCGCCGTGTCCGGCGAGCTGACGGCGTCAGCGGCCGCCGCGACGATGGGCAGGTCGAAGTGGTACGCGTCCACCTGCCAGGCCAGCGAGACGTCCGCTGGGTCCCTGGTCCGCCGCGACGGGACGATGCCGACCGCGGCGAGGTCGTACCCCACCCGCGCGCTCTTACCGATACCGATCTCAACCTCAGCCAACGCTGGCTCTCTCTCTGGTTCGCTCCGTCCGGGCACAGCCCTCCGGCAGCCTGCTCGCCTGGGGGCTCGCAGGCTACCTCCGGGCTGTGTCCTCCTCCGCTCACGTGCCCTCCGGCGACCTCGCTGCGGCCCAGCCCACCTCGCTTCGCTCGTGGGCGGGGCCTCCGCGAGGCGCGCCTCCGGGCCAGCCCGGCGGCGTGCCGCTGGACCGTCACTAGTCCGGGCGCAGCTCTCCGGCGCCTGCGGGCCCAGCGTGGTCACCAGCCCAGCGTGGTCACCAGGTTGTGAACGTCGCCAACCCAGGCGGCCGGCGGCCCGGCGGGTTGACGTGTCCTGGGCGAGGCGTCGACCCGGACCGCCCGACTTATCTGCCGGCGTAGTTGGGCGCCTCTACGGTCATCTGGATGTCGTGCGGATGGCTCTCGACCAGCCCGGCGCTGGTGATCCGAATGAGCTGGCCGTGCTCCTGCAGATCGCGGACCGTCTGCGCGCCGGCGTAGCCCATGCCGGCCCGCAGCCCGCCGACCAGTTGGTGGGCGACGGCGGCGAGTGACCCTCGGTAGGGCACCTGGCCCTCGATGCCCTCGGGGACCAGCTTGTCGTCGGAGAGAACGTCGTCCTGGAAGTAGCGGTCCTTCGAGTAGGAACGCGCGCCGCCGCGGCTGCGCATCGCTCCGAGCGAGCCCATGCCGCGGTAGGACTTGTACTGCTTGCCGTTGATGAAGATCAGCTCGCCCGGGCTCTCGTCGACGCCGGCGAGCAGGCTGCCGAGCATGACCGTGTCCGCGCCGACGGCGATGGCCTTGGAGATGTCGCCGGAGTGCTGCAGGCCGCCGTCGCCGATCACCGGTACGCCCACCCGCCGGGCCGCCCTCGCGGCCTCGTAGATGGCGGTGATCTGGGGCACGCCGACGCCGGCCACGACGCGGGTGGTGCAGATCGAGCCCGGTCCGACGCCGACCTTGACGGCGTCGGCACCGGCGGCGATCAGCGCCGCCGCGCCGGCGGCCGTGGCCACGTTCCCGCCGATCACGTCCAGTGGGCGGCCGTTCTGGCCGGTGGGCATCTCCGCCTTGATCCGCCGGACCATCTCGGGGACGGCCCGCTGGTGCCCGTGCGCGGTGTCGACGACCAGGAAGTCCACCCCGGCGGCGACCAGCAGCTGAGCCCGCTTGAACGCGTCCTCGCCGACGCCGACCGCGGCACCGACGACGAGACGGCCGTCCGCGTCCTTGGTCGCCAGCGGGTAGCGCTCGCGCTTGGTGAAGTCCTTGACCKTGATCAGGCCGCGCAGCCGGTCCCGGTCGTCGACGATCGGCAGCTTCTCGATCTTGTGTCGACGCAGCAGGTCCAGGGCCTCATCGGCGCTCACACCGACCGGGGCGGTGATCAGCGGCATCGGTGTCATCACCGCCCTGACCGAGCGGGAGTAGTCACGCTCGAACCGGATGTCGCGGTTGGTGACAATGCCGAGCAGCGTTCCGTCCTCGGCGGTCACGGGCACACCCGAGATCCGGTAGCGGGCCATGAGCGCGTTCGCCTCTTCGATCGAGGCGTCCGGGCCGCAGGTGATCGGGGCGGTGATCATTCCGGATTCCGAGCGCTTGACCATGTCGACCTGCTGCGCCTGGTCCTCGATCGAGAGGTTGCGGTGCAGCACGCCGACCCCGCCCTGACGGGCCATCGCGATCGCCATCCGGTGCTCGGTCACCGTGTCCATCGCGGAGGAGACCAGCGGGATCGCCAGCCGGATGTTGCGCGACAGCCGGGCGGAGGTGTCGACCTCGGCCGGCACGACGTCGGATGCCGCGGGCAGCAGCAGGACGTCGTCATAGGTGAGGCCGAGCATGGCGAGCTTCGGCGCCGGGATGCCCACGGCCTCACCGTCGAGCGGTGCGGCGGACATCGAGTCCGCGCCGGCGGGCGGGAACGAGTCCCGGGCCGTGTCCGGCGCGGTCGAGGCTGAGGCCGCGATCGGGGTCGGGGTGGCGACGGGAACGTCCATGGCACCTTCCGTTCTGGTTGCGCCGACCAGCGGCGGGGAGCCGCCCCGCATAGACATCATGGCCCCCGACGGGACCCTCCACGCCAGGTAGGCAGGCAAGACCACAGGGTTCCGCCCGGCACACCCCGTGCCTGCTGGGGATACGGCGTTACCAGGCGGCAACAACATGGGGAACGTCACCCATACCGGCCGCTGACGTCGTCCACCCGGCCGTCACTCGGTGACGACCCTCGGGATCACGCCTCCGATGCCTCGGAGGCCTCGCAGACGCCGTCAGCGTAGCCACGGGCGTAGTCCCAGGAGACGTAGCAGCTCGGGTCGGGCGCGAACGCGGGCTCGTGCACCCGGGTTMGTCCCTCGTTGAGAAGCTGGCGCAGGTTCCCGGTCAGCAGGTCCCAGTCGAAGAAGTGCGGCTCCGCGCAGCCCTCACAGTCGACCACCAGGCCGCGGTAGCCCCGCGGCTCCAGCAGCGTCCTGAACACATCGAGGTCCCCGAGCTCGGCGAGGACCTCCTCCCGCTCATGCAGCGACAGCGGTTCGAGCAGGTCGACGTCCTCGACCGGGTCCAGTCGGGAGAGCTCGGACGCGGGGTCCTCCGGGTCGCCCGCGAACGGGTCGATGGGCTCGTCGCTCACCTCGCCCACGCTACGCCCAGATCTCTGGCCGGGTAGCGGCCCCGGGCGGCGTTGATCGGCGGGTGTCCGGGCGGTTCGCCCGTGGATGCGCCTGATCTGGGAAAACTCCCGCCCGGCTCACCGATTGGGCAGGTCGGAGGGGGGTAGCGACAGGACCGTTGCTTTCGGGGGCCGTTTTCCAGGCATGGTGACGCCGGACGGGCTGTCGCCCCGGGTCTGGCCGCACCTTGATCGCGGTGCGCGGCCGTGGCCGCGCATGACGCGGGGCATCTCCGGGGGTGAATTTCCAAGATCGATTGAAGGGGTGAGCCGGCCTACGGTGTGCGGGCGGCGCGGGTCGCCGCCCGGGGTGAGYGCGTACCCGCGTGTGCCTTCGGCTCGTCGCAAAGGGGGGGCTCAGGCCGATGACCGACGTCCGACGTCTACCAGGTCCCGGCGCGGAAAAGTGGGAGTGGCAGCTGCATGGCGCCTGCCGGGGCGAGAGTACCGAACTGTTCTTCCATCCCGAGGGAGAACGCGGCCCGGCGCGGGCCGCCCGGGAGGCGGCGGCCAAGGCCATCTGTTCCCGCTGCTGTGTCGTCAAGGAGTGCGGTGAGCACGCACTGTCCGCGCGCGAGCCCTATGGAGTCTGGGGAGGGATGAGCGAATCGGAGCGTGAGGCGATCCTGACCGGCCGCACGCGCAGACGGGGTTCCTCCCCGCTCGTCGAGGGGGTTCCCGCTGGATCGGCCAGGCCGGTCCGGGAGGTCGGAGATCGGGGGAGTCCAGGCACCCGCCAGGCCCCTGTCCCTGCCGGCTCCACCACGGGCTCGATGGCTCACCAGGCGTCGATCGTCGCCTGAGGTCGGCTGATGCGCCTTGCCGCTCGGCGCAGCCACAGAAGGTGACGGCTCCTTGGCGCAGCGCCAGCTTGGCCCCCGTCCTCGACCCGGCACCACGTGGACCACATGGACCACATGGACCACGGCCATGTGCCGGTATCCGGCGCCATGCGAAGAGGACGCCCAGAGTCCGACGCGAGGTGAGCGCGTCCAGCGCCTTACCTCGGCAGTGGTGTCAGATGCTGACATCGCCCGCGCGGAGTGCGGCTCACCCGCGACGGGTGCCGGTGGCGGGTAGGCGCCGCGAGCGTGGCGACGGGATACCGGAGCGGTTATGCTTCCGCCCTTTGCCCGGCGGGCATGTCGCCGCTCACGGGCTGTGGGGGGCCGGGTACAACAGGGCCAGGCAACAACGAAGGAGCCCGACCGGTGGGACCGGTCGGGCTCCTTCGTCCGTGCGAGGGCTAGAAGCCGGGGCCGTGGCTGTGCCCGTGCCCGTGGCTGTGCCCGTGGCCGCCAGCGGCGGCGACCGGCTCGGCCGGCTTGTCGACGACCAGCGCCTCCGTGGTCAGCAGCAGCGCCGTGATCGACGCCGCGTTGGCCACGGCCGAGCGGGTGACCTTGACGGGGTCGATGACGCCGTCCGCGAGCAGGTCGCCGTAGGTCTTCGTGGCCGCGTTGAAGCCGTGGTTGACCGGCAGCTCGGCGACCTTGTAGACGACGACCGGGCCGTCCAGACCGGCGTTGCGCGCGATCCAGAAGAGCGGCGAGGACAGCGCGGTGCGCACCAGGTTGACCCCGGAGCGCTCGTCGCCGGTCCTGCCCAGGCCATCGGCGAGCACCGTGGAGGCGTGCACCAGGGCGGAGCCGCCACCGGCGACCACACCCTCGTCGATCGCGGCCTTGGTGGCCGAGACCGCGTCCTCCAGGCGGTGCTTCTTCTCCTTGAGCTCGACCTCGGTGGCCGCGCCGACCCGGATGACCGCGACGCCGCCGGCGAGCTTCGCCAGCCGCTCCTGCAGCTTCTCCTTGTCCCAGTCGGAGTCGCTGGCGTCGATCTCCTGGCGGATCTGCTTGACCCGCGCGGCGACCGACTCGCCGTCACCGGCGCCGTCGACGAGGGTGGTGCTGTCCTTGTCGATGACGGCCCGACGGATGCGGCCCAGGTCCTCCAGCGTCACCGCGTCCAGCTTCAGGCCGACCTCCTCGGCGACGACCTGGCCGCCGGTGAGCACGGCCACGTCCTGGAGCATCGCCTTGCGGCGGTCGCCGAAGCCGGGCGCCTTGACGGCGACGACCTGGAAGGTCTTGCGCACCGAGTTGACGACCAGGGTCGACAGCGCCTCGCCCTCGATGTCCTCGGCGATGATCAGCAGCGGCTTGCGAGCCTGCACCACCAGCTCGAGCACGGGGAGCAGGTCGTTCAGGGAGCCGATCTTGCCGGGGTGCAGCAGGACGTAGGCGTCCTCAAGGACCGCCTCCATCCGCTCCGGGTCGGTGACGAAGTACGGGGAGATGTAGCCCTTGTCGAACTGCATCCCCTCGGTGAGCTCGAGCTCCAGACCCATGGTCTGGCTCTCCTCGATGGTGATGACACCATCCTTGCCGATCTTGTCGATCGCCTCGGCGATCAGCTCGCCCACCTGGGTGTCCTGCGCCGAGATTGCGGCGACCTGGGCGATCGTCTCCTTGGAGCTGACCTCGATCGCCGAGTCGAGCAGGGCCTTCGAGACGGCCTCGACGGCCGCCTCGATGCCGACCTTGAGCGAGACCGGCGCCGCGCCCGCGGTCACTTCCTTGAGGCCCTGGCGGACCATGGCCTGCGCCAGCACCGTCGCCGTCGTCGTACCGTCGCCGGCGACGTCGTTGGTCTTGGTCGCGACCTCCTTGACGAGCTGCGCGCCAAGGTTCTGGTTGGGGTCGGTGAGCTCCACCTCGCGGGCGATCGTCACGCCGTCGTTGGTGATGGTGGGCGCACCGTAGGACTTGTCGAGGACGACGTTGCGACCGCGCGGGCCGATCGTCACCTTGACCGCGTCGGCCAGGGTGTTCACCCCGTGCTCGAGTGCGTGGCGCGCGTCCTCGCGAAAACTGAGGATCTTGCTCATGTGATTGGGGGTCCTCCCGCTGCCGTTACCGGCACAACGCCGAGGGGGTGCGCCCCGAAGGCGGTGCCACCGTGTCTTCCCGTCGCGATGGCCCTGAAGGCCAGCGCGCGGGCCGGCTCACCGCGCTCGGGGTGCACCCCCACTCGACTACTTCTCGATGACCGCGAGCACGTCGCGGGCGGAGAGGACCAGGTACTCCTCGCCGGCGTACTTGACCTCGGTGCCGCCGTACTTGCTGTAGAGCACCACGTCGCCGACCTTCACGTCGAGCGGGACGCGCTTGCCATCCTCGAACCGGCCGGGGCCGACCGCGAGGACGGTGCCCTCCTGCGGCTTCTCCTTGGCCGTGTCCGGAATGACGATGCCCGAGGCGGTGGTCGTCTCCGCGTCCGACGGCTGGACCACAATGCGGTCCTCGAGTGGCTTGATGGCAACCTTGGTGGCGGTCGTCACGATCGACCTCCCCTTCCTGCGCTGGATGAGAGAGCGACCCTGGYGGCCTGCCGTCGCGGGTGAACAGGCGCCTCTGTCGCTTATCGTTGGCACTCTCACGTGCCGAGTGCCAACTTAGCATCAGTGCCGAACTCGTCAACCGACCTGGTCGTAACTGTGGCGTCGGTGAAGCCGTCGCCACAGTCGACGGCTTCACCGACTGCCTGGTCGAGGGGTGGATGGTTGCCGGCCGACAGGATCCAGCTTGTTCGACGGATTCCTAGAAGCCTGTGGGGGGCGCCTGGAGAGGCGGCGGGGCCTAGCGGGGCGTGGACTCGGCTGGCCAGATGATCGGGCCGTCGAGCCGGGCGAGGGCGACGGCGATGCCGTGGGCGACGTCCCCGTTGAACGGGAGCGCGTGGTGGCCGAGGCCTGGGATCGTCACGTTRCGCGCGGCGAGATCGGGATGGATCAGCGCCGCCGACTCGGGGCGTACCACCGAGTCCAGGCCGCCGCCGATCGCGAGGAAGCGGGTACGGCAGCCCGGCGCGGGCTGGGCGAGCTCCGTCAGCAGCGGCGAGCCGGGCCGCAGCGACGCGACAAGTCGGTACGGGACGGCCCGGGGCACCAGGTGGGCGAGCCTCGTGCCCCCGTGCGGTGTGCCGAGTGTGACCAGCGTGTGGACCTGCTCGTCGCCGCGGAGCCGCTGTACGTAGTAGCGGGCCACCACCCCGCCGAGCGAGTGCGCCACGATGTGGACCTGCTGATAGCCGGTCCTGGAAAGGACGTCGTTCACGGCGCCCTCGAGCATGACGGCCGCCTGCGGGACACCGGTCGCGTACAGCGGAAGGTTGATCGTCTCAACCCGACTGAACCCACGCCGGCGCAGCGTGCGCTGTAGGCGGGTGAAGATCGAGCGATTGTCCACGAGCCCGTGCACCAGCAGGATCGGCATGCCGGCGGCGGCCGGGTGGCCCACCAGCAGCCCGCGCTGCAGCGGGCCGAGCCTGGCCAGGCTGTACAGGTCCGTCACAGGGGCGCGGCCCGCGCGGACACCGACGGGGTAGAAGGCGGCGTGCGTGGCGATGCATGCCGCCTCGGTGACGAGGCCGCGCACGGCGGCCGGGGCCGCGCCGATGCGCCGCGTCAGCACCCGCCCGACGCCGAGCGGGGCTGTCGCCACGTCGCGGGTGTACCGGCCGGCGACCGTTCCGAGCTGGCGCAGCCACGGACGGGTGCTTTCGCGGCCCGCTAGCGGGAGTTCGGTGTCCGGTCGCATGTCAGCCAGCCCGTTGGTGCAGGCCTCGCGAGGAGGCCAAGCCGGGAACACATAGTCATGATCCGTATGGCGAGTAGTCGGGGTAGGAGGGACCGTGACGTTACAGCTGGCCGGGTAGTGCTGTCGACCACTTCGTCCGCCGGGTGGACAGACGAACGCCCTGGTCAAGGGCGGTGAGCCGGGCGAGTGTCGCGGCCACGCCACGGACGATGGCGGCCGGGTCGGTCGAAGGGAGCACCTCGTCGGCGAAGCCCAGCCGCAACAGGTCGGTGGGCCGCAGGCCACCGAGGTCCGCGGTCCGCTCGGCGGGGATGCGCAGCGTGGCGGCCGCGCCCTCCGGCGAGAGCGCGGTCAGATAGCTGTCCGGCGTCATCAGCACGGCGTCGGCGCAGGCCGCCGCGAGCGCCCCACCGGAGCCGCCCTCACCGACGACGACGGACACGGTCGGGCTCGGGCAGCGCAGTACCGCCTCCATGGCGGCGCCGATCGCCGCCGCGACGCCGCCCGCCTCGGCCCGCGGGCTCGGATCGGCCCCCGGGGTGTCGACGAACAGGATCAGTGGCAGCCCCAGCTTGCCGGCGAGCCGAGCCGCCCGCGCGAGCAGCCGGTAGCCGGCCGGGCCGGGAGCACCGCCCGGCTCGGCCGCGACCGCCACCCCGACGACGCCCTGTGCCCCCGAGCGCCCGGGGGCGTCCGGTCCCGCGCCGTTTGGTACGCCCGGGGCCGGCCCCGGGGCCGGGGCGAGCAGGCCGAGCCGAGCCCGCACGGCGGGATCACCACCGGCCATTTCGACCCCGTGCGCCGCCATCGCGTCGAGCGCCACGCCGCCGCCCGTGCGACCCGCCGCTCGGGCGGCGAGCACCTGGGCCCAGCCCAGCCCGCCGTCGGCGGCCCTGCTCCCCTCTCTCGCGGCACCGCTGTCACCCGCCGCCCGGATGTCCGTCGCCGCGCGACCGTCCGACGAGCCGGCGTCGGCGTCGGCGTGGCTGGCACGCGCGTCATCGCGGTGCGCGGCCGGCGCGGCGGCGTCCACGGCGGGCACGGCCGTCGCCGCGACGAGAGCGGCCGCGAGCCAGGCATCCATGTCACCCGGTTCGACGACGGCGTCGACCAGCCCGGCCCGCCACGCGGCCTCGGCGGTGTGACTGTCGGCGTCGGGCGGCACGCCGGTGACGGCGGCGACGACCCGCGGGCCGGCGAAGCCGACCGTCGCCCCGGCCACCGCGCAGCGCAGGTCGGCCCTGGAAGCGATCGTCACCCATACGCCGCCGGTGGTCGGGTGGTCGACCACGGCCACGTGGGCCACGCCAGCCTCGTCGAGTCCCGCGGCGGCGAGCGTCGCCCTCGGTAGCCCCACCAGTCCGGCGACCCCCTCCTGCAGGCGCGTGCCGCCGCTGCGCAGGAAGGACAACAGCGGCCGGCGAGTGGCGGCGGCGTGCTCGGCCGCGGCGGCGAACGCGGCGGCGTCGACCTCGCCGAAGCTCCCGCCGTACACGTCGAATTCCCAGACCGCGACGACGCAGTCGACGCCGGCCACCGGGCCCACGCCCCACCAGACGGCCTGGGCGCCGGCGTAGTCGGGCCAACGCAGACGGTTCGGAGCTGGATCGCTGCGTGGTGATGGTGTCACGCCGGCGAGCAGCCTCGTGCGCCAGTCGGTGGGCGTGAACCGGGGCGGCGCGGTGGCGTCGGCAGCGGTGCCGGCGAGCTCCGGCCCGGGCCGGCGGGACGGGCCTGTCGGCGACGCGGCGCGATCGGTCATGTCCGCATCGTCGGACCCACCGAGGTGCCGTGTCGTCGCGCGGAGCGGAATGTCACTGTGCGCACCACCCTGCGGTGCGTGATGTTCGCGCCGTCGCCCTCGGACCGGCCGTGGCCGGCCAGAACGGAACTGCCTGGTCCCGGCGCCGTCGCCGCGGTAGACGGCGGAGCGTAATGTCGCGACCCCACCTCCGTGGCAATGTGCGCGCGTGAGGCCGTGGAGGGGTGTGCATACTGTCCGGAGTCGCTATATGCCGATAGCGTCCGGATGCCTACTTCGACACGGGCTGTCCAGGTGGTTGGAAGCGGTCCAGCCAGCCGGTAGCCAGGTCCATGCCCTGGTAGCTGGCGCTGTCGGCGTTCGGCGGCGGACATCGGCCGGAGGCCGGTCCCGCGAGGCGGCCGGCACCGCTGGTCCGACGGGGCGCCCGTACGCCGCCGCGGCTCCGGTCAGCGCGAGGGGGGCCATGCTCACACCGCTCACGGACGACGATCCCATCGCCATCGGTCCGTACCGGCTGCAGAACCGGATCGGTGAGGGCGGCATGGGCACCGTCTACCTCGCGTTCACCGACCGGCAGCAGCCGGTCGCGGTGAAGGTCGCCTCCGCCGAACTGTCGGAGGACGTCGAGTTCCGCCGTCGCTTCCAGCGGGAGGTCAGGGCCGCGCAGCGAGTCCGCGGCGGCGCGGTCGCGACGGTGCTCGAGGCCGACACCGCCGCCGACCGGCCATGGATGGTCACCGAGTACGTGGAGGGCATCAGCCTGGCCGACGCGGTCCGCCGGCGCGGCCCGCTGCCCGAGCGGCTGGTCCGGGGACTCGCCGCCGGGCTCGCCGACGCGCTGGTGGCGATCCATGAGGCTGGCGTCGTTCACCGCGACCTCAAACCGTCGAACATCCTGCTCGCCTGGGACGGCCCCAAGGTCATCGACTTCGGGATCGCCCAGCTGGACGGCAACGCGACGCTTACCCGGTCCGGCCATGTCGTCGGGACGCTCGCCTGGATGGCGCCCGAGCAGATGCGCGGCGAGCAGGCCGGCCCCACGGCCGACATCTTCTCCTGGGGTTGCTGCGTCGCCTACGCGGCGACGGGCCGGCATCCCTTCCACGCCGACCGGGCCGAGGCGCTCGCGTTCCGCATCCAGCGTGACGCGCCGGACCTGGAGCACCTGCCCGGCTACCTGTCCGACACCGTCGTGCCGGCGCTGGAGAAGGAGCCACGGCTTCGTCCGTCGGCGGTGGCGCTGCTCGCCGTGCTCAGCGGCCAGCCGGTGCGCAGCAGGAGTGACGCGCACCGCGCGACCGAGACGGTGCTGGAACGTGACTGGACCGGGCAGTTACCCGGCGCCGGCGTACAGCGCGGCCCGGATGGGCACCAGGGCCAGAGAGGCCGAGCGGCCTCGGCGTCACCGGTGCCCGTCTCGCCGCCGGCTCCCATGCCCCGGCCGTCACCCGCTCCCGAGCCGCCGCCGACGCGGCGTCCTTACCCGAACGAGATCTCGCCCCCGGCCCCGGCCTGGCCAGTGCCCGCCCAGCCGCTGGAACGACATCCGGGGGACTGGCGATCGTCCCAGCTGGACCACCGGGACGACCAGCCCTCCTCGTACGAGGAACCTCCTCGCCGGGACTCGTGGCACTCCGAGCCTCCTTACTATTCCGACTCTCCGTACCCGGACAATTCGTATCCGGGTCCCGCGCGCTCCGGTTCCGCCGGCGCCGGGACTCCCTACGCGGATCCCGCGTATTCCGGCCCTGAACGCTCGTTCGCGCGGCCGTCGCACAGGGAACCGCCGCATTCGCCGGCCGCTCACGGGGGCGGTGCGTACCCCGGGCCGACGCCACCACCGATCCCGCGGGCGCCCGGCGAGGACTGGCGGTCGGCCCGGGCTGGCTCGCTGGGCGTGCCACCGCCGGCTGACACGTTCCGCCCGTCGCCGTCGCCGTCGCCGTCGCCGTCGATGCCGATGCTTCCCCCAGGGCGGGGCGAGTCGCCGGCACCGCGCGCGTGGCCACAGCCACCGGCGGATCGCTCGCCGGGTAGCCAGCCGAGTCGTCAGCGGGCGGCCGGAGCGGAGCTCGAGCGGTACCCGGCCGGGGTCGTCGCGGCGGCGGTGAGCCCTCGGCCGGGGCCGTCGACCGGCCGGCCGGCGGGGAGCCGCAGGGCCAGCCGGCGCCCGGCCAGCCCACGGTGGAACCTTCCCGCGGTGTTCTCGGCGGTGTTCGCCGTCCTGTGGCTGTTCGGAGCCGGCAGCGTCGCCGGTATCTATCTCGGTTACCGGGCCCGGGCCGTCACCCGGAGCGGCCCTCTGCGTGGCGACCGCCTCGCGGCGGTGGGCATCGTGCTCGGCTGGCCGGGCCTCGTCCTGGCGGTGCTGTTTCTTGGGTACGCCGCCGGGCACGGCTGAGTTCCGCTGCGTCCGCCCGCCGGGCGCCATGCCCACTACAAATCACACTGTGTGAGATCGGACATATGCGCCGGCTCTCGGCGGAGCGCCGCCGGTCGATGCTTGCGGTTGCTGGCAGGTGCCCCCGCCGCCGCGGACACCCGAGCGGGGGCGTCGCGGGCGGTTTTGTACGGTTCTGCCGCGTGCGTACGGGCGGCTCCGGCCTCTGGGCGGCCGGTCGGTGGCCATGGAGCCGGTCAGAGCCACCCCGTATCGCGCGGCAAGACTMACTCACGGCGCTACAGCGTCACCTGAATGGCGCGGAGTCACTTGTGGGCCGCGCCGCGCAGGCGCGCGTCACGGCGGGTGCGTCAGTAGRCTCGCATCCGTTCCGTGCATCCCCTGACCGACCGCACCCGACTGGACGGACCGTGGATCTCTTCGAATACCAGGCGAAGGCACTCTTCGCCGAGCATGGCGTCCCGGTGCCCACCGGCAAGACCGCCACAACCCCCGACGAGGCCCGCGCGATCGCCGCGGAGCTGGGCGGTAAAGTCGTCGTGAAGGCCCAGGTCAAGACCGGTGGCCGCGGCAAGGCCGGCGGTGTCAAGGTAGCCGACGGCCCGGAGGACGCCTACGAGAAGGCGACCGCCATTCTCGGCATGGACATCAAGGGCCACACCGTGCATTCGGTGCTGGTGGAGCAGGCCAGCAACATCGCGGAGGAGTACTACGCGTCGTTCCTGCTGGACCGCGCGAACCGCACCTTCCTGGCGATGGCCTCGCGCGAGGGCGGCATGGAGATCGAGGAGGTCGCGGCCACCAAGCCCGAGGCCCTCGCCCGGATCCACCTCGACCCGCTGACCGGCGTCGACCTCGCGAAGGCCCGCGAGATCGCCGTCGCCGCCAAGCTCCCGGAGGCCGCCCTCGACGGCGCGGCCGAGCTGCTCGTCAAGCTGTGGGAGACCTTCGTCAAGGCGGACGCCACCCTGGTAGAGGTCAACCCGCTCATCCTCACCGGCGACGGTCAGGTGATCGCGCTCGACGGCAAGGTGAGCCTGGACGAGAACGCCGACTTCCGGCACCCGGAGAACGAGGCGCTCGTCGACGTCTCCGCGGTGGACCCGCTGGAGCAGAAGGCCAAGGAAAAGGGCCTCAACTACGTCAAGCTGACCGGCTCGGTCGGCATCATCGGCAACGGCGCGGGCCTGGTCATGTCGACCCTCGACGTCGTCACCTACGCCGGCGAGGAGTTCGGCGGGCAGCGCCCGGCGAACTTCCTCGACATCGGCGGTGGCGCCTCGGCTGAGGTCATGGCGAACGGTCTGTCGATCATTCTGTCCGACCCGTCCGTCAAGAGCGTCTTCGTCAACATCTTCGGCGGCATCACCGCCTGCGACGCGGTCGCCAACGGCATCATCAAGGCCCTCGAACTGGTCGGTGAGGTGACCACCCCGCTGGTGGTCCGCCTCGACGGCAACAACGCCGAGGAGGGCCGGCGGATCCTCGCCGAGGCCAACCTTGCGGTCGTCAAGCCCGTGGACACCATGGACGGCGCGGCGAAGCTCGCCGCCGAGCTCGCCGCCGCCGCGGCCTGACAATTACCCGGCAGGCTTCCGGGGTGCGGCGGAGAACCCGACCGCACCCCCACGGCCTGGGTGAAAGGAACCGCTCGCAATGGCCATCTGGCTCGACGAGAACAGCCGCATCGTGGTGCAGGGCATCACCGGCTCCGAAGGCAGCAAGCACGCGAAGCGCATGGCGGCGTCCGGCGCCAACATCGTCGCTGGCGTGAACGCACGCAAGGCGGGCCAGTCCCAGGACGGCGTGCCGGTGTTCGCGTCCGTCACCGAGGCGATCGAGAAGACCGGGGCCAACGTCTCCGTCATCTTCGTCCCGCCGAAGTTCACCAAGGACGCCGCGATCGAGGCCGTCGACGCGGAGATCCCGCTCGCCGTCGTCATCACCGAGGGCGTACCGGTGCACGACACCACCGAGTTCTTCGCCTACGCGCAGGGCAAGGGCAAGACGCGCATCATCGGCCCGAACTGCCCGGGCATCATCAGCCCTGGCAAGTCGAACGCCGGCATCATCCCGGCCAGCATCACCCCGCCGGGCCGGATCGGTCTGGTCAGCAAGAGCGGCACGCTGACCTACCAGATGATGTACGAGCTGCGTGACTTCGGCTTCTCGACCGGCGTCGGCATCGGYGGTGACCCGGTCATCGGAACCATTCACATCGACGCCCTCGACGCGTTCGAGGCCGACCCCGAGACCGACGCGATCGTGATGATCGGTGAGATCGGTGGCGACGCCGAGGAGCGCGCGGCCGCGCACATCGAGGCGCACATCACCAAGCCGGTCGTCGGCTACGTCGCGGGCTTCACCGCGCCGGAGGGCAAGACGATGGGGCACGCCGGCGCGATTGTCTCCGGCTCGTCCGGCACCGCGCAGGCGAAGAAGGAAGCACTGGAGAAGGCGGGCGTGCGGGTCGGCAAGACGCCGTCGGAGACGGCCCGTCTGATGGCCGACATCATGCGGTCGCTGTAGGGCACGGCGCGGAGCGTCTCCTTCCTGCAACGACCGTCGGTGTGGCGGGGCGCCTCAGGCTCCCCGCCACATCCGACCGCCCTGGTCGCGGACCAGCGCATATGCCCGTGGCCAGCGCCGGTCCCAGCGGGTGGCCCGGGGAGGCCGCGACGGCGCGCGAGTCGGCGAGACGCACTCGGGCACCGTTCGTCCTCTGTTCGGCCACATGCACTCCCCATGCGGCACCCGCGGTGCGAGGTGGGTAACCGAGACTCGGCGGAGGCGGCGGGAAGCGAGCCTCCTCGGGCGCGGCGGCGACGGCGTGGGGAGAATGCAGAAGACTTCCGCGGCGGTGCTTGGTGAACTAGGTCCGGCGCTTGGGCATTCCGGACGAAGTGGGGTTGGTCCCGATGGTGAAGATCGCTGGTCGCGACGTCGTCACCAGTGACGTCGGCGTCGTGGCCGGTGGCCTGGTGGTGCTGATCTCCAGTTTCCTGCCGTGGATGGGGATCGACTGGTTTTACTACCGGGGCAGCATCCACATGGGCTGGGCCAGCGGCCCGCTCGCCGTGGTCGCGATCGTGCTCTCGTTCGCCGCCGTGGGCCTGGCGGCCGCCCGAATCATCACCAATCTGAGGCTGCCCGCGATCGGCCCGGTGGGCCCAGCGCTGCTCACCGTGATCCTCGGTGCCGTCGCGACCTTGTTCATCCTCATCCGGCTGGTCACCGTCCACCCCTGGGACTCGCGTTTCGGCCTGTACTTCGGCCTGGTCGGGGCCGCCGCTCTGACCGGCTTCAGCGTCGTCGGACTGCTTGCCAGCGGTGAGCAGATCCCTGGCCGCGGGCCGGTGACCGGCACACCGCCCTGGGGGCAGCGGCCTCCTTACGGCCAGCCCTATGGGCAGCCGTACGGACACCCGGGCGCGGCGCCGGCGCCCTACGGGCAGCAGCCAGCCACCCCTTACCCACAGCCACCGGCCACGGGTTACCCACAGCCACCGGCCACGGGCTATGGCCAGCCGGCGCCGGCGCCTGGGTACGGCCAGCCGACGCCGGCTCCCGGCTATGGTCAGCCGACGCCGGCGCCTGGGTACGGCCAGCCGACAGCCCCGCCCGCGCCGGGCGTTGGCCAGCCAACGCCCGCGCCGGGCTCTGGCCAGCCGCCGGCGCCGTATGGTCCGCCGATCCACGGCCAGCCGCCGGGGACTCCCGCGCCGGGCTATGGCCAGGCCCCGCCGCCCGGGCACGACCCGGCGCAGCAGCAGCCGCCGCAGGCCGGCGCCCCTTATGGCGAGCAGCCCAGCTAGTCCGGGCCGGAACGCGCTGAAGACCGTCGAAGATCGGCCGGCGGCTCGTCCTTGGCGGATTTGACCGCGAGACGAGGACTGCCCACCATGCGGTGGTATCGGCTGGATAGGTCCATTTCCGGCTATGCCCCGGCGTGTTGGCCCGGTGTGGCGGCGTGAGCGTGCGAGCGTCGTCCCGTGGCCCATCCTGTCGCCTCACGCGGTGCCGCGGCGCTTCGGCTGACCCGGCTCGCCAGGCTCGCGCACGCGTTCGGCGTCGCGCTGCCGGGGCCGGCGGTGACCTGCGCGGCGGGGCTGGTCGCCGTGCAGCTGCTGGTGCTGGTCGTATGGGGAGCCGACACCAGATCAAGCGCCGGCGCCGGCGCCGCGCTGCGGATCGGTGCCGACCTGTGGCTGCTCGCGCACGGCGCGACCCTGCGGCTCCCGGACGGAGACGTGCGCGTCCTCCCGCTGGGACTGGCCGCTCTGCCCGTGCTGCTCGCGGCCTTGTCCGGTTACCGGCTGGCCGCCGCCCGGGCCGGCGGGGCCGCCTCGCGCGTGCCGCGGGAGGTCGACGTCGCCGCGGGTCTCGCTGGCCGGGTCGGGTCGGGCCTGCGCTCTCGGATTCCCAGCCTGTCCGGCTTCGCGCCGCTGTCGGCCGGTTCCGGCGCGCGTACGACGCCGCCACGGCGTCGAGTCCGGCCACACCGGGTGTTCCTGGACATTGTCGCGGTCGTGTTCGCGCAGACCGCGCTGGTCTGCGTGGTCTGCTGGGCCGCGTCAAGCCCGATGGCCCGGCCGGTGCCCGGCTCGGCGGCGCTGGGCGCGGCCGGGCTGTCGGGCCTGGGCGCGACCATCGGAGTGCTGGCTGGCCACCGCCGTCTCGGCACGGCCTGGCGGCGGGTGCCGGCGATGCTGCGAGTGCCCCTGGCCGGCGGGCTCGCGGCGACAGCAGCGCTCGTGGCGATCGGCGCGCTGGGCCTGTGCGTGCTCCTGCTTGTCCGGGCGGGCAGCGTGTCCGGCGCCGCCAGCGGGCTGGACCCGGGCCCGGTCGGCGGGGTCGGGCTGGTCGCTGTCCAGCTCGTACTGCTGCCCAACCTGGTCATCTGGGCATGCTGCTACGCGCTGGGCATCGGATTCGCCGCCGGGCCCACCGCCACCGTGAGCCCGACGTCCGCCGCCCCGACCACCCTGCCCGACCTGCCGGTGTTGCGGCTGCTGCCCTCGGACGCCCTCCCCGGCTGGGCCTGGCTCGTGCTCGCCGTGGTGCCGCTCGCGGCGGGGACGGCGCTCGCGCTGTCGGTGCGCCGGGCTATCCCGGGCGCCACCCTGCTCGGCCGCCTCGGCATGGTGCTGACCGGTGCGGCCGCCTGCGCGCTGCTGGTCGGGCTGCTCACGGCGCTGTCCGGCGGTGGCATAGGCACCCAGGCGGCATCCTCGTTCGGACCGGCGGCTGGCTGGGCGATCCTGGCGGCCGCGACGGAGGTCGCGATGGCCGGTGCGCTGGTGACCAGCGTGGTCGAGCTCGTCCGCCGCCGTCCCTAGCGCCCATGCCGGGCCTCACGGCCGCGCGCCGGCGCGCGGCCGCGGGTGTCGTAGCTGGTCGTTACGGTGTGATCGTCCGGGCGGCCGCCCGGAGAGGCCAGCCGCCCACCGGAGCCCCGCGGGCTCGCCGCCCGTGACCGGCTAGCGGGCGGCGCGGCCGGCCCGCGATGCCCGCCTGGAGTCCGGGGAGGCCGTCATGGCACCCACCGCGGCACAGATTCGTGCCCAGTCGGCCGACCTGCGTGCCCTGGGCTGGTCCTACCGGCGGATCGCCGCGCACTGGCAGCTGGCCCAGGGCCTGGGCGCCCGGCTCGCGTTCCGGCTGGCGCACGGCTGGACGCAGGAGGACGCGGCCCGGTGCTGGAACGAGCGATGGCCGGACTCCCCGAAGTCCGGCAAGTCCTTCAGCTATTGGGAGACGTGGCCCGCGCCCGGCGGCCGCGCTCCGTCGCCGCTCGCGTTGGCCCGCYTCGCGGAGCTGTATCTGTGCCGCCCCGGCGACCTGCTGGATGGTCTCGACCACGGCGTCCTCGACCCGGGCCTGGACGCGGGTGGCGGGCCAGACGGCTGCCGTCACCTGGACCGCCATGGCTGGGGCTGCCCGGCCGGCCACGACGGCCGCGCCGTCGTGGGGCCGCCCGACCCGGACTTCGAGCTGGACCTGGGCCTCTCGTTCGGCCAGCAGTTCTGGCACCCCGCCGACGCGTTGCGCGGGTAGCGCGGATGGCGGCGCCTGGAGGGGGCAAGTCAGTACAGTCGGGGGTCGAGTCACCGCCCCGGGCCGCGCTGGCGGATCGGTCGGCAATGCACCCGATTCCCGACCACCCGGTCCCTGACCACGTCAAGAGGGCGTGAAGCGCCCGATGACGGGGTGCTTCACGTCCCGCCCTGATTGCCTCCGGAGGGTCCTGTGCCTGCCCGCTTGGTCGTTCTCGCGTCGGGCGCTGGTACCACCCTGCAAGCGGTCCTGGACGCCTGTCAGGACCCGGCCTACGGTGCGAGGGTCGTCGCGGTCGGCACGGACCGGGCGGGCACGGGCGCCGAGCGCCGTGCGCTGGCGGCGGGTGTACCGGTGTTCACCGTCCGGCTGGAGGACCACCCCGACCGGGACGCGTTCAACGCCGCGACGGCGGACCGGATCGCGGCCGAGCGCCCCGACCTGTTGGTGCTCGCCGGGTATATGAAGATTCTCGACAAGCAGGTCGTCGGGCGGTTCCGCACAGTCAACACCCATCCGTCACTGCTGCCGTCGTTCCCCGGAGCCCACGCGATCCGGGAGGCGCTGGCGCACGGCGTGAAGGTCAGTGGAGTCACCGTGCACTGGGTGGACGAAGGGGTCGACACCGGGCCGATCATCGCCCAGGCGGCAGTGGACGTCCTTTCGGGCGATACCGAGGACGTCCTGCGCACCCGGATCCAGGCAGTCGAACGCCGGTTGTACGTCACGACGATCGGTGAGATCGCGCGAGGGTGGCTGTCAGAGGCCGCGATCCGCCAGGACGTCTCCCGCCGCCGGTAGGGCGCGAAGAGGTCGTCTGGCGGCATAGAGACCGTGCGGAACGCACGGTCGACAAGGAGGAGCTATGACGAGGCCGCAGGATCCGACGACGGTCCCAGCGGGGGCCGGCGGCCCGGCGGCGGATTCCCCGGCCGCCGGTGCCGCGCCGGGTGCGGAGGTCGTCGCCACCGGGCGCCGGCGGCTGCGCCGGGCGCTGGTCAGCGTCTACGACAAGTCGGGGCTGGGTGACCTCGCCGAGGCGTTCCAGGCGGCCGGGGTGGAGGTCGTGTCGACGGGCTCCACGGCCGAGGCGCTGGCGAAGCACGGTCTCGCCGTCACCCCGGTGAGCACGGTGACCGGTTTTCCCGAGGTGCTCGGTGGCCGGGTGAAGACGCTGCACCCCCGGGTTCACGCGGGCCTGCTGGCCGACCTGCGCCAGGTGGAGCACGCCGAGGCGCTGGCCGAGCTCGACATCGAGCCGTTCGACCTGGTCGTCGTCAACCTGTACCCGTTCCGGGAGACGGTGGCCGCCGACGCGACCGAGGACGAGGCGGTCGAGCAGATCGACATCGGCGGACCGGCGATGATCAGGGCGGCGGCGAAGAACCACGCGTCGGTCGCGGTCGTCGTCGAGCCGGACGACTACCCGGCGCTGATCGAGGCGGTCCGGGACGCCGGCTTCGACCTCGCCGCGCGTCGCCGGCTCGCCGCCAGGGCGTTCGCCCACACCGCCGGCTACGACGCGGCGGTCGCGTCCTGGTTCGCGAGCGTCGTCGCTCCGGACGAGACCGCCAGCCAGACCGGCTGGCCAGACGTGCTGACAGCCCAGTGGCGGCGCTCGGACGTGCTGCGCTACGGCGAGAACCCGCATCAGCGAGCCGCCCTCTACGTCGCCACCGACGACCGGACCCCGGGGCTGGCGACGGCGAAGCAGCTGCACGGCAAGCAGATGTCCTACAACAACTACACCGACACCGACGCGGCCCGCCGCACCGTCTACGACTTCGCGGACCCGACCGTCGCGATCATCAAGCACGCCAACCCGTGCGGGATCGCCGTCGCGGGCGACATCGCCGAGGCCCACCGCAAGGCGCACGCCTGCGACCCGCTGTCGGCCTTCGGCGGCGTGATCGCGACCAACCGGCCGGTCACCGTCGAGCTCGCGGAGCAGATCGCGGAGATCTTCACCGAGGTCGTCGTCGCGCCGGCCTACGAGCCGGGCGCCGTGGACGTCCTGTCCCGCAAGCCGTCGATCCGGCTGCTGGAGTGCGCGCCGCCGCCGCACCAGCGCGGCGTGGAGCTACGCCCGATATCCGGTGGGCTGCTGCTGCAGTCCCGCGACGCGCTGGACGCGGCCGGGGACGAGCCGTCGGCCTGGACGCTGGAGGCCGGCGCGCCGGCCGACGAGGCGACGCTCGCCGACCTGCGGTTCGCCTGGCGGGCGATCCGTTCCGTCAAGTCGAACGCGATCCTGATCGCCGCCGACGGCGCGACCGTCGGGGTCGGCATGGGCCAGGTGAACCGCGTCGACGCGGCCCGGCTCGCGGTCACCCGGGCCGGGGACCGGACGAAGGGGGCGGTAGCCGCCAGCGACGCGTACTTCCCGTTCCCGGACGGCTTTCAGGTGCTGGCCGACGCCGGGGTGCGGGCCGTGGTCGAGCCGGGCGGATCGGTCCGCGACGAGCTCGTGGTCGCCGCGGCGCGGGAGGCCGGTGTCACGCTGTACTTCACCGGTGTGCGCCACTTCGCGCACTGAGTCGTGGAGCACCACCGAGGCCCTCGAACAGGGAGGGGCTCGGCAACGCGAAGAGACTCGGGCGCGGGCCGCGCCGTCGAGGAGCGAGACGCCCCAGCGGCGGCGAGCCTCGGCCTCACCGGCCCGCGCCGTGCCCGCCCCGGCGGCTCTGGCCACCGTGCCCGCCGCCGCGCCTACCGGAGCGGCGTTCCCGCCTCGTGCGAGCGTCAGGGGGCAGAGCACGGCCGTCACCTGTCTCCCCACTCGGGTGGGGAGACCCAGGGACCGTGTCGCGCTGGTCTTTGGCACCGGCCGGCGGAGGCTCCCGCTCCCAGCCTGGTTCCGCGTGGGGTTCACCTGGACTGGCCGCCGGGCCCGGGAGAGAACGCTGGGCGGTCGGCGGCCGGTCGAGGGGAAGGGGGCGGTCGGCGCCAGAGCTTCAGACGCTTGTCGACTCCGCGGCGGTCGTGCCCCGCCGAGCCGGGCTCGTCGAGCCGGTCGTCGTGGTCGTGCCGGTGGCCGCGGTGGTGCTGGTGCTGGCCGTCGTGCTGGCCTGACCGCCGGGCACGTCGCTGTTCGGCACGTAGCGCTGCGAGACCCAGTCGAGCGCCTCGCGCCACGAGGCGCCGTAGAGGACCGAGATTCGATCCGCGGTCTGGCGCGCGAGCGCCTGGACGAACACGCGGTCGTCGCTGTCGAGGTGCCGGGCGTCCCCGAACGTCTCCCACGCCCGGAACATCAGCTCCTGAAGCTTCTTGCTGTGTGGCGACTCGTCTGCCACGTCACGCTCCTCCTGCTGTGGGACCTGACGCGGCAGTCTGCCCTAGTCCGGGCGAGCGCCGTGCGGTGGGGGTGCCCAAAGGGTCAAACGAGGCGCGGCAGTGTTCTGTCTTCGCGCCTCCGGCGGGCCTGTGCTCAGAAGCCCTACATGGGTGGGCGTGCCCGGTCGTGGCGGCTCTCCCTACACTGTGAGCGTGGCTGGACCGGGCGTGACGCGAGGTCAGCGGCCGCCGCCCGCGCCGCGTTCCCCGGCGGTTGGTGGCTCCGCCCCGCGGCCGGGTTCGCGGGCCCAGGCGAAGGCGCGGCGGGCAGCGGAGCGCCGCAGCCGCTCGCCGTGGTTCATCCGGCAGTTCGTGCTGACGGCGGCGCTGGCCGGCGTGACGCTCGGCCTTGTCATGGTCGCGCAGCAGCAGCGGTGGCGGCAGGGCCTGTTGGGTGTCGGTGCCGTGCTGCTGGTGATGGCGCTGGTGCGTCTCACCCTGCCCACGCGCCGCGTCGGGATGCTCGCGGTGCGTGGCCGCCTGCTTGACACGGCCATCCTTCTGATCCTGGGAATCTCTGTGATCGGTCTCACGCTGACGGTCCCGATCCCCCCCGTCCTCCCGGTCTCCGGTTCGTAGTCACCCCTATGTCAGGGTCCGGAACCATGTGGGGAGGGCCTGTCGCGCCCGACGGACAGGCGCGGAGCGTTTGTCACACTCGCGGGCAGCGAGCGCCTCGCGCGCGGTAGCCTCGCCTGCGCCCGATCCCTTACCACCGCGACGCTCACCTGGCCGCAGGCTGCCACCGCTCGGCGACGATCAGACCGGAGCCGGTGTCCTGCCTGGGCTCGCCCCTCGACCTGCCCACGACGGCCCTGAGCGCCCGGCCAGGTCGAAGCGAGCGGGACTACCGTTGGGTAGCCAGAAGCACCAGACGCGAAGCGGAGTAGCGGTGACAGAGTCAACAATCATCTATACGTTCACCGACGAGGCGCCGGCCCTGGCGACGTATTCGTTCCTCCCGGTGATCCAGGCCTATGCCGCCACCGCTGGCGTCCCCGTCGACAGCCGCGACATCTCGCTGGCTGGTCGGATCATCGCCATCTTCCCGGAGTACCTGGAGGAGTCCCAGCGCGTCGGTGACGCCCTCGCGGAGCTCGGCGAGCTGGCGCTGCGGCCCGAGGCGAACATCATCAAGCTGCCGAACATCTCGGCTTCGATCCCGCAGCTGAAGGCGGCGGTCGCCGAACTGCGGGCCAAGGGCTACGCGCTGCCGGACTACCCGGACGACCCGAAGACCGACGAGGAGCGCGAGGTACGCGCGCGCTACGACAAGGTCAAGGGCAGCGCGGTCAACCCGGTGCTGCGCGAGGGCAACTCCGACCGGCGCGCCCCCGCGTCGGTGAAGAACTACGCGCGCACCCACCCTCACAAGATGGGGGCCTGGAGCGCCGACTCGAAGACGAACGTCGCGACGATGGGCCACGACGACTTCGCCAGCACCGAGACGTCGGCTGTCATCGACGCCGACGGCGCGCTGCGCATCGAGCTGGCCGGCGCGGACGGCACCACCACCGTGCTGAAGGAGAACGTCAAGGTTCTCGCCGGTGAGGTCGTCGACACCGCCGTGCTGCGCGTCGGCCCGCTGCGCGCCTTCCTTACCGAGCAGATCGCCCGGGCCAAGGCCGAGGGCGTGCTGTTCTCCGTGCATCTGAAGGCCACGATGATGAAGGTCTCCGACCCGATCGTCTTCGGTCACGTCGTGCGCGCGTTCTTCCCGAACACCTTCGCGACCTACGGCKCCACCCTCGCCGCCGCGGGCCTGAACCCGAACGACGGCCTCGGCGCCATCCTCGCCGGCCTCGCCGCGCTGCCCGACGGTGAGGCGATCAGGGCGTCCTTCGAGGCCGAGCTGGCCGACGGCCCGGCGCTGGCGATGGTCGACTCCGACCGCGGCATCACCAACCTGCACGTGCCGAGCGACGTCATCGTCGACGCCTCCATGCCGGCGATGATCCGTACCTCCGGCCACATGTGGGGGCCGGACGGCGACGAGGCCGACACGTTGGCCGTCCTGCCGGACAGCAGCTACGCCGGGGTCTACCAGGTCGTCCTCGACGACTGCCGGGCGAACGGCGCCTACGACCCCGCGACGATGGGATCGGTGCCGAACGTCGGCCTCATGGCCCAGAAGGCCGAGGAGTACGGCAGCCACGACAAGACGTTCGAGATCCCGACAGCCGGCACCGTGCGGGCCGTTGACGGGTCCGGCGCCGTGATCCTGGAGCAGCCGGTCTCCGAGGGCGACATCTTCCGGATGTGCCAGGTCAAGGACGCCCCGATCCGGGACTGGGTGAAGCTCGCCGTCACCCGCGCCCGCGCCACCGGCGACCCGGCCGTGTTCTGGCTCAACGAGAACCGCGCGCACGACGCCCAGCTGATCAAGAAGGTCCAGGCCTACCTGTCGGAGCACGACACCGAGGGCCTGACCATCGAGATCCTGTCGCCGGTCGACGCCACCGCGTACTCACTCGAGCGGATCCGGCGGGGCCTCAACACGATCTCGGTCACCGGCAACGTGCTGCGGGACTACCTGACCGACCTCTTCCCGATCCTGGAGCTGGGCACCAGCGCCAAGATGCTCTCGGTCGTCCCGCTGATGGCCGGCGGCGGCCTGTTCGAGACCGGTGCCGGCGGCTCGGCGCCCAAGCACGTCCAGCAGCTGGTCAAGGAGAACTACCTGCGCTGGGACAGCCTGGGCGAGTTCCTGGCCCTCGCCGTCAGCTTCGAGCAGTTCTCGAACGTCACCGGCAACGCCCGGGCCAAGGTGCTCGGCGAGACGCTCGACCGGGCGACCGGCACGTTCCTCAACGAGAACAAGTCGCCGGCCCGGCGCGTCGGCGGGATCGACAACCGTGGCAGTCACTTCTACCTGGCGCTCTACTGGGCCCAGGAGCTCGCGGCGCAGACCGCCGACGAGGAGCTGGCCGCCGCCTTCGCGGGCTTCGCGAAGACGCTGACCGAGCAGGAGTCGACGATCACCGCCGAGCTGCTCGCCGTACAGGGCTCGCCGGCCGACATCGGCGGCTACTACCAGCCGGACCCGGCCAAGGCCCGCGCGGTCATGCGCCCCTCGGCTACCTTCAACGAGACCCTCGCGGCACTGACCGTCTGACGGCATGCCCGTCTGACGGCACTGCCCGTCTGACGGTCAGACCCCGCGAGACCGCCTAACGGTCGACGCGCCGGCCGCTCTCGCCCTGTCCCGGGGCGGGGGCGGCCGACGTCGTCTCCGGGGCCCGATCCGCCCGGTCGACCTCCCGCCCGTCGCGGCCGGCCCCCTGGTGGCTCGTGCCGCGACCAGGGAGGCGGCGCGGGACGACCCGACGGAAGCGGTCGGCGACCCAGCGCCGGTTGTCGTGCTCAGGCTCGGCGTCCTTGGGCCCGCCGTGCTGGCTGGGCGTCCGGCCGCTGTCGGGGGGCTCGGCCCTGACGGGCTCGCGGCGGTCGCCGGTCTCGTCCCGTCCCTCGGCGGCGCCCCGTCCCTCGGCGGCGCCCCGCGCGTCGACGCCGCCCTGTTGCGTACCGGGCACGTGCGGCTGGTCGGCGTCATCGACCTGGCCGTCATCGGGCTGGCCGTCCTCGGCCTCGTCGCGCTGACCGGTGTCGGTTCGCTGGCCGGCGGTGCCGGACGGGTGGATGTCCGAGTTACCGGGGGCAGTGACCGCCCAGGCCGCGGCGAACAGTATCCAGCGCATCAGGATGTTGATCCAGATGAGCAGTCCGACGATGACGGCGAATGTGCCGTAGACCGGGTTGCTGGTTGTCTTGCCGACCAGCCAGGTGCCGAGCAGCTTGAACAGCTCGAGACCGACCGCGCCGAGAAGCGCCGCCCGGACGACCGCGCGCCGGTTGGTCTTCTTCGGCAGCCGCCAGAACAGGTACAGGAAGACCATCGTGTCCGCGATCAACGCGAGCAGGAAGCCCAGCAGCCCGGCCAGCCAGGCCGCCACGGAACTGCCCTCCAGACCGGTTGCCCGCAGCAGCACCCCGTTGGCCGACGTGGCGACGCTGGTGAGCGCCAGCGAGACGATGAGCAGCAGGCCGAGACCGAGAAGGACGCTGATGTCGCGGAGCCGGCGGGTGACGAGGTTGCCCGCGTCGGTGCTCTGGTGCCACATCAGCCGGATCGCGTCGCGCAGCGCGGAGACGCACGCCACCCCGGCGAGTACCAGACCGACCAGACCGATGAGCCCGACGCCGATCTTCGCCGAGCCGATGCTGGACACGTTCAGCTTGTCGGCGAGCCCCGGCAGGTAGCCGTTGATCTGCTTGACGATCTCCTGCTTGATGTCGGGAGACGCGGCGACGACGAAGCCGAGGACCGCGTAGATCAGCGCGATGATCGGAAAGAAGGACAGGAAGGCGAAGTAGGTGACGCCGGYGGCCAGCCGATCGCCACCGTCGGAGGTGTATCGCCCATAGGCCCGGATGGYGTGGTCAAGCACGGGAATTCGCCGACGGGCCGTCGAGACTCCGCCGGACACCCCGCGCCAGGTCGCGCCGAACGCCCCGCGGATGTCTGCCACGCAGCGTGCATACCCCTGCCGCGCCGGAACGCAACCATTCCCTCGGCCACGCAAACGGGCTAACTACGCGGACAGGCCGGAGTCGCCAGGTCGGGCGGCGCGGAGGTCAGGCGGCAAGGGTGCTCAACGCGGCCGCGCCTCAGCGAGGACGGCGTCGGAGAAGGGCGGCCAGGCCTCGGCGGCCCAGGGGCCGAAGTCGCGGTCCGTGAGGCATACGCACGCCACCCCGGCGACCGGGTCCACCCACAGGAACGTGCCCGACCGGCCGAAATGGCCGAATGTCGCCGGCGAGTTGGTCGCCCCGGTCCAGTGCGGCGTCTTGTGGCCGCGCAGCTCGAAGCCGAGCCCCCAGTCGTTCGGCCGTTGCATCCCGAAGCCCGGCAGCACTCCGTCCAGCCCCGGGAAGGCGACCGCCGTCGCCGTGACGAACGTCTCTGGCGCGAGCAGTGTCGGGGAGAGCAGCTCGCCGGCGAAGGCGGCGACGTCGTCGACCGTCGAGAGGACCCCGTAGGCGGGTGACGACTCCAGCACGGACGAGGTCATCCCCAGAGGCGCGAACACCGCCTCGTCGAGATAGGCGGCGAACCCGATTCCGGTCGCGGCCTCCAACGCCCGGCCGAGCTCCTCGAACCCGGTGTTGGAGTAGATCCGGCGGGTGCCGGGGCGAGCGAGGATCCGCGTCTCGGAGAAGGCGAGGCCAGAGGCATGAGCGAGAAGGTGGGCGATGGTCGAGCCCTCCGGGCCGGCCGGGTCGTCAGGAGCGAAGGCGCCTTCCTCGATCGCGACCAGCGCCGCGTAGGCGGACAACGGCTTCGACACCGACGCCAGCCGGAACCGGGCCGCCGTATCGCCGGCCTCGGCCACCCGGCACACCGACCCGTCCGCCGCGCGCGCGAGGACCGCCACCGCGACAGTGGGAACGGGCCAGTCGGAAACCTGCTTGAGCGCCTCCACGATCCGCACTCTATGAACAGGACGTCCCAGGCGGGCCGGCCCGCGGCCGCTCCCGGCTGTTTCGGGAGTCACAGGACAACCGTCGACCCCGGCCAGGCGTCGCCGACGCCTGGCCGGAGCCCCGGCTGCCAGACTGGGCCGGAGCCCCGGCTGCGAAACTGGGTCAATGCGCCGCCTTCGTGCCTATCGCGCGCCATGACGGCCCGCCTGACCGCGGTCGTCGCCCTGGTGCCGACCCGGGCCGTCGCCGCGGCACCCGCCGCCACCGATCTCGCCGCCCCAGCCGCCGTCCAGACCGCTAGGACAATCCGATGAGCGCCGCCACGACCTCCGACGAGTCCGCGGCTCTCGCCTTCCCGCGCCGCCCGGCCGGACCCGCCGGGGTGCCCGGGGTGCCGGAGGCTCCCGAGGTGCCGGCGGTGCGGATGGGTGACCCGGCCCCATTGCGCGAGCGTCTGGTCGACGTGCTGATCGTGGGCGGCGGCCCCGCGGGAGCGGCCGCGGCGCTGGCGGCGCTGCGGCACCGCCCGGACGCCACCGTGGTGATCGCCGACCTGGCCACCTTCCCGCGTGACAAGACCTGCGGAGACGGCATCGCGCCGCATGGGCTCGACGTGCTGCGCGAGCTGGGGGTGCCTGACGCCACCGCCGGCTTCCAGCCGGTCGACCGGATGCGCCTGCGCACTCCGGGTGGCGCCGAGGTCGCCACTCCGTTCACGCGTGCCGCCCATGTCATCCCGCGGATGGTCTTCGACGCCCGGCTCGTCGCGGCCGCCGCCGCCCGCGGCGCGCACGTCATCCGGCACCGGATCCGCGAGATCGCGCTGACCACGGTCGACGGTGCTCCGGCCGTCGTCGTCGACGGCGGGGCGCTCGCCGCCCRGGTGCTCGTCGGCGCCGATGGCGCCAACTCGGTGGTGCGCCGAGCGCTGGGCATCGGGATCAACCCGCCGGAGTCGCTGGCGATCGCGGTCAGGGCCTACGCCGACGCGCCCAAGGCCGACATGCCGCCCGAGCAGTACATCGAGATGACCGACGAGGGCTGGCCGGCCTACGCCTGGTCGTTCCCGATCGGCGACGGGCGGGCGAACATCGGTTTCGGGATGCTGCGTTCCCAGTTGGGCGCGACGGCCGCCGCCCGCGGCGCCGCCGGCGACCCGGCCGTTTCGGGCCGGGCGGTGCTGCACGGGACGCTGGCGAAGATCCTGCCCGAGCAGCCGGCCTATCCCGGCACAGTGCGCGCGCACCATCTGCCGATGTCGACCTGGCGGCCCCGCCAGCCCGACGGCCAAATCCTGCTCGCCGGCGACGCGGCGTCGCTGGTCAACCCCCTCACCGGCGAGGGGATCTACTACGCGTTGCTGTCCGGCTCGCTGGCCGGCGACGCGGCGATGCGGGCCGTCCTCGCCGGGCGGCCGGCCAGGGCAGGCGCCGCCTACCGGGGCGCGCTCGCCGGGGAGCTCGGCCGCCATCTGCGGCACACCACGCTCCTCGCGGGCCTTGCCGGGCGGCACCGCACACTCAYGGACGCGGCCGTGCGTTCCGCGAGTCGGCGTACGGAGCTTTACGACACCCTCGTTGAGATCGGCTTGGGCCGAGGCACTATTCCGACGGCATCACTGGCTCGGCTCGCGGCCCGACGGCTGCTTCCGCACCGCTCTGTCGCGTCTGAGCCAGGGCTTAGGCCTGTCTGATACCAGCTCGGACCGGAACGTCACAAACCGCCGGTGTTCGATGCGGTAGCCGCTGGTGAGGTGCGGTCAGCCGGAAGGCCGGCAGCGGACCCTCGAAGCGACGCTCCGGTCCGTATGCCCCCGCATGGGGCATCCTGGGACCGGTCACGATGACCGGTCGACGTCGGATAGAAGACCAATATCACGCTGGCCCCGAGTGGGGAAGCAAGCAGCCGGCCGCTATCCTTGACAAAGACCTGTCGAATCCTCTAACGAGGACGACCGTGAGGAGGTGGCCGCTGTGAGTTCTAGCGGGTGCTCTAGTTACGGCCACCTCCGCCCGACGCTCGACGAAGGGTGCGCGGCGTAACGGCGGCCGCCAGGGCCCGTCCGGCGTGACGAGGCCCGGCTTCCGTTCTTCCCCGGGTGCGACTGCTCGCGCCCGATGCCGCACGCCCGAGCAACGTCAGCGTCTTCCCTGGGTGGGGTTGGCCGACCTGATCACAGTTCGGCCCCGGGCCGCCTTCGCGCGGCCTGCTCTCGACATGCGCGCCTGACCGGCTCCGGCCGGCGGCTCGGCGCGCGGAACGGGGACCCTCATGAGCATCACCACCACCGCCAACCGCGTCGTCTCCCGCCGAGCGGCGGAGCGTCTTGACATCCCGGTGGCCAGCCGCGTCGCGCTGCTGCCTCGCCCCGTCAACCGCGAGGCGTTCAGCCGCGGCGCCGAGCGCATCGCCCGGTACCTCGGGACCGGGCGCTACCTCGCCATCCAGACGGTGATCGTGATCGTGTGGATCGCGCTGAACATCGCGATCCCGTTGATGCGCTGGGACCCGTACCCCTTCATCCTGCTCAACCTCGCGTTCTCCACCCAGGCGGCGTACGCGGCCCCCCTGATCCTGCTGGCGCAGAACCGCCAGGACGACCGGGACCGGGCGGGGCTCGCCGAGGACCGCGCGGCGGCGCTGCGGGCCAGGGAGGACACCGAGTTCCTCGCTCGCGAGGTCGCGTCGCTGCGGCTGGCCCAGAGCGACGCGGCGACCCGCCAGTACCTGCGCGGCGAGCTCGCCCACCAGTTCGACGACCTGCGCGACGACCTGCGCGGCCTGGTTCTCGAGGCGGTGCGCGCCACCCTGTCCTCACCCGATCCCGCACCGGCCGGTACGGGGCCGCGGGGCAAGCTGGACGCCACCCTCGAGTCGGCCGACGCCCTGATGAACGGAACGCAGGGACGCCGTGGCGGACGCGGCGTCGACCGGTCGGCGGCCGGCCGCRGTGGCCGCCGCGCGGGCGGCGAGCGGCACCGGGCGGCGCCCCGTGGCCAGACGCTCACCGCCGCCATGAGGGTGTCGCGCTCGACCGGTTGTGGATCCGGTGGCGAGCCGTTCGGTAAATCTGGCCACACTGGGTGACGTGAGGTCGATCGCGTTCGGGACGACACCGTCCGCCCTGTCTCGTTGTGGTGATCACATCACGTAACGTAACAGTGTGAATGTCGCCAGTGCTTCCCATCACCTTCGGTGAGCGCGCGTCTCGCCGTCGCTCCCAGGGCGGCGTCGCTCTGGCTGGCCAGGTCGGCTTACCGCGCGGCCTCGGCGGCCGCATGGCGCGCGTCGTCGACGTCGCCGGCTCTCACCGGGGCGGCAGCCGGCAAGGTGGCCACCAGAACGGCGGTCGTGACGGCCGCGGCGGTCACGGCCGCCGTCGTGCTCCTGGCGGCGCTCGGCCTGGACCTGCTCGGCGGCGGGCCCGCCGCGGCGAGCACGGGCCCAAGGCCTAGGGGTCCTGGGCCGCGCGCGGTCGTAGCGGCCCCACTCGCCGCCGTGGCGGCCCTGACAGCGGCCCCAGCCCCGGCCCCAGCGACACCGATGGAGACCAGCCGGCCGCCCCAGGCCGCCAGCCCGCTGCCGGCGGCCCTCACCGCCGCGAGCTGGCTCGTCGCCGACGCCGGCACCGGAGAGATCCTGGCCGCCAGGGGTGCGCGCGTCCGCGACCTGCCCGCCAGCACCATGAAGATCCTTACCGCGCTCGTCGTGCTTCCGGCCCTCTCGCCCGATCTGATGGTCACGGTGAGCAAGAGCGCCGCCGAGGTCGACGGCACCAAGGTAGGGCTCGTCCCCGGCCAGAGCTACTCGGCCCGCGACCTGGCCACGGCGATGATGATCGCCAGCGGCAACGACGCCACGCTCGCCCTGGTCGAGGCCGCCGGCGGGCGGAATGTGGTGCTGGCCAGGATGAACGCGCTGGCCGCCGCGCTCGGCGCGACCGACACCGTCGCCGTCGACCCGACCGGCCTCGACGCGCCGGGGCAGCTCACCTCGGTGCGCGACCTCGCCGTCCTGGGGCGGGCCGCGATCGCGGAGCCCGCCGTGAGCCGGTACCTCACCATCCCGCGGGCCTCGCTGCCCACGCGCGACGGCGGCCGCTTCGAGATCCAGAACCACAATCTGCTGCTCGGCAGCTATGAGGGCACCCTCGGTGTGAAGAACGGCTACACGGTCGCCGCCGACGCGACCTACGTCGGCGCCGTCCGCCGAGGCGACCGGACCCTGGTCGTGGCTCTGCTGCGGACCGCGCCGAACTACGGCATCGACGCCCGTGCCCTGCTCGACTGGGGCTTCGCGAACGACGGGCTGGTCCGTCCTGTCGGCGCGCTGCCGCCCCGCGCCACGGTCGCCCGCCCGAGCGCCGACCGTGCCCGGGCGGCCGGCGCGCTCGGAGGTCGCGGGCACGAGGACGTGGACGGTGGATCGCCGGCCGCCGGTCGTCGCCCCGCCAGCGAGCACGGGACCGGCAGGGGGATCGGCTGGGCCACCTGGATGGCGCTTGGCCTGACCATCCTCGCCAGCGTGCTCACGGTCCGCACCCACCGCCGCCGGGCCAGGGCCTGCCCTAACACCCCACGCGCCCGCCGGCCCCGCCACCTGGCCCACCCGAACGCGGCCCGCCACCGGCAGGCCCAGCACGGGCAGGCCCAGCACGGGCGCGCCCGGCACGGCCACGCCCAGCGGGATCGGCACCGCCCGGCGCCCGGGCAGTCGATGCCGCGCCCGCGCCCGCCCGCCGAGACGAACGACGGACCTGCCCGCCGCCGGCGCCGGGAACCGGGCGCCCATCCCTGAGCGGCGGCTGCGAAGGTGGAGGCGTGACTCTGTCGAAGCGTGCGTCCTGGTTCCTGGTCGCGGTGGGTGTGTGGTCGTGGGTGATCTGGCCGACCTTCCTGCGCAACATCTGGAAGGACGACCGTTCCTGGCATGACGGCCCCACCGGCTTCTTCCTGGTCCACCTCGTCCTGACGGTCGTGTCCCTCGCTCTCGGTACCGCGGTCGGCTGGCTCGGTATCCGTGGCCTGCGTGGCGGCACCCGAGCCGCGGCCGGCGCGGCCGCCTCCGGCAGCGATCTGGTCGACTCGTCCCGCTGACCGGTCGTTCGCCACGCCGCTCTGTCAACCCTCATGCCCGGGGGCCCGCGGGCGGGTGGCGGTGAGCTGTCGCACGCATGCGATAGACAGGGCCGGGACGGGCGAGGTGATGACGATGCCAGCACACGCGGACACCGCGGCGGGCACGGAGCCGGGCACACCGGTGGGCACGGACGCTGGCGCGGCCACGGGGGACGGGGCCGCGGGTACGGGGGACGCGGCCGTGGGTACGGGGGACGCGGCCGTGGGTACGCCGCCGGCCGGCTCCGGCCCGGCCGGGGAGGTCCACGCCCCGGATGGGCGGGAGCGGGCCGAGGAGCTGCTGCGGCAGCTCGCCGGCCCGCACGCCCGGCTGCGCGAGGACCAGTGGCAGGCGATCGACGCGCTGGTGAACGGGCGCCAGCGGGTGCTGCTGGTGCAGCGCACCGGATGGGGAAAGTCCGCCGTGTACTTCCTCGCGACCGCGCTGCTGCGGGAACGGGGCGCCCTCACCCCCCGGGGGACCGCGCCGCCCGGCGTGCTCGACGCGCCCTGGCCGGACGAGCCGGCGGACCCGGACGACTACTACGAGGGCGGTGACTACGACGCCGCGTATGACAGTGGATACGACGATGCCGGGCCGGCCGACTATGACGAGAGCTCCGTTCCCCAGGCACCGGACGGCCTGGCGGCGGAACAGGTCCGCGCCTCCTCCGACCGGGTCGGTCCGACCGTCATCGTCTCGCCGCTGCTCGCGCTGATCCGCAACCAGGCCCAGGCCGCGGCGCGGCTGGGTATCCGGGCCGGCGAGATCCACTCCGGCAACGTGACCGAGTGGGACGAGGTGTACACGGCGCTGCGCGCCGGCGAGCTGGACGTCCTGCTGGTCGGGCCCGAACGGCTTAACAACCCGTCGTTCCGGAACGACTACCTGCCAGAGCTCGCCGCCACCACCGGCCTGCTGGTGATCGACGAGGCGCACTGCATCTCCGACTGGGGTCACGACTTCCGCCCCGACTACCGCCGGCTGCGCACGCTCATCGCGGGCCTCGGCGCCAGCGTGCCGGTCCTCGCGACGACCGCGACGGCGAACAGCAGGGTCGTCGACGACATCGCCGAGCAGCTCGGCGTCGCCGCCGGGCCGGAGGGCGCCGCCGCCGGGCCGGGCCGAGCCGGCGGCGGTGTCGCCGGCGGCGGGGGCGGCCGGGCGGGGGAGAGCGAGACGCTGGTGCTGCGCGGCTCGCTGGACCGGGAGAGCCTGCGGCTGGCCGTCGTCGAGCTGCCGTCCGCCGAGGCCCGGTTCGGCTGGCTCGCCGAGCATCTCGACCAGCTGCCCGGTTCAGGGATCGTCTACACGCTCACGAAGCCGGCCGCCGAGGAGCTGACCGTCTTCCTCCGCGCCCGCGGCTTCGCCGTCGCCGTCTATCACGGTGGCACCGAGGCGGCCGAGCGCATCGCGGCGGAGGAGGACCTCCTCGCCAACCGGGTGAAGGCGCTGGTGGCGACCTCGGCGCTCGGGATGGGCTTCGACAAGCCCGATCTGGGCTTCGTCGTCCACGTCGGCGCGCCGAGCTCGCCGATCAGCTACTACCAGCAGATCGGCCGGGCCGGGCGTGCCGTCGAGAAGGCGGAGGTCGTGCTCCTGCCGGCCGCCGAGGACCGTGACATCTGGAAGTACTTCGCCGACACCTCCTTCCCGCCGGAGCCGGTCGTGCGCGACGTGCTCGCCACGCTCGGCCGGGCGGGAAGGACGATGTCCACGCAGGCACTCCTGGCCGCGGTGAACATCGGGTCGGGCCGGCTCGAGTCGATGCTGAAGGTCCTCGACGTCGACGGCGCGGTCCGCCGGGTGAAGGGCGGCTGGGAGGCGACCGGGCGCCCGTGGCACTACGACGCCGAGCGCTACGCGCGGCTCGCCGCCGCCAGGGCCGCCGAACAGCGGGCGATGCTCGACTACATCGCCACCACCGCCTGCCGGATGGAGTTCCTGCGCCGCCAGCTCGACGACCCGTACGCCACGGCCTGCGGGCGCTGCGACCGGTGCACCGGTCAGTCCTGGGACACCGCGGTGTCCCAGGCGGCGCGGGAGCTGGCGCGCGCCGAGCTGCGTCGCCCTGGCGTCGTCGTCGAGCCACGCAAGATGTGGCCGACCGGGATGAAGACGCTCGGAGTGAGCCTGTCGGGGCGGATCCAGGCCGGCGTCGCCGCGGAGCCGGGCCGGGCGCTGGCCCGGCTCAACGACATCGGCTGGGGCAACCGGCTGCGCCCGATGTTCACCCCGGGCAGCCCGGACGGGCCGGTGCCCGATGACCTGGTCGACGCGGTCGTCGCCACGCTCAAGGCCTGGGACTGGTCACGCCGCCCCGCCGCCGTGGTGGCGATGCCGTCACGGTCCCGGCCCAAGCTCGCCGCGAGCCTCGCCGACCGGATCGCCGCGATCGGCCGGTTGCCGCTGCTCGGAGTCCTCGACCGGGTCGCCGACTCGCCGCCCGCCGGCACCGTCCACAACAGCGCGCACCGCCTCGCGGGCCTGGTGGACGTCTTCGCGGTCCCGCCAGCCGTCGCCGCCGGCCTCGGCCGGGCTGGCGGCCCGGTCCTCCTGGTCGACGACCTCATCGTCACCGGCTGGACGATGACGGTGGCCGCCCGCCTGCTCCGGGAGGCCGGCGCCACCGCCGTCCTCCCGTTCGCCCTCGCGCTGGAGACCGGGTGACGTGGGCCCCGGCGAACCGCGTCACTGATGGCGAGGCGGGACAATGATGACGAGGCGGGACAATGGGCCGGTGGGCGTGGACGTGCTGATCCGACCAGCTGAGGATGACGACTGGCCGGGGGTATGGCCGTTGTGGCACGAGGTGGTCGCCGCGGGCGAGACCTATCCCTATGACCCGGAGATGACGAGCGAGGCGGGCCGCGCGATGTGGTTAGCCGCGCCGCCGGCCTACACCTGGGTCGCCGTCACCCCGGACGGCCAGTTCGTCGGCACTTACCAGCTCACGCCGAACCAGCGCAAGCTCGGCGACCACGTCGCGAACGCGAGCTTCATGGTCGCGTCCGAGGCGCGCGGCATGGGCGTCGGGCGCCAGCTGGGTGCGCACTGCCTGGACGCGGCCCGCGCGCTCGGTTACCGGGCGATGCAGTTCAACGCTGTGGTGACCACCAACATCGCGTCGCTGCAGCTGTGGCGCTCGCTCGGCTTCATCATCGTCGGCACCGTCCCCCGCGGCTTTCGGCACGCTGTCCACGGCGAGGTCGACATGCACATCATGCATCGGTTCCTGTGAACCAGGTGATCTCGACACGCCCCGTTCCGATGCCGACGCGACGTGCCTCGGCCTTTGTCGAAATTCCTGACCCGGCGGTCCGGGCACTGGCTGACGTCACCGCCGACGGGCGGCGTGGGCCTCGGTCGCATACTGGGACCGGGACGACCCGCGCACCGCTTTTCTAGCTGGACGTATGCGCCTCGCGGACGCGAGACGCCGATTCTTGAAGAGATATCGGACGGCTCGCCGATATCAGGTTCCGTCTTTCGAGACGAGGTCCGCCGCCGTCGATCGGTCGGAGACGGCTCGGGATTCCCGGACCGGCACGGTATGGCGAATGCCGGCCCGCGCCGGCGCGGGCGGCCCGGCCCGGTGCCCCGTGTCTCGCCCCCGCGGTCTGCGCCCCGCTCCTAGGCGGCGATGGGATCGACTGCGCGACGGGCGGAACCGCGGTAGACGGACGTCGGCGCCCCGGTGCGTCGCGGCAGGCCGGATGTCGCGGCAGGCCGCCGCGAGTGGGCCCGCCCGCTCGCGGCGGCGAGAACGGTCTCGACCAGCCTTCAGTGGTATCGGTCACATCTTCCCGGCCTACTTCAATCGTTGACGTGTCGCCGGTCACGTCGAGTTGTCCGCGATTGGTCTTCAGGTTGTCACCCGCTGGTCCTTGAATTGGTGCCGAGCGTGCTCGTCCGCGCGCTTCTGGCCAGCGGGAATGCGGGGTACGGAGGCTGTTCGGGAGGCGACGGCGTGACGTGCGGATGCCTATGTATCGGCATTGTGAACTTCCTGGGGGCGACGTGGACATCTGACCGAGAGTGCCTAGCCTGGTTCCACGGCTTCTTCTGGCTCGCGGACAGGAAGGCGGCAGGGGGATGGTGTGGGAAGAGGACAACCGCTGCACGGCGACGGTCATGGGCGGTGGCCGGGGCTATGTCGCGCACCGGTGCGGCAAGCGAGCGCTGCACGGCGACCCCGAGGGCTTGTGCCGGTCGCATCGGCTCGAGCGTGAGGGCAGCCCGGAGACCGACGCCGAGGCGGAGCGCCGCTGGCGCGACCAGAAGGCCGCCGAGCGGCGCCTGTGGGAGCTGTGCCGCCATCTTGGTGACTTCTACAGCCTGCCGGTCGACCTCCAGTACGACGAGGCTGACCCGACCCATCCGCCGACCGGCCGCCTGATCGTCGACCCCGAGGACCTGCTGCGGGTGCTGCGCGCTCAGGACCTGATGCCCCGCGCCAGCTAGCTGACCGAACGGCGGGCCCCACCCGCCCGCTGGGAGACCGCTGGGAAGGTTCTCAGGACGGACCCTGGCGATGCCTCCGGCCGCACGCGGCTCCGCGATCGTCGTGCCTGGCCGGAGGCGGGCGAGTCCTGACGGGCTCAGCGCGCTACAGACGAGTCAGATCCCAGTCTCCGGCCGGCGCCGCGGGCGACACATGTAGCGGCGCGGCGCCGGTCCCCTCATCGGCCCGCCCGTTCCGCCACCGCTTCTATCCGTTGGCCGGGCAGAGCACCGGCACCTCGCATGACCCCGATGAGGTCACTGTCGGTGACGGGGTGCTGCCGCCCGATGGCTTTCCGGTCGGTGACTTGGTGGGGGACGGCGAGGTGGTGACCGGCGCGCTGGTCGGCGGGGATGCCGGCGGGCTCGCCGTCAGCGTGGCGGATGGCGTCGGCGGCGCGTTGGTACGCGGCGTCGTGCCGTGCCGGGTCGGCGCGGCGGTCGGCCCGTCCTCCGTCGGAATCACGGCGGGTACCGACGAAAACGTCGGCGTTGGCGTAGGAGACACCGATGACGTGTCATCCACGGTGACATGGGGCAGATCGGCCGGCTGGTCTCGGCCGGTCAGCAGCAGGCTGACCACGATCGCGGCGGCGACGACGACCGCGGCGGCGATCGCGGCGATCATCAGCGAGCGCCTGTTGTCGCTGGAGCGACGCCGGCCGCCCTGGCCGCGCGCCCCGGCGAACGGCTCCTCCGAGACCGCCTCGAGGCCGGACAGCTCGTCCGAGTTGGTACTGGAGATCTCTTCCTCGAGCGCGCGGAGATGGGCCGCGGCCACCGGGGCGCCGGCAGGCCGGCCGGCGCCGCCGCGCTCCGTCCCGTCGTCGTCCGTGCCGCTGACGTTCTCCAGCCCGGCGTCGTCGTTTCCGCCCTCGGCCGTGGCGAGCGACGGGCCGTTGACCACGAACATGGGTACCGGCTCGCTGTTGCGCGCGATCGGGACCAGCCGCTGGCGGATCTCGCCGGCGTCGGGGCGTTCCTCGGCGGCCTTGTCGAGCAGGTCGGCGAGCAGGGGACGCAGCGGCCCCGCGTTGCGGAACGGCCGGCGGCGGCCCTCGACGACGGCCGACAGCACGGCATAGGTCTCCGGGCCCTCGTACGGCGGTGAGCCCTCCACGGCCGAGTACAAGGTCGCGCCGAGGCCCCACAGGTCACTCGACGGAGTCCCCGACGACCCGCGGATCCGCTCCGGCGCGATGTAGGCCGGCGAGCCGACCAGCGCGCCGGTACCGGTGAGCGTCATGTCGCCCTCGGTCGCGGCGATGCCGAAGTCGGTCAGGCGGACCCGGCCGTCCCGCCCCAGCAGGACGTTGCCCGGCTTGACGTCGCGGTGCAGGACGCCCTTCTGGTGAGCGGCGCCGAGCGCCTCGATGAGCGCGAGACCGATCGCCGCGACCTGGTTCGGCGGGAGCGGGCCATGGTTGCGGATGACGTCGCCCAGGCTCTCGGCGTCGACCAGCTCCATGATGATCCAGTGACGCTCGGCCTCCTCCACCACGTCGTGGACCGCGACGATGGAGGGGTGGTTCAGGCGCGCGAGCGCGCGGGCTTCGCGCAGGACGCGGGCGCGGATCGAGTCCCGCTCGTTCTGCGCGCCGGCCAAGGGGACAAGGATCTCCTTGACCGCGACGTGACGTTGGAGGACCTCGTCCTCACCACGCCACACGACGCCGGCGCCGCCGCGACCGATCGGTGCGTCGAGGCGATAACGTCCGGCGACGATACTGGGGGTGCCGCTCCGAGAAGTCTCGGGCGGCACGCTCGCCGATCTGGCCATCCTGTCAAGTCTGACAGACTGGGTGTTTGACGCGCACGGAGCCCTCCCGTGACGGGGGATTCGCGGGGCGACAGGAGCCGTCTTCGCCGGCCCGCGCGAGGTGTGGCATCGGGGTGCGGCCGGCCTGGGCCGCCGCCGTGGCACGCCGCGGGGCTCGGCGGCGGCCGTCCAGCGGGGCGCGTGGGCTCGTCATGGCCCCGGCCGGAACGAGGCGAACATCTGCTGCCTCAGCGACTGATCGACGGTCCATCGCTCTTCCCCGGTCTGCCAGTAGAGCAGGTACCCGTGGCCGCCGCGGCTGGCGCCTCGGTCGAGCACATGGACCTTCCCCCTGTCCGTGCGGAACGTGAACTCCAGATCTGCCTCGGATGTGCCACCGCTACCGTCCGCCGGCGCGAGACGCACCCGCTGGTAGCCCGGGTAGTGCTGGGCATCGCCACGGAAGGCCGTCTCGAAGTTCTTGAGCCAGTCATCGAGGACAGATCGGGGCGCCGTTGTGAGACTACCGACTCGCAAGAACGTACCAGTGCCAGGATCGACGAAGTCGACCATTCCCGGACCACCGATGCCCACCTGGCGCTGCCACAGCGCCGGGTAGGCGACCGACCAGCCGCTCGAATCCACATAGGAGACCCAGCCGGGCGGCGCGACCATAGGCGTCGAGCTCTTCGCCAGCGCCGGCTCCGCGTCGAGACTGGCATCGCTCACGACGGCCGACGCGCTGGTGGCCGTCGGCTGGACGGCCGGCTTGTCGTCGTCCGAGGACGAGACCCGTACCAGCAGGAGCGCCACCGCGAGCACCACGATGACCGCCACCAGAACGATCACGGCTCGTCGCTCCGCGTGCGACCGGGCCGACCGCTGCGCGGGGTCCGGCCGCGCTGGCGGGCGCGGCGCCCGGTGGTCCGGCCGCCGCGCGCCGTTCAGCTTGCTGGTGGCGTCGGGGTCCGCTGGCCGGTCCGGGGCGAGCTCTCCGGCCCCGGACCGGCCAGCCGACGCGTCCTCTGACCCGTCGGAGCCCAGGAACGGGGCAGGGGTGGGCGCGCGGTCGACGACCGTCGTGACCGGAGCCGAGCCGGCCCGGGCGACCGTGCCGGTGTCCGCGTTCCCGCCCGCGGCGACGGCCGCCGGCTGCGCGGGCCGCGCCGCGCCCGTCGAGCCGACCGGCTCCGCGGGCACCGAGGAGGAGGCAGGCGCGGCGGGCCGCGGCGTGACTGGCGGGCTGGTGGCGGGCCCACCGCTCAGGACCGTCACGTCCGCCGGCGCCTCGGCCTCGGCGGGGCTGGTCGGACTGGCGGGGCTGGTCGGGCTGGCGGGGCTGGCGGAGTTAGCCGGATCGGCGGGGCTCGCGGAACTGGGCGAGTCGGTCGTGTCGACCTCGGGGGGTGCCGCGGCCATGAGGGCCGTCGCGGTCGGGTCGCTCTCCGCCTCGCCGGACACGTCCGGGACGTCCTCGAGGACGCGGGTCGGTCCCGCCTCGGTCGACATCACCGCTTCGGCCGCGGGACCTGCCGTCGCGGCCCTGACACCGGTGTAGCCCGCCGTGGCGACGGCGGCCGCGGGCGGCGGCGCGGGCATCGCCTCGGTCGGAGGCGGCGGCGTGGGCCCCGCCTCGGTCGGGGATGCCGGCGCGGGCGGGTCCGGCTGCCCGGCGGAGGCCACGGGTGTCCGTGATCGCACCGGCGTGGGCGGCACTGGCGTGGGCGGTACCGGTCGCGGCGGAGCCGGCCGGGATGACGGAGCCGGCCGGGACGCGGACGCCGGTGCCGGCCTCGCGGGCGCGTTACCGGCCGCCACGGGGCGGGGCGTCCTGGGCTGGGTGCCCGCGGTACGGGACGCCGTCTCGCCGGAGAGGTCGCGCAGCCGGGAGCGCACGACGGTGAGCGAGGGCCGGTCGGCCTCCCGCTGCGCGAGCATCGTCCGCAGGATCGGCCAGAGCGGCCCGGCGTGCCTGGGCGGCCGGATCAGGCCCTCGACGACCGATGTGAGGATGTCCACCGGTGTGGCACCGCCGAACGGCGGCTCGCCCTCGACGGCGGCGTAGAGCGTGCCGCCGAGCCCCCAGACGTCGCAGGCCGGACCGCCTGCCTCGCCCTGCGCGCGTTCGGGCGACAGGTACGCGGGCGATCCGATGACCTCGCCGGTCCTGGTGAGCCGCGGGTCGCCCTGGCTGACGGCGATCCCGAAGTCGGTGAGCCGCGCCTGCCCGTCGGGGGTGACGATGACGTTGCTCGGCTTGACGTCGCGGTGTATCACTCCGAGCCGGTGCGCCGCGTCCAGGGCGTAGGCCAGCGAGATCCCGATCTGGGCCACCCGCTCGACGGGGAGGCCCCCGTCGCGTTCCGTCAGGGTCGACAGCGCGTCACCGTCGACGAGCTCCATCACGATCCAGGGGAGCTCGCCGTCGTCGATGACATCGAGCACACCGACCGCGCCTGGGTGGTRCACCCGGCCCGCGGCGCGCGCCTCGCGCAGCACTCGTTCCCTGGCCTGCGCGACGGCCATCCCGCCACCGGCGGGCAGCCGGACCTGCTTGACGGCGACCGTCCGGCGCATGATCTGGTCGGTGGCGCGGTGGACCACCCCCATCCCGCCCTCGCCGATCACCTCGTCGAGCCGGTAGCGACGGCCGACGACCGTCCCCGGGGAGAAGGCCCCTGGCTGGCCGGCTCCCGACGCTGACCGGCCTTCGCCTGACATCTGGTGCTCCCTCGATCGTCGCCCCGGCCCGCGTCCGGCGTGCCGGGTTCATCCGAGCACACCCGGTCCTACCGGGATACACCCGATGCCCGGCTCACCCCATGCGCGGCCTCGCCGTTCCCAGCCTGATTGTCCGACTCTTTCCGCTCGCGCGCGCCGCCGGATCGGCGAACCGAAATCGTCACGGCGCTGCCCTACGCTCGGGACGATGACGACGACAACGACAGCGGGTGCGGCGCCTCCCACCGTGGAGGAGATCCGGCGCGCGCCGAAGGTGCTGCTGCATGACCACCTCGACGGTGGGGTGCGGCCGGGAACCGTGGTGGAGCTGGCTGACGCGTGCGGGTACACGGCGTTGCCGACCACCGACGTCACCAAGCTCGGCGGGTGGTTCCGCGGCGGCGCGCACAGCGGCTCGCTGGTGCGCTATCTGGAGACGTTCAGCCACACGGTCGGGGTCATGCAGACCACGGACGCGCTCGCCAGGGTGGCGCGCGAGTGCGCCGAGGACCTCGCGGCCGACGGCGTCGTCTACGCCGAGATCCGGTTCGCGCCCGAGCTGCACRCCGAGCGTGGGCTGTCGCTGGACGCGATCGTCGAGGCGGTGCTCGACGGGCTGCGGGTCGGCTCGGGGGGCACGGGCCTGCACGCGAGGGTGTTGCTGACCGCGATGCGCCACCAGGCTCGCTCGCTGGAGATCGCCGAGCTCGCGATCCGCTGGCGGGACCGGGGCGCGGTCGGTTTCGACATCGCCGGTGCCGAGGCGGGCAACCCGCCGACCCGCCACCTCGACGCCTTCCAGTACATCCAGCGCGCCAACGGGCACTACACGATCCACGCGGGTGAGGCGTTCGGACTGCCGTCGATCTGGGAGGCCGTCCAGTGGTGCAACGCCGACCGCCTCGGCCACGGCGTGCGCATCGTCGACGACATCGCCGTCGACCCGGACGGGCAGGCGACGCTCGGGCCGCTGGCGAACTACGTCCGCGACACCCGCGTGCCGCTGGAGATGTGCCCGTCGTCGAACGTGCACACGGGCGCCGCGGCGAGCATCGCCACCCACCCGATCGGCCTGCTGCGTGACCTGCGGTTCCGCGTCACCGTGAACACCGACAACCGGCTGATGAGCGGCGTCACGCTCAGCAGTGAGTTCGCGACGCTCGCGGAGACGTTCGGCTACGGCTGGTCGGACATCCGCTGGTTCACCCTCAACGCGATGAAGTCCGCCTTCCTCCCCTTCGACCAGCGCCTCGACCTCATCGACAACGTCATCAAGCCCGGCTACGACGCCCTCGCGGGGGTGCCGCGCGGAGCGTGAGCCTGGCCGGTGCGCGCGACGGCGTGACCGCCGTCAGGCCCCGGCCGCCCCGCCTGCCTCGCAGGCCGTCAGGACACATGCCGCCGTCGGCGGATCGCCCTGAGCGTCCATGTGGGACTGGCGGAACTGTCGGAGTCGGGCGGCATGCTGGCGGTGTCCGTCGGAGAACGCCCCGGAGGTTGCCGTGACTACCGAAGCCGTTGTGGATGCCGGAGCGGTCGCGGAGGCCGGGCCGGTCGGGGACGCGCGAGTCCAGGCGGCCGGTGACGAGCCGCCGGGCGGCGGGCCCCGCGTGGGGCCGGATGGCCTGGCGCGGTGCCCGTGGGGGACGTCCGCCCCCGACTACGTCGCGTACCACGACGACGAGTGGGGGCGGCCCGTGCGGGACACGGTCGGGCTGTACGAGCGGCTCAGCCTGGAGGCGTTCCAGTCGGGGCTGTCGTGGCTGACGATCCTGCGCAAGCGTGCCGGATTCCGGCGGGCGTTCGCGGGCTTCGACCCGGAGGCCGTGGCGGTGTTCGGCGAGGCCGACGTCGAGCGGCTGCTCCTGGACGCCTCGATCGTCCGCAACCGGCGCAAGATCGAGGCGACGATCGTCAACGCGCGGGCCATCCTCGCCCTGGACCGCCCGTTGGAGGAGCTGATCTGGTCCTTCCAGCCGGACGCGGCGGCCCGCCCCGCCCCGCGCACGCTCACCGACGTCCCGGCGAAGGTGCCGGAGTCGATCGCCCTCGCCAAGGCGCTGCGCCGCGCCGGCCTCGTCTTCGTCGGCCCCACCACGGGCTATGCCCTGATGCAGGCCTGCGGCCTGGTCAACGACCACCTCGCCGACTGCTTCGCCCGGGACGCCGCCGGCGGATGACCGCGCGCCCGCGCGCCGAATGACCCTCAGCCCGGGTCGAGGGCGGGGTCCGACGGTCCGAGATCGAGCGCGTACGTCTCCGCGACCAGATCGACGCCGAAGCTGTGATGCGGCTCGCGGGTGACCAACGTGAAGCCGGACCGCTCGTAGAGCGCACGGGCTGAGGTGAGGACGTCGTTGGTCCAGAGCGTCAGCCGTTCGTAGCCCGCGGAGTGGGCGTGCGTGAGGCAGGCGCCGACAAGCGCCCGGCCAACGCCGTGACGCCGAAACCGCGGCTCGACGAGGAGCATCCGGAGCTGACCGGTGCGCGCGTCCGTCTCGAAGCAGAACACGCAGCCGGCGCGCTCKCCGTCGACCTCCGCGACCCAGCCCAGATCACGCGGGGAGCGCCGGATCCTCCACTCGGCGACCAGGGAGAGAACGAGCTCCTCGAACGAGCAGTCCCAGCCGAACTCGCTGGCGTACAGCTCTCCGTGGCGCTGAATGACCCAGCCGAGGTCACCCGGGGCGTCCATCTGACGTAAGGACGTCGGCATGTGTGTCCCGACTCCCTTCTACTGATACGGTCGTGTCAGTGGCACGACCGTATCAGTAATGTGGTCGCCATGGCCACGTCTCGCCGGCACGAACTCCTCGAAGCCGCATATGACTACGTCCTCCGGCGCGGTCTCGTGGACCTCTCGCTGCGGCCATTGGCTGATGCGATCGGATCGAGCACCGGTGTCCTGCGCTTCGTGTTCGGGTCGAAGGAGGGCCTGGTGGCCGCGCTCCTGGAACGGGCACGCGCTGATGAGCTGCGGCTCATGGAGGTCGCGCCCGAGAACGCGGATCTGGCCGTGGTGGCCAAGGCTGTCTGGCGATGGCTCGCGGATCCGTCCAACGAGCGGATCCTGCGCCTGTGGGTCGAGTCCTACGCGAACTCGCTGATCCAGCCCGGCGGCCCCTGGGCCGGCTTCGCCGAGCGCACCGTCCGGGACTGGCTGCACCTGTTCGAGCGAAGCCAGCGTCCCGATGTCGCGTGCACCCCCACCGGTGAGCGGCAGCGAAGGGCCGTGCTCGCGGTGCTGCGCGGGGCCCTGTTGGACCTGCTCGCTACGGGCGACGAGCCGGATGTGACGTCGGCCGTCGAGTCGRCCATCGACGCGCTCGCTGGCCCGATGTCCACGGTCCCAGCGCCTCTCACACCAGGATCCGGGGCTCCAGGACCCGAGACCAGGAGCGGCTGACGCTGTCCGTCCTGCCACGCCGACATGTGGAAGTACACGTCATACAAGTGTGGTTCCACTAGTCCGACGGCGGTGGTGTGCATGGAGCGACCGGCGGACATGTTCGACCGGGGCGAGGAGTGGACGGCGCTCGAAGGCTTCTGCGATGACCCGAAAGTGGTCCTTGTAGACCTGGATCGCCTTTACGAGGGTGACTGCGCGCGTCAGCTCGGGTGGTCGGCGCGGCTGCCGGGTCCGGCGGGTCCGGTGCCGAGGCCGGCGTCGCGGGCGCGGACCATGGCCTCGGCGCGGGTCGTGACGTCGAGCTTCGTGAGGATCGACGACACCCGGTTGCGGACGGTCTTCTCGGCGAGGAACAAGCGCGCGGCTGTCGACCGGTTGTCCAGCCCCTCCGCCATCAGTTCCAGCACCCGGACCTCGGCCTCGGACAGCTGCGGGAACACCTGCGGCGAGAACCCGCCGACGGCGTGGCGGACCTTGCTCGCCACACCCGGCCCGATGACCAGCTCGCCGCGGGCCACGGCTTCGAGTGCCCGTGCGACGTCCTTCTTCGACGACTCCTTCAGCAGGTAGCCACGCGCCCCCGCCTGAAGCGCCGCCTGCAGCGAGGCGGTGTCCTCGCTCATGGTCAGCACGACGACCGCCGTGTCAGGAGCCTGCTCGACGATGCGGGCCGTCGCCTCGATCCCGCCGAGGCCCGGCATGCGCAGATCCATGAAGACGACGTCTGGCCGGTGGCGCAGCACGGCGTCGAGCGCCGCCCGGCCGTCCTGCGCCTCGGCGACGACCGTCGCCCCCAGCTCGGCCAGCAGGCCACGCAGACCGTCCAGGAACAGCGGATGGTCGTCGGCGATGACGACCCGGACGGACGAGGACATCACGCCGCCCTTCGCTCACCGAGTGGCAGGCGTGCCCGCACGACCGTGCCGCGGCCCTCCGCCGCTCGGCGCACCTCCAGCCGCCCGCCGACCTCGCCGGCCCGTTCCCGGATGCTCTGGAGCCCGACTCCGGGCACGGCGTCCGCGGCCAGTCCCACGCCGTCGTCGACCACCTCGACGACCAGCCACGGCGGCTCCTGGCGGACGTGGACCGTGCACCGCTCGCAGGCGGAGTGGCGTACCGCGTTCGTCACCGCCTCGGCGACGATGCGGTAGGCCGCCACCTCGGTCGCGGCCGGCAGCGTGCCGCCGGGCTGGCTGCCGGGCTGGCCATCCGCCGAGCCGTCCGAGAGGTCGAGCGCCACGATCGGCGCGAACGGCGCCACCAGCTGGCCCAGCGCGACGGTCAGCCCGCCGTCGTCGAGCGCCGGTGGGCGCAGGTTCTCCACCACGTGGCGGATCTCGCGCACGGTGCCGCGGAGCCGGTCCCGGATCAGGGCGGCCTTCGCGGCGGCGGGGTCGGCGCGTTCCTCGAGCCCGTCGGTGAGGCTGTCGAGCTGCATCGCCATGGCTGCCAGCTGCGGGCCGATGCTGTCGTGCAGGTCCCGGCGCAGCCGCCTGCGCTCCTCCTCACGGGCCGCCACCAGGCGGTCCCGGCTGCGCCGCAGGTCGTGCTGCGTCGCGGCGGCGTCGAGCAGGTCGCCGGCGCGCCGGGCGACGTCGTCGAACATCGCCCGTTCGGCGCCGTTGAACTCGTCGGCCGGGTGTCGCCGGCCGACCACCAGCGTGCCGACCCGCTCGCTCCTGGCGTGCAGCGCGGCACGCTCGACCGCGTCGACAGGCGCTCCCGTCTCGATCGTCATCAGCCGCTCGTCCGCCGGATGAATGGCGACGTAAGGCACCTTGAGCGCGCCTCGCACCCCCTCCGCGAGCTGTGCCAGCGCGTCGATCGGCCCGGTGGCCAGGTCGAGCCGGCCCTGCAGGACGGCGAGCACCGCGTACGGGTCGCGCGCGGAGCCGAACAGCAGACGGTCGACGAACCGCTGCACCTGGTCACGAGCCGCCGCCGCGACCAGGGCGGCCACGGCGAGCACTCCGTAGGCGATGCGCTGCCCGGGGATGAGCGCCCCGGCGGAGGCGACCGTCGCCGCGTAGGCGAACAGCAGGAAGGCGGTGAGCAGGCCGTAGACGACGGTCCGGCTGAGCGCGGCGCCGATGTCGAACAGCCGGTGGCGGATGGCGCCGGCGCCGATCGCCGCGACCAGCAGCAGCATGCCGACGCCCATGCTCAGGCCGTCGGAGTCCGAGCTGCCCTCGAGGAGGAGCCCCACGAGCGTGGCGCCGACGAGGCCCACCATCCCGGCGACCAGCCACTGCAGCCGCGCGCGCTCGACGCCAGCGGAGCGGCGCAGCCGGGTCACGACCGCGACCAGCCCCGCCAGCCCACCGCCGAGCATGATCAGGTAAGCGGTGATCACGGTGGTGTACAGCAGCCAGGTGGCACCGTCGACGGCGAGCGGGTTCATCAGCTCGCGGGAGACGTCCGTGCTCGTCGGGGAGAGCATCCGGGCCGTCAGGTGGCAGGCGATGAGCGCGATGAGGACCGCCGCGACGCGGCGCCAGCGCGCGGACGGAAGCCGGCCGTCCGGGAAGAGCAGCGGCACCAGCCCCCACAGCACCATGTACGGGACGTAGCCCCAGACCGCGAACCAGGTGGCCACCGCCTGCCCCGGCAGACCGGCCTGGCCGGGCACGAGGGCGAGCGCCGCGTACTGGGTCGCCAGGAGGTACGGCCCGGTCAGCGCCGTCGACAGCAGCACCCAGCCCACCCGGCTGCGCGGCTGGTAGACCAGCACCAGTGCCGCGACCAGCGGGAACGCGGTCCCGAGGACCAGGTCGGCGTTCGAGAGCACGGTCCGGTGCGCGGTCCGGTCGGCGACGTAGCCGTGCAGGGCGATGGCGCCGGCGGCGCAGCCGATCGACAGCAGCGCCAGCCCCACGGCGATGACCGACGCCGCGACCACGGCCCGCGTGGCCGGCGTGACGCCTGGGACGAGCGCCGGCGGGCTGGCCGCCGGGGCGCCCCAGCCGGGGCCGCGGTCCCAGGCGGCCCCTGCGTGCGTGCCGCGGTCGTGAACCGTCGGTGCCAGTGCCCCCATGTGCCCAGGATCGCGCAGGACCGCGCGCGATATCGCTGGTAGTCGTCCCGCGGACGGTCCGAATCGTGTCGGCTGCGCGTCCCGGGTGCGGGCCCGTTGTCCCTCGTTTCCGGGACAGCGGGCGCATGACCGTTGCTTCCAGACGCCGATGGCGACGGGGCCGCCGGCAGACGAAAGGACGGACGACATGACAACCGCAACCGCTCCCGCCCGCCACACCGCTTCCTCGGCCGGCGCGGGGATCCGCCCCCGCTGGACCTGGCTGGGCGTCGGCGCCGGGGTGCTCGGCTTCGTCGCGACGGTGGTCACCGCCACCGGCGTGTCCGACAAGCAGGTCGGCCCGGCCGTCATCGACAAGATCTCGCGGACCTCGACCCAGATCGGCGGCGCGGTCGGGTACGTCGCCGTCGCGGTCCTGCTGGTGCTGGCGGCCTGCTGGCGTTCCAAGATCGTCCAGGCGTTCCCGGACAAGGTGGCGGCCCGGGTGGTGGCGGACGCGCTCGTCGCCTCGGCGGCGGCGCTGACGTTCGGCTACGGCTGGAAGCTGGCCCTCGCCGACTACATGCCCGGTGGGATGGACGAGAAGCTCTTCACCCGCGAGGGGCAGTTCGTGTACTACATGCTCTGCGACTTCGGCCCCTGGATCGGCTACCTGGGCGTCGTGGTGGCCGCCGGCGCCGTCGCCTGGCTCGGGCTGCGCGACCGCCTCGTCTCGAAGTGGCTGGGCATCGTCAGCCTGATCCCGCCGCTCGCGGTGCTGTTCATGGCCTGCACGATGTCGATCGCGGGTTTCCCCGGCATGGTCGGCCCGATCTGGCTGATCATCGCCTTCGCCGGCCTGAGCCTCGGCAAGCACGAGCTCACCGGCACCGCGAAGTCCTGACCCCGGCCTCACTCACCGCCCACCCGGCCCGCCTGGCCCAATCAGGCGGGCCGGCACCATGCCCGGACCATGATCTAAATTCCGTCCCCCGGCATGTGCGGAGTCAAGCCGGGCGAATGGCTGAAAGCCAGGCGAACCGCTGCACGGCGAAGCGAAGCGAGGCGCCCCGGGGTCGCCCCTGCCCAGCTCAGCCCTGGGCCGGAGGGCCTGAGGTGGGATGGGCAGGGCGTTGCGTACCAGTCCCATCCGAATGGCTGAAAAGCAATCAAAAGCGCGACGCGACCCACCGACGAAAGGTGACTCAAGGAATCAAGGTTGCATTTCCGCCAGGACGTCCGCGGTGCTGGACAGGCCCAGGCGGGTGGCGCCGGCCTGGACGAAGGCCAGCGCCTGGGCAGCGGTCTTGATCCCGCCGGAGGCCTTGATGCCGAGCCGGCCGCCGACGGCGGCCTGCATCGCGCGGATGGCGCGCAGGCTCGCGCCGCCTCCCGGATGGAAGCCGGTTGACGTCTTGACGAAGTCCGCGCCGCCGGCCAGGGACGCACGGCACGCCGACCGGATCGTCGCGTCCGGCAGCAGCGTCGTCTCGAGGATGACCTTGAGGACGATGGGCGCGGGCACCGCGATGCGTATCTGGTGGATCTCGAACTCGATCGCGGCCCAGTTCTCGTCTCGCGCGTTCGCGAGGTCGATCACCATGTCGATCTCGGTCGCGCCGTCCGCGACGGCGCGTTGCGCCTCGTCCACCTTGACCGCGGTCAGGTGGTTGCCGTGGGGGAAGCCGACGACCGAGGCGACCGCGTAGGCCGGCGGACCGCCGTTGCCCGCGGTCCGCGCCTCCCGGCGGGCGCTCGCCGCGGCCAGGTAGACATGGGTCGGGGCGACGCAGACGGCGGCGACCTTGAACTTCGCCGCGTCCGCGCACAGCTTGAGGACGTCCTCGTCGGTGGCGTCGGGCTTCAGCAGCGTGTGGTCGATGATCGCCGCCAGTTCCGCCCGGTTCGTCGGCACCGGCGGTAGCGGCGGCGACTCGGGCGCCGGCGGGTACTCCCGCGGGCTGGTCGCACCCGAGGTGCCGGCTGGCTGGTCAGGTTCGTCGGCCGTCGTCATGGCCCCATCTTTCCGCGCGGTTCGCCCGCGGACGAGGCCCCTGCGCTGTGGATGCCGGCGAAGTGGTGGTACACGTCCCTTTGGCCCGCGTCGCGCGGTCCGTCGCCCGCGGCCAGCGCGGTACATCCCAAGGAGCATTCTCGTGCAGGTAGACGTCATAGACCACCCACTCGCGGCGGTCGCGCTCACCGTCCTGCGGGACGAGAAGACGCCCCGGGTCGGCTTCCGCGTGGCCCTGCATGACCTGGCGACGATGCTGATCTACGAGGCCACCCGCGAGCTGCCGACGGCCGCGGTCCGGATACGCACGCCGCTGGCCGAGACCACCGGGACCAGGCTCGCCGGTGAGCCGGTCGTCGTCCCCGTCCTGCGGGCGGGGCTGGGCATGCTGCCGGCCGCGCACGCGCTCGTGCCGGACGCCGTCAGCGCGTTCATCGGCCTGGCCAGGGACGAGACGACCTTCCAGCCGACGGTCTATCTGGAGTCGGTGCCGGCCGACCTGTCCGGCCGGCCGGTGCTGCTGCTCGACCCGATGCTCGCCACCGGCGGTTCGGCGTTGCACGCGCTGCGGCTGCTCGCCGACCGCGGCGCCAGGGGAACCGTCGTCGTGTCGGTCGTGTCCGCGCCGGAGGGTATCGCCGCTCTCGACGCCAGCGGCCTGGACATCCGCCTCGTCACCGCCGCCATCGACGAGGGCCTGAACGACACGGCCTACATCGTCCCCGGTCTTGGCGACGCCGGCGACCGCATCTTCGGCGCCGTCTGACACKGCTACTTGCCCGCCACTCGTCCGCTACTCGTCGGAAAGGGCRCGCTGATATCCGGCGCGGACGGTCTTCGTGGCGGTGGCGGTGTCGCCGAACACCCGGCGGAACCGGGGGAGAAGGTCCTCGTAGAGGGCGCGGGCGGCCCGCCGGTTGTCGGAGTCGAGCAGGTTGAGGGCCGCGTCGGCACTGATGGTCAGCGTCGCGCGGTTGTCCTCGCCAAGGGTCTGGCGCAGCCTGGGGAGGAGTTCCTCGTAGAGGGCGCGGGCGGCTCTCCGGTCGCCGCACCTGTGGAGGTTCCGCGCAGCGAACCCCGAAAGTGACAGCGTGTTGTGGTTGTTTTCGCCGAGTGTTCGGCGCAGGCGTGGGACGAGGTCGTCGAACAGGGCTCGGGCCGTCTCGTGGTCGCCGTGGTCGAGCAGGTTCCGCGCCGCCAGCCCGGTGTCGATCAGCGTCGTCCGATGGTTTTCCCCGAATATCTGGCGAGCACGCGGCAGGAGATCCTGGTATAGGCCGCGGGCCGCTTCGCGGCTGCCGGAGTCGGCGAGGTTGCGCGCCGCCTCCCCGGTGAAGAACAATGTCCGCGCCTCGTTTTCGCCGAGTGTTCGGCGCAGGCGTGGGACGAGGTCGTCGAACAGGGCCGCGGCCGCGGCGTGGTCGCCGGATTCGCGCAGGTTCTGGGCCGCGAGCCCCACGGCGGTCAGTGTGTCGGGATCGTCGTCCCCCAGCACGCGGCACAGGCGCGGCAGCAGGTCCTCGTACATGGCGCGGGCCGCCGGATGGTCGCCCGCGTCGGCCAGGTCTCCCGCCCTCCTGGCCCGTTCCCTCAGCTGCTCGGGACTCCCGTCGTCCCAGCCAGGCGCATGGGCCTCGCGCGGGTCGATCCGGCGCGTCGCGGGTGATCCCGCGCGGGCGGCGGCCCTGACCGACATGTCGACGGCGACGGGGATGCGGCAGTAGTCGAGCCAGTCGGGCGCGAAGACCCGGGCGCCCGCGCCGGCGAGCTCGAGCGCGAGCTGGCGGGCGGTGCCCTGGCGTTCGGTGGGCTCCCGCGCGAGCGCCTTCATCACCACCCGGGCGAGCGGCCCGGGGACGGGCGGCGCCGGCGGGATGGCGGCGGTCCCGGACCATCGCTGCGGGAACGGAAGACGGCCAGCCAGGAGGCGGTAGAGCACGACGCCGAGGCCGTAGACATCCGTGGCCGGGCTGAGAATGCCGCCCTGGAGCTGCTCGGGGGCCATGTAGACCGGGCTGCCGATGATGTAGCTGGCCTCGTCGTCGGTGTTCTCGAGGATCTTCGCTATGCCGAAGTCGGTCACCTTGGGTGTGCCGTCGGCGGCGAAGAGAATGTTGTCGGGCTTGACGTCGCGGTGCAGGATGCGGGACGCGTGCGCGTGGTGCAGCGCCTCGGCCACGGCGATGCCGATGGCGCAGATCTCCTCCGGGGACAGGCCCGCCTGGCGCCGCGCGGTGAGGGTGCCGCCGGCGAGGTACTCCATGATGAGCAGCGGGAGGAGCTGGCCCGGGACCACGCGGTAGTCATAGACACGGGCGACGTGGGGGTGGGCGTCGAGACTGGYGAGGACGCGGGCCTCGAGGCTGAACCGGTCCTGCTGGTTGGGCTGGGTGAGAACCTTGATCGCGACGCGGCGGCCCATCGCCCGGTGGTGTCCGTCCAGGACGACGCCGAAGCCGCCCCTGCCGATCTGGTCGCCGACCTCGTAGTCGGGCAGCGCTGCCTGGACCGCCGCCTTGTAGACMGACATCCGTATGCTCCCCCGACGACGTCACATCGCCCGTGCGGATGACCTTATCGCCGCCGAGCCGTGTTCCGTGCCGAACCGTCGACCTCCGGGGGCGGCCGAGGCTCGCCCACAGGAGCGCTCTGCACCCGCGGTGTCTCGCCCGCGGAGCCGGCTGTCCGCCGCGCGTTCCCGGGTCACGGCCACAACCAGGGCCGACGCCGAGGTCGAGGCCTCCGCGCGCGGAACGCCGGAGGTTGTCGCGTCGGGAGCCGGCCACCGCTTTCCGACCGGCGTCACGCGGATAGTCGGGTGCGCGACAGCCTTGTCGTCACGCCGACTACGTTGCGCGGCAGTCGTTTCGCGGTAAGCTGTCCCTGATCAGTCGTTCTTTCCCAGAAGACGCCTTTCTCGCTCGATGAGCCACGCTCGATGGTGCCCCGGCCCCACTGCCAGGTTCCGAGGCCTGACCGCGTCTGGATGTCGTATGCCGCTGTTGGGCGAGGGGCAGGTCATCCGCGACACCTATCGCGTGGAACGTTTTCTCGGCGAGGGCGCTTTCGCGGAGGTCTATCGGGTCAGGCACCCGTTCCTCGGCCGGCAGGCGATGAAGGTGTTCCGCCGCCCCGGTCTGTCGGCCGACGACATAGAGAAGGCGCTGGGGGAGGCCGTGCTGCTTTCTCAGCTCGGGCATCCCAACATCGTGCGCGTCTTCGACGCGAACACCCTCTCGACATCTTCCGGGATGTTCGGCTACTTCACGATGGAATACGTCCCCGGTGGCACGCTGGCCGACCACGTCGCCGCTCACCGTGGGTTCCTGCCGGTCGACGAGACCGTCGACATCGTCATCCAGGTGTGCCGTGGCATCGCCGTCGCCCACCAGAAGAACCCGCCGATCATCCACCGCGACATCAAGCCGCAGAACCTGCTGATGGKGCACGACGGCGACGCCACCCGGGTACTCGTCTCGGACTTCGGCCTGGCGCGGGCGGTGAGTCCGTGGACGCTGATGGCCAGCACCCGCGGCACCATGGCATTCAAGGCACCGGAGACCTTCCTCGACCCGCGGGGCGACTCCCGTGCCGGCGATGTCTGGGCCATCGGCTCGGTTCTCTACCTGCTCCTCACCGCCCAGATGCCGCACCCGGATCTGGTGGTGGCGGATCCCCTCGCGGGCGCCTGGTACACGGGCCGCCTCATCCCGCCCCGTGAACTGCGCTATGTCGTCGACGAGGATCTCGAGAAGATCGTGACCCGCTCGCTGGCGCTCGACCCGTCTCAGCGCTACGCCTCCGCGCCGGAGCTGCTCGCCGACCTCGAGGCCTGGCGGACCCCGGCCGCTCCTTCCTTCGCCCCGTCCGCCCAGCCGGTCGTGCCCGAGAGCCCGCACGCGCGCGTGCCGTCCCCCCGCGAGGAGCCGGCCGGCCCGGCCGGCCCGCGGGACGCCGGGCCGGCCTCGGACGGTTCGGCGCGGCTCGCCGAGGCATCCGGCGCCGCCGCGGCGCGAGGCCCGCGTCCGGACGCCGGTCCGCCAGGTGGAACCGCCCCCGCGGCACCCGCCGGCGCGGCGGACGCCGACGCCCGGAACGGGGACGAGGCGTCCAGCGGCCCCGGCCCCGGCTCGGGCTCGGGCTCGGGCTCCGCGAGGGTCAGCAGTGGCTCGGGGTTCGGCACCGTGGAGCCGGGCGTCGCCAGCGCCGTGACCGACGTCCCCGAGCCCGCCGTGGCCGACGACGTAGCCGGGGCCGCGGCACAGCTCGTCGACGAGGCGTTGCGGCTCGCGCGGGAGGGCCGGTCCATGGCCGCCGCCAGTCGCCTGACCGCCGCGTACGACCTGGTTCCCGCCCTGCGGGACCGGCACGGAAACCGGGAACTGCTGTCGCGCAGGGGCGTGGTGATGTGACGTGACCTCTGTCGGCGAGGGGCGGGAGATCCTCGGTCAGATCAGCCCGCCGTGGCTGTATGACACCAATGCGTTCCGGGTGACGGGCCTGGCGGTGACGGCGAGCCGCCGCGACATGCGCCGGGTCTCCGACCGGGTGAAGATCGCCGAGCGACTGGGCGAGGCCGTCGCGCCGGCCCATGCGCTGGCCCCGCGGGTCCCCGTGACCGCGGCGGCGCTGACCGCCGCGCTCGACCGGCTGCGCGATCCCCGGCTACGCCTCGTGGACGAGTTCTTCTGGTTCTGGCCGTCCGCCGCGTCGGCTGTACCCGCCGCGTCGGCTGTACCCGCCGCGCCGACCGCGCCCGCGGAGGGGGCCGCGCCCGCCGGGGCGTCGGTGGACGCGGCGGGGGCGGACGACAGCGGCACCACGGTCGCCACCGCCACCGCCACCGCTGGCGACCCGGCGCTGGCGGCGCTGGCCGCGGGCGACGTCGACGAGGCGCGGCGCCGCTGGGCCGAGGCGGCCGCCGACGACGGCGCCGCTCGGCACAACCTGGCCGTCCTGGCTCATCTGGAGGCCCTCGACGCGGAACGTGCCAGCGCCAGCCCGCCGGGTGCCGCTGCCGGGAACGCCGGCGCGCCGGCCCGGCCGGACTGGCGCGAGGTGTACTGGCTGTGGGCGGCCGTGCTGCGGGACGAGGCCTGCTGGGAGGCGTTCGAGACGCGCATCGCCGCCGCCGGTGACGCCCGGCTCGGCGTCGGGCTCGCGGCCGGTATCCGTTCCGCGCTCCCCGACACCCTGCTCGTCGGTGGCGCGCGGCTCGCCGCCGCCGCCGTGGACGCCGGGGACCTGCCGGCCGCCCGTTCCCACCTCGCCGCGCTGCGGGAGTCAGGCTCGGAGGGCCTGGACGCCGCGCTGCGGACCGCCTGCGAGCCGTGGCTCGCCCGGGTCCGGTCGTTGTGCGCGGACGCCGACCGGGCGGCTCAGAAGTCGCCGGTGACCGGTCCCGACATCGCCGAGCGCCTGCTCGCCGACGCCGAGCCGACGATGGCCCGGATCGACGAGCTGCTGGCGCCGGGCAACCTGACCCGGGTCGGCATCCGCGACCAGCTCGGCCAGACGGTACTGACCGCCCTGTTGCTCTATGACCAGACCTTCGTCGACGCGTCCGGCGAGGCGTCGACCACCGAGTTCCCCGACCACTTCCGCATGGGCGAGCTGCTGCGCCGGGTCACCCCGATGGTCGAGTCGGCGGCCCTCACCCAGCGCATCGGCGAGAACCTCGCCATCGTCGAGCGCCAGGCCACCGCCGCCGCCTGCTACTACTGTCAGCGCCGCCGCTACGACAAGGCCTCATCGATCTCGCGCCCGCTGCACCGGATCAGCCACACCGAGACGACATGGAACGGCCGGCGGATCCACTACCAGTCGGTGACGGTGACCATCCCCCGCTGCCGCGACTGCGCGCGCAATCACCAGGAGCGACGGATTCTCTCCTGGCTTGGCGGCATCTCGGCCTTCCTGGCGATCGTCGCCGTGGCCACGGTGCTCGGTGCGGCCGGCTGGGGTGTCCTGGCCGGCGCGGTCGCGTTCTTCATCTCCGTGACGTGGGTGCGTGTGACGATCAAAAGCAAGACGGATCATTTCCCGCCGCTGGTGGAGCTGCTCGTCGACAAGTGGCAGCCGGGCGCCAAGCCCGCGGGGCAGTGATGGCCGCCGCTCGCGACGGTGCTCGCCCCGAGCGGGCGCCGCGATCCGGGCGCCGAGGCGCGGGCATCGCGGCCACGGCGCGCCAGTGGCGCTACCCGCGTGAGTTCCGGATCCCGCCGCCGCGCTGGCCGGCCGCGCTCGCGGACCTGTCCGACATGCTGTCCCGCCCGGCGGTCTCACCCGGGCGGGACGGCGCGCCCGGCGCGCCCCTCGACGTGGCGGCGCTCGAGCCGAGGGACGTCGCCCGGGTCGCGACCGAGCTGTGGCGGCTGCGCCGCCAGCTCACTCCGGCGGGTGCCCCGGTCGCTCCCGAGGCCCGCCGGGCGCTGCGGCGCCTGGACGCGGTGAGCGACGTGCTCGCCGCCGCCGGCGTCGAGGTGCAGGACCACGACGGCGCCCCCTACGACAGCGGCCAGAACCTGATGGTGCTGGCGTTCGAGCAGACCGACGGCCTCACGGACGAACGCGTCGTCCAGACGCTGCGTCCCTCGGTCTACCTGGGCGGACGCCTGGCACAGGCCGGCGAGGTGATCGTCGGCACCCCGTCGCGGGATCAACAGGAGAGGACCTGATGGCACGGTCAACCGTGGACTTCGGGATCGACCTCGGCACGACGAACAGCGCGATCGCGATGCTCGTCGGCACCGAGGCCCAGATCATCAAGAACGCGGCCCAGCGTGACACCACACCGTCGGCCGTCTACGTGGACCGGCACGGCCGCATCCACGTCGGCGACCGCGCCCGGGAACGCGTCGAGCACGACGTCGACAACACCGCCGCCGAGTTCAAGCTCCAGATGGGCCAGCGCGGCTCGGAGAAACGCTTCCGCGACGGCCAGCTGGCGATGACCCCGGAGTCGCTGTCCGCCCAGGTGCTGCGCCGGTTGAAGGCCGACGCGCAGGCCCGCACGGGGGAGGACATCCAGGCGGCCGTCATCACCGTCCCGGCGGCGTTCGACCTCAACCAGTGCGACGCGACCCGCCGGGCCGCGCAGGACGCCGGCCTCGTCCACGCGCCGCTGCTGCAGGAGCCCACCGCCGCCGCCCTCGCCTATGGCTTCCAGCGCGACGAGGACAACATCTACCGGCTGGTCTTCGACTTCGGCGGTGRCACGTTCGACGCCGCCGTGGTGCACGTCCGTGACGGCGAGTTCGACATCGTCAACCACGAGGGCGACAACTTCCTCGGCGGCAAGCTGATCGACTGGGCGATCGTCGAGCAGCTGCTGATCCCGCCCCTGCTGGCCCAGTACCCGCTGACCGGCTTCGCCCGCGGGAACCCACGCTGGGCGGCGGCCATCGCCCGGCTCAAGCGCGCCGCCGAGGAAGCGAAGATCACGCTGTCCACCGCGGCGGTCGCGACCATCGAACTGGACGACCCGCCCCTGTGCGCCGACGACCGGGGGCAGCCGGTCGAGTTCGTCCACGACCTGCGCCGCGACGAGGTGGAGCGGCTCACCGACCCCTTCGTGACCCGGGCGGTCAACATCTGCCAGAAGGCGCTGCGCGACGCGAATCTCGCGCCCCGCGACATCGACCGGGTGCTGCTCGTCGGCGGCCCCACCCTCATGCCCTACCTGCGCGAACGGGTCGCCGAAGGGCTGGGCATCTCGGTCGACATCACCCAGGACCCGATGACGGTCGTCGCGCGCGGCGCGGCGATCTTCGCGGGGACCCAGCGGCTCGACGCCGCCGCTCCCGCGCCGGTCGTCGCCGGCGCCTACACGGTCGAGCTGGAGTACAGCCCGATCGGCGCCGACCCGGAGCCGCAGGTCGGCGGCATCGTCCGCGGCCCGGCCGGCGCGAGCCTTGCCGGTTTCACGATCGAGTTCGTCAACGCCGCCGCGCGCCCGTCGTGGCGCAGCGGCAAGATCCCGCTGTCCGCGGCCGGTGGGTTCGTCACCGCGCTGTCGGCGGCGCCCGGGGTGCGCAACGAGTTCGCCATCCTCCTGGAGGACTCCGCGGGGCGCTCCCGGCAGGTCGAGCCGGGCAGTCTGCCCTACACGATCGGCACGGTCGCGCCGGAGGCGGCGCTGACCCACTCCGTGGGCATCGCCCTGGAGGGGAACAAGGTCGTCTGGCTGCTCACGAAGGGCTCCCGGATCCCGGGCCGCGGCAGTGACGTGCTGCGCACGACGGTGGCGCTGAGCCGGGGCCAGTCCGGGGGGTTCCTGCGCATTCCGGTCCTGGAGGGCGAGTACGACCGGGCCGACCGCAACCGCCACGTCGGCGACCTGGAGATCCTGGCAAGCCAGGTGCGCCGTGACCTGCCGGTCAACACCGAGGCCGAGGTGACGATCGAGATCGACGCCTCCCGGATCGTCGCGACCAGGGCGTACGTGCCGCTCCTCGACGAGGAGTTCGAGACCCAGCTCGACCTGCGCGCCGAGTCCGCGCCGAACGCGGGTGAGCTGCGGGGCGCGGTGCGCGCCGAACAGGCCCGCCGCCGCGAGCTGGAGGACGCCGCCCGGCAGGCGGACGACGCCGAGTCGTTGGCCCGGCTGGCGGAGCTCGACAACGAGCGCGTCGCGGAGCAGCTCGAGGACGACCTGGCCGCGTACGACAACGGCGACGCGGACGCGGCGAGCACCGCCGCGAAGCGGCTCCTGGACCTGCAGGCGCGGCTCGACCAGGTGGAGCGGGCCCTCGCCTGGCCACGGGCGGTGAGCGAGGCCAAGGAACTGCTGGCCCAGGCTCCCCGGGTCGTCGAGGAGTTCGCCGACCGCGGCGACCGGCGTCGCTATGACCTGCTCGTCTCCGACCTGCGCGCCGCGATGGGTTCCAGCGACGTCGAGCTGCTGCGCACCCGGACCGACGAGCTGCGCGGCTTCCTCATGGTGCTGTTCAACAAGAAGACAGGCGGCCTCGACGCGGCCCGGTTCGAGGCCCTCAAGGAGCACCGCGGCAGGATGCGCGACCAGGCCCTGGCGACCCGGCTGTTCGCCGACGGCGAGCAGGCCCTGGCGAACGGCAACCTGGACCGGCTGCGCAGCGTCGTCCGTCAGCTCATCGACCTGCTGCCCAGGACGGAGGGCTCCGATGACCCGTTCGGCCACTTCCGGCGATAGGGCCGACATGCCCGATGGAGCGGACCCGTTCGCGGCGCTCGCCGACGAGGCCACCGTCGCCCGGGCCACCGACCTGGCTCGCGCGGGCCAGCACGCGCGGGCTCAGACACTGCTCGACGATCTTGGCGCCCGGCGTGCCCACACCGCGCCCGAGCACGACCTGCTGGCCAGGATCCACGCCCAGCAGGGCCGGCTCACCGCCGCCGCCGAGCACTGGCGGCGCGCCGCCGAGCTCGGCGGGCACGAGGCCGTGGCCGTCGCCGGGCTGCGCAGGATCGCGGCCCTGGAAGGCCGGCATGTCACGACCCGCGGCCGGGCTGCCGTCGCCGTGCTCGCGGCGGTCGCGCTGCTCGGCGCCGGGGCGGTGACCGGCTGGGCGATCACCGACGCGACTGCGAGCGACCCGGACACCAACACGACGGTGAACGTGGCGCCGAGAGCCCTGTCGGGGCCGGCCAGCCCCGGTACGGCGCCGACCGGTCCCGGCACGCCCACGGAGACGGCCGCCGCGTCCGCGGGGCCGTCCGCGAGGCCGGCGGCGTCGCCGCTCCAGACACTCGCCGACCAGGTCGCCGGCCCCGAGGTGACGGCGACCAGGGCCGGCGGTCAGGTCGTCCTGCTCTTCAACGGGCAGCTCTTCACGGGCGGCGCGGCCCTCAGCCCGGACGGCGCCGCGGCGCTCGCCGGGGTCGGCGCCCGGATCGCCGGCCTCCCCGGGGTGGCTGTCGAGATCGTCGGCCACAGCGACGACCTGCCGGTCCCGCCGGGCGGCCCCTACGCCGACAACACCGCCCTCAGCCAGGCCCGCGCGGCGGCGGCCGCCACCGTGCTCACCGGCGCCGGCCTGTCCCCGGCCCAGATCACCGTCTCCGCCGCCGGCAGCGCCGTCCCCCTCCACCCGAACACGCCGGCCGACCGCGCCCGCAACCGCACCGTCACCCTCCGCCTCACCCCGCCCAGCTGAGCCGCGTCTCCCGCCCGCGCGGGACTGCTGGGGCGACGTGGTGTGCGTGAGAGCTCGACCCGCGGATCGACCTGAGCATCATCTGACGGCATCACGTGGCTCGATCGCCCGCGCCCAGGTAGCCAGCGAGCTGAGCCGTTCCGTGGCGAGCGCCCGTGCGCGTCCGAGCCAGCTGGGATCTTCCAGGTCGTGGTCGGATGCCCCCACGGTGACCTCGAGGTAGATCTTGAGCTTGGGCTCGGTGCCGCTGGGGCGGACGACCGCGCGGGCGCCGTCGGACAGGGTGACGATCAGGACGTCGGAGGCTGGCAGGGCCTCGTCGGCCGGCTCCAGCAGGTCGCGGATGGCCAGGACGCGTAGGCCGGCGACCTCCGTCGGCGGGTGGTCGCGAAGGCGGCGCATCAGGGCCGTGCAGGCGGCCAGGTCGGGGGCACGCAGGGAGACCTGAGCGGTGGCGGTGACGCCGAGCTCGCGGGCCAGATCGTCGAGACGGTCGAGGAGGGTACGGCCGCGGGCGCGTTCGGCGGCGGCCATCCGGGCGACGGCGACCGCGGCGGTGATGCCGTCCTTGTCCCGGACGAGGTCCGGGCGGACGGCGTAGCCGAGGGCCTCCTCGTAGCCGAACACCAGGTCCGGGTCCGCCCGCATGATCCACTTGAAGCCCGTGAGGGTCTCGACATAGGGAACACCCCGGCGGGCCGCGAGCGCCCGCAGCGCCGTCGAGCTGACGACGGTGGCCGCGACCGGGCCCGAGACGTGCCGCAGGACCTCGTCGGCGAGCAGCAGGCCGAGCTCGTCACCGGTGAGGACCCGTGAGTCCCGGCCGCCCGGGCTCCGGCCGACGGCCACGGCCAGGCGGTCCGCGTCCGGGTCGTTGGCGAGGACGACGTCCGCCTCGATGCGCCGGCCCAACGCCAGGACCAGGTCCATGGTTCCTGGTTCCTCGGGGTTGGGGAACGGGGCGGTTGGGAAGTCCGGATCGGGCCGAGCCTGTTCGGCGACGACGACCGGCTCGGGCAGGCCGGCCGCCGCGAACACCCGCAGCAGGACGTCGTGTCCGACCCCGTGCAGGGGGGTGTAGGCGATCCGCGGCCCGGCGGACGGATCCGGTGGACCCGGCGGGGGCGGGGGCGGGGATGGCACGGGCGGGGACTGCGGCGGCGGGGCCGGCGGGGGTGGCGCCGCCGGCGCGAGTGTCGCCGCCGCGGCGGTGACGTAGGCGGTGACGATCTCGTCGCCGACCCAGGTCCAGGTGTCCGCGAGCTGGATCGCCCTGGCGGGTGGAGCGCTGGCGATGGCCGCCTCGATCTGCTCGTCGGCGGGTGGTACGAGCTGGGCGCCGCGGCCGGAGTCACCCGGTGCGGCCCCGAGATAGACCTTGTAGCCACTGTCAGCGGCCGGATTGTGACTGGCCGTGACCATGACGCCGGCGTCCGCGCCGAGATGGCGGACGGCGAACGCGAGCACCGGCGTCGGCAGCGGCCCCGGCAGGAGCAGTGCCCGCAGCCCGGCGCCCGCGAACACCCGCGCGCTGTCCATCGCGAACGCGTCGCTGCGGTGGCGCGCGTCGAACCCGATGACCACGGTCCTCGGCCCGGCCGCCGAGCCGCCGGCCCCCTCACGCGCGGCGCCTCGCGAAACCGTGACCGTGTCGGCCCGGCTCGCGTTCTCCGCGCTCGCCGTGCTTTCCGCGCTTCCCACGAGCCACACGGCGAGACCGGCGGCGGCGCGGCGGACCACGGCGGCGTTCATCCCGTTGGGGCCGGCGCGCAGCGGGCCGCGCAGACCGGCCGTCCCGAACCGCAGGGGCCCGGTGAACCGGTCCGCGAGCTGCGCCCGGACCGTCGCGACGGTCCCGTTCCGGTCGGCCTCGTCCCCATCTGCCGCGGCATCGGCGCTGGCGCTGGAGTTGGCGCCGGCCGCCGCCGTTCGCAGCAACGCCTCGATCTCGGCGCGGTCCGCCGGGTCGGGGTCGTCGGCGAGCCATGCCCGCGCCGCCGCGATCAGCGAGTCGGGCAGGGAAGCGGGCTCGGAACGTGTCGCGCTGTTCTCCACGGTCCCCATGCTGCCGGCTTGGGTCGCCGGGCGGTCGTGACGGTCGTGACGGTCGTCCGGACAGTCACCTGACCGATGACCCGGCCGCTTCCGCGAGCCTACGGTGCTCCCATGCGCGGATCCGTGTGCCAGAACCGGATCCGTGTGCCAGACCCAACTCGACGCAGCGTCAGGGGAGACATCGTGGACATGGGACTGCGTGGCAGGACCGCCGTCGTCACCGGCGCGAGCCGCGGGATCGGCCTCGCCGTGGCACGGGCACTGGTGGCCGAAGGGGTGACGGTCGTGGCGGGATCGCGGTCGTCGTCCGCGCGGCTCGACGAGCTGGTGGCGGGCGGTCAGGCCGAGTCGGTGCTGGTGGACCTCGCCGGCCCGAAGGGCCCGGCGGAGCTGGTCACGCGCGCGGCGGAGGTGGCCGAGCGGACCGGCGGCCAGATCGACGTACTCGTCAACAACGTCGGCGGGGGGGCGCCGAGGCTTGACGGGTTCCTCGCCGTCACCGACGAGCAGTGGCTCGACTCGATCAACCTGAACCTGATGGCGGCGGTCCGGATGACCCGCGCGGTACTGCCGCACATGGTCGCCGCCGGGCGCGGCTCGATCGTGACGGTCAGCTCGGTCAACGCGTTCCTGCCCGACCCGGCGGTGATCGACTACAGCGCGGCGAAGGGCGCGCTCACGAACTTCTCGAAGTCCCTGTCCAAGGAGGTCGCCGCCCACGGGATCAGGGTCAACACCATCAGTCCCGGCCCGGTGGCCACCGACCTGTGGCTCGGTTCCGACGGGGTCGCCGCGCGCATCGGGCGCAGGAACGGTGTCGAGGCGAAGGACGTCGCCGCCGGAGCGGCGGCCGACGCGGCGACGGGCCGGTTCAGCCGGCCCGACGAGGTCGCCGACCTGGTCGTCCTGCTCGCCGGCGACCGTGCCGGCAACGTCACCGGCGCCGACATCACGATCGACGGCGGCCTGATCAAGACCCTTTGAGCGACCTTTTCGGGATCCGTCGGGCGTTACGCGCCGCCGGTGACGCCCAGCGTCTGTCTGATCTTGATTCCGAGTCCGGTCCGGCCCGGCCGGTCGTGATGACCCCCCGCGGCCTCGGTGGCGCTCGGGACCTGCGCTACAGGCGGGAGACGACCTCGGCGAGGAGGGCGCCCATGCGGGTGGCGGCCGCCTCGCCGGCGGCGAGGACCTCCAGGTGGTCGAGCGGCTCGCCGGTCATGCCGGCGGCGAGATTGGTCACCAGCGAGATCGCGAGGACCTCGGCGCCGGCGTTGCGGGCGGTGATCGTCTCGTGCACCGTCGACATGCCGACGAGGTCGGCACCCAGCGTGCGCAGCATCCGGATCTCGGCCGGGGTCTCGAAGTGCGGGCCGGGCAGCGCGGCGTACACCCCTTCGGACAGCGTCGGCTCGACCTCACGGGCGAGCGCCCGCAGCCTCGGCGCGTAGGCGTCGGTGAGGTCGGTGAACGCCGGGCCGACGAGCGGCGAGCGGCCGGTCAGGTTCAGGTGATCGCTGACGAGCACCGGCTGGCCGACGTGCATGTCGGCGCGCAGGCCGCCGGCCGCGTTGGTGAGCACCACCGTGCCGACACCCGCCGCGCAGGCGGTGCGCACGCTGTGGACGACGTGGGCGAGGTCGTGGCCCTCGTAGGCGTGCACCCGGCCGAGGAACAGCAGCAACCGGCGGCCGTTCAGCTCGACGGAACGGACAGCGGCACCATGCCCCGGCACGGTCGTCTCCGGGAAACCACCGAGCTCCGTGAACGGCACCTCGGCGAGTACCCGGCCCCTGGCGGCCAGGGTCTCGGCGGCGGGCTTCCAGCCCGAGCCGAGCACCACCGCCACGTCGTGCCGGTCGGCGCCGGTGGCGGCGGCGAGTCGGGCGGCGGAGGCGGCGGCGTCCGGCCTGGCCGACGCCGTCCCGGTCGACGAAGGTGCGGGGATGTTCCTGCTCGCGCTCTCGGAGCCCGAATGGTCAGCATTGCCGGCAAGCTGCGTCACGGGCCCGACTGTACGGCGTGACCACGACCGCGCAGGCGTCGCCGTCCGGGGCAGGAAAGGTCGCCCGGGCCGTCGGCGTTGCTGCCAGCGCAGAGGGTGACGTTGCGGACACCGCTGAAATGGCCGCTGGCGGCCGATCAAAGACGGCTGGACTAGATCCCCTGGGCCCAACCGACCCCACCCCAAGGCGCCGCCCCTCCAAGCCCCGATCTGACAACCGAACTGTGGTGTCTCAGCTCGTCTATTGGCTCGCCTATCTGACACACATCACCGAGCGCCTGTGGATGTGTGGCAGATGGGCGAGTCTATTGGCTTGGCCTTCTGACACGGATCGGGCTTTGGGGGTGTGGATGGGAGAGGTCGGGCAGCTTGGGTGTCACGGATCGCCGGGGCGAGCCTCGGCGGAGGGCGCGGGCAGGTGGTCACCTGGTGGCGGTGGCCTCGTCGCCGCCGCCACCAGGAGTCAGGCGATGCGTCCAGCCGTGTTGGGCTCCAGCCCTTCCGTACGTGCTCCGACAGGCTTGTAGACCCGCCTGACCGCGACCCGTCCGCACCACAACCACCCGGTGAACGTTCGCTAGGTTCGCGGTCCCCCGTAGGCGACCGGGCACGCCCAGTACGGCTGCCAGAGACGGCGGGTCGAACGCCGCGCACCCCCGCGGCCCGGTGCCCCGCCCACGAGTGAAGCGAAGTGCCAGGTCGGATAGGCCGGTCTCGGCTTGGTGACGTCACAGCGGCGGGTGACCGTGCTGGGCGCGGAGGCGCGCCTCGCGGAGGGCCGGCCCACGAGCGAAGCGATGTGGTTCCGGTTCGGTTTGGCCTTGATTGGCTTGGTGACGTCACAGCGGCGGGTGACCGTGCTGGGCGCGGAGGCGCGCCTCGCGGAGGCCCGTCCACGAGCGAAGCGACGTGGGTCGGGCCGCAGCGAGGTCGCCGGAGCGCCCGTGAGCGCAGGAGGACACGGCGCGGAGGTCCCTTGGGAGCGAAGCGAGTAAGGGGCCGTAGCGCCGTGCCCGGACGGAGCGAACCAGAGAAACAGAGCAGACTTGCGATGTGGCCATCCCGAGTCGCTCGCATCCGCCTGACATACCGCTGGAACTGGGGGAGTTCACCGAGGTCGTGCTGCGGGGCCGGCTCACCGCCCCCGACGGCGGCGGCCGGATCACCGCCAGGGCCGAGCGGTTCATCGGCCACCGGCTCGGCATGTCCCGGTGGATCCTGCTGACCAGCCACCGGCTGCTCGTCGTCGCGCCGTTCCCGCGCGAGGGGGACTGGTTCGACGTCGTCTGGGACCGCCGTGAGGTGAAGGCATCCCAGGGCGTCAAGCACGGCGACGTGATCCGCGTCCAGCTCACCACCCCCGCCGGCCCCCAGGTCCTGCGCGTCCCCGCCAAGGTCCGTTCCGAGGTCAGCCGCTTCATCAAGGCGCTGCGCCGGTAGCCACTCGCCGAAACCTGGCCGCCGACGCCCAGGGTGTGGGACCCCAAGCCCGCCACACCCGGCCGGTAGGGTCATGCCTATCTGGATATCGATAGGACGCATAACTCTGGAT
>NZ_MOMC01000128.1 GCF_001983105.1 Pseudofrankia asymbiotica | reverse complement strand
ACCCGGTCATGCCCGGCCGCGGTCACCGTGCACAGCCAGACCGCCGCCAGCACCGGCAACGGGTAGACCCGCCCACGCCGGCAACGATGATCAGGTATCGCCGCCAGCCGATCCCAGATCACCCCACGCGACACACCGCCGGCTCCCACCACCCCGGCCGCGGCRCGCGACAATACGCCCACAGGCACGCCGCACTCCAGACCACGCAGACATCAGACATCTCCGTGATCTACAAGCGGCGTGCCTGCCCTTTTACGAACGACACGTGGCCAGGCCGTGTCCACCCCCACGAACCAGCCGCTACCCACCCGGCCTCCACCAATCCGACCGAACCGGCCTACCAGTCAAACCGCGAGCGTGCCGGAACCTTGCCTGGCTGGTACGTCTGAGAGCAGTTCCTTGACGTGGCGGCTCCTGAAGGCGCTTCGCGTCATCGAGTTGAGGCTGGAAGGCGACGACGCCGCCGACGTGACCAATGTGGTGAGCCGGCTGGTGCCGTTGGTGGGTGACCCGGCGCGTGCTGTGGCGCTGTGGGACCGGCTGTTGGTGCTGTCGGCCGAGTACGCGCAGGCCGCCGCGATCGTGACCATCGAGATGCTCGCGCGCGATGTCTCCGCCCTGGTAGACGTCGCTCTACCGCCTCCAGCAGCGACACCGACTCGGGACGACCAAGTCCCGGAGCGATTGCGGCAGCTGCCGGCCGCGTGTGGGCCGCCGTTGCTCGCGGCGTGGCGCGACGAGCCGACGCTTGCCTGGCGGTTGATCACGGCTGTGACCGCGGTCGACGACCGTCCCGCCGCGGTACTGCGACAGTGGCAGAACGCACCGCCTAGCTGGTTGGACACCGCACCGTGGCAGGTTCAACTCGCCGCAGGTGAACTGGCTGTCGCCTACGGAGCCCGCTCTCTCGCAGCTGACCTGTTCGTCGCCGCGGCTGGCCAGGGCGCGTCGCGACGTGGATTCTGGCTCGCTCGCGCGGCGCTGATTCGCGACGAGGACGGCGATGACGCCGGCCGTCAGGAAGCGCTCGCGGCGCTGGAGCCCATCGCGGCCGATAGCGAGCCGTACACCGCCGCCGTCATCGCGTTGCTTTCCGGYGATTCCGACGCCGCGTCCCGACTGTTGGAGCCGTGGGCGCCGGCCGAGCCGACCGAGCGCACGCTTCGTGCGATGCTGCGCCTCCGGCTGACAGCCCCCAGGGGCCTGAATGCCGTGCTGGACCGTGACACTCTCGACCGGGACATCCGGATCCTGGCCGAGGCTCTGCACGAGCAGTGGGCCGCCAGGCTGGCGATCGTTCGCGCCCAACTGTTGATCATGCGGGCTCGGCGGGGCGAGTCCTCGAACTGGGACGCCGATCTGCGTGAAGCACGAGCGTTTGCAGTCAAGGCCCGTGACGATCGACGCACCTATCGTGGGGACAGTGCCGAGGCGGTCGCGATCGCGTGTGACGCCAGCATCCTGCTCATGGACTTCCGCCAGGTCCGTACACTCGGTGCTCCGACGGGCGAGGCCACCGGCATAGAGGCCGCCTCGCCGGACGTCTGTGAGTACGTGGCGATCGCCGCCGTCCAGCTCGGCGATCTCGACCTCGCCCGAGAACGGGCCGCGTATGTGGTCAAAGACGCCGCGAAGGCGCGGATCGACGCATGTATCGCTGAAGCCACCGGGCAGGATTCAGGGCCGCATTGGTGGAGGGCGGCCGAGCTCGCTGAAGGCGATGATGGACAACTCGCGCAGGCACTCGCAGGGCTGGCAGGTCTCGGCGTCAACGGCGTGGCCCGGTTTCCCGAGTTCGCCTACCGCCAGCCGGACGCTGCGATCGAGATCCAAGCCATGGCCGAGCTCGGTGCCGGCAGACCGGGAGTCGCGATCGCACAGCTGCGTGACCGTCGCCGGTCGTCGGTGACTGCCGCGCTGAACCTTTCCCGGGCCTACCAGGCGACTGGGAATATCGACGACCAGGTCCAGACCCTCCGCGACGCTGCTGACTACTTCAACGACCCGTCACTGCGGCATGCCGCCGCGGAAGCACTTGCCCGCGCCGGACGCACCGAGGAAGCCGAACGCGAACTCCAGGCGCTGCTCGCCAGCACCCCTGCCGAGTGGACCGGGCGCGCTGACGCGCTAAGGCTGGCGTCGCAGCTTGCCAACCTCGACGGCCGGTTCGACCGCGTCTGCTACCTGCTGCGCACCGCGCTGCAGATCGAGCCTGAGGACATCGTCGGCCGGTGGGCGCTGATCCGGACCCTGCTGTACCGCGGCGACCTCAGCGAGGCGTGGCGAGCGCTGCACGAGGCACCACAGCCGCTTGACCCGTCGAACGCGGCCGACGCCCGAGCATGGGTGCAGATGTACCGCCGGCGCGGCCGACCAGAGGAAACCATCATCGGTGCTCTGCGGCTACTTCGCCGTTTCGGCGAGGACGAGCAGTTCAGCGCTGGCGTGCTCATGAACCTCATGCTGCCCTGGCCGACAGCCGTCGAGCTGCCGGAGCAGGTCCGAACACAGCTCGCGGCTGAAAGCGAACGCTTCTTCCAACGCTGGCCGAACAGCCCTCACCTACGTCGTCTTCAGATCACAGATCTCGCGCAGACGCGGGCTGACATGATCGATCTGACAAGGCGCAGTGCAGAAGACGAACTGCAGCGACGACGTCTCCTCTACCGCCTTGCCCGCGGCGAGGTGCCCATCAGCTTGCTCGCCGGAATGGTCGGCCGCAGCTACGCAGAGATCTGTGTCCACCGCGCCAACGGCGTGCTCCCGGCGCACCGTCCCGACCCGGACGAGTTCGGTGCCTGCCTGGCGGCAGCCCAGACCGCCGAAGACAGAGACATCGTGATCGACACCCCGGCGATCACCGTACTCCTCAACCTTCCCGACGCGATACGCACGACGGCCATGGGCCGCTTCGCGCGAGTCGTGACTGCCGACGATGTCATGGTCGACGCGCTCGCCGCGAAGGACACTCTCGCTTTCCGGAGCACCTCCGCCATGCAGTACGACGAGCAACAGGATCAAATACAGGTCAGCGAGACCGACGAGGCGGAGGCGGACCGGCTCGCCCTCGAAGCCGATCGGCTACACGATGCCGTTCACGCGCTCACCCGGCTCACACCGCACGGCGAACCGTTGCTCGGCCCTTCACAATCGATGGCGCTGGCGGCATGGGCATCGCCACTGGACMTCGCGCGCGCAGAAGGCGCAACGCTGTGGAGCGACGACCCCACGCTGCGGGCGCTAGCCCGCGGAGCTAGCATCCAGGCGACCTCCACCCAGGCAGTGCTCCAGCACCTCGCAGGCGTCGGCGCTATCACCGACGACCAACTGGAGACCGCCATCCGGGCACTGATCAAAGCCCGTATCGGGGACATGCCGCTCCACGAACAGCGCCTCCTCGACCTCGCCGGAGATGCCGACTGGCAGCCCACCGCCGTCGCTGCCGCCCTCGCCCGGCCCACGACCTGGGCCGACCCGATGCGGACGCTGGCGTTCTACCGGCGCTTGATCACCGAGGTCCAATCACACGTATCGACAGCCGTTCCCCACTGGCTTGGCGCAGCGGTCCGCGGGGCGACCATTCTTCTGCCCCGTCCCGACGCGGCAGCCGGAATCGCCAGCGCCCTGCTCGCGACCACCATCGAGCTCACAAGAACACACGGCGATCTTGTGAGGCACCTCGTGGCTGCGACGCGCCACGCCCTTGCCACGACCGACGATCCTGACCAGACGCCAGCCGCCGACCCGCTCCCCGTGGCCGCAACGCTGTTGCGCGATGCCTGTGCTCGAATGACGACCCACAGTCTCGCTGTCGGCTTCGTCTTCRCAGCCTTCTCCGCACTCGCCGAAGCTGACAAGGACATCGTCGCTAGGGCCATGCTGAGGTAGGACAGCCCGACTCGCGAAGGCAGGCCCGCTGAAGTGCTTGCTGYGGCTGGCCAGGGTGTTGATGTGTATGGCCTCCAGCTTTGTAGGCCGCTGGTGACTGCACGGCGGCGGGGCTACTGGACCCCGGATGTGTCCTGTTTGGCCTTGGGGATTACACACAGGAACGTGGCGAAGCTGAGCGAGCGACAGTGCGAGGTGCTTGAGTCGATCSTGGGCGGGACGCCTGAGCGGGCGTGGCCCGACTTCAGCCATCGGATCATCGCGAGGACGCTGGCGTCCCGTGACGTGGCCAAAGTCGATGGCCACGGCGCCGAGTGGGCCGCGCGTATCACCGACGCCGGAAGAGCGATGCTCGGCGGAGACATGTCGACGTGGAAGGCGGCGAAGCTCGCGATTTCCGGCGACAAGCTGGTAGAAGGGTTGTTTCACGCCGGAGGCGTCCTACGAATCGAGAACCCGGACAAGGAAATCTGGTGGCCTACCGCCGCGCGCTTATGTCGATTCCGCCCGGCGAGATTCCTGACGGAGAACGGGTCACCTACCGCAGCCGGAACCGGGGCGGTCTGATCATCGAACTCGTCGACAAACCGGAGACCGGGCCGTCGCCCCCTGTGCTGCTTCCGATTCCCGACGCTGTCGACCTCCGCCTTCCCCTCCTACAGCATCTGGCCGCGCACCCTCGGCTGCTGGACGTCTCCGACGCGACGCGCGACAGGGCGCTGTTGCTCGTGCAGGCCCTCGCCGAGGAATGCGACCGTCGTGGCCAAGATGCGAGGCAGYGCGATGAGGGACCGGGTTTCGAGCTAGTGATCCGGGGGCCGAGGACTTCGACCTGGTCGTGTTGTTGTGGCCTCCCCGGCCGTAGGATGCTATTACACCGCCCCTCCGGGGCGGACAATCATGGAAGTGCGAACATGCCACCGCTGAGGACCAGTGGCAGAGCTGTAGCACTGCCCTCCAGTGCGGACGATCATTGAAGCTCGCATACCGCGTTGGTGATCACGCGCTTGAAAGTGACGTCGCACCGTCCTTCGGGGCGGACCTTCACTGTGGCGCCAAACTCATGACCCTTTTGGGTGGGTGATGGGAGTCGAGGCGGCGACCCAAATGAACGTCCGCCAATCAGGGCGGTCGTCGCAGGCCTCGACTCCCCTGCTCGCGGTAGATTCCTACTTCAGTGAACTTCCATCCTTTCGGCGTTGCGTGAAACGAAAAGTCGAGAGGTTAGCCCGAATTTTCGACGCCGCCCACGAATCTGAATAGGCGGCGAGGCTTCGGCCCAGACTGGGACCGAGCCCGCTTCGTCGAGCCTACGGGTTCATGTTCTGCGTTCAGGTTCGCCTGGGACGGCGAGACCACGGTGGAGTCGTGTCAGAACGGTCCCTGCGAGGGAATGATGGTCTCAGGTCCAGCTTAAGGAAACTCCCACGTGTGGGGGATAGGTTGATCGGAGATGGTGCGCCGGTGCGAGAGCTAATTCGGGTAATGAGTAGAATTATTCATAGTGGCTGGCCCGATGTAAATCGATTTATCGCCGTCACGTTTTCGTTGGCGATCGTCGTCGTCATGGTTCTCTGGGGCTACCGGGCGTTCGTTGTCGATGGCGGGAGGGGCAGCCCTTTCGTGCCGGTAGACCCGAGAGCGACTGTCCTGGGTCGGTGACGCGACGCGACGCCCGGGCCGCCGTACTCCCGTAAGCCCTGGTTCCGTGCTGCCTCACGCTTGCCGGGACGCCTGATCCGTCCGTCATGCGCAGACGCGCCCCACGTCGCCGGGACTGGCGGGGTGGGGGCGTTCTTGTCGGACCTGCCTGCTATCTATGTCGATCACCAGATGGTCGACTACGGGGAGGAATCAGTTGTCTACGCTGACGTATAGCGAGTTGCGGGTCGCGGTGGCCGGTGTCGGGGTGGGGCTGCGGGCCCGGACGGTGCTGGAGCCGCTGGGTGGCCCTGGTTCGAAGGTGTCTCCGCCGACGTATGGGGATGCGGCTGACCGGCCGACGAAGTACGCGACCGAGAGGCGCCGGCTGCCGGGCCGGGCGGAGCCGGTCGAGTCCGTGCTGTTGGACTCGGTGGCGTCGCAGGCGAACCGGTTCGAGCTGGCGCTGTTGGAGGCGTTCCGGCGGGGTGAGCTGGCGTTGCCGGTGGTGTCGACGGACTTCCGTGACGCGCAGGGTGCCGAGGATCTGGGGTTGGTCTCGTCGTTGCAGGCGCCGCACCGGATCTTCGACGCGCTGCTGCGGGACTCGCTGCTCGATGGCGTGCTGTTCCGGATGAGCAAGGCGGGCCAGGCGATCACGGAGGCCTCCGCGCRCAACGCCGGGGCGCTGTTTCGGTACTCGCCGCACACGTTGCTGTTCGGTGGGTGGGACTCGACGGGGCCGAAGGGTGGGCGGGGTTCGAAGTTCGAGCGGGCGATCACGTCGGAGATCGTGGGTCTCGGGGTTGAGGTGGGTGTCCGTACGGCGTCGCGGCTTGATCCGGCGGGGATCGAGGTGAAAGCGGGCCCGCTGTTCGAGGACGCCGACGGTGAGTGGACGTTGGACGAGGCGCAGGCCGTGCGCAATGACAAGGGCCAGGCGAAGCTGTACGCGCGCGGCGCGGACAAGAGCCCGGGCCGTCCGTCGCATGCGAATCACGGCAATGTCCTGCCGGCGGTGAAGACCGACACGGGTGGGGTGACGGTCGAGGAGATCGTGGCGACGACGGTGCTGTCGTTCATCCAGCTGCGCCGGCTGCGGTTCCCGTTCGACAGCGACGGTCTGGCGGTCGAGCCGGGCGTGCGCGCGGACGCGGAGGCCGCGGCGCGCACGGCGCTGGCCGCGTTGGGTCTGGCGTCGACGGTGCTGGCGTTCGAGGAGGGTTTCGACCTGCGCTCGGGCTGCGTGCTGTTCAGCGAACAGTCGCTGCGGTTCGACCTCGTCCCCGGCCCCGGCCGCCAGATCAGGCCCTTCGGCTTGGAACGGTCCGAGGCGCTGGCGCTCGTGGAGGAGGCTGTCAGCGCCGCGGCGGCGTTTGGGTTGCGCTGGGAGACGGAGGAGGTCCTGCTGCGGCCCGCGCACCGTCTCGCCGAGCTCGTGCGGCGTAGCCGCAGGATCGCCGCGGCCGGCCCGGCAGCGGCGGCGGACAACGGCTGATGGTCGCGATCGAGGTGGAGCTGTTGACGGGTCGCTATGTGGCGTCCCAGTTCAACGACCGCAACCGCAGCGAGTGGCCGCCACACCCGGCCCGGATGTACTTCGCTCTGGTCGATGCCTGGGCGGACGCCGAGGACCCCGACCCGGCGGAGCGGTCCGCGCTGGTCTGGCTGGAGGAGGCCGGCGCCCCGTCCATTACCTGCAGCCCCGATGAGGAGACGGTGCAGCGGGTGGCGGTGACGCACTACGTACCGGTGAACGACCCGTCCGCCGTGCGCGACTACTCGGGCCGGTACGGCCGGTTGACCGCCACGGTCGCCGCCGCACGACAGGCCGAGAGCGAGCCAGGGCATTCCGCCACTGCGGTGGCCCGCGCGGAGCGGGCGGTGAAGGCGGCGTGGGCGAAGGAACGCGGCGAGTCGGCGAAGRCCGCCGCGGCCGGTGGCGCGCCGGCGTCGGTGTTGGACGTGCTGCCGGAGCAGCGGGGTAAGCAGCCACGGACGTTCCCGACCGTGATCCCTACATCCCCGCTGGTCGTGTTCACCTGGCCGACCAGTCCCGGGCTGGAGGAGCACCGTGCTGCGTTGGAGCGGCTGGTGGCGCGGGTCGGCCGGTTGGGGCATTCCTCGACGTTGGTCGCCTGCCGGCTCGTCGAGGACCCACCTGCGCCGACGTTCGTGCCCGACCCGGCCGGGCCTGCGACGTTGCGCATTCCCGGGCCGGGGCAGCTGGCGGGGTTGGAGCGGCATTTCGCCCGGCATGGCGGGGTCGAGCCGCGCCAGCTCCCGACGGTTCACGTCACCTACGAGCTCGCCCGCCCGGTGGCGCCGGCGGGGGTGGAGCCGCCGGCGCCGATCTTCGGGGACGACTGGGTGGTGTATGCGCTGACGGGCGGGCCGAGGCTGTCGGTGACGGACGGGTTGGCGTTGGCCCGGCTGGCACGGGCCGCGTTGCTCGCCCACGCCGAACACCCCATCCCCGAAGTGCTCTCGGGCCATGTGCCCGGCCCGGCCGGGGTGAACACGCCGCCCACGACCCGGCCGCATGTCACGTTGGTCCCGCTGCCCTCCGCCGGTTACCGGCATTCCGACTTCCTGCTCAAGGGGCTCGCGGTCGTGCTGCCGACGGAGCTTGCCGGTGAGGAGCGCGAGGCGGTGTTCGGCGCGCTGCGGCGCTGGCGGCAGGCCGGCGACGACGACGGCGCGGTACTGGCCCCCGACGGAGACCCGGACCGGCGGTGGTCGCTGGTTCGGGTTGACGCGTCGGACGCGCCGGCGACGCTGCGGGCGTCGCGGTGGTGTCGGGCGTCGACCGACTGGATGACCGTGACCCCGATCGTGCTCGACTGGCCCGTAGCCGAACTCGGCGACCGCAGGCCCCAGCGACGCGAGAAGGCCGAGCGACGCGCGGTAGGCCTCGTCGCCCGCGCATGTACCCACATCGGGCTGCCGGAGCCCGCCGACGTGCGGATCCGCCTCGACCCGATGCTGCCCGGCGGGCCACGGCTGCGGGAGTTCCCGCCCTACCTCCCGGACAAGCAGGGCCGACCTCGGCCCCTCGTTCACGCGCTGCTGCGGTTCGACAAACCGATCCGCGGACCGCTGCTGCTAGGCGCTGGCCGGTTCTTCGGCCAGGGCCTCTGCATGCCCCTACCACCCGGCGCCACCGGCCTCGACCACGAGGACGCCCAGCCATGACCGAACTCATCCCACCGGCAGCCGACGAGACGGTCGCGCTGCCGCCCCTGGGTCTCGAGGAGTTCTCCACCTTCTTCACCGAGCTGTGGACGCGCAAGGGCGGCGATCCGGGGTCGGGGCCGACGCCGTTTCTGTGGCAGACCGAGCTGGTTGGCCAGCTGGCGGCGCGTCGACGCTGGCCGGACTTGATCGACCTGCCAACTGGCACCGGCAAGACGAGCCTGCTCGACATCGCTCTGTTCCTACTCGCCCACCAGGCCGACCTGCCCGACGAGCAGCGCTGGATGCCTCGGCGCATCGTGCTCGTCGTCGACCGCCGCGTCGTCGTCGACCAGGCCGACGAACGCGCCCGCCACATCGCCGAGCGACTCACCGACGCGCCCCCCGGCAGCGTGCGCGCGACCGTCGCAGACCGGCTGCGGCACCTGTTCGACGGCGCGCCGGGCGACCCGCCGTTGCTGACGAGCGTCCTGCGCGGCGGGATCATCCGCGACGAGTCCTGGGCACGCCGCCCCGACGTGCCCGCGGTGCTGTCCTCGACCGTGGACCAGGTCGGATCCCGCCTACTGTTCCGCGGCTACGGCGTCAGCCCCGGTATGAGGCCGATCCACGCCGGCCTACTCGGCAACGACACCCTGTTCCTGCTCGACGAGGTGCACCTGTCGCGGCCGTTCGCCGGCACACTGCGCCAGCTCGCCCGCTACCGCGACTGGCGCTCGGGCCCGCACCAGGTCCGCCTCCCGGACCGGTGGCAGGTCGTCGAGCTGACCGCCACACCCACCGAGAACACCGACCCGCGGCCAGGAGATGCGGAACGGTGGCGGTTCCCGTCCGACGAGCTCGACCGCGACCAGCATGAGGTGCTGCGCCGCCGCCTGTCGGCCCGCAAACCGGCCCGCCTGGCGACAGTGACCGTCCCACGCGACGACCGACCCGCGGCCGACGCCGAGTTCGCCCAGCACGCCGCGACCGAGGCCCGGCGCATGCTCGACGAGCATCCCCATGTCCGCACCCTCGGCGTCATCGTGAACCGGGTCGACGTCGCCCGACAGATCGCAGACCTCCTGTCCAGGGACCCACCCACTCCGACCGCGGTCTCCACCGTGCCCTACGAGCCGGCTATGCATCCTGAGGAGGGGGAGGAGATTCCGTTCGCGACGGAATCGAAGCCGGCCGCCGAGACCGGCCCGGCAAAGGTGTTGCTGCTGACCGGGCGGATGCGCCCCTACGACCGCGACCGGCTCTTGACCCAGCACCAGGACCGACTGYGTACTGGTCGCACCCGCGGCCCGCACGACGCGCCGCTGGTAGTTGTGGCGACCCAGGCACTCGAGGCCGGCGCCGACTTCGACCTCGACGGACTGATCACCGAATGCGCCAGCATCGACGCCCTACGACAACGATTCGGACGCGTCGACCGCGACGGACAACTCTCCCAGGCAAGGACACCCGCTCCCGGCCTGATCCTTGTCAGGTCGACCGATGTCACCGGAGGTGTGTCCGGTCCGGGGGACCCGGTGTATGGCCACGCCCTGCGGGCCACCTGGGAATGGTTGTCCCAGCGAGGAAACCTCGACTTCGGGCTGAACCTGCTGCGCGTGCCGAACACCTTGCTGAGTGGGCTGACCCCGCCTGCACGGCAGGCACCGGTGATGCTGCCCGCGCACCTCGACGCCTGGGTCCAGACCAGCCCGATCCCCGACCCGGATCCCGACGTCGCCCGCTGGCTCCACGGCGACCTCGAGCCCGACCTCGACGTCCAAGTCGTCTGGCGCGCCGACCTCACCGAAACGCTCCTGCGAGCCGCCTACGCCGAGACTGCAGCCGATCGGCAGGAGCAGCTCGGTGACCGCCGGCGCCGCGGCACGCCTGGCGGGAGCCTCGTCGACGCGGTCAGCGACCGGATCGCGGCCTGCCCGCCGGTCTCCGGCGAGGCGATGACCGTCCCGTGCTACGTGGTCGAGCGCTGGCTGCGCGGCGAGGACCCGCCCTCATTCAGCGACGCCGATGCCGCCAGCACCCAACAGGACACCCGCCCCGGCCACCACGGCTGGGCAAGACCCTGGGTCCGCTGGCAGGCCGGCAGCGCAGAAGTCCGGGTGCCAGGCCGACGAGGTACCGGCCGCCCAGGGGCGGGTGACGTCGTCGTGGTGCCAGCCGAGTACGGCGGCATCGGCCTCCACCACACCTGGGACCCGACCGCCACGACGCCGGTCGTGGACCGGGCCACCGAATGTATCGCCCTGCAACGCCGCATCGCCACGATCCGCGCCCTCCCCGCAGCGTGGCCCGGCCTGACCGACTTCCCCGACCTGGCCGTGTACGACGACGCCGACTACGACGAGCGCGTCGAGATCCTGCGCGACTGGCTCACCAAAGCGACCGCGTCCCTGACCACGCAGAATCCCGACCTAGCCAGGGCGCTCGCTCACCTGACGACGGCTCTCGGCAGGTCGACGACCCGCGAAGGTGCGCGTCAGGCGCTGGGCCGCGTGACGATCGACATCGTCCGAGGACCGTCCACGGCATCGCCAGGCGAACGCCGCGCTGCCTCGACACCCAGGTCAGAACCCGGATCCCGACCGGGCGGTGCCAGGGGCGCAGGCGCCGCGGACCGTGACACCTTCGATCTCTCGCTCATCATCACGGCAAAACGCCAGATGCCACACCCGACACCCCGCATCGGTCGCCCCACCGCAGAAGGCACGACCCTCGACGCCGACGCCACGAGCAACGACGCGCTGTCCTTCACCGGCGCCGCCCACATCCTGCTCGAAGACCACCTTCCCGCCGTCGGCAAGATCGCCCGACAGTTCAGCACCCGCCTTGGCCAACCCGACCGCATCACCGCTGATCTCGACTTCGCGGGCTGCCTCCACGATCTCGGCAAGGCCGACCGCCGCTTCCAGATCTGGCTACTCGACGGCCGCCAAGACGACGTCGACCCCGCCCATCCGCTCGCGAAGTCACCCGTCCAGCAGACCCGCACCCGGCGCCGCCAGGCCCGCCGGATCAGCGGCTACCCCGACGGCGCACGGCACGAACTGCTCAGCGTCGAGATGGCCACCGCCTCCGGCGTTCTGGACCAGGCCCACGATCTGGATCTCGTCCTGCACCTTGTTGCCAGCCACCATGGCTACTGCCGCCCGTTCCCTCCCCTGGTCTGGGACGACGCACGGCAGGTCGTCGAGTTCCAGACCACGGGCCAGATCTACAAGGGACGCACCGACCACGGCCTCGAACGACTCAACTCCGGCATCCCCGACCGCTTCTGGACCCTCCTCCGCCGCTACGGCTGGTACGGCGCCGCCTGGCTTGAGGCCACCCTCCGCCTCGCCGACCACCACCAAAGCGAACAGGAACAAACCCAATCAGCACTTCCAGCCCAGCGAGCGGACGGAGAGGGCTCCGATGGCTGACGTTGACCTCACCGGCCTGATCGGCACCAACCCCCTCGGATTCCTCGCCGCCCTCGGCGCCCTCGACGTCACCACCCGCCGACTCCCTGACACCCGCCTGACCCTGGCCTGGACCGATGGCCTCGAACCCACCGCCCGCCTCACCGGCCCCGACAGCCTCGACCACCTCATCGACCTCTGCGACACCGACCGCCAGAGGTGGGCCGACTCCCTCATCCTGACCTGGGGCCCCGGCAAGCAACCCATGGCCGACCTGAAACCCGACCCCGAGACCGAACTCATCCCCTGGCTGAACGCGATCCTCGCGGCCATGACACCCGACGACCGCAGGGACGTCGACCTGATCGCCGCGCTCCTCTCCGAAGGCGCCCTCGCCGGCAAGGGCGTCAGCAAACCCACCCACCTGCACTTCACCGCTGGCAAACAGCTCTTCCTCGTCATGGCCCGCGCGCTCCAGGAAGACCTTAAACCCGCCGACCTTCGCGAAGCCTTCACCGGACCGTGGCGCTACGCCTCCACCCTGCCGATCCTGCGCTGGGACCCCAGCGGCGAACGCGTCTACGCCCACACCAGCCGAGCGCCCGAATCGACCAAAGCCACCGGCGTCCCCGGCGCTGACTGGCTCGCGTTCGTCGGCCTCCGGCACTTCCCCGTCACCACCGGCGGCGCCGCACTCCTCACCACCGGCTGCAGCCCCGAGTGGAAACGCGGCGAATTCCGCTGGCCCCTCTGGAACGCCCCCGCGACCAGCCGCGTCATCATGTCCCTGCTCGCCCACCCAGACCTGACCAAGATGACCCAGCCCCAACGCGAACTCTTCTCCGTTCACCGCCTCCTCGCCGCCCCCATCCGCCGCACCGACCAAGGCGGCTACGGCTCCTTCGGCGCCCCCACCGACCTCCCCCCAGCCCCCACCCACACCGCCCTCGCCACCAGCCCGACACCTTGATCCCAAAAAGGCCATCGCGCCGCGCGCCGCGAGCGCTCTGATCACTCGCCAACACGCAGGACCGTTCGCACGCAGGTCAGACCCCTGCACCCGTACCTTGACACCTCCATGGCGCGCCACAGCTGATCTTCCAGCAGACCGCTCGCAACCGCTTACATATCGGCCGCTCAGCGCCCCCGTTATTCAAGAGCTGTCACTCCGTCCGCGAGGACGGACGCTCACTGAAGCGAGTCGACGGCCACGTGGACCCTTTCGGCAGTGAGTACGTCACTCCGTCCGCGAGGACGGACGCTCACTGAAGCCACTGGACCAAGTATTCGTTGACGCTGTCCAACAGGTCGGTCGCTCCGTCGGCGAGGACGGACGCTCACTGAAGCTACTTCCCGGCCCCGAGGTCGGCGTAGTCCCACGGTGGTCGCTCCGTCCGCGAGGACGGACGCTCGCTGAAGCACTGAGGCAAGAGGTTACCGAGACCGTTCTGAGCCATGGTCCTAGGTGCACTGTCCTCCGAGACGGACGATCATTAAAGCGGGACGTAGACTGCGGTGAGGAAATCCTTGGCGCCGGTGGYGCACTGTCGTCCGAGACGGACGATCACTGAAGCGACATCCTTGTGCGYGGCCAGCAACTCGGTCTGAACGCGGCGCGCCGTCCTCCGCGATARACAATCACTGAAGCGGGGAGTTCGACCCACGGCTGAACATTATGCAGCYAGGCGCACTGTCCTACGAGACGGACGATCACTGAAGTTCCCGCAGCGCCATCAGTAGCGCTCACGCCGTCATCGCGCACCGTCCTCTGAGGCGGACAATCACTGAAGCATCATGCGGGGCACCGACTTGCCCGTGCCCGCGGCCGGCGCACCGTTCTCCGATGAAGAGTCGCTCTGCCCGGGAGGGCGGACGATCGCTGAAGGATCAGCACCTCGGTGACGATCAAGCTGCAGAAGTCATGTCGCTCCGCCTGCGAGGACGGACGATCACTGAAGCGCCCCGATCCGGATCGACAGGGCGTTGACCGCGTCGTCGCTCCGTCCGCAAGGGCGGACGATCACTGAAGCGACCTCGCCGGGATCTATGGACGCAACGGCCAGTACTGTCACACCGTCCTCCGAGACGGCGGATCACTGAAGCCTGTGGGGTCGGGCCGGGTTGATTCCCGGCGCCGATCGGCGCACTGTCCTTCGGGACGGACCACGAGCAGGGCGTCGTCGTACTCG
>NZ_MOMC01000127.1 GCF_001983105.1 Pseudofrankia asymbiotica | reverse complement strand
TCAACCGGCCACCGGACGAGGAGCAACCAGACCCGGAACCGACGAGTAGCTAGTTTTCGAACAACACTGCCTCAAAAAGCTTGACGGATTCCGCGAGCGCCCTGATCACTCGGAAACCCGCAGGACCGCTCGCACGCAGGTCAGACCCACTTTTACCCGTACCTTGAGACCTCAGCAAGGCATCGTAGATCATCATGTCGAGGGGTCGGTTGCATCCGGTCTGGATGGGGCGTGCGAGCGGCCGAGATGCGGAGTCGCTCCGCCTGTTGGGGCGGGCGATCACCGAAGCACCGTCGCGCGCCGCGACATCCTGATCGCGCCGAACGTCGCTCCGTTCGCTCGGGCGGATGATCACTGAAGTCGGGGGACGCTGAACGGGCATCTTGCCGTCGACACTCGCAGGCCGCACCGGCCGCTCCGCCGGCAAGGAGAGGCGATCATTGAAGCGGCGGGATGCAGATCCGGTTCGCCTATGACCCGGCGTCCGGTCGCGCGTCCGCACGACCGGACGACCGGACGATCAATGAAGCTAGGTCGCGTTGGCTAGGGCGATCCGGCCCAGGTCGGTGATCGTCTTTCGTCTCTGCTGGCGTACACCGGGTAGGCTGGCCGTGAAGGACAGTGCTTGGTGGACGTGGTGGACGTCCTCGGTGGTTCACGTCATTGTGGATCATTGGTTGGGGTTCGATTCCCTGGAGTGCGCGCCTGGTCGAGGCAGGTCAGAGCCCCGCAGCCGCTTTTCGTGGCGCGGGGCTCTGGCGTTTTCGGACGTCGCCGAAGAGCGGCTCGTCTCATTGCGGGACCAGGTCGACCCAACGTGACCATGGCCTCTGGGTATGGATCTTCAGTTAGACGGCTTGCCCGGGCTCGTCGTCTGGTGGCCCGGCGCCGTTTTCGATCTTGGTGTGGGTGTCGGTGCGTAGCTGGGTGACGAGGTTGCGGGCTGGGGTGGCGCCGATGTGGAGTCGTTTGCGGAGGGTTTCGGCGGAGATGGGGCGTTGGTAGTTTTGCCAGTGGAGGACGTCTTCGGCGCGGGCTCGGTGGAGGAGGTCCTGTTCCCGGGCTCCTGGTTCCTTTCGTGGGGCTGTCTCGCCGGCCGGGGGCGCTTCCGCCTGTTTGGTCTCAGGGGTCTGTGGCGGTCCTGCCGGCTGATCGGCCGCTGTCGAGGCATATGGGTCATCCGTGGTCGGTGGTGCTGGCGGAAGTTTGTTTGCTGGGGTTGTCTGCATGGCTTGGATGAGGTCGGGTGCGACTTCGGCCCAGCCGATCATGAGTAGTGGTCCGATGGCGTCGAAGGCTGCTTTGCCGTAGTGGCCGGCGATGAGTGGTTCGGCGATGTTGAGGGCGAGGGTGACGAGGCTGGCGAAGATGAGGAGTCGCCGTGCGGACCTCTGAACCTTGGCGGGGCCGCCGTTCAGCGCCAGCTGGCGGATCCCCAACAGCAGTCCGACGACGGACAGGTCGACCGCCGGGGCCACCAGGGGTGCGATGAAGATCGGGACGCCGAGGCGGAGGCCGAGCGCGAACGAGTTCCCGAAGCCGAACAGGAACGTGAGCGCGACGACGATGCCGATCATGGCGGTGACGAGTTTCCCGGCATGCACAGATCCGGCCAGGGCCGAAGCGTCCTTGTGGGGCTGGGCGGCTGAGGTCTTCTTCCGTCGGTTCACCGGGCACCGGCCCTGAGTGGCATCGAAGCGGCGGTGCCGATCGGCCTGTGTGGGCCGGTGCCGCGGGGTGCGGTGCTCGTGATCGCAGAGGTCCTTCGKGCTGTGCCCGTGGTGGTGTAGCCGTTCTTCGTGGGGCGGGGGAGACGGCCGTTTCGATCTTGATAGCGGTGACGAYCAGCGCCGAAAGAGGTGATCGTCGGATGGGTGAGCTGACGAGGGTGTGCGCGACGTGGTGTGAACATGAACGCAGGAGGTAAGCGATATGTGATGGCGTGCTTGCTGACTGTGGTGCTGTGCGGGAGATGGGGGTAGGCCCTCCGGAGTCGCCCATGCGGGGGGAGGCTCCAAACCGCCTCGAGGTGCGTTAGCTGAAGACTGTCGTGCTGAACGTCGGGGAAAAGTCCGGATGCTATCCGGGCAGGTGGGGATCGGGAAGATGTGCGAAAGGGTGTAAGCCTGCTGCCGTTCGAAGCGTCGAAAGCACATCAGGTGACGTCAAAACCAGGGTCTCACATTGGTCCTGGGATCAGTCTGGGGGATACCCGTCTTCTGCCCAGGTGGYGTCCGGCGTAAAGGTGGCATCAGCCCGATCTGCTGCTCTCGCATGGAACATGTGAACACGTGCCGTGAAACTGCTGCTGGCTGGGGTTGGCCGGTGGTGAGAGGGAGCCCTCAAGCGGCTGAATCCGTGAGGGGCAATTACCGTCGCGCGGCACGTGGGCGGACCTTCCCGAGTAGCTGTGAAGCCTGGCTGTTCGTGGTCGGTGTGGAGCCAAGGGGAAGTGGCTGTGGTGGGACACGGATACGCACAACCGTCTTAAGGGGAGGATGCGTGTGAGTGGACCGGCGTCACGGGGCAAGTCGTTTGGAATCCCGAAGCAGCTGGTGTGGGATGCGTGGCTGAGGGTGAAGGAGAACGGTGGGGCGCCCGGGCCTGACGGGGTGACGGTCGAGCAGTTCGAGGCAGAGGTCAAGGACCGCCTGTACGTGCTGTGGAATCGCATGTCGTCGGGGTCGTACTTTCCTGGGCCGGTACGGGCGGTGGAGATCCCGAAGCGAGATGGGAAGGGAGGTGTAAGGGTCCTCGGAGTTCCCAACGTGGTGGACCGTGTGGCGCAGACGGTGCTGCGGATGAGCCTGGAGCCGCAGGTAGAGCCGGTGTTTCATCCGGACTCCTATGGCTACCGGCCTGGCCGTTCGCCCCGGCAGGCGCTGCAGGTCTGCCGGCGCCGGTGCTGGTCGCATGACTGGGTCGTGGATCTGGACGTGCGGTCGTTCTTTGACACGGTGCCCTGGGACAGGCTGATGGCGGCGGTGGCCTACCACACGGACCAGAAATGGGTCCTGATGTATGTGGAGCGCTGCCTGAAAATGCCGCTGAAGCGGCCCGACGGGACCCTGGAAGAAAGAACAACGGGGACGGTTCAAGGTGGTCCCCTGTCTCCGCTGCTCGCCAACATCTTCCTGCACTGGGGGCTCGACGCCTGGCTGGTGCGCGAGTTCCCGGACGTCGCTTTCGAACGTTTCGCGGACGATGTTGTGCTCCACTGCGCGAGCCTGGAACAGGTACTGGCCGTGCGGGACGCGGTAGTAGCAAGGCTTGCTGAGATCGGTCTTGAGGCCCATCCCGACAAGACCCGGATTGTGTACTGCAAGGACGGAAAGCGCACGGGCGACCATGACAACACGTCGTTCACGTTCCTGTCCTACACGTTCCGGGCCCGCAGGGCGTGGAACCCGACCGCGAAGAAGGCCTTCACGAGCTTCCTCCCGGGTGCCTCGCCCGAGCGGGTGACCGAGTTCAGCCGCAGAATGCATGACCTGAGACTGCACAGGCGCACGAACCAGACCCTCGAACAGCTCGCCGCCACGATCAACCCGGTGGTGGCGGGCTGGCTTGCGTATTTCACCATGTTCTACCCGTCCGTGGTGCTCACCATCGGCAGGCGCATCGATCGCCATCTCGTGCGCTGGGCCAAGGGAAAATACAAACGGCTCAGGAGAYGCGACCGCCGGGCACGCGAATGGCTGCAAGGGGTCCGGCAACGGTCCCCAGGCCTGTTCGCGCACTGGCGGCTGCGCTACTGACCACCCCGCGGGACGGCGCGGTCACCGGCAGCGTCGGCCAACCTCCGGGAATGAGCCGTCGCTGCCGGCAGCCAGGCAAGCACCGTCCGTGGCGTGCAGCAGGAGCCGGGTGAATCGAGAGGTTCACGCCCGGATCTGTGAGGGCCGGGGGCTGAAATGCCCCCGGCCACTCGACTGTGCGAGCGTCCCGGGACGACGCATCAAGACGAATGTGGCGGACGTGGTGTGGATCGCCGAGCTGGTCGATTCCGGATTGGTCGGCTCGTCGTTTGTCGCGCCTCAGCCGATCCGGGGGCTGCGCGCCCTGACCCGTTACCGGCGGGCGCGGATCGACGGGCGGACACGTGGCCTTCGGCGTGACCGAGGTCGAGCGCGCCCGCGGCCGTCGTCGGGCACGACGATGCCCACCGCATCGGGCCCGTGGTCGAGCTCGACGCGGACTCGGGTGGCGCGGGTGTGGCGCAGCACGTTGGTCAGGCTCTCCTGCGCGATGYGGTAGCCGGCCTCGGCGACACAGGCCAGGATCGCCGCGGTCGCCGGCGAGCCGACATGTCCACGACGACCCCCGGGCCCGAAACGGCCGGCTCAGCACCTCGATGCCCTCCTCGGCGAGGGGGCGGAGTTGATCTCCTCCGTGAGGGGGAAGCCGCTCGCCGTGACGGGGGTGTCGGTCCGCAGCGAGCGGACGGCCGTCCGCAGCTCGTCCATCGCCAGCGCGGGAAACCAGCTGATCTCCTGCGGCGCGTCCACCAGTCCCGGGGTCGGCGCCCTGCCGTGCGGGTGCGCGACGACCCCGGCCTGCGTATCCGGCGAGCAGGGTCCGTCAAGTGGCTTGAGCGGCATAGCTGTGGGCGGGCGGCGGGCCGGGGGCGCTCGTTCGAGCGGGTCCTGGCTGGAGGCCGTACTCCTTGACACCTAGTAATACGATGCCTAGCGTTACTAGGTATGGATCGAGAGCGACTCAAGGGGCACCTTGACCTCCTGCTTCTGGCGGTGCTTGAGGACGAGCCCGCCCATGGCTACGTGGTCATCACCCGGCTGCGGGAGCGCAGTGACGGGGGCTTCGACCTGCCCGAAGGCACCATCTACCCCGCGCTGCACCGCCTGGAGCGCGCCGGCCTGCTTGTCAGCGACTGGGTGGAGCACGCGGGTCGCCGCCGTCGCGCCTATGCCCTGACCGCCGCCGGCCATCGGGAGCTGGCGGCCGAACGGGCGAGCTGGACCCGGTTCGCGCGGGGCGTCATCGCGGTTACGGGAGCGACGGCATGAGCGCCCGCGGCGCCGGAGACGGCCCGGCGACCCGCGTCGACGACCCGGTCGAGGACTATCTCGACCAGCTGTACGCCCGGCTTCCGGCCGATGCCCGCGGGGCACGGCGGCTGCTGGCGGAGGCCGAGGACCACCTGCGGGAGGCCACCGCCGCTGGCGTGGCGGAGGGCCTGCCGGTCGTCGAGGCGCGCCGCCGCGCGGTCGACCGGCTCGGTGACCCGCGTGCCTTCACCAGGGCCGCCGCGGTGTCCTCCTGGCACCGGCCGAGCTGGGCGGCGATTCGCGACCTCACGTGGGCGGCCGCGCGGATGGCTGGGATCGGGCTGGTGGCGATCGGAGTGAGCGGCGGGGTCGCGGCCGCGATGAACGCGGCCTTCGGCCGGCACTTCGTCGGTGGCGGACCGGCCGGCGTGGCGTACCCGACCGCCGCCTGCGCGCACTTTCTGGCTGTCCATCCGGGCGCCGCGAGCTGTGCTCAGGCCGCGATGCTCGAGAACAGCCAGGACGCCGTGTCGCTGCGCCTGCTCGCGGGGCTCGTTGGCCTGCTCGTTCTGGCCGTGGGTAACGCTCCTGCCATGGTCCACCGCCGGCGCGGTGGGCGGCCCCGTCGTTCCAGCCTGCCTTCGACCCTCGTCCCCGCGGTCGGCGCCACGGCCTTCGGCGCAGCCGGCGCGGTCCTGGTTGGGCTGGCGGCGGATGACACCGTCGTCGGCGTCTCGTCGGGCGCCGGCTACTACCTCAGCGGTGGCCTTGTGGCGCTGGCCGTCGCCGCGGCCTACGCGATATCACTCAACCGGGTGCTGCCGGCCTACGGGGCCTGACCGGCGATGTGAAGGCGGGCGCGGGACGCCTCCCTTGTTCGCGAACTCGTCCGGGACGCGCGTCGGCTATCCCAACAGGCGCTGGCCCCAGTATTGGCCGGGTTGGACGCCCGGTGGGCAGGCGAACAGGCCGCTGCCGACGTGCTGGATGTATTCGTTGAGGGCGTCGGCTGTCTTACCCGCGAGTGAGTTCTGGATCGTGACGAACTGGCGTCGTGGGTCGCGTTGGTAGGCGATGAAGAACAGGCCCGCGTCGAGGCGGCCGAGGTTGTCGGTGCCGTCGGTGAAGGAGTAGCCGCGGCGCAGGAGGACGGCTCCACTGTTGTGCGAGGAGTGCGCAAGCCGGACGTGGGCGTTGGCGTCGATGAGCAGTTCGCCGTCGGGGCCCTTCGAGGAGAGATTCAGCGGGTCGAACTCGTCGCCCAGTCCGGGCGGCGCTCCGCTTCCCTTGTGGCGGCCGATGACGCGTTCCTGTTCGACGAGCGGGGTGGAGTCCCAGGGCTCGATGAGCATCCGGATCCGGCGGCTGACGAGGTAGCTGCCGCCGGTCATCCAGTCCGGCCCGTCGCCGGGCTGGGCCCAGACATGGGTGTTCATGGCGGCAACGTCCTCGGTCTTGAGGTTGGCGGTGCCGTCCTTGAATCCCATCATGTTGCGTGGGGTGGCCTGGCTCGTCGAGGTCGAGCTGGTGCGGCCGAACCCGAGCTGGGAGTAGCGCACCGACGCGGTGCCGCGGGCGATCCGGGCCAGGTTGCGGATGGCGTGCACGGCGACCTGCGGGTCGTCGGCGCACGCCTGGACGCACAGGTCACCGCCGCTGGCGGCCGGGTCGAGCGCGTCGCCGGGGAAGGCGGGCAGGTCCGCGAGCTGGGGTGGCCGGGACGCGGCGATCCCGAAGCGGTCCCGGCCGTCGGGGTCGGTGAACAGGCTGGTGCCAAATCCGACCGTGAGGGTCAGTCGCGCGGGCGGCAGGCCGAGCGCCTCGCCGGTGTCGTCGGGGGGCGCGCCTGGCGGGCCGGTGACCGCGCCGGTGCCGACGCCCTGTCCGGCGGCCATCCGGGACGCCGCCGCGGTCCAGGCGGTCAGCAGCGCGACGAGGTCCGCCCGGCCGACCGTGGGGCTCAGGTCGAAGGCGGCGAAGTGCAGCCGGTCCTGCGCCGGTGTGGCGATCCCGGCCTGGTGCGGGCCGAAGAACTCCACCGGACGGCCCGGCGTTTGCGAACCGTGCCGGTCGTCCGAGGTCGCGTCGAGCCCGGCGGCGGTGCCCCCCGCGCCGACGGCGGCGCCGAGCGCCGCGGCGCCGCCGAGCAGCCCGAACATCCGCCGTCGGCTGGGCGCCGGCGCGTCGGCACCGTTGGCCGGCTCCCGATGCTGGGTCTCCGTCATCCGGCGGTCACCACGCCGCTGATCTGGCCGGTCGGCTCGGAGATGGCGTCGACCTCGACGGCGAGCGCCCGGATCTGCTCCGGGGTGAGGGCGTCGTAGGAAACGTAGGGGCTGCCCGCGATGTAGCCCTGGTCGCCGGGCTTGGCCAGGTGGGTGTCGAGCAGGTTGACCAGGGCGGGAAACCGCTTGTCGAGCGCGGTCACCAGCTCCGGCTTCTTCTCCTGCAACGCCGGGCGCAGCGCGGCGTAGACGTATTTCGCGCCGTCGACGTTGCCGGCGAAGTCGACGAGGTCGATACGGGAGTAGCGCTCCTCCTCGCCGGTGACCTTCGACTTCGCGACCTCGTCCAGGAGCGACTTCGCACCGTTGGCCATGACCAGGGGCGTGAACTCGACAGTCTTCACCAGCGTGCTGAGCTTGCCCACGTTCGTGGTCAGCGCGGTCGTCAGCGGCCTCGCCCCGTCGAGCGTGTTCTTCTCGAACAGCAGCTGCTCCAGCGCGTGGAAGCCGACGAACGGAGTTTCCGGGGTGACGTCGTCGGCGCGCATGTCAATGAGTGGGTCAAGGTCGCCGAAGGACTCCGCGATCGGCTCGATCCGCTCGTAGTGCAGGCGCGCGGTCGGGTACGCCTCCCGGGCCTTCGCCAGGTCACCGGAGTCGATCGCCGCGACGAACGTCGCGGTGGTGTCGACCAGCGCCTTGGTCTCGGTCTCGACGTAGGTGCGGTAGGAGGTGACGGCCGCCGTCAGGTTCTCGTCGAGCGTCTGGGCCGGCGCCGCCTGGCCGGTGACCGTCAGCGCGGTGCGGATGCCGTTGCCGACCATGCCGGGCTTGCACGCCACCTCGTAGGCACCGGCCGGCAGGTCGACGATGAGGTTGCGCTTCGTCGACGGGCCGATGTTCTCGACCTCGCCCATGATCCGGTCGCCGGGCGCGTAGACGTACACCTCGGTGACCTGCGAGGTGGAACTGGTGATCTCGAAGGTGTGCCGGCCCGCCGGCAGCGTGGAGCGGCCCACCTGACAGTTCTTGTCCCCCGCGCTCACCGCGATCGGCCCTACGGTCCCGGGCCCGGCGCCGGACCGGGCGCCGGAGTTGGTGGACTTGTCGGATGAGCAGCTGGCGACCAGGGCCGCGGTCAGGACGACGGGGGATGCCAGGCGCACGATGCGGATGGCGGGCGATGTCACCGGTTGTCTCCCAGAGATCGGCTGAGTCGTCGGGGCGAGCTTCGCGTCCGGCGGAGCCGCGGCCGTACGAGATGAAGCGGGCGGCGTGACAGGTCGTGACAGGCGAGGTGCGCGATCGGGTGCCGTCAGGCGTGGCTGGCCGCGCTGCCGGCGGCCGGTCGCTCGGTCCTGTCGGCGGGCGTCGAGGCCGGCGCGGCGCTCGGTCGGCCCAACCGGGTCCGACCGCCGAGGAAGAAGATCGTCATGACGGGCACGACGTAGCCGACCCAGGCGATCGCCTGGGCGACGGTCGTCTGCGGCGAGAAGTTGAAGATGCCCTTGAGCAGGGCGCCGTACCAGGAGCCGAGGGAGATCTGGTCGCTGACGTCGAAGGCGAGGGTGTTCAGGCCGCCGATGACGCCGCCTTCCTGCAGGTCGTGCACCGCGTAGGCGAGCACCCCGGCGGCGATCACGATCAGGMCCGCGCCGGTCCAGGTGAAGAACCGCGCGAGGTTCAGCCGCACCGAACGCCGGTACAGCAGCCACGCCAGCATCACCGCGGTCGCGATGCCGAGCGAGAACCCGACGACCGGAGCGGTCGTGCTGCCGGCCGCCTGCACGGCCGACCAGAAGAACAGCGCCGTCTCCAGGCCCTCGCGCGCGACCGCGAGGAACGCGGTGAGGGCGACGGCGAGGACGCCCATCTCCAGGGCGGAGGAGAGCCGGCCGTCGAGCTCGGCCCGCATCCCGCGCGCGGTGCGGCGCATCCAGAACACCATCCAGGTGACGAACACGACCGCCAGCGCTGACATCGTCCCGCCGAAGATCTCCTGGCTGCGGAAGGACGACAGCAGCGTCGTCGACGTGTACGTGAGCAGCGCGCCGAAGGCCACGCTGACCGCGACGGCGGYGGCCACCCCGCCGGACACGACGACGAGCCGGTCGCGCCGGCCGACCTTGACCAGGTACGCGACGAGGATGCTCACGACGAGCGCGGCCTCCAGGCCCTCCCGCAGGCCGATCAGGTAGTTCGCAAACACGCGCGCCCCGCCCTCCCCCTCGGAAACTATCGGTCAATAGTTGTGAAGGTTAGGCATACCTAACATCTGTGGGAAACGCAAGCCCGCTGGTGCCGATGTCACAATGGCCGCGAGGTGCGACGCGGCGGGCTCAGGCGTGGCCGAGGCGATCGGGCGGGGAGGCGACGTGATGGCTGGCCGAGCGCATCCCCGGCCCAGCGGAGGCCTGGAGAACGAGGTCGTCGCCTGCCTCGCGGCGGCGGGCGAGCCGTTGACCGCCACGCAGGTCCAGGCCGAGCTCGGCGGCGACCTCGCCTACACCACCGTCCTGACCACCCTGACCCGGCTGTATGCCAAACAGGCGCTGACCCGCACTCCCCGCGGCCGCGCCTACGCCTACCAGCTCGTCGGCGACCAGACCGAGGCGCAGGCCGGCCTGACCGCTCGGCAGATGCGCAAGCTCCTCGATGCCGGCGTCGACCGCGCCAGCGTGCTGTCCCGGTTCGTCGACGACCTCGACGAGGACTCGGCGCTGATCCTGCGCGACCTGCTCGGCCGCCACCCGGAAGGGGAACGGGCGCACCCGGATCCGCAGGCCCAACGCCGGCTTCGCGGCCCCGGATGACCGTCCTCGCGCCGCTGCTCGTGCTGGCGATGGCACCCGTCGCGGCCGGCCTGATCGGCGGCCGGGTCGCGACCCGCGCCGCGCGGCGCCTCCCGCCGGCGGCGGCGACCGTKGCGCTGACCGGCTTCGCGTTGACCGTGTCGTTCGCCACCCTGGCCCTGCTGTGCCTCACCGCCTTCCTGGGCGTGGTGGAGCGGTTCCCCGCCACGCATCCGAGCGACTGGTCGACGCCGACGCTGCGGGAACGGCTGCCCGTTCCGATCCCGGTCGGCCTGGCCGCGGGGGGCGTGGCCGCCGCCCTGCTGGGCCGGGCGGCCCGGCACCTGGGCCGAGCGGTGGCGACCGCCCGGCGCACGGCGGCCGTCGTCGCGACGTGGCCATCGGTGGGCGAGCTGACGATCGTCGACGACAACGCCGCGCATGCCTATTCCGTGCCGGGCCGCAACCGCCGCGTCGTCGTCTCGACCGGGTTGCTGCGCTCGCTGACCGGCCCGCAACGCCGGGCGCTGCTCGCGCACGAGCAGGCCCACCTGCGCCACCACCATCACCGCTACGCGCAGCTCGCCCGCCTCGCCGCCGCGGCCCACCCGACGCTGTCGCCGGTGGCCCGGGCGGTCGACCGGGCCATCGAGCGCTGGGCCGACGCCGTCGCGGTCCGCGCGGTCGGCGACCCGGTCACGGTCGCGCACGCCCTGGGCGTCGCCGCACTCGCCGCCCCGCCGCCGGCTGGTGGTCTCGGAGCGGCGCACCACGACGTCGTCGACCGGGTCCGCGACCTGCTCGAACCGCCGCGCCGCCGATCCCGCGCGGCCGTGCCCTTGGCGCTGGCGGCGCTGCTGTGCTGGGCCAGCGTCATCGCCCTCGCGCTCTATACCTTCAGCGTCGTCGAGCTGTCCGAATCCACCCTTGGCTGAGCCGGGCCGAACCCGCGCGGCGAGTCCGGGCGCACCGTTACCGAGGGGACCACGTCCGTGATGGCGGATGTGCGGCTGGTCGTCGGTCTTGGCTGCCTGCTCGCCGTCACGGTCGGGTGCCTGCGGTGGGCGCGGGTCGGTCGGGCGCGCTCAGCGGTGGTCGCGGTCGTGCGGGCGGTCGTGCAGCTCACGCTCGTCAGCCTCGCCCTGCGCGGGGTGTTCGCGGCCCCGCCCGTCGCGGCGGCGGCGCTCGCGGTGATGCTGGGCGCCGCCGTGATCACGGCCGCGCGTCGACTCACGGCCTTCCGCCGGCCCGTCCTGGCCGTGGCCGGCTCCTGCGTGGCCGGCGCGGCGGTGACGCTGGGCATCGTGTTCGCGATACCGGTGCTGGAACCGTCGACCCGGCACCTGATAGCCCTGTCCGGCAGCGTCTTCGGCGGCACCATGACGGCCTGCACCCTGGTCGGCCGCCGGCTGGCGGACAGCCTCGTCCAGCGCCGCGACGAGATCGAGGGCTGGCTCGCGCTGGGCGCCACCCCCCGCCAGGCCTGCGCCCCGATCGCCCGGCACGCCGTCGGCGAGGCACTGGTGCCCGCGCTGGACCAGACTCGCACCACGGGCCTGGTCACCCTGCCCGGCGCGTTCGTCGGAGCCCTGCTCGGCGGCGCGAGCCCGGGCGACGCGGCCCGGTTCCAGATCGTCATCCTGGCCGGCCTGCTCGCCGCCGAGACCGTCGCCGCCGTGGCCCTCGCCTACCTGCTCGGCGCTCCCCGCCAACTCCCCGCGGGCCCGCACGAGACCGGACGGCCCGGCGGGTCCTAGCCGACGCCGCCCGTCATGGCCACCGGTCCCGGCCGACGCGTCAGGCGATCCACTCAGACGGCGGTGACCGCCGCCGGGTCCGCCGCCGCGGCGGTTACCCGGCGGCGCTCGCGCGCGTGGGCGTAGCCGACGAGGCCGAACAGGAGAGCGAGCAGGACCGCGGACGACCCAAGCGTGCCGAGGGCGAGCCCGCCCTTGGCCGCGGGTTTCGTCAGCAGGTCGCCGACGGTGGCGCCGAGCGGGCGGGTGAGCACGAACGCGAGCCAGAACAGCAGCACGTTCGACACCGCCGGGACATACCTGAGCGTCAGCAGAACGCCGAGCAGACTCAGGATGAGCGTCGCGCTGCCCGCATAGCCGAGACCGGAGCTGTCCGACAGGTAGTCGCCCATCGAGGTTCCCAGTGTGTTCGACACGAGAATTGCCGACCAGAACAGGCTCTCGCCGCGGCGGGAGTCGATGTCGCGGATGGCGAAGGTCAGCCCCGTGAGCCGCCACACGATGAACACGGCGATCAGCAGGGAGAGGAGGATGGCCGCGCCGGCCGGGTAGCCGAGACCGAGGCCCTGCGGCCCCCAGCCCAGCGATTCGGTGCCCTCGGCGAGGTATTTGGAGCTGGCATCGCGGTTCATGAAGTCCGAGATGGTCGTACCGGCCGTGCTAGTCGAGAGAATGACCGTCCAGTAGAAGAACGGGTTGTACGCCCTGGATCTGAGCTGGACGGCGAGCGTGCCGACGAAGACGAGCACGAGCAGCACCGTCGTGACGAAGTAGCCGAGGCGCAGCGTCTGCGCCAGCAGGTCGCCGGCGGTCTCGCCCAGTGTCGTCGCGGCGATCTTCATCACCCAGAACGCCACCGTAATCTCCGGCAGCCTTTTGACTACATACTTTCCAGCGACGGTGAAGTCGTGAACTACGTCCACTTTCGTCACGGCGCCTCCCCGGTGATGACACGAATGGCGTTTGCCATCGTGAAGGCGAACCGTAGGCGCGCCAATGTGTGAGCAGCATGTGAAGAAATGAATTCAGGGATTCGCTGTGTTGAATTCTGGCGTATTCCGTGAATAGTCGCAGTCAGCGCGGATCGTCGGACTGGTCGCGTCCGATCCGCGCGAGCAGGGCGGCCAGCCAGGGCAGGCCGACGGCGGCTAGCACAGTGGCCAGCAGCCATCCGGCGAGGACGTCCGTCGGCCAGTGCACCCCGAGGCAGACCCGGCTCGCCCCGACGGCGGCGGCCCACAGGCCGGYGACGGCCGCCGCGGCGGTGCGGGCGGCGTTCCGTCGTGCCCGGCGGTGGATCACGGCCGCCAGACCGGCGGCGACCAGGGCCGACGTGGTCGTGTGCCCGGAGGGGAAGGCGAAGCCCGACGCGTGGGAGATCCAGTCGACCGTCGGTGGCCGTGCCCTGCCGACCGTGAGCGCGAGGCCGGCCCGGATCAGCTGGCCCACGGCCAGCGCTGCGGCCCCGACGGCCCCGCCCAGCCACCACCGGGTCCGCCGCGCCACCGCGACGGCCCCGCCGACGGCGGCGAGGCTGTACGCGAAGACGCCGGTGCCCGTGTAGGACACCGCGACGGCGGCATCGGACAGCGCGGAACCCCGGTGGTCGACGAACCATCGGTGCAGGCCCACGTCGAGAGCGGTCGGCCTCCCGCCGTGCAGGACGATTGCGACCGCCAGCGCGACCAGCGCGAGCCCCGACCCGACGGCGAGAAGCAGGCGGGGGCGCCCGAGCCTCGTCCACCGCGCGGCGGGCGGGCCCTGCGGCCCGGCCGRCTCGGCGCGCATCGGCAGCTCCTCTGACGTCAACGGACTCGCAGGACGGGAGCTCCGGGCGCCGCGACATGCCGCCTCTGCGACGTGACGCCCCCGCGTGCATGACGCCGCCGCGACGTGATGTCGTCTGGAAGTCTGCGCGGACCGGTATGTGAGGAACGTGTGCGCCGCCCGCCGCCCGCCGCGCGGCCCGCGCTCGGCGGGCGGCGCCGGGCCGGCACATCGGCCTCACATCAGGCCGGGGACATGCTGTCGGGGCTCGGCTGGCGGACGCCGGGGCGTCGACGGGGGAGTGCGGTGGCGTCGAGCGGACAGCACCCATGGTGACCCGCCGTGGTCTACTGGCCGGCACGGCGGCCGCGGCGCTGACGGCCTGCTCCGCCCCGGCGGCGGATCCCGCCTCACCAGCGGCCGGCTCGGCGCCGGCCACCCGGGGGGCGCCAGCTGGGTCCGCGACGGCCACGCCGCCGGCCGCGGTCCCGACCGGGTCGCCGTCGTCGCCGGGCGGCCCGGCGGAGGCGGTGTCGCACGGACCGCGAGACCGGCCCCAGGTGGCGCTCACCTTCCATCTCGGCCCGCATCAGGCGGGTCAGGACCTCGCCCTCGCGCACCAACTCCTCGCCGACGCCGCCCGGCTGTCCGCGCCGATCACGGTCTTCGCGGTCGGCGCGTGGCTGGAGCGGCACGAGGACCTCGCCGGGCCCATCGTCGCCGGCGGCAACGAGCTGGCGAACCACACCTACACGCATCCGACGCTGGCCGTCCTGCCGGCGGACCGGGTCGCGGCGGAGATCGTCGGCTGCCGCGAGGTCCTGGCGCGCATCGCGCCCGCGCAGGGCCGCTACTTCCGGCCGTCCGGCGGCGACGCCACGTCGCTGATCCTCGCCGAGGCAGGCGCCGCCGGGTACCGCACCGTGGTCGGTTTCGACGTCGACCCGCTCGACTACACGTCGCCCGGCGCGGATGCCGTCGTCGCCCGGGTGCGGGCCGGCACGCTGCCCGGCTCGGTCGTGAGCATGCACTTCGGGTACCCGGGCACCGTCGGCGCGTTTCCCCGGATCATCGCGAACCTGCGCGCGGCCGGCCTCACGCCGGTCCGGCTGCGCGACCTCCTCACCTGATCAGCGCCCGGGCCGGCCCGCGCGCTTCCGGTCAGAGCTCCCGTAGCAGTGTGAGGGCCCCTCGCCAGCCAGGTGGCTGGCCGCGGCGGCGACGCCGACGAGGGCGGCCGTGGCCAGGCCGGCGGCGGCACCGAGCGACCCAGCAGCTTGAGGCGCTGCGCGGGCCGCGGACGGCCTCGGGGCCGGCGACTTCAGCGTTCGCGCCGCGAGCAGCGACATTGTGGAGATCGACTCCTTCGCGCTCGCCGAGGGTGCCCGTCTTACCGTGACCCACCGCCTGYCGCCGACCTTCACGCTCTTCATAGCGGCGGAAGACGCCGAGTCGTCCCGCGCCGTGAGGATCACGATCACGCAGCCGGCCAGGCGGGCTCGGATGTCCCGGCAGACCTCGATGCCGTCCCTGTCCGGCAGCCGCAGATCAAGCAGGACGAGATCGAACGCGGCCTGCCGGGTGGC
>NZ_MOMC01000126.1 GCF_001983105.1 Pseudofrankia asymbiotica | reverse complement strand
GCGTCAACCCGTCCGCGCCCGGCTGCTTGCCGCGTTTCTTCTTCCCCGCCCCGCCACCGCCCGCCGGCGGCTCGGGCGGCTTCCGACCCGGGATCGCGCCGTCGCTGGACGGCGATAACGACGAGTTCCGCGAGTTCCGCGACGCCTTCCGCTCCAGGTCAGCGACCTTCGCCGTCAGCTCCGCGATCTGCCGGGCCTGCTCGGCGACCGTCGCCCGCAACTCCGCGATCAGCTCCGCCTGGGCGCGCACCACCGCGAGGAGGCCCTCAGGGGGCATCTCCTCGACCGGCGCCATGCCCCTACCTCACCACACGCACCAGACCTGGCACGCCACGCGACCACCAACATCAGCGCCTGGCTCCGAAGCCAGCGACCCAAAGCAACATCAACAAAGCACCTGAATGTTTACGATCGCGCGGCTCGAGGAACACGGCCACCTGGTGTCCAGCTCGTCCGGCACGTCTGGCAAGGCGTCATTCCTCGACAAGACCATGACTGACCGCGAGGCCTCCGGCCAGAATCTGCTCGACAGCCTGACCTGGCTCGGCATGCCGCCGGCCAGGGAGTGGCACGTCGTCCCGGTGGGCCCGGACTCGGGGATCAGCTCCGCGGCGTACATCCGCGACGTCTTCCTGACCAACTACCGCCGGGACGACGCGCTCCCGCTGCCGGAGTCGAGGCCGGTCACCGACCACCACAAGTACATGGCCCGTCTTGGCGCGATGCGCCGGGCGATCGCCGACGGCACCGCCTCACCGGACGAGGTCGCCGCGTTCGAGGCCGAGGGCGCGGCCAGGCAGGCCGACGTCGAGGACCGCCTCCAGTTCCTGGCCGAGCAGGTCATCGCCCACAGAGGCGAGAACATCTTCTTCAACTCGATGTTCCCGATGCTGTACCGACTCAACGAGATCCTGCGGGAGAAGGGCGTCAAGCCCGGCGACATCACCGGCGGGAACGGTCTTCAGGTGGCGGGTGGGCTGAAAGGCATGACCCTGCCGCCGGACTACCGCGAACGCATCTTCGAGCTGCTCAACATCCAGCCGAGCCGCTTCCTGCACTACTACGCGATGCAGGAGGTCAACCTGCGCAGCGTGAAGTGCCTTGAAGGCCGTTACCACGTGCCGCCGGGGCTCACCCTGTTCGTGCTCGACAAGAACGGCGAGGAGCTCGCGCCGCTCTCCGACGGCCAGGTCGAGGGCCGGGCCGCCTTCTTCGACTTCTCCGTCGACGGCCGCTGGGGCGGCACCATCAGCGGGGATCAGATCATCGCCGATTTCGGCACCTGTGCCTGCGGCCGGGAAGGGCCGACCGTCTCCGAGGACATCACCCGCTACAAGGACCTTCCGGACGGCGACAAGATCACCTGCGCCGGCACCATGGACGCCTACGTCCGCGGCTTCATCGACAACTGAGGGAGCGGCACATGACCATCACCGATTCCACCGCCGCCGCCGCCGTCTCCCCGGGCCTCGCGCCGTCCGAGCCGGCGAAGCCGAAGAAGCTGAAGGTCCCGCACGTCATCCGCGGCAGGGTCGTCTGGGGCGAGGACGTCGAGTACCTGTCGCGCGACTTCGGCGTGCCGTTCGTGACGCCGCGGATCAACTTCAACGAGCTGATCACGCCACGCACGGAGCAGGGGCCGGCCTTCGACGTTCCGCTGACCGACATCATCGACTATCTCGTCGAGGTCGCCGAGCGCCTGGAGCTGGAGCGGAACCCCTACCTGCAGGAGTCTCTCGAGCTCACGGCGCAGGTCAGCCAGATGCCCCGGCGGATGCTCGTGAACACCTTCCGCCGGCCCGGCCAGTTCCTCACCCGCCAGGCCATCGAGTTTCGCCTCGAGAAGACGTTCCGCGACCCGCGGGTCCTCGACGGCTGGGCGGAACACACCGACCCGCACGGCCGGACGACCCGGATCCGCGCGTTCCCGCCGCGGCTCGTCCACATGCTCGCCGGCAACTCCCCGTCCGGCGCGATGACGTCGATCGCCGACGCGGCACTGGTCAAGGCCATCAACGTGTTCAAGCTGCCGTCGGCCGACCCGTTCACCGCCGTCGCCGTGCTGCGCACGATGGCCGACGTCGACCCGGAGCATCCGGTGCTGCGCTCGATGTCGGCGGTGTACTGGCGCGGCGGCGACGCCAGGATCGAGAACGTCCTCTACCGGGCCCAGTACTTCGACAAGATCATCGGCTGGGGCGGCGGGGCCGCGATCAACAACATCATCAAGTACACCGGTCCGGGTTTCCATCTGGTCGCCTTCGACCCGAAGGTCTCGATGGCGATCGTCGGGCGCGAGGCGCTCGCCTCGGAGGAGACCATGCGTGCGGTCGCCGAACTCGCCGCGGCCGACGCGACGGTGTTCAACCAGGACGCCTGCCTCGCCGCCCGGCACATCGCCGTCGAGTGCGACCCCGACGACGACGAGGAGCTGGAACGCCTCGACCGGTTCTGCGCACTGCTGCGCGAGCGGCTGAACGTCGACCGCGAGTTCGCCAGCGCCGTCGGCCCGGCCACGCCAAGCGACATCCGCGAGGCCGTCGAGGGCATGCGCTTCCTCGAGCCGGACTACCGGATCTGGGGCGAGTACGACGGCTCCGGTCTCGTCGTCCGCTCCCCCGAGCCGGTCGACTTCCACCCGACGAACAAGACCGTCAACGTCATCCCGGTCGCCTCACTGACGGAGGCGACGCATTTCGCGAACGTCGCGACGCAGACCGTCGGCGTCTACCCGCCGGCCCGCAAGGCCGAGATCCGTGACCTGCTCGCCACCGCCGGCGTGCAACGGGTCGTCAGGCTCGGCAGCGCGATGACCGGCACGATGGGCAACCCGCACGACGGCATGTACCCCCTGCACCGCTTCGTCAACTGGGTCGCCGACGACGACGCCTAACAGTTCGGCGCTGCCCGCCCCGCCCCGGGGGCCGGGGCCGCTGCTTATCGGCCCCGGTCTCGGCGCCATCAGGCGCTCAATGAACGGCTTCAGGCCGCGGTGAGATCGAGTATCTCGACAGGTTGGCCTTGCCAACGCGCCGGGTCAGCCGTGGCCACTGACGCGCGCACCGGACGCTCAGCATCGGGCTGGGTAGCGTGCCGGACGTGTGCCGCGGCCCAGTTGGTCTCACGCGCGACGGCGAGCGCGGMCGGCAGATCCAGCGGAAGAATCTTGATGGCCGACAATGACGCGATGTGTTCGGCGATGCCGCGGCGAGCCCGCTCGGCCGCTACCAACGCACAGGTCGGCGCGTACACATGCCAGCCCGCGACGTTGTGAGCATAGTGAATCAACCGTGATGCCTTGATGTTGCCTCGACCGGCGGCCAGCATGGCCGAGTCATCAAACACGATGTGGTGCTGCTCGATCACCGGGTTCTCCGGATTCGCTCGAGCTGGCGACGCAGGTTGGCGTCCACCTCGGCCAGTTCCTCGTCGGTCGGGTCGTAGCCGTTCCACTCCTTGAGGTACTGCCGGGCCCGCTCCCCCTGGGCGGCCAGCCCGTCAGCCGTCAGGTGCGGCCGAGCAAGCCGGGCCAGGTACGTGTCCAGCGACAAGCCCTGCGCCGCCGCGGCCCTGACCAGGCCGTCCCGGACCTCGACCGGAACGCTGATCTCCGTGTCCGCCAAAAGCGGCCTCCCCAGCGCTACCCCGACCCGGCGCGGGTACGGATCCGCGTCCACCTCCGGATCRTCCACGACTGACTCGGCCACTGACAAGGCGTGGGTCACGTCCGCCTCCTACTGTCCAATACGGACCGATGGGTCCGACACTGTCGGGAAGGACAGTATCCGCTGACGCGACAAAGATCAAACAGCCGTTGCCGTCAGGATCAGCCGAAACAGAGGGGGCTCAGGCGTCTGAGTGGCCCAAGCTGCGCCCTGGGGCGACCAGGTCACGAACGGCGCGCTTCACGGCGGTCGGCTCGGGGAAACCCTGCTCGCGTCGATCCCAGACCACGGCGCCGTCGACCCGGACGATGAAGACGCCACCCGTGCCGGGAACGAGCGCCACGGCGCCGAGGTCGGTCTCGAACGTCGAGAGCAGTTCCTGCGCGAGCCAGGCGGCCCGGGGCAGCCACCGGCAGCGCGTGCAGTACTCGATCTCCAGACGAGGTTTCGCCACGCCGGCCGGTGTCCCAGCCGGCGGTGCCGAACCAGCCGGCGGTGCCGAGCCAGCCGGCTCCAGATCAGCGGCCTGATCGGCCGATGCGTCGTCGTTCGTGGAGGACACGACCGGCACGCTACCGGGCGGCGAGGCGGCGGGCCGGCCGCGTCACCCGTGTGTGGCCGGGCGGTTGGTCGGTTGGTCGGTCGGCTCAGCCTGCCGACCCATCGCGGGAGGCGGCCGCCTGGTCCACGTCGGCGAGCACGGCGGCGAGGCGGGCGCGGGCGGGGCGGAAGCTGTCGGTGTGGGTGAGGATGCGCACCCGGCCGGCCTCGATGCCGGCGATCGAGATCTCGGCGACCTCGGCGGCGGTGAGCACCTCGCCCGGGATGGGCTTGCGGGAGCCGTCCTCGCCTGGGGCCGCCGGCTCGGACGTCTCGGCGCCGTCGGGACGGATCGCCGCCGACGTCTCGACGAGCGGGGTGTCCACCAGGCCCGGGCAGAGGGCGCTCGCGCCGACGGCGGGCGCGTAGGCCCGCAGCTCGGCGTCGAGGGTCTCGGTAAGGCCGACGACGGCGTGCTTGACCGTGCTGTACGGGCCCAGCAGGGGCAGCCGCATCAGCCCGGCGGCGGACGCGGTGTTGAGGAAGTGGCCCTGCCCCTGGGCGATCATCGACGGGGCGAACGACCGCACGCCGTTGGCGACACCGAGCAGCAGGACGTCGATGAGCCACCGCCAGGTCTGCGGCGTCTGCTCCCACATCGGCGCCTGCCTGCCGACGACGCCGGCGTTGTTGCAGACGACGTCGACCCGGCCGAACCGCTCCACGGTGGTGTCGGCGAGCGCCTGGACCGCGTCGGGATCGCTGACATCGGTGGTGACCGCGGCGACGCCGGCGCCGGCCGCGGCGAGCGCCTTCGCGTGGGTCTCGGCCAGGGTCTCCGCGGCGCGGCCCAGCGGCTCGGGACGCACGTCGGCGAGCACGACGGACAGCCCGCGGCTGGCGAACGCCTCCGCCAGCGCGTACCCGATCCCGCTCGCGCCCCCGGTCACCACCGCGACCTGCCCCGATTCGATCTTCACGGCCCACCCACTCCTGCCAGCCGGCGCTAGAACAGGTTGCGACGATACGACGCCTCCGCCGTCGGGCGCCCGCGTTCCAGAAGCCTCGACCGCCGGCCAGCGGGAACAGTCGGAATGAACTCGAACCGGGACCGGCGGCCGCACTCCGGCAAGGCCAGAGAACGGTCAGGACGTGATCTTCTTTGAACGAGGCGGCGTCAGGAGTGACGTGACAACGGGGCGTCGAGAATGGGCCGCCGTCAGAACGAGGTGAAGACGACGGGCATGGCCATCAGACTGCGTATGACCACGGTGGGCTGCCAGACGAGCGCGCTGGCCGGCACGGCCAGGGTGATGTCGGGAATCCGGTCGAGCAGCACGGTGACGGCGGTGCGCGCGACGGTCCCGGCCACATCCTGGGACGGGTACGGGCAGCGATGCGGCCCGCTGCCGAACGCCAGGTGCGCCTGGCTGCCGCCGGGTCCGGCCAGCTGGTCCGGGCGCACCTGCGGGTCGGCGTTCGCCGCCGCGACGGACAGCACCAGCAGGTCACCGCGCCGAATGTGCTGCGCGCCCAGATGGACCGGACGAGTCGCCCAGCGGCCAAACGCGTTGGAGAACGGCGGATCCTCCCAGAGCACCTCGGCCAGCGCGTGCGCGACGGAGCGCCGGCCGCCCGCGATCGTCACCGCGAACCGGGGATCGGTGAGCATCAGCCGCAGCGCGTTCCCGATCCACGCGGTCGTCTTGGCCTGGCTCATCAGGAGCAGCATGATCAGGTCCTCGAACACCTCGTCGTCGGTGAGCGCCACCGGATGGGCCGCGAGCCTCGACAGCGTGTCCACTCCGGGGTTCGCCCGGCGCGCGGTCGTGTACGGGCGCACCATGTCCCGCAGCCGCGCCTCCGCCGCGCGCGCCTCGCCGGACTCGCCGGCCTGCATAAGCATGGCGGTCACGTCGGCCAGGAATGCCGCCGTGTCCGCCGGCGGAAGCGCGAGCAGCGTCGCCCCCGCCGCCATCGGGATCCGCGCGGCGTACTGACCAATCAGGTCGGCCTTCCCGTCGCCCGCGAAGGCGTCGATCAGCCCGTCGGCGATCCGCTCGCAACGCCCCGCCAGCTCGAACAGGTCGACGGCGCCCAGCGMGTCGTCGACCGCGGCGGAATGCCGTTTGTGCTCGGCGCCGTCCGTCGAAAGAATCGTGTCGGTCCAGGCGACGGGCGGGCGCAGCGGCCAGTGYGGCGGCGCCAGGTCCCAGGCATTCCACGTCCGCGAGTCCTTACCGAAAAGGTCGGACTGGCTCGCGACATAGTGCAGCTCCCGGTACCCGACCACCAGCCAGGCCGGGACGTCGTCATCCAGCATCACCGGGGCGACCGGGCCATGCCGCGCCCGCAGCCGCTGGTAAACAGCATGTGGGTCGCGGTGGAACTCCTCCCCGTATAACCGGGTCGCGCCCACATGGGCCGGATAACGGCGCGCCAGCTCGGCGGCGTGCGCCGACGCCTCCCAGCCGCCCTTGGGATAGACCAGCTGGACCGTGTCCGGCTCCGTCGACAGCTGGGCCGACGATGCTGGGGCATGCACGTTCGCGTCGGTCATCGCGCCTCCTTCGCCGGGCCGCGGCGACGCGGCTAGGCGGGTCATTCCCGTCGAGCCAGACCCACCGCCGAGGCATCGCCAGCGCGGGCCTACGGACGGTGGCAGAGATCGCGGCCAGCCTCCCAGCAATCGCCGCCACTCGCTTGAAACACGATCAGACAAGCGTCAGCGTTGTCCAAGCCAGCGTCATCTCGGCATCAGCCAGTGCGGGCGGTGGCGAGCCGGTCAGGTGCCGCGGTGAAGTCGCGTGCCGTGGGGTGGCCGATGCCGAGCCGGAACACCCGGCCCTTCCACGCTTGACCATGTGAGGCCTCAAGTTCAATATCGACTTCGGTATCGATCTGGAGGGTGGATGCCGGGGCGCCGTGCTGTGCCAACGATGGCGGCGTACCAACGATGGCGGCCCGCTCCTGAAGTAGTTCTCCCAGGCGGACGGACCGCCCGCGCATGTGTCCGGCCGCCACGACCCGCTCGATCCGCTCGATTCGTCGGCCCGCCGCCGCCTTCACCGACGCGCGGGCCGAGGCTCTGATCGCGACCTAGAGGGGATTGACGACGCATGCCCACAGCAGAGATCGCGCCGGAACCCGCGCCCCGCCGACAGCCGTGGCGAAGGTCGGTGGGCACACGCTTAGGCACCGCGGCCCTGGTCACGGGTCTGCTGGTCGCGCTCACGGCCTGCGGGGACGACGACGGYGGCGGTGACGCGAGCCCATCCCCGACGAGTTCGCCGAACGCCGCGAGCCTGCTGGGCCCGCCGAACGCCGCGAGCCTGCTGGGCCCGTCGAACCCGGCGAAGGGCACGCCGGTTCGGATCGGGCTGATCTCGGATGACAAGGGGCCTGTCTCGGACCTCGCCATCGAGACCGCGGTCGCCAAGGCCACCGTCGCCTATCTGAACGAGCACAAGGGCGGCCTCGCAGGTCACCCGATCGAACTGGTCACGTGCAAGGCCCTGGCCGACCCGGCCAAGGGAACCGACTGCGGCAACCAGATGGTCGAGAACAACGTGCCCGCCGTCCTCGTCGGCACCTCCTCGGTCGTGGACAGCATCTGGGAGCCCCTTCACCAGGCGCATGTGCCCACCTGGCTCAGCTATGGGGCCGGAACGACGCTGCGGGACACCGACTCGACGTTCGCCCTCACCGACCTCGCCTACACGGGCAAGGCGGCACTCCAGCGCGCCAAGGACATGGGCGCGACGAAGGTGACCGCCCTCGCGATCGACGTCCCGATCACGATGACCATCTGGCGGGACGTCGCACCGCCGTTGTACAAGGCGGCCGGCGTCGACCTCGCCGTCGTCCCGGTCCCCCCGGGCACGGCCGACATGACCCCGCAGATCCAGAGCATGATCTCCCGTGGTGATCCCGGGGTCGTCCATGTCATCGGCAACGACGCGTTCTGCATCAGCGCCTTCAACGGTTTGCGGGCGGTCGGTTTCACCGGCACCGTCGTGCCGCACCCGAACTGCATGTCGGACAAGACCCGCACGGCGGTGCCTGGCAGTTTCCTCAAGGGACTGCTCGTTCCCGGGACCGCCCCGGTCGGCATCGAAAGCCCGTCGACACGCCTGTACGAGGCCGTCGTCGCCGCCTACGGCAACAAGGACATCGACACCGACAGGGTCGCCGGTCTGTCGATGTTCACCCAGGTCGCCGCATTCCAGCTCGCGACCGAGGGCATCTCCGGCGACGTCACCTCCAGCTCCATCGTCGCCGCGATCCGGGCGATGCCCGAGAAGGACCTGCCCGGCGCGGYCGGCCTGCGGTTCCGCTGCAACGGCAAGGCCGTCGCGGGCGAGCCGGCCGTCTGCGTCCGCGGCTGGCTGACCACCACCCTCGACGACAAGGGGCAGCCCGGCCCGTACAAGCCAGTCGGCGTCACCCCCATCGAGGACTAGTACTCCAGCCCGACTTCTGTGATCGTTTGGATCTGGTGGGCTGGGGTTGGGTGGCCGGGCTGGCCTGAGCGGCGTGGCGGTCCCGGGACGTGAAGGGGCCACCGGTGATCGTCGTGGGTTTGTGGCGACTCTCGAAGATCAGCCGGTGGCCGTGTGCCCCAGCGTAGACCCGGATCGTTGGCGCAACGAGTTCGAGGGGTTCGCGTCCCGGATCGGGGGCCGTTTCGCCCGTGTCGAGTCCCGGAAGCGGGCGCGGTCGTTCCTGCGTGGCCTGATGGCGGGGCTGCCGCGGGTGAACTGCTGGACGCTCGCCGAGCACGCCGGGGAGACCTCCCCGGGCGGGATGCGGCACTTCCTGGCCGGCGCGGTGTGGGACGACGACGGGCTGCGCACCGACCTGCGCGACTACGTCGCCGAGCGGTTCGCCGACGCCGAGGCGGTCCTCGTCATCGATGAGACCGGCGACCTGAAGAAAGGAAAGATGACCGTCGGTGTCCAACGCCAGTACACGGGCACGGCGGAACGAATCGAGAACGCACAGGTCGCGGTCTACCTGACCTACGCCACCCCGGCCGGGCACGCCTTTCTCGACAACGCCCTGTATCTGCCACAGTCGTGGATCTCGGACCCCGCCCGGTGCCAGGCTGCCGGCGTCCCCGACGGCGTGGCGTTCCGGACCAAACCCGAACTCGCCCGCACGATGATCGCCACCGCGCTCGACGCCGGGGTTCCCGCCCGCTGGGCAACCGGCGACGAGGTCTACGGAAACGACCCCGCCCTGCGCGCCGCGCTCGCCCGCCGCGGACTCGGCTACGTTCTCGCCGTCGCGAAGACCCACCAGATCGACACGAAGGCAGGAAAACGCAAGGCGATCGACCTCGCGGTCACCCTGCCCGAACCGGCGTGGACCTGGATCTCCGCCGGTCCGGGTGCCAAGGGACAGCGACTCTACGACTGGGCGTTCATCGCCACCAGCGACCAGGACCTGCCCGGCCAGCACTACCTGATGATCCGCCGCAACATCCACACCGGTGAGTACGCGTTCTACCGCGCCCACAGCCCGGCCCCAGTGCCACTGGCAGCGTTCGTCCGGGTCGCCGGGATCCGCTGGACCGTCGAGGACGACTTCCAGAACAGCAAGGAACTCGCAGCGCTCGACGAGCACCAGGTCCGCCGCTGGACCTCCTGGCACCGCTGGACCCTGCTCGCGATGCTCGCCCACGCCTACCTCGCCGTGACCACCGCCACCGCCCACGACACCCAGCCCGCCGACGGGCTCATCCCGCTCACCGTCAACGAGGTCCGCCACCTGCTCGTCCACCTCGCCATCCCGCGGCCAACCCCGCCGACAGCCTTCGTGCTGGCCTGGTCCTGGTGGCGACGCCACCACCAGGCACACGCCCAAACCAGCCACCACGACCGCCAGGCCACAGCCCTACAACTCAATTGATCACAAATCTCGGGCTGGAGTATTAGGCCGTCCATCATCTGTGTAGCCGGACGACGGTCGGCTTGCCGGCGCGATTGACCAAGGAAGCGCCACCACCAACTACTTATTCGACATTTCCACGTCGCGCATCAAGTAGCCGCTCTTCCGTTTCTATAAATTCGGGGGTGCACACCCCCGAAAAACAAGAACTGGACATACGTTCGAACTCATGGTTCTGTTGAGATATGCGCGCGCCGCTCGTTCCCGAGGAACCGGACGGCCGCCCTGCCCAGGTGTGGGTCGGGTCGGATTCCGGGATTCCTCTGGCCACGCCCGGCGCCGATCGAGGTGATGCCACGGAAATCGGGCATGAGAACTCTTCCGTGGTATCCGAAGGCGATTCTCTCGACGTCGACGACAATGACGGCGAGGACGGGTTTGGTGGGCGGCATCATGTGCTGGCCGAGTTGGACGGGGTCATCGGCGGGTTGAAGGCGTTGACCGGGGCGAACCTGTGGGCACTGTCGCACGCGGAAGCGTTGGAGTTCCTCGACGCGACGGAGCGGGCGGGCCGGCTGCTGGGCGCGGTCCTGTTCGCGACGGTCCGAGACCTGGCCTGCCGGGACCTGCGCGGCGTGTTCGGCGAGGAGGATCTGCCCTCGACCGCGGAGCTGCTGCGCTGGCAGGCGAAGATGCGCCCCGCTGACGCCCGGCGGACCGTCGAGCTGGCCCGCGACCTCGACGTGACCTACCCCCGCACCGGCCACGCCCTCACCGACACCGCGATCAGCCGCGAGCAGGCCACCGTCATCGTCGCGGCACTGCGCGCCCTCCCGCCGGACACGCCGGTCGAGCAGCGCCACTGGGCCGAGGGGTTCCTGCTCACCCAGGCGGAGACCCTCGACGCCGGCGACCTGGTCGCCCTCGGCAGAACGATCCGCGCCCGCCTCCAGGACCAGCTACGCCCACCCGGCGCCGACCCCCACGACGACGGCGACCAGGCACGCCGCCGCGAACTGCACCTGACCGACCAGCCCGACGGCACCACCCGCATTCACGGCACATTGGACGCCGAAGGTGCCGCCGCCCTGCGCGCCGCCCTCGAGCCCCTCGCCCGACGCAAGCCATTCGGGGAAGCCCCGGAAGACCACCGCACCGTCCCGCAGCTCCGTGCCGACGCCCTCATCGAGATCACCGAACGCGTCCTGGGCACCGGTACGCTGCCGATCTCTCGCGGGACCCGGCCCCACATCACCGTTACGACGACGATCGACGCGCTGCTCGCCGCGGACGGCGCCGCCCCGGCCACCACCTGCCACGGCCTGGCGCTATCGCACGCCGCGCTGGAAAGAGTCTGCTGCGACGCCCATCTCACGCATGTTCTTCTCTCGCGGGAAGGCGTGCCTCTCGAACTCGGCCGTACCCGCCGTATCGTCCCACCGCCTTTGCGCCGTGCTTTGGTCGCCCGGGACGGGGGATGCACGTTTCCTGGCTGCCAGAAGAACGCGACGTGGACAGATGCACACCATATTTCGCACTGGCTTGCCGGTGGCGCGACGAACCTCGAAAATCTGACTCTGCTTTGCGGGTTCCATCACAGGGTTGTGCATCGGGGAGAATGGGCCGTCGCCATGGGTCCGGACGGTCATCCCTACTWCGTCCCGCCCTACTCCGTCGACCCCCGACGCAAACCCCGCCGAAACCCCCTCCACCGCAGCCTCGACCACCTTTACACTGGAATCTGGGAACCACCGGCCCATGCAGACAAAGCCTGGCATAGCGACAGGAAACTCCGCCTGCCCGACAACGACTGTTGCACCGGCGAAAGTGCCAGCGAAACGGCCACCTACCCCGAATCGGACTGGCCCAGCGACCACTCCGACGTTCTCGTCGACCGCTCCAACACGCTCTTCGACGACCCTCTCCTCGAGGAGGACCACGAGAACGACCACAGCGCCCCGGCGACCAGCGATACCGGCCTCCCAACGATCCTCCCCGCCGACAGCCCAGTGCTGGGTCGGCCGGAACCACCACTCAGCTGACCTCCGGCCCCGGAGACGGCATCGAGCCAGACCACCACCAACGCCAGGAGGAGAGTGCCGTTCCGGCGGGCCTGTCCGCACACAGTACGAGGACCCCCCGCCGCCGGCCTGATGAGTAAGTCACTGATAGGTCCGTCAGCCCAACGCGAGAAGATGGCATATTGCGCGGTTCGACATCCGAGATCAGGTGGGCATGATTGGATGCGCAGGGTGATCGCCGCGGCACGGTGGCGATCAACAACTGTTCCATTACTGCGCACCAATGGCTGTCTCGCCGGAGGTAGTGGATGGCGATCGCGCCGCGGTTTCGCCGGGTGGCGGCGTTGCAACGAGAGTTCGTGGACCGGGTGCCGTTGCTGGACGCGTTCACGAACGAGGTCGAACGGGTCCGGGCGGCGGTAGCCGCTGGCGAGTCCGCGCCGCGGGTGCTGAACATGACCGGGGTCGGCGGGATCGGGAAGTCACGGCTGCTTCGGGAGCTACGGGTCCAGGTTCCGGCGGGCTGGCGGGCCGCGGCGCTCGATCTCCAGGTGCCGGCGATGCGGCAGCAGGAGGATGCCCTCGCCGTCCTGCGCGTCGAGTTCGGCAAACAGGGGGTGCGGTTCGACCGGTTCGACATCGCCTATGCGGTCCTCTGGCAGCGCATTCACCCTCACCTGCGGATCAGCCGGGAGTCACTGCCGTTCGTGGAGGAGAGCGGAGTCCTCACCGAGATCATCGACTCGGTCGCCGGAGTGCCGGTCTTCGGCACCGCTCTCGGTCTACTGAAGGCCGCGGAGCGGGTGACCTCGGATGCGCGCCGCCGTCACCGGATCAGTCGCGACGAGACGCTCTCGTCGCTCGACGAACTGCCAAACGCCGAGGTCGTCGACGCCGTCACCTTCCTGTTCGCCGAGGACCTGCGTGACGCGTCAGCCAGCCGTCCCTACGTGCTGACGATCGACACCTACGAGGCGCTGGTGCCCGCTCCGACCCGCTCCGGGCGGACACAGCTCGCGGACGTCTGGCTACGTGACCTGGTCGCCCAGCTGGATCGCGGCCTGGTCGTCATCGCCGGCCGGGAGCCGCTGGGATGGGACGCCTACGACGCCGACTGGCGTGGGCTGATCCGGGCCTGCCCGGTCGACGCGCTGCCGATGGAGGCCCGGCTGACGTTGCTCGGCGCCTCCGGGGTGGCGCAGGAGAGCGAACGGCTACGGCTCGCGACGGCGAGCGCGGGGCTGCCTTTCTACCTACATCTCGCCGTCGACACCGGCGGAGCGGGCGGGAATGCCGAGGATGGTGGTCCGAGTCAGGCACACGCGGCGGCGACACAACGGGAGATCCTGCAACGCTTCCTGCAACACGTCGCGGCCGACGAGGTGCGGACGCTGGAGGTCCTTGGCGTTGCACGGATATTCGACCAGGAGATCTTCCGGGCGCTGACGTCGGCTCTCCGGCTTCCCGGTCATGTGACGGCCTGGGAGTCGATCTCGTCCTACTCGTTCGTCTACCCGGCCGGCGATCAGCTCCGGTTCCATCAGCTCATGGCGAGCGCCCTGCGCGACCGGCTTTCCACGTCGGCCCGGCTGGAACTTCACCGACTGCTGCGCGACGCCTGGGAACCGCGAGCCTTCGAGGATCCGGCAGCGGATGGCATCACCGACCAGGAAAGGTCCCGGAGCCTGGGCGGACGACTGCTCGCGGACCCGGTGGCGTTTCAGGAGCTCGTCTTCCATGCTCTGCACATCGGGGAGATCACCGGGGTCGAACTGCTCGACCTGGTAGAGGTCGCGGTCCGCGGCGGGGCCGACGGCGCCGCCGGTGGCGTGCTCACTGACCTGCGCGATTTCCTACGGGAGAACCCAGCTCGCACGACGTCGGATCTGGCCGAGGCCGGACGGGTGATGGATGTCGAGACGGTCCTTCGCCGTGGCGAGGCCAGCCGGGCGCTGGAGCTGACACCGGACGAGGACTGGGACGTCAGCCAGCCTGTCGGGGCACGGCTCGCGGTCGCCGCCGGTCAGGCACGCCGCATCGCGGGCCAGACGACCGCCGCTTTAACGATCTACAACCGCGTCTGGGCCGGCCAGGATGACACCGCCCGGATGGGCGCCGGCCTGTGGGCCGCCGACCTGCACATGTGTCAGGGACGGTTCGTCGAGGCGGAGCGGTTCGCGACCGAGCTGGACGTGATCGCCGAGCGGCGGCATCCGGAGTGCCGCGGCGACGTGGCCCGACTGCGCCACCTGGCGCACCGGTTCGCCTTCGACTTCCCAGCATCGGGCCGATTTCTCGACGAGGCTGCGACCTATTACCAGGCGGCCCGTTCCTTCGTCGGGAACGCGAACATCAGGACGAACCGGGCCGAGCTGCTCGCGTTCATCGATGCGCCCGCAGCCATCCCCGAGGCGCGGGCGGCCATCGAGGTCCAGACCGAGATCGGCGCACAGCATGAGCTGGGCAAGTGCCACACGGCGATCGCCGTCGCCGAGCTGCGGCTCGGCAACCTCGACCAGGCCGAGGTGGAGTTCGACACGGCGGTCGAGGCATTGACCCGGGCGAGCTATCGATCGGGGCTTGCTCGGGCAAGGTTGTACCGAGGTGCGTTGGAGGCGCGGCGGGGCCAGGTCGGCCTCGCCCAGGAGTCGGCGCGGTGGGCGGTGAGCGAACTGGAGGCCGCGGAGGTGTACCCGACGCTGGTGTTGTGCGCCGGAACAGCGCTGCGAGAGCTAAGAATTGAGGATCAATACGTGACGGACGCCTGCCAGCGCGCCGAAAGCGCCCTCCAACCATTGGACTCTCTCGACGTCCTGAAGGGCCGCATCGACGCCCTCGCCCGCGACCTGCTCGGCTTCGACGGGGCAGCCTGATGACGAGGTCCGACCCGGCGATTCCAGATCCGGCTGGTTCCGCGGTAGGGAACGGCCCAGCGGCTGACGCGGTCGTCGGCGAGGTGAGGGCGACCGTGCCGCACGCGGCCACGAACGAACCCGACGAGCTGTACTGGCTGGCCCTGGCCCGCACCGACCGGAGCGCCGGCTTCTACAACCACAACGTCCGGGTCGGGACACCGTCGGGGCCCGTCGTGGTGCGCATCCCCATCCCCGAGGCCGACACCATGGACCTCACGATCTGGCCAGAGTCCGAGGTCGTGCGTGCCCTCCACCCCGCCATTCCTCGGGCCCCAAGGCTTCTCCACGCCAACGTCGGTCCGGCCTACCAGATCGTCGAATGGATCGAGGGTGACGTCCTCGACGCGATCGCGCCCCGCGGCAAGCGCGTGCCCGAACATGTGATCCCCGACGTCGGTGCCCTGTTCACCCAGCTCGGCAGGGTGCCGCTGGACCAGCTCCCAGCGCTGCCCGCCGACTGGCCCGGCGACGGGGACACGGCGGCGTTCGCGAGCAGGCTGTCGGCTATCACCGCCGGCGTGCACGCCAGGTTTCTCGCCGAGTTCGGCGATCTGTTCAAGGCCCTCGGCTTTCCCGCCGACCCGCTGGAGCCGGTCCTCGAACGCTGGTCGACCCTCTGCCCCAGACCGTTCCGCCTGCTCCACACCGACATCCATCGCAAGAACATGATCGTGAACGGCGGTGCGACATACTTCCTCGACTGGGAGCTGGCTCTCTGGGGTGACCCGGTCTACGACCTGGCGGTACACCTTCACAAGATGGCTTACCAACCCGACGAGGAGGAACTCGCCGGGGCGGCCTGGCGAAACGCCGTCCCGCCGGAGGCCGCCGTCGAGTGGACCCGCGACCTCGCTACCTACCTCGCCCACGAGCGGGTGAAATCCGCCGTCGTCGACACGGTCCGCTACACCAAATTGATCGCCGCCGGCTC
>NZ_MOMC01000125.1 GCF_001983105.1 Pseudofrankia asymbiotica | reverse complement strand
GACCGTGGCATTGCTCCTCGCGGACCTCGGTGTCACCCGTTCGCACTCCCGGCCACGGGTGTCAAACGATAACCCGTACAGTGAATCCCAGTTCAAGACCCTTAAATATCGGCCGGACTATCCGGGGTCGTTCGAGAACCTGCAGGCCGCCCGTGCCTGGTGCCGGCGATTCTTCGACCACTACAACAACCACCATCGCCACTCCGGGATCGGGATGCTCACCCCGACGGTCGTCCACCACGGCCTGGCCGACACCGTCCGCCAGGCCCGCGCCGCGGTCCTCGACGCCGCCTACGCCGCCCACCCGGAACGGTTCATCCGCCGGCCCCCGACCCCACCGAAGCTCCCGGCACCCGCCTGGATCAACCGGCCACCGGACGAGGAGCAACCAGACCCGGAACCGACGAGTAGCTAGTTTTCGAACAACACTGCCTCAAAAAGCTTGACGGATTCCGGCGGCCTGAGCCAGCGCCAGAACCCGCCCCGCGTCGCGATCGCCGTAGACCATCTGCGACTTACGGAGCAAGATGTACCCCTGCATCGGCAGCTCCTGGGCCGCCTGGGCCCACTCCATCGCCCGGTCGTACCAATATGTGGCTGAGGCCGGGTCGTGCAGGTCTCGGTACAGCCAGCCAGCGAACTCGGCGCCGTCGGCTCCCACTGTGAGCAGTTGACGGCGAACCTCTGCGCGGACGTCGCGGACCTGTCGGCTGACTAGATCCAGGATCGCGAGCACCGTCGGTAGCACCTGCGCCGGGCCGGTCTCGCCGTCGTCGGACTTGCATCGGTCGAGCTGGCGGGCAACCGACGCCACGACCTCGCTGTCGAGGTAGCGGTGGGCGTCGTCGAGCGAGGCCGTCAGGCGTGACAGCTCGTCAAGCCTCGCTGCTGGGAGAAGCTGTGCCGCGAGGTCGTTGACCACCGGTCCGTTGGACGCCTCCAGGCTGCGCCAGCCAACCACTTCGTTCTGGTCGTCCAGGAGACCGTCAGCGCCGTCCAGCTGCGTGCCAGTCCGCCTCGGCCTCCACACCATCCCGCTCTTGATGGGCGACGGACTGGGCGAGGCCGTTGCCCGGCTATCGGCGCCCACCGTCGATCGGCGGGTTTCGCCGGGACGGTCGAACCAGAGCAGGTCCGCGGGAATGCCGAGGACGTCGCTGTAGTGGATGAGCTTGGACAACTCTTCCGGGGCACGGYCATTTTCGAGGCGGCTGAGCTGCGGCTGAGTCAGTCCCAGCCAGCCACCGACGAGCTCCTGGGGCAGGGTCTGGCCGTGGTGCGGGTGCGTCCGGTAGGCACAGATCACCCGACCCATGTGCCAACTGGCGAGGGCATCACGCATCTGATCGGCTTGCCAGAACTCGGCTGGCAGTCTCGGCGGCACCGAGCGGGCGTAGGCAGCCGTCCGCCCGCAGGGTCCGCAGACAGGACCCAGGTTGTCAGCGGCGAGGCGGTTGCCGCACCGGGCACAGCCGCGTAGGGGGCGTGTCATCCCGAGCCGCCTCCCCATCGATGTGTGCGGGCGGACGATCAGCAGAGCAACGCTAGCACCACCCGTGACCGTGTCCATGCATCTTGCGCATGAAGGTGTACCAATTCGCGGCATAGCCACTACTCCCGGGGWACTTCACGCTCAGGGCGTCGCACTCCGTCAGGCCGTGGCGGAGGTTCCCAGAGGAATGGGGGTGGATGGCGATGCCCCTCGCCGTGGCGGTGCCGATGCTCGGGCCACCCGTGGTAGGGAAGTCGACGCTGGCAAGCCAGCTCGGCCAAGCGCCAGATTGCATGGTGTTCAGGCTGCGTGAGCAGGTGCCGCCGGCGCGACTCGCTGCGGCTGCACGCGGCGCCTGGCCACTGGGCTGGATGGACGACGTCACAGTCGCGACCGCGCTTCATCGCTATCTCAAGCGGGCGATGCGCGCGGCCGGAGTGCGCATGGTGATCTTTGACAACTTCCCGGGCAGTGGCAGACAGGTCCGGCTGCTGTTGCTCAAGGTCGGCTCTCTTGCCCCTGGCTGCGTCGTCCTACCGATCGGGTTGTCTGTCGACGCAGTGACGTTGCGCCGCCGTGCCGTGCAGCGTCGAGTCTGTCACCGCTGCGAACGTGACCCTGTGCGGGACGCGCGGCTGATGGCCTGCTGTCCCTGCTTTCCTCTCGCGCGGCTGTCAATCGGCTCCTACGCGATGCCACCCGCGTCCTGCGTCCCGGTGGCCGGCTCTGCTACACGACTCGACTCACCGCCGCCCGGACCAACGCCTCGAATACGACCTCCTCGGCCGCCTTCTACAGACCGCGACAACCCTCGCCTGCCAGCCCGCTCCAGCCACACAGCGCTGGTCATGCGCCAGGCGGACTCGGTCCAAGCCTGCCCGACCCGCCCCGTTCACCACCATCGATGCTCTGGTCGACGCCGTCACCGACGCCGGCCTCACCGTCATCGATGTCGAGCACGACACGGCCCCGCCGTCCGCCGCACTCGCCGCCCACCCCCGCCGCCTGTCCGCCACCGCGAGCACGATCGTGCGGCTACACGCCGAATCCCAGCCCGGTCACTGATGGCCCTCCGAGTCGACCGCATCGACTACCAGCCGGACTCCTACCTCGACACCGCACTCGCCGACCTGTGCTACCAGGCCATCCACGACCGCACCGACCAGCGGCCCGGCACCCGTGGCGGCTCGGCCGTCATCCGCGCCGTCCTGCCATCCCACCGCCAGCCATGCCTCGCCGCGCTGGAAAACGCAGGCCTGGAAGGCGTCGACGAGTTCACGCTCTACGCCCCGCCACCGGCGATCAACCGGGACGAACCCTCAGCCCGACCACGACCAGCAGCCGCCAGCTGACCGGCATCAACGTGTTTCTCTCGCCTCGCCCGGAGCGTTCCCCATGCCCTCTGTCCAGCATTCCGGTCATCGAGACCTGAGCACACAGCCACCTCCACCTCGACCGCCCGCCCCGGTATCAACCGGCCGCAGAACCGAGATCCCGTTGGTCGACGTGCCGCGGCAGTCGACAATGCCGGGCAAGCAGGCTGCGGCGCGGCCGGTTGTGCGATGGCTGGCGTCCACCCCGACCGCGCCCGCCGTCGCCCGTCGGCAGGCACAGGCGACGTTGTCGGGCTGGCGCCTGCCCTCGCTTCTGGATGATTCGCGGCTCGTGATCAGCGAGCTCGTTGCCAATGCGGTCAATGCCTCCACGAACACCACCACGCCAGACCCGCTGGTCGGCTGGATCGCCGTTCGGCTCACCGACACCGGCCRCCGGCTTGTGATCGAGGTCTTCGACGCCGCCCCCGGCATGCCAGCCCGCCGCATGCCCGACCCGCTGGCCGAGTCCGGACACGGACTCCACCTCGTCGAAGCGGTGGCCACCTGGGGCTGCTACCCGACTGCGACAGGGCCGGGCAAGGTCGTCTGGGCCGCACTTGAGCACCACGGCGCAGACCCCCACAGCGCCGGCGGGCCGGCGCCGCTGCCCAGACGGGCCTCGACGGCCGCCACGGCGCCCAGCGCAGCTGTTCACACGGACCTGATGCTTCTACGTCGGGTCCGCGACCGCCTCCTCGCCACCACCCCCGACTCGAGCTGTATCCCGTCGAGGCTCGCGGGGAAYGCCCCGGCTCCCATCCCGGCCGACTCCCGGTCGCGATGACCGTGGCGAAGGCTCCCGAGCGAAACACCCGAGTCCGGAGCACCCCCGATCAGYGAGGCGCCGTACGGCCAACACCCAGCTCCCGAAGCAACCTGCCTGGCCCATCGCGCGCGTCGCAAGCAGCCCTGTTGACGCACCGCAACTCCAAGCCCACAGCCTGGATGAGGTGGAATGTTTCTTCACCGGCGTCGATCTCGTCTCTCCTAGGTCGACGTCCGCACCGCTGGCGCCCCAACCACGAGGGATCGGACAGCGACCTCATCGAAGCCGACGTGTCCTGCTAGACCGCCGTCGGACGCAAACCCGAACGGCGCTCGCTCTGATCCCGCGCCCTGGTGCGACCGCGTCTCTTCTCGGGGGAGATATGACCACTCATCACCTGCCCGCGGCACCGCCGGGTCAGCTCGTGGACGCCGTGCGCGCCGTCCTCGCCGGTGAGTGAGGATCTCCCCGACGTCGCGGCGCACAGCGGTCTGCCGGTCGCGGACCTGCAGGCCGCTCTCGGGGTCTGCCATGCGGGCGGGAAAGCCGCGCTACAGGATCGGTCGGCGAGCAGTTGGTGCGGCGTCCGGATCACCTTCGCGGACCAGGACCAGGCCGAACAGACGATGGCGACCCTCGTGGGACCGGCACCCGACACGCTGCGCACCGGCAGCCAATTCGGCTGGTGGTTTGCGCGGGGGCATCCCGCCTGGAGCCTCTATCTGCACCGTGCCGACCCGCTCGCCGTCAGGCGGCTGTTCCGCAACCTGACCCGAATGCGTGACCTCGCCGCCACCGTGCCTGAGATCTACAAACCGGACCCCCGGCCGTTCGGCGGGCTGACCGGCACTGAGATCACGCACGACCTGTTCCGCGCGGACAGCGAAGCGATCCTCTCCCAGATCCGCCGGGACGATCCGCCCCTCCGACGCCCCGAGCTATCCGCCATGCTGCTGGACACCCTGCTCACCGCTGCCCGACTCGACTGGCCCGCCCACCGCAACCTGTACGCCCGCCTCGCCCACGCCCGTCGCACCGTCGACCATGTTGCTGTCCGTCGACTCGGTGCCCAGCTGCTCACGGTCCTGACCACGCCCGCCCACGATCGCGCGCCGTTCGCCGCGCCCTGGAGCGATGCGTACGCGACCACAGGCAGCCGCCTCGCCGATGCCGCCGACAAAGACCTCCTCACCTACAGGCTCGCCGACGTCCTTAGCAAGATCGTGACGTCACAGTGGGATCGCCTCGGACTGGCCGCCGCCACCCAGACCACCCTCGCCCGGGCCGCGACCCACATCTACCTCCCGCATGGCTGATGACCATCAGCACCGCAGACGCCGCACGGCCAAGGCCGCTCAGGAGGGCCCCGCCACCGAGCCCATCGCCCCGTTCCACGGATCCACTCGGTTGCGTCCGCCCTCCTTGGCTCGGTACAGCGCCGCGTCGGCGAGCGCCACCAACGTCGCCACGCCTTTGTCAGGCATGGGACTGAGCGCGGTGATTCCGATGCTCACGGTGACGATGCGGGTGTCGACCAGCGGGTGAGGTTCGGCCAGTTCCGCGACGGCGCAGCGGAGCCGATGGGCGATGCGGGCTGCGGTGTCGATGTCGGTGTTCGGCATTACGAGGGCGAACTCCTCGCCGCCATAGCGGGCGGCGAGGTCGGTGGCGCGGGCGTTGGCGGCCAAGCAGGCGGCGACCTGTTGGAGGCAGCGGTCGCCGGCGGTGTGGCCGTAGTGGTCGTTGTAGAGCTTGAAGTGGTCGATGTCGATCATGCCGAAGGCGAGGGATGTCTGCTGGCGTATCGCCCGGTGCCATTCTGCGTTGAGGGCTTCGTCGAGGCGTCGCCGGTTGGCCAGCCCGGTCAGCGGGTCGGTGACGGAGAGCAGTTCGAGTCGCTGGTTGGCGGCGGCGAGTTGCTGGGTACGTTCGGCGACCCTGCATTCGAGGGATTCATAGACCTGGGCGTTCTCGAGGGAGACGGCGAGCTGTCCGGCGATGAGCCGGATTCCTTCGAGGCGTTCGGTGGTGAACGCGCCGCGGATCATCCGGTTTTCCAGCAGCAGCATCGCCCGCACCTCGCCCCGGATCGTGATGGGGATCGCCAGCAGGGAGCAGCGGTTCAGGTCGGTGAAGTACGGGTCTCGGGCGAACCGGTCGTCGCGGGTGGCATCGGTGATGACGAGGGGTTCCTGGGTGCGCTCGGCATAGAGGACGACCGAGGAAGGCAGCAGTCGCCGCCGGCTGGCCTCCTGGAGGGAGACAATGCCGCCGTCGCTCATGGTCGCCTGCCAGTCGCGCTCCTGCTGGTTTCGTAGCAGGAGGTGGACGCTGGTGGCGCCGGTCATCGCCGACAGGACGCCTACAACCCTGGTCCGTAGACCCTCGACGCTGGTCTCGGAGCTCAGCGCCTGGGAGGCGGCGACGATGCCGAGCAGGTCGAGGGTGCCGGTCGTGACGATGGATTGGCGGGCGGTGGGACCTGCCCGTGGCCGCGTGGCTGGCTGGGCGCCGGTGGGCTCGGCCTGTAGCGTCGGGTCGGCCCAGTCGAGCTGGCTGACTTTCGCGGTCGCACCCCATTCCAGATACTGGCGGCGGGCAGCGGCGAGCAGGGCGTGGCTGGCTTCCTCCATGCCGTGGGCGAGGTAGAACCGGGCGGCGCGTTCCAGGATCAGCGCGCGGTGCCAGGGGCGTGCCCGCGTGGCGGCCTCGTGTTGGGCCTTGTCGAAGGCGTAGGACGCCTCCTGGAAGTCGCCGGCGGCCCAGGCCCGCTCCGCTTCCGCCAGGCGCAGCAGGTGCAGGAAGTTGACCGGCGCGTCGGCCGCACGCCCGGCCAGCCAGACAAGCAACTCGTCCAGCTCGGCCAGTAACGCCTCACGCCGGCCCATCTCTGGGGTGGTCCGGGCCTGACCGGCCAACGCCAAGGCCCGCAGCAGGCGGACCGTCGCTGGCGGATAGATGGAACCGACGCTCGGCAGCAAAGGCATCGCGGCGGCCGTGTGCCGGGCCAGTTCACCTGGGTGGTCGAGGATGGCCGCGGCGAGTGCCCGCGAGAGGTGCAGGTCGACGGCGCCGATTGGGCTGCCCGCCGTTACCCTGAGCTGGGCCGTCTCGTTGGCTGCCAGGGCGCCGGCCTCGCTGCGCAGCACCCTCGCCAGYTGGCGGCATGTCTGGAACGACTCCTCGGCGTGGCTGTTGCCGGTGCGTACGGCGAATGCCAGCGCTTCGTCGACCTCGGCAACAAAGTCGTCAAGTGAGGAGGAACAGTCCAGCAGGTAATACAGCAGCGCGTAGTGGGTCCAGCAGGCAATCTGCAGGTCACCACTCTGGATCAGGCCTTCCAGCACGCGGCTCGCCTCGGCTAGGTTGTCCTCGAGCGGTTCGAACCAGGGGCCTGTGTCGATCAAGTACAGGAACCGCGCCCGCCATACTTCAGGATCGTAGCCGAGCGCCACACCAACAGCGCGGATCCTGCGCATGACGCGATATCCGGTGCGGTAGTCGTGCCTGCGGTCGACGGTCACATGCATGGCATAGCTGGCCGGGCCAAGCAGGGCGGGATCCGGGCCGCCCTGTGCCCACATCTCGAGTGCCGTCACCGAGAGCCAGACCATCATCGGCCGGTCATGGAAGTACACCGTGGGYATGAGTCGGCTGACAAGCATGATGGCGGCCTGGCGCGAAGGGTCGGTAATTCTTGGCCGCCGTAGATCGTCGGATTCTCTGGTCTGATCGATCCACCGGTAGAGTGCCTCAACTCCACGGTCGGTCTCCGCTTCGAGGTGGTCCCGGTCCGGGACGGCGAGGCCCAACTGCTGCAGCGTCTCGAGGCCGAGCCGTATCGCCTCATCGGCACGGCCGCGATTGGTGAGGCTGATGACCTGCACTAAGGTGGCGGCTGTGCGTTGCGCTGGTCGGATGCACAGCTGGCTGATGGTCTGGTATTCGACGTCGGCCTCCTCCAGACGGCCAAGGCTGTACAGGGCGGCGTGCCGGTCAGTGTGGATCGCGATCAGCTCGCCAGCGTGGGTGGGGTCGACAAGCGGCACCGCCGCGGCCAGGAACCTCTCCACCAGCGAATAGTTGCTCAGCAGTTTCGCGTCGTCGGCGGCCCGTCGGAAGAGCCTGGCCATCAGCCACCGCTCCTCGCCGGCGTCCACGGCGTCAGCCACGGGCAGGTACTGCTCCGCTGCCACGGCGTAGAACTCAGGCCAGTCGGCCAGACGCCGCGCCAGCCGCAACCGCTCGGCGCGCAGCGCCTGCGGGTCGAGGCCGCGCAGGACGGCCTCCTGCGTCCGGTCGTGGTGAAATCGCACACCAGGCCGGCGCTCGAACTCCAGCACCAGCAGGCCCTCGGCGGACGCGGGAGCGAGCCTTCGCTCGACCTCGTCCCCCGTAAGCCCGGTCGCGGCCTGCAGAAGGTCCAGCTCCACACGGCCCRCCAGGCACGCCATCACCGTCAGCACCTCCGCGGTGGCCGACGGCAACAGACCTACCCGCGCGGCCAGCAGACCTCCCACGTCCACATGTGCCACCCGGCGTTGCAGCGCCTCCCGGTCCCATCGCCAACCACCCTCGACGCGGTCTAGGACTCCGTCCTGGCGGAGCGAGTTCAACAGCTCCACTGTCTCGTACGGATTACCTGCGGTAGCGGGAGCAATCAGCTGGGCCAACTCTGTAGCGGCATGAGGGGCGAGACGCAGCAGGTCGGCCACGATGGTTTCCTGGCCCTCAGGTGTCAGGTTGCCCAACCGCATAATCTGTGGGCCGACCGGCAGCTGCTGCCAGCGTGCGAGCATCGGCGCCAGCGGATGGGTGGCGTCCACGTCRTCTTCCCGGTAGGCGCCGACCAGCAGCAACCCCTCGACCTCATCCTCTCCGCCCAGGATCAGGTCGAGGAAGCCCAGCGGTGTCCGCCCTGCCCACTGCAGATCGTCGACGAAGAACACCACCGGCCGCTTCCGGGAAGCGACGGCCCGCAATACCTGGACTCCCATGCGTTGCATTCGCGTTTGTGCTGTCATCGGATCCCCCGACTCTGGGGAAACCTTTAGCAGCGCCGCCAGCTCCGGCACGATCGCGGCCGCCAACCCGGCGTTGGGTCCCACCGCATGCAGAATCCGGTCGCGCACCTCGGCGAGGTCATCCTCCGGCTCGGCCAGCAAAAGCCGGCTCAACGCCCGAAACGCCTGCCGAACCCCGTCATACTCCTGATCCCGGCGATACTGGTCGAACTTCCCTGACACAAACCAGCCGTCACAACCAGCCGCAATCGGCCGCAACTGACGAGCAAGGGATGTCTTACCCACCCCGGGTACGCCGCAGACGAGGAGCCCGCGGCAGTGACCTGCCATCGCCCTGGCAAACACCGCCCCCAGCTCGTCGACCTCCTCCTCACACCCGACGAGCCGGGTCGGGATCAATGGCCGGGCCGGAAGATCACGGTCGCCAGGACTCGCCATCTCGCCACCTTGGCGGAGCAGTGCGAGATCGTGCACCAGTCCGTCGGCGCTCTGATAACGATCGTCCGGCTCCTTTTCCAGCAGATGCATGACGATCGCCGACAGCCCGGCCGGTATCGCCGGGTTCACCACCGCCGGTGGCACCGGCATCCTCGCCAGATGGTCATGAATCAGGCGCAGCGGGTCCCCTGTACCGAACGGCGGAGCGCCGGTTGCCAGCTCGTACAAGGTCGCCCCCAGCGCGTACAGGTCGGCCCGCTGGTCGACCGGGCGACCCGTCCGACCGGTCTGCTCCGGCGCCAGGTATGGCACCGTCCCGACAATCTCCCTTGGATGGAGGAAACCCGGCTGGATCGTCACGAACGTCGTCGCCACCGCAAAATCGATCAGAAACGGCGTCCCCCGGTCGCTCGCCACGACGTTCACCGGGTTGATGTTCAGATGCACGACACCCCGGCCATGCATCCCCGCCACCGCGCGCGCGAGCGACTCCGCCAGTTCGACGAGCTCGACCGCATCGAGCGGCATGGCCCGCTCGGACAGAACCGTGCCGCCGACATCGGCCAGCAGGACCGACCCCGGGGACGAGCGCGCCGGCGCATCCGCCAGCTGCACGACCCCCTCCACACCGGACAGCCGCTCAAGAATCTCCACCTCATGGCGCAACCGTCCCTGCGCACCAGCTCCCAGCGGCTCCTTCCGGATCAAGCTGCCGGTTGGGAACACCAGCCGATCCACCCGGGTCCGCTCCGACTCRTGGAGCAGCTCCGAGCACACCGCCGGCAGCGGATCCGGGCCCGTCGTCATCCGCTCGAATCCCATCGGCGAGCCCCCCACAGCACGTCACGATCGCCTACAGGACCAGTCTGCCCCGATCATGGAGACGGCAACGTCGCATCACGGTCGTCAAACAGGTTGAAGGCGTGGCCGACGTCGCGCAGGGCGATGTCGTGGGCGAACGCCGGATGCCCAAAGCAGCCCGCCCGCGCCAGGCGTCGCGATCATGTATGCGCCGAATGGCGGCGCTTTCCGCCGGCCAGCACCTTCTCGCTCGTCCTACTCGTCACGGTCGGCGGCGGCGACGAGTCGCTCCGATGGCATCCTGTCCTTGCGATTTTCGATGAACCGATCTTGCGCCGGGTCATTGCCGATGGTGGCACCGGGCCGTTGCCCGCCCCGCTGGACCGTAGCCGTCCCGGCGAGCCGGGCTACCCATCGGAGTCGACCGAATCGCCGAGGCGACAGGACGCGACCGCGACAAGGTCGCCGGAGGGTGACCCCGCCACGCCCTCACCCGGCCTGGCGGCATCCAACAGYGCCCGCGCGCGGCAAAACCACCGCCACAGCACGCCACAAATGATCACCAGCAGACCTCAGGCCCAGATGTGAACATCGATGCCGGTAACGCTCGCATTGGACATCGCGGAACCCCTGCTCGCCGGCCGGTACGGCAAAGCAGCGTTCGACGCTGTCGGACCATTACTCCTTATCGGCTGGTCTGAGGTGGGCCCGGGTCTCCTGCACGCCATGCAAGCCACAGCGGCCGACCGGCATCTGGCGAAACGCGGGCTGCCGACCGCCCGCCCCCGACGGAGGCCAGACGTCGTCAGCCGGCACCGCATCCACTGTCGAGCCGATACGCCACGGGACTACCGCCCCGGGCCCGCTGTCACCCGAGGCCGCACGCGAGGCACGCCGGCAGGACCTACTGCACCGCGCCCGCGCGGAGGATGTACTGCACTGGCAACACCACCGACGTCCGATCTCCACGGAAACGCTGCGCAAACGGCTGGGAATCGGCAGTGGCTCCGCCCGCGGCCTGGTCACCAAGCTGCGCGCCGATACCCACCTCGCACTCGACGGATAGACCGACCCAGCGGCGCCAAAGGGGCGCCGGCCGCTTCCATCTCGCTCGGCGCGGTCATCGCCGCGCTTGCGGACCTGACCGGAGATGAGGAAGGCAAGCGCACGGATGACCATCGTCCCTCGCGCTCGGCGACCGGGGCGGAGACGTGTCGCATACGTCCACAGACCAGGCTCGGGCCTTCTGCAGGTTGGTGCGAGGGCACCGCGGACAGCGGCCGGCTGCCCTTCCAGGTCGACGACATCGGCTGGACCAACGTTCGCGACGGCTGACGGCCCCGATGAATGATCACGCTCGCGGCTCCTGGTCCGCCTTCGTGGCACCCCTGAGAACACGAGGGCCAGGTTGGGTGGCTGCCCAGCTGGCCAGGAGCGCGAACTTGTCCGCGGAAGGAGAGCCTTCTTCGACGCTGTAGGTGCAGATGGACAGGCCGGGTTCGCCGGGTAGTTCGAACACGTCGAAGGTGACCTCGAGCTCGCCGACCTCGGGGTGKCGGTAGACCTTCTGGCCGGTGCGGTGCTCGTGCACGTCCTGCTCGGCCCAGTCCGTGCGGAACTGTGGGCTGAGTGTGGAGAGTTCTCCGATGAGTGCGGTGAGGTCGTTGTTGAGCGGGTTGCGTCCGGACTCGAGTCGCAGCATCGCGGCGGTCATACCGCGGGCGAGGAGCCAGTTGACGTAGTAGTTCCGGGCGCGGGGGTCGAGGAAGATGAACCTAGCCAGGTTCGGTCTCTCGGCCTCGAAGTGCGGGGCGAACAGCGCGCGTCCCATCAGGTTCGCGGCGATGAGGTCCTGCTGCGGGTTGAACACGACAGCGGGCACGGCCAGGTTGTCCAGGACCCGTTGCACCGAGGACCGCACCGCCGGCCTGGCTTGCCGCCGGCCGCGCGCGATCGGGGTGCGGGCCAGGTCGAACAGGTGCGCGCGTTCGACATCGTTCAGTTGCAGCGCTCGGGCGATCGCGTTGAGCACGCTGTCCGAGGCGCCGCGGATCTTGCCGCGTTCGAGCTGGGTGTAGTAGTCGATCGAGAGACCGGCCAGGGTGGCGACCTCCTCGCGGCGTAGGCCAGGCACACGCCGCTCGCCGCCGAAGTCGGGTAGCCCCGCCTGCTCGGGGGTGACGTGCGCGCGGCGGGAGATCAGGAACTCCCGCACCTCGTCCTTCCTGCTCATGTCCTCCACCGTAGATCTTGCATCTGTCAGGCGCCTCCCCGGGACGGGACGGGTGCGTCAGATGGTCAGCAGGACCTTGATGGCGCGTCGCTCGTCCATCGCCTTGTAGCCCTCCGCGGCCTGCTCCAGCGGCAGGGTGAGGTCGAAGACCTTGCCGGGATCAATCTTGCGATCCCAGATGAGCTGGATCAGCTCAGGCAGGAACCGGCGCACCGGGGCAGGGCCGCCGTGCAAGTGGATGCCGGCGAAGAACAGGTCGATGCCGGGGATCTTGACGTCGTAGTTCACCCCGACGTAGCCGACGTGCCCGCCCCCACGAGTGGCGCCGATCGCCTGCATGGTGGACTCCTGAGTCCCGACAGCCTCGATCACACTCTGGGCGCCGAGCCCGTTCGTCAACTCCTTGATCTTCGCCACGCCCTCGTCGCCGCGCTCAGTCACTATGTCGGTCGCGCCGTACTCCAGCGCGAGCTTCTGCCGTTCCGGGTGGCGGGACATCGCGATGATCCGCTCCGCGCCGAGCTGCTTGGCTGCGAGAACAGCCATGAGGCCGACCGCCCCGTCACCGACCACCGCGACGGTCTTGCTGGGACCCGCCTCGGCGGCGACGGCCGCGAACCAACCGGTGCCCAGCACGTCGGACGCGGCCAGCAGCGAGGGGACCAGTTCCGGGTCCGGCTGCCGCGGCGTGGGCACGAGCGTGCCGTCCGCGTAGGGGATACGGGCCTTCTCGGACTGGGTGCCGATGGTCTGCGCCACGAAGGAGGCGTGCACACACTTGGACTGGTAGCCGGCTTGGCAGATCTCGCACGTGTTGTCGGAGATGACGAACGACCCGACGACGAAGTCGCCGACCTTGACCTTCCGCACGTCCGCGCCGATCTCCTCGACGACACCGACGTACTCGTGCCCCATCACCTGGTGGTCGGCCGGCTCGATGCCCCGGTAGGGCCACAGGTCCGACCCGCAGACACAGGTCGCCGTCAACCGGATGACTGCATCCGTCGGCTCGATGATCCTGGGATCCTCGCGGTCCTCCACGCGGACGTCACCGGCGGTATGCATCACCACTCCACGCATGGGGATGTCCTCCTTGCTCTGCATTTCGGCATTCGCGCCTTACGCAATCCATCGAACCCGGCGAACGCGCTCGCTGGGAGGGGACGACAGCACCCCCCAGCCGGACCACACCGAACGCGGGGCTCCGTCTCACCTCCGGTGGTGGCGCAGCGTCAGGAGTCATCGCGATCTGTTGTGAGCGGCAGTTCGTCTGGCACTGCAGGTCTTCCGGGTTGTCGTATCCAGCGATGGACCGCTGATCGACGAAACGGAGCTGGTCCCATCACTGTCGCGATGCCGGACATTGGCGCCGTCTCGTCCAGATTTGCACCGCATCGGCCACTGTTGACGCGGTCACCACCGAACCAGTACCAGGGCACGGAACACCGGGCCCCCGCCGGTCGCCGTGGCCAGACCGACCGCATCGTAGGCGCGGCACAGCGCGTCCCACAGATGCCCCATCCGCGAGGCGACGACCGGCAGCGGGGCACCTGACGAGCCGACCACGTCCAGGCCGAGGTCGAGCTCGCCCTGCCCGGCCGCGAGCCGCTGATTCGCAAACGCCTTGAGGGCCCGAATGGTTGCCCTGCGGTGACATGGGACCGCCAGCTGCGCTGAGGACATGGGAGCTCCGACCTGGCGCCAGGCCGGATCTCGTGCTACGTCTGAGTATCACGCCGATCGCGGGTAATGTATACTGAAGAGCTTTCCGGAGAGGAGATGGGCGCGACGTCGGTGGCATGGGTCGACGAGCTGTTCGATCGTCTTGAGATCGGACTAACCCTGACCTGCATCCGAAGCCGGCGGATCCGGCGCGCCAATGCCGCCGCGTGCCATACTCTGGGCCGGGCCAGGGCCGACCTTGTCGGGGCGACCTGGGATGCCCTGGACCTTCCCCCCCTTCTCTACAGCTGGGCGAACTTGTGTCGGCATCTGAGCAGCGAGCGAACGATGTCGAGGCATCTGACACGTATCGTCCGCCCCGACGGCACCCCGGCTGACGTATTGATCACCGCCAGCCTCGAGGCCGATGCGGGTGAGCCGTGCTGTCTCAGCCAGATCCTGGACGTGACCGACGCTGAGACAGCCCGCCACCAACTGCAGCTGGTACTGGAGAACAGCCCCGTTTCGATAGGCCTCACGGATCTCTCCGGCCGGATCGTGGTATCCGCTGGTGGCGACATCGGCGCCTTGGTCAACGACCTAAGGGCCGCCGAGCGATCGTCCATCTTCGAAGTTTTCACCCATGCGCCAGAGTGCGTGTCGATGGTACGGCGAGCGGCGGACGGCGAGCCGTCCACCGGGACGACCGAGGTTTACGGGCACTACTACGACATGCGCATCCGGCCGGTCCGCGATCCGGCTGGGGAGGTTAGCCACGTCGCAGCGATCGCCACCGACGTGACCGAACGCGAACAGGCACATGCCGAGCAGAGCGTCCTCACCGAACTGGCTCATCAGGCGTTGCAGATCGTCGAGCCCGACAGGCTGTGGAACCAAGCCGCCACAGTGCTGGCGAGCCGACTCAGTGCGGCCGTCACCGTGCATGCGACCGAGCCGGGAGACGAACCCCGCCTGGTCGCCGCAGCTGGCGCATTGCCACCGGCTGCTGTCCTTGCCGCGGCAACTCGGGAGGCTCTTCTGAGCGCGCCGTCAAATCACGGCGACGGGGCTGCTGGACGCAATCCCCGCCGGGTGGGGCATTGGTCAACAGCGTCCATGCTGCTCGGCCAACCCAACGCGCCCGCCGCCGTCCTCTCCGTCCACCGGACGGACCAGGAACACGCGGTCGCCGATGGCGACCAGCATGACGAAGGCGGCAGCCTGGGGCCCGCGGCCGGGCCGTTCACCCGCCGCGAAGTGGACTTCGTCGATGCGGTCGCCAGCGTGCTCGGCTCCGCGGCGGTCCGGTTCACGATGGAACGCGAAGCCCGCTACCGTGCGCTGCATGACAGTCTGACCGACCTCCCCAACCGCGCCGCCCTGCTCGACCGACTTGGGCGCAGTCTCGAACAAAACCGGAACGAGCAGGTCCGCACCGGCGTCGCCTTCGTGGACCTGGACGGTTTCAAGTCCATCAATGACACCCTCGGTCACCGCGCTGGCGACGACGTCCTGCGTGAAGTGGCCGATCGGCTGCGTGCCTCGGTGCGGCCGAATGATGTCGTGGCCCGGCTCGCCGGAGACGAGTTCGCCGTCCTATGCGAACACGTCTCCACGATCACCGAGGTCGAGCAGGTGGCGCACCGCGTCATCACCGCACTTACCAAGCCGATCCCTTTGCCGGAGACCGAGGCCACCGTCACGGCCAGTGTTGGCGTGGCGATCTCAGGAACCGGCCTCGCGGATCCCGATCGTCTCCTGAATGCCTCCGACGTCGCGATGTACACCGCGAAACGAGCCGGCCCCGGTCGCTGCGTCGCCTACCAGCCGGTCATGTGCCTCGACCCGGCGACGTCGCCCCACCGGACAGGTCGCCGCTGACAGATCCCGCACGATGAGTCACGGATGGCGGGCTGCGCCCTCCCCATCGGGCTGTCCGGCCGTCGGCCCACTCTCCTTACTTACATATAGGTAATTAATACAGTGAGCCATCGGGCAGGCAGCCGGAGGATGCGGTGCCGCTGCGGGATTGCATGTGGCGAACTCACGTGGCCATCATTTCGCCCAGTGCCTAGACGAGATGACTCTCGTGGCCAAGGTGACTCCATACCAGATCCGCATACCGGACGCCGACCTGGATGACCTGGCCGAACGGCTCTGCCGAACACGCTGGCCGGAACAGGAGACGGTGGCCGACTGGYCCTCCTGCGACCGGCTGCACCGAGGCCGCTCACCCACCGCGCCGCCTGGGAACACCACGTCGGCCAACTGCCGATCCTGGAAGGCACGCTGCTGCGTCTCGCCGTGKACTGGCTGCCCGGCGAGCGCAACCCCAAACCGCTGTGGCTGTGGTGCTCGACCACCGACGCCAGCCAGGCGGACGTGGACCGCTGGTGGCAAGCGTTCCTACGCCGCTTCGATCTCGAAGCACACCTTCCGCCTGTTCAAGCAGACCCTCGGCTGGACCGCGCCCGTTACCATCTCCGGCGACGCGACCCGGCCGCGGCCGACCCGCTGGACCTGGCTGATCCTGGCCGCCTACACCCAGCTCCGCCTCGCCCGGCACCTGACTGTGGACCTACGCCGCCCCTGGGAACGACCCGCCACCCGGCCCGACCGGCTGACCCAGCCCGTGTCCGCCTCGGGTTTCCACCGCATCCGCCCGAAGACCGCCGACCAGCCAACGCACCGAAACCCAGCCGACCTGGCCCCGGCCGCCCCGCCGGACAGCCCAACCAACGACGCACAGTCCACCCGCCAGTCCGGGAAGGTCAAGGATGCGG
>NZ_MOMC01000124.1 GCF_001983105.1 Pseudofrankia asymbiotica | reverse complement strand
GGTTAATGTCTAGATATTTCCAGCGAGCCGTGCGCGGCCGACCGTAGCGAGGCAGAGGGAAGCGTCACGTATGGACTTCCGTCTCAGTGACGAGCAGCTGGCCCTGCGCGACACCGTGGTGTCGTTCTGCAAGGGCCATTCGGACGTGGCGACGGTCGCGTCGCGGGAGGGCAAGCCGGCGGGTGCGGCGGCGTGGTCGGAGCTCGCGGGTATCGGTGTGCTCGGCATGCTGGCCCCGGAGGAGGCCGACGGCGTCGCGCCCGGTGGCGCGGCCGAGGTCGCCATCGCCTTCGAGGAGCTTGGCCGGCAACTGTGCGTGGGGCCGCTGCTCTGGTCGACGATCGCGGCCCCGCTCGTGGCCGGCGCCGGCGACGGGGACGTCCGGGTGGCGGGGGTGCGTGTCGAGCCGGGTCTGCCCGCCGGCCCGGTCGCCGTGGAGCACGCGGGGGAGTGCGATGTGCTGGTCGTGCTGTATCCGGACCGCGTCGAGCGGGTCGAGACAGCCGACCTTCCGGTCTCCGCCGCCGGCGAGCCGTTCGACCCGCTGACGCCCACGGCGGTGTTCGAGGCGCTGCCCGCCGGCACGGCGATCGGCGGCGCGCGGGACGCGGCGCGGCTGCGGCTGCTCGGCACGACGCTGTCCGCCGCGCTGCTGACCGGTGTCGCGCAGGGGGCGCTGGACACGGCGACGGGCTACGCGGCCGGACGCAGACAGTTCGGAGCACCCATCGGCTCGTTCCAGGCCGTCAAGCATCTGCTCACGGACATGTACGTGCGGGTCGCGCTCGCCCGCAGCGCCACCTACGCCGCCGCCGCCATGATCGACGATCCGCGCGCCGGGGACGCGGTCCGGGCCGCGAGCGCCGCGAAGCTGCTGGCCGGCGAGGCGGGCATCGGCAACGGCCGCGCCGCCGTCCAGGTGCTCGGCGGCATGGGCTTCACCTGGGAGATGCTTGCGCACTACTTCCTCAAGCGTGCGTGGGTGCTGGAGCAGGGCTTCGGCTCGGCCGACAGCCACGCGCTCGCGCTCGCCGGCGCCCTCGCGGCCGAGGCGGCCGAGGCGGCCGAGGCGGCGGACAAGGTTGACGTGCGATGACGGGCGTCAACGCGCCGAGCACGCTGTCGAGCCGTATCGCGGACACCCTTGTCCTGGACCCGGCCGCGCCGTTCCTGGAGTTCGAGGGTGAGTGGCGCACCTGGGGCCAGCTCGCGATGACGGCCGACGCGGTCGCCGCCCACGTGCCCGTGCCGGGCACCCGGGTGGGGGTCCTGCTGCGCAACCGGCCGGCGCACGTCGGTCTCCTGGTGGGCCTGCTGCGCGCCGGGGCCTGCGTCGTCACCATCAATCCGAGCCGCGGCGTCGACCGTGTCCGCGCCGACCTCGCCAGTCTCGGCCTGCCGGTCCTCGCCGGCACGCCTGACGACATCGTGGCGTTCGCCGGCGAAGCCGGCGACGGCGCCGTGGCCGCCGGCGAGATCAGCGAAACTGGATCGCTCGCTGGCGACAACGACGGCATCGTGACCAGGCTGGTGCTGACGGCGACCGACCTCGGCGAGCCGGTCAGTGTGACGGGCAGGCTCCCCGACGACCTGGGCGTGCTGCGGCCGGGCGTCGCGGTCGAGATGCTGACGAGTGGCACGACGGGCCCGCCGAAGCGGATCCCGCTGGGCTACGAGATGCTCCTTCGGGGGCTCGTCGGCGCCAAGCACTATGAGTCCAACCAGGACGACACCCCGCGGCTGCGTTCCGGCGTCGCGATCGTGAACGCGCCGCTGGTGCACATGGGCGGCCTGTTCCGGGTCCTGCAGTGCCTCCACGACGGCCGCGCGCTGTGTCTGCTGGAGCGGTTCGCGCTCGACACGTGGGCTGACGCGGTGCGCCGGCACAGGCCGCGCACCATCAGCCTTGTCCCGGCGGCGCTGCGGATGGTGTTGGAGGCCGACCTCGACCCGGCGATCTTCGCCACCGTCCGCTCGGTGATCTCGGGTACCGCCCCGCTGTCTCCGGATGACGCGGAGGCGTTCGAGGCGAGGTACGGCGTGCCGGTGCTGGTCTCGTACGCGGCGACCGAGTTCGGCGGCGGGGTGGCGGGCTGGAACCTGGCCGACCACCAGCAGTACGGGGCRGCCAAGCGGGGCAGCGTCGGGCGGGCGCACGCGGGCTGTGAGCTGCGCGTCGTGGGTACCGAGACCTTCGAGCCGCTGCCACCGGACACCGAGGGCCTGCTGGAGGTGCGTGCCCACCAGTTCGGCGACGGCGCGGGCTGGGTCCGTACCACCGACCTCGCCCGCCTGGACGCCGACGGGTTCCTCTGGATCGTCGGCAGGGCCGACCAGGCGATCATCCGAGGCGGATTCAAGGTCATTCCGGACGACGTGCGGGCGGCGCTGGAGCGTGACCCGCGGGTGCGCGGCGCCGCCGTCGTCGGCCGGCCCGACGCGCGGCTGGGCGCCGTTCCGGTCGCGGCGGTCGAGCTGCGCACAGCCGTCGACGCCGACGAGGCGAGGGCGGTGGCCGAGGCGCTGCGGGCGGACGCGGCCCGGGTGCTCGCCGCCTACGAGCTGCCCGTCGAGATCCGTGTCGTCGACGCGCTGCCGCGCACGCCGTCGGGCAAGGCCGACCTCGGCGCCGTCAGGGAACTGCTCGCCACACCGGACCAGAACCAGAACCGGGACCAGAACCAGGAGCTGGAGCACTGATGGACCTCACCTACAGCGAGGCGGACGAGCGCTTCCGCGCCGAGCTGCGGGCGTGGCTGGCCAGGGAGGTGCCGGCCCACGGCGCGCCCCCGCCGTCCGGAGACTGGCCGGCGCGGCGTGCCTACGACACCGCCTGGCAGCGCAAGCTCTACGACGCCGGCTACGCCGGGCTGCACTGGCCGAAGGCGTTCGGCGGCCAGGGCGTGGCGGTCAGCCAGCAGCTGGTCTACCTGGAGGAGTACGCGGCGGCGAACGCGCCGTACATCTCCGTGAACTTCGTCGGCATGATGCATGCCGGGCCGACGCTGATCGCCGAGGGGACCGAGGCCCAGCGGGCGTTTCACCTGCCGCGGATCCTGCGCGGTGAGGATGTGTGGTGCCAGGGCTTCTCGGAGCCGGACGCGGGTTCGGACCTGGCGTCCCTGCGGACCAGGGCTGTCCGTGACGGCGACGAGTACGTCATCCAGGGCCAGAAGATCTGGAGCACCCGGGCGCACGTCGCGGACTACTGCGAGCTGCTGGTGCGCACGGACCCGGACGCGCGCAAGCACCGGGGGATCAGCTGGCTGATCCTGGACATGCACCAGCCGGGCGTCGAGGTCCGCCCGATGCGCACGATCGACGGGGAGAGCCACTTCTGCGAGGTGTTCCTCGACGGCGCCCGTGCCCCGGTGACGAACCGGGTCGGTGCGGAGAACGACGGCTGGCGGGTCACGAACGTGACGCTGCGCTTCGAGCGCGGCACCGCGTTCGCGCAGCACATCATCACGATGCGCTCGCAGGTCCGGGCGCTTGTCGAGGTCGCGATGACGGCCCCGACCGGTCCCGGCGGTGAGACGGCGTGGGACGACTCGGGGCTGCGTAAGCAGGCCGGGCGGCTTTCGGCGAGTGTCGACGCGTTGTGGCGACTCACCCAGATGGGCATCGCCGAGGCCGAGCGAACCGGCCTGCCCGCCCCGACCGGCTCGGCGGTGAAGCTGCGGTTCTCCGAGCTCGCCCAGGAGATCACCGAGTTGACGCTGCGGCTGCTGGGGCGGCCCGTGCTCGGCGGCACCGCCGGCCGCGCCCGGGAAGCCGCGCGCGACTACCTCTGGTCGCTGCAGTACACCATCGCCGCCGGCACCTCCCAGATCCAGCGCAACCTCGTCGCCGAACGCGTCCTCGGCATGCCCAGAAGCGCCTGAACCAGATCCCTGGGCTGGATCCCCTACGCGAACGCCTTTACCCGGGGCAGTACCTCCCGCGCGAGGATGTCCACCTGGTCGAGGTAGCCGCCACCCTGGTCGGCCGGCCCGAGGACGAACTCGTCGCAGCCCGCCTCCCAGTAGCTACGCAGTTGTTCGACGACGTCGTGTGGCCGGCCGGCGACGAACAGGCGGTCCGGGAATCCGGCCTCCGACTGGGTGATCTTCGCCCACGCCGCCGCGGCGTTCGCCTGGGCGCGGCCGGAAAGATCGACGTGAACCGGGACGAGCATTCCCGTCGAGAAGGGCAGCTCGGCTCGTCCCAGTTCCTCGCGGTGATCGAGCAGGAACGCGCGGCGCCGGGCGAAGCCGTCGGGTGTGAGGAGGTAGCCGATCCAGCCGTCCCCGAGCGTCGCCGCCCGTCGCAACGACGGCTCCTTCCAGCCCGCGAGGAGGAAGGGAACGTCCGGCGCGCCCGGCGCGATCGTCGCGTCCGCGCGCCCCGAGCCCGACCTCAGCAGCGCCTGCACCTGGCTGAGAGCCAGCTCCATGCGGCGTCCACGTTCCGACAGCGGGACGCCCGCGACCTCGAACTCGGCCGGGTACTCCCCGCCGACGCCGACGCCGACGCGCAGACGTCCCGGGGCGAAGGCGGCCAGCGTCCCGAGCTGCTTCGCGAGGGCCGCGGGAGATCGCAGGCCCATGAGCAGCACGCATGGCCCCAGCGAGATCGTCGTGGTTCGCGCCGCGACGGCGGACAGGGTGACGACCGACTCCAGCATCGGGTGCGGGTGCAGCAGGTGGTCGCCGACATGGACACCGTCGAAACCGGCTGCYTCCGCCCGCAGGGCCGCCTCGACCACACGCGCGGTATCCACCTCGCCGGTATCCGGGTTGGCCACCGTCGCCAGCATGAGGCCCACGACGGGGCCGGCGCTGGTCACGGTCTCACCGACGGTTTATGGGACGTATGGGACGCGGTGGGACTGGAGCGTGACGAGGTCCGGGTCATGACGACGGGACGGGCAGCAGAGTCTCCTCGCGGACCGCGACGAACCAGTTCTCCCGGACCAGGTCGTCCTCGTTCTGCTCGAGGTTCTCGGCGAACCAGGATATCCGCTCGCGCATGCCGTCAAGGTCGTCGAAGTAGACCTCGTTCACGGCGTCGTACGGCCAGTCGGTGTCGGTGTCGGTGTCGGTGCCGGTGCCGGCGTCGGTGTCGGTGTCGGTGTCGGCGGTCAGCAGTGGGTGGTTCTGTATGTATGCCTGCCCGCGCGCGACGGCGGGAATCGGCACGGTCCCGACCTTCCCGGCACGGTTCTTCCAGCGGTCGAAGAACTCGGCCGGTGTCAGGTCCGCCGCCCGCCGCGCGAGCGCCATGTGCTTCAGGCTCGTGCCGCCTTCCAGACGCCGCTGGCGGAGCCACTCCTCACCGCGCATCACGTGCTCGCGTGCGACCACAATGCTGACGCTTTCCGGTTCGGCCACCCGGCCGAGGAATTCTTTCGCGGCCTTCCCGTCCGGCGAGCCCCACCATGCCTCGAACCGCCGCAGGTGACTGTCGTCCGCGAACCACTCCAGACCGATGCCGTCATGGGGCGGATCGGGCGTGACCTCGTCCAGCACGGTGCCCGCGGCTAAGCCAAGTGGTCGGGCGTCCGGGGGCGCGCCCAGCGCGGCGCCCACGCAGGCACGCCACTCGGCGGCGAACTCGTCCCGCGCACACGCGCGGGTGACCAGCAGTATCCGCTTGATCATGCCTCTCCTCGCAGGTCTGGCTTCAGCACACGGACGGTCGAACACATCCTGACAAGCTGTCCAGCCGGCGGTCCAGGCTCGAAGCGCGTTGAGCACATACGCCCAGCGGAGGTTGCCCATGCCGAACGCCGTACGCCGCGATGGCCCACCTGCGGATGTCCGAGGCCGACACCGGATATGAAACCCGCTTATTGGTCCACACGCCCTGCTGGGCCTCTAGTTCGGGTGTTACCAGTGTTTCGTAGTTCTTCACCCGTGCCCTCACGGACGAACGTGCCGGCGCCTTCTACCCGCTGGGATCAGGACGCCGACCGGCGTCTGCACTCTGTTCGGGGTTACCGGCTGCGCTGCACCCGTCGCTCGTCCCAGACCGGCTCGGTGGTCTCGCGGACCTTCCCATCCGTCCCGAACACCAGAAAGCGGTCGAACGACCGGGCGAACCAGCGGTCGTGGGTCACCGCGAGGGTCGTTCCCTCGTACGACTCCAGGCCCTTCTGCAGGGCCTCGGCGGAGGCCAGGTCGAGGTTGTCGGTCGGCTCGTCCAACAGGAGGGCCGTCGCGCCGCCGATCTCGAGCAGGAGGATCTGGAAACGAGCCTGCTGCCCGCCCGACAGCCGGTCGAACGGTTTGTCGCCGTGGCCGTCGAGCTCGTAGCGGCGCAGCGTGTTCATCGCCGCCCCCCGGCTCTTCGCGTGGTCGGCCCACAGGATGTCGACCAGCGTGCGCCCCACCAGATCCGGCCTGGTGTGCGTCTGCGCGAAATGCCCCGGCACGACGCGGGCCCCGAGTCTCCACTCGCCGCGGTGGGCGACGTCACCGCCCGCCAGGAGCCGCAGGAAATGGGACTTGCCCGAGCCGTTCGAGCCGAGGACCGCGACCCGTTCGCCGTAGAAGACCTCCAGGTCGAACGGCTGCATGAGACCGGTCAGCTCCAACCCCTTGCAGGCGAGGGCCCGCACCCCCGTGCGCCCGTCCCGCAGCCGCATGGTGATCTTCTGCTCGCGCGGGGGCTCCAGCGGCGGGCCGGCCTCCTCGAACTTGCGCAGCCGCGTCTGGGCCGCGTGGTAACGCGAGGCCATCCCGTCGCTGCGCGACGCGTACTGCCGCATGTCCAGGACGAGCCTCTTCAGCTGCGCGTGCTTCTCGTCCCAGCGCCGCCGCAGTTCCTCGAACCGGTCGAACCGTTCCGCGCGTGCCTGGTGGTAGGTGCCGAAGCCGCCGCCGTGCACCCACACGACACTTCCCGACGGCCCCGGTTCGACACTGACGATCCGCTGCGCGGCGCGCACGAGCAGCTCGCGGTCGTGGGAGACGAACAGGACGGTCTTACGGGTGGCACGCAGCTGTTCCTCGAGCCACTGCTTGCCCGGCACGTCCAGATAGTTGTCCGGCTCGTCGAGCAGCAGGACCCCGTCGGGGCCGCGCAGCAGAGCCTCGAGGACGAGCCGCTTCTGCTCACCGCCGGACAGCGTCCGCACGGCGCGCCACTGCGCCTTCTCGTAGGGCACGCCGAGCGCGGACATCGTGCACAAGTCCCAGACGGTCTCCGCCTCATAGCCACGCGCGTCCGCCCAGTCGGAAAGGGCCTGCGCGTAACCCATCTGCGCCGCCTCGTCGTCGCGTTCGACGAGCGCCACCTCGGCCTCGTCGACGGCACGTGCGGCCTTCTGGATGAGAGGTACCGCGACCGAGACCAACAGGTCGCGCACGGTCCGGTCGTCGCGCACGGAGCCCACGAACTGCGGCATGACCCCCAGGCCACCGCTGACCGTCACCGTGCCGGCGTGCGGCACCAGCTCGCCGGCGATGATCCGCAGCAGCGTCGTCTTGCCGGCGCCGTTGGCCCCGACGAGCGCGGCGATGGCGCCGTCCGCCACCCGGAACGAGGCGTCGTCGAGCAGCACCTGCCCGTCCGGCAGGTAGTACTCGACATGCGCGACCTCTACGTGGCTCATCGGTCCCATCCAAACCCATGGGGACCTGCCCCGGGTCGGCCGGGTCGCGATCGCGGCCGGGTGGAGATCGCGCTGTCAGGACATCTGGTCGGGTGTGCTCGACCGTTCGATCATGCCGACGGCGGACTCGCCGCCCCAGGTGTAACGGGCCAGGCCCTGCTGGAGCTGCATGCCACCGCCGACCTCGGGCGGCATCACCATGAACGTCGAGAGCACCGTCTCGCCGCCGATCTCGATCGTGCCTTTCGCCGTTTCCAGCGCGACCGAGACGTCCTGACCGCTGGCCTCCAGGGTCCGCAGCCAGGGCGCGCGCACGACGCGGGCGGGAACGAGCTCGCCGCCGTCGACCACATAGCCCTCGTTGTACGTGGGCTTTCCGTCCGCGCGCGGAGGATAGACCTGGAAGCCGAAACCCCGGCCGCTGGGGAACAGCGCCGCCTGCCACACATGGCCCCAGAACGTGGCCAGCCGCCGGATCCCCTGCCGGCGGATGCGGTTGGCGTGGCCACTGAGGCGGTGGACCTCGTCGCCGATGGTGAGGGTCCCGCTGGCCCGGCACAGCTGCTCGAACCGCCAGGGATAGCCGATGAGGTAACCCTCCTCCTGGGTCGCCAGGATGCGGCGCGCGTCCTCGCTGGTCGAACCGTTCTCCCAGGGCGGCGCGGCGGGATAGATGTCGATCTCGGCTCTGACGGGTGTCCGCTCGCCGCCGCCCCACGGCGTCCAGCCGCCGATCTGCGCTCCCGAGGTGGTCGTGAGCGCCATGCCGTCGAGCCGGACGCGCAGGTGGCGGTAAGGCTCGACCAGCTCGAACGACAGCGGCCCGGCACCCAGGACGCGCGCCCGGCCGTCCGGCCCGCTCGGGTCGTGCACCGGCCCCGGGCCGAACACGTTGTACACGCGCCCGTCCGCGAACCCGATGTTGACCTGGATGTCGTGGGTGTCCCACTGGTCGGCGACGGCCTCCACGCCGATGCGTGGAATCCCGAAGGTCCCACCGTCGTCCCAGATCCACGCGTTGACCGACTCGCGTGCCTCCGGGTCGTCGGGCTGCCTGGCGAAGACGAACTCCCGTTCCTCGTCGAGGCCGCCGGTCAGGTCCATGGCCACCGTGTGGCCCCCTTTCGTCAGGTCTTCTCCGGCGCGGTCCACCGCGCGGACCGCGCCACGTAGTCGGCGAACAGCGGCCGTACCTCGTCCAGGTCGAGGCCGAAGTCGGCCGGGTCCGGGTGGACGTTCTCCTCCCGGTTCTCGGCGTTCTCGTGCCACCAGCGCCGCATGCCAGTCTCGAAGGCCTCGGTGACGGGCTCGCCGAGCCAGGCGTAGAGCCGCCGGACCTGGCCGACCGGGTCGCTCTGCACGGCGCGGAAGTCCAGGTCGAAGAAACGCTCGTCGTGGCCCGCGTCGCGGAACTCCAAGGCGCGCCGCATGCCGACGGACCACTGCGCGACGTTGASGGCCGCGAGGTAGTGAGGATCGACCTCGTCGCTGAACATCGCGGCCGCCGTGGCGTACACGTCGGCGACGGAGACGAGGACCTCCGTCGGGTCCCGGTGCGTCATCACGAAACGCGCGTCCGGGAACGCCTTGTCGAGATGGCCGAGATAGACCAGGTGGGTCGGGCATTTCAGTCGCCACGGCCGGCGCTCGACGCCCCACTGGAGCAGTTTCAGCACGCGGCGTTCATAGCGGTAGGTCGATGTCAGGTCGGCGTCGAGCAGCCAGGACGAGTACGACGGGATCTGCGCGAACGCCTGGAACACCTGGGACTTGAAGTCGAGTCCCATGAGGTCGTGGTCCTCGAACGGCCCGGTCGGCGATGACGGCTGCATCGTGGCGAGCTTCGGCGACAGCTCGCGCGTCATGGCCGCCTTGGCCTGGGCGCGGGCGATCCGTGGATCCGGGGCGGGCACCGTCGAGGGCGGCGGGCAGGGCTCCTCGGCCTGCCACTGCACCAGCGAACGCGCCCGCGGGTCCTCACCCAGCAGCGCGGCCAGCGCCGTGGAACCAGTGCGGGGGAGGCCCAGCCCGATCAGCGGGCGTTCGATGACCTCGTCGTCGATCTCGGGATGGCGGCGGTACCAGTCCTCGACCTGGAGGCGGGTCTTCAGCAGCCGGACGATGATGTCGCGCAGGGCGAACTCGCCGACGGCGGTCAGTCTCGCCTCCCTGCGTAAGGAGTCCACCAGCAGGTCCAGGCCTTCTCTGAACGTGTTCTCGCCGAAGTTCTCCAGGCTGGTCTCGGCGCGTGCCGTGGCGAGCAGGTCGTCGACGTCTTCCATGCGTCTGCTCCTGGGGTGGCTGGGTGCCCGGGCTGGCGCCGGGCACGGCGCCGCCGGCGGATGCGTCGAGAGGGGGGACGGCGACGGCCGATGTGGCCTCGGCGAAGGAAAGGCGGACACCGAGCTGGCCTGGCCAGGGGCCGCGGCGCGCCGGATTCGTGGGAGCGGATTCCCGCGAAAATTAGTGGCAGTACACTCCCGCGAATATGGGAGCCGCGTCAAGCCCGACGTCGTGCCCGACGTTGACGTCGTGCTCGACGACGCCACTCCCGACGGCATCGACGAGGTGGTGCCCTGGCACCGGCATCGCCGGCGTCTCCCACATGACCGGGGACCTGTCCCTGCGCCCCGAGCTACGTCGCCGGCTGGTCGCGCGGACCTGAGGTAGCCGAACCGCGGACCTGAGGTTGCCGAGCCGCGGACCTGAGGTTGCCGAACCGCGGGCCCGGCTCAACCGGAGGTCCGCGTCACCGAACGACGAGGCGCAGCGGCTGCGTTCGGTCGCGGTCGAGCTGGTCCAGCGCCGCGGCGGTCGCCGCGTCGGCGGGCAGGTAGACGATCAGCCGCTGGTCGTCGTCGGCGGGGAGCTCGAGGGTCTCGTAGGCGAGCCGAAACGCGCCGGCACCGGGGTGGGCGAGGCGCAGGATGCCGCTGGTCTTCGCCAGGCTGGGAATCGCGTCGACCCGGTGGGTGAAGGCCTCGCCCGCGGTGACCGTCAGCTCGTCCGCGAACGCCGCCATGTCCGGGCGGGCACGGAACGGGCCTTGCTTGAGCGCCGCGACCTGTTCGTCGGCGACGTGGTCCCAGTCGGGGTATGCGGCGCGGGCGCGGCCGTCGGTGAAGACGTACCGGGCGAGGTTGGGCAGCGCGGTGTCCAACAGTCCCGTGGGCCTGGCGAGCCGTTCGTAGCCGGCGGTGTGCGCGAGGATGTCGCTGAGCGGGTTGAGCAGCACCGCGGGGGTGGGCTCGAGGCGGTCGAGCAGGGCCCGCACGGTCGGGCGGACGACGCGGGATGGGCTGCCCAGCCCCCGGCAGTTGAATCCCGGATCGGCGGCCTTCGTCAGCCGGTGCAGGTGGAGGCGTTCGCTCATGGTCAGCCGGAGCGCGTCGGCGAGAGCGGAGAGCACCGGCGGCGACGGTCGGCGGTCGCGTCCCTGCTCAAGCCTGATCACGTACTCGACGCTGACGCCGGCGAGGGCCGCCACCTCGGAGCGGCGTAGCCCAGGGGCACGGCGGCGCGGTCCGGTGGGCAGGCCGACCTCGGCCGGGCCGATCTTCTCGCGGTGTGTGCGCAGGAAGAGCCCGAGCTCGTTGTCGCTCACCGTCCGACCGTAACAGCGTCCCGGCCCGTGTTGGTGTCCCCGCCACTACCACCCTCAGCGCGGCCTTCCTGGGCGTGCGCCCACTGGCAAGGGTCGGAAAAGGGGCTCGGCGATGTCGAGCCCGACCCTGTGTCCATGGGAGCTGAGAATCATGAGCAGTACGGTTGTGGTCGTCGGCGGGGGTTATGGCGGCGCGGCGGTCGCCAAGGCACTCGAGGCCGCGGCCGATGTCGTCCTCATCGATCCACGGGACGCCTTCGTCAACGCGGCCGGATCTCTGCGGGCACTGGTGCGGCCGGCCTGGGCCCCGAGGATGTTCTTTCCTTTCGCCACAATGCTGACCCGGGGCACGGTGATTCGCGAGCGAGCGGTCTCGGCGGACCCCGGCGGTGTCACCCTCTCCTCGGGCCGGCGCGTGCGGGCGGACTACCTGGTACTCGCCACCGGCTCCAGCTACGCCTACCCGGCCAAGTCGAGGGTCGACGCCACCGAGGACGCGCTGGCGGACCTGCGTGACACCCACAAGGAGCTGGCCGCCGCCGAACGGGTGCTGATCGTCGGTGCGGGCCCGGTCGGGCTGGAGTTCGCCGGCGAGATCAAGGAAGCCTGGCCGAACAAGTCCGTGACCGTCGTCGATCCCGCCGAGAGCCTGCTGCCGGGCTTCGAGCCGGAGCTGCGCGACGACCTGCGCCGCCAGCTCGATGGCATGGGCATCCAGCTGCGCCTGGGAACCAGCCTGACGGCGCCGCCGCCGACCGAGGCCGGCCGGGCCGGGGCGTTCACCGTCGCCACGACCGGCGGCGCCGAGATCACCGCCGACATCTGGTTCCAGGCCCACGGCGCGCGCGTCAACAGCGACTACCTCGCCGACGGCCGGCTCACCACCCTCACCGCACGGGGCGAGGTCGCCGTGAGCGACACCCTGAATGTCGCGGGGCATGGCCATGTCTACGCGGTCGGCGACCTCACCGATGTCGCCGAGGACAAGATGGCCGCCTACGCCCTGCGGCACGCGGAGGTCGTGGCGGCGAACATCACCGCCCAGCTGCGGGGCGAGCGGCCCACGGCCACCTACCAGCCACTGCCACATCCGATCATCCTGCTGCCGCTCGGGCCGAGCGGCGGCGTCGGGCAGATGCCCACGCCCGAGGGCCCGGCCGTCGTCCCGGCCGCGACGGTCTCCGAGTACAAGGGCGTCGACCTGTTCACCGGCCGCTTCGTCGAACAGTTCGGACCCACCGCCGCCTGAACGACCTTCACCGAAGATCAGGCCGGCCGCGGCGCCGCTGTGCCGTCGGTGCCGTCGGTGCTGGCGGTGCTGGCGGGGCTGGCGGGGCTGGCGGTGTCAACGGTGACACGGGCCAGCCGCCCCACAAGGGTCGTTGTCCCCGGACTGTCACTCTCCGTGTTCGCTGTTGGTCCAGGCGGGGAGGCTGCCGGTGTGGTCGATCTCCATGTAGCGCACTGGGAGCTGGCGAACCGGCGGTGAGAACCGACTCGGCGGTCTCCACGCCGACGCGCGGTTCGGAGCCGGCGCACGAAGGGGGAGAACAATGCGAAGGACAGCCAATGTCATCTTGATGGGCGTTCTGTCGGTAGGTGCCGCAGGGGCCGGAGCCGCAGGGGCCGGAGCTGAGGTCGCGGCGGCCGAGGGGCCGGCCGACCAGCCGGTCAGCCGCTGCGCGTCCGATGACCTGGTCCCGGCCGTGACCTCCGAGGGGGGCACCGCCGGGACCAACTACCGGACGATCACCTATACCTACAACGGCGACCGGACCTGCCTGATCTCCGGATATCCGACCGTGGCCTATGTCGACCAGCGCGGCCACCAGCTCGGAGCGTCGTCGGACCGCTCCGGCGCCCCCGGCGCTGCGGTGACGCTGCGGCCGGGGGGCACGACGGGCTTCACTCTCGCCGCCGCGGACGCGGGCGCGCTGGAAGGCTGCCTCGACAAGGGCACCTACGGACCGGCCGCGGGCGTGCGCGTCACCCCGCCCGGTGGCGGCGGGTCCAGGTTCATCCCGCTCGCCGGCGCGGACGCCTGCCTGAACCCGGCGATCGGCCTGCTCTCCGCCACCGCGATCGGGAACGTGCTCGGTGGCTGACGCCGCCGGCGCCCACGTCTCGGTCAGTCAAGCCAGGTCAGTAGCGCGTCCCCGTGGACGAGGATCGCGACGGTTCGCCGGGGCGCGCGCTCGCCAGCGTCCGCGCCGGCGTCAGCGCTGTTCGAACCGGCGCCAGCACCAGCGCTGTGCGAATCCTCGGCGCCGAGCATGCGAGATTGGCGTTGGACCACGGCGGAATTCCCTTCCTCGGCCGAGGTCGGTTAGGGACACCGGACCGACCCGGGCGCGCACGCGCCTCCGGCTCCAACCCCACAGCATCACCTCGCGAGCTGCCGACGGCTAAGGCGTTGACGACGCTGGGCCTCGTCCGCTGGTAGCAGACCGTGGCCACCGAAAGGGAGAGACGAATGAGCCAGTCGGCGACCGGCACTCCCACCGGCACTCCCACCGGCGGTCATGCCGCGAGCGCCGGCGTCAACGGCCGCCGGACCGCCCGACCTCAGGCGGGACGCCCCTCGTAGTGGAAATGCGCCTGGTAATGGAGCGGAAGCTCCCAGATGGTCAGCTCGACCGAGGGCGCGGGCTTAGATGGGCTCGTGTCCGTGGTGGATGGGCCGGGTGGTGGGGTCGTGTCCCTGGGTTTTAGAACGGGCAGGGCCCGTCGGCTATGGACCGGCTGCTCGGCAGGTCCCGGGTGATGGTCTGGGTGTCGGACGTCGTGCTGGTGGGGCTGGTGGTCCAGGGGTGGGGGTCTTCCTCCGGGAGGTGGCCTTCTTCGTCGTTGGAATTGGTGTTGACGTGGTGGGTGTGGCCGGTGAGGGTGCTCCAGGTGAAGTGGCCTGGTTGGGGTTGGTGGAGTTGCCATCCGGGGGTGTGGTCAAGGCCTACATTTGTGGCTTCGCGCAGAGGACTATGACCTGCGGGTTCGCCGCCAGAGAGCCGCGGATGGGCGTCTGCATCTGATTGTCTGGTGGGAAAACCGGGAGCAGCGTGCCAAGCCGCACTCAAGATCCCACCAGATCACCGGCTGCTATGGGTGGCCACCGCTGCCGGCAGGCTCATCACCGTCAACGCGATGTTCTTCAATCAGGAAGAAGCGGCCTGGCGCGGTAGAGATCAACACTCGGTCCGCGCAGCCACACCAATTGCCACCCTCGATCTTGGGTAAGACCTCCACCTGTGGCTTGGCGGCGGYGGCTACGACCTGCGGGTTGCCTCCAATGGCCGCCCGGTCGAGCGAGCGTGCCGGTGATTTTTGACCACGCGGCTGTCAGCGTCCCCGGACGGTTCAACTCCTCGGCACTGCCTCCGTGCCGGCTGGCCGGTCGGCTCGGGCCGGGGCGGGATGGTCGAACGCCGCGGCCAGCTGCTCGCGGCACGCCTGCTGAACGATCGCTCGCATGTGATCATCAGCTGGGAGTCGCGGGGACTCCCGTTCATCGGCGAGGAGGTAAAGCCGACCCAGTGGCAGGCTGGTGACTGACTGACCAGGGTCGGGGCCGACCATCCTGTCGTTTTCGACCATTTCGTAGATCTTGTCGAGGACCCACTGTTCGGTCGCGCGTCCCTGGGCGTGTAGTTCGGCGATGGCGGTGAAGGCGGTCATGGCGGTCATGGCGGCCGCGCGTTTCCGGCCTCGCTCCGTGGTGTCGAGGTCGGACCCATCCAGGCCGCAGTCACCCAGGGCTACCCCGAGCAGTTCGTGGACGGGACCAGGGTCACGCCCACTGAGCCCCGCGAGTTCGACGAGGGCCTCGCCGTCGTAACCCACGACCAGCCAGTGCGCCGCCCAGAGAGGGATCCGCTCCGCCGGCACCGTGCCCAGCACCCACCACGCGGCGACAAGCCGCGGAGACGGGACTTGGTCCGGCCAGTCATCCACGCCCGCATCATCGCGACGCTCGCCCTGCCCGTCGTGCCAACTAGCCACGACCGCGGACCCGCGACCACGGCCCCCCTCTGCACGAGTGCAGGAAATGTCATCCTCAACCCTGTTTCATGACGTGGCGGTCGGTGCTTGGGGGTCGGCGGTGCCGGCGACGGCCCTGCCATGAGACGGAAGGGACGTCGCCGGGGCGGCGGAGGTGTCGCTGGAGGTTGGCGAGCTGGCGGGACACCGCGTGCCCGGGACGTCCACCGCATCGACCGAGCCCGCTGCCGGCCCCGTCCCGGCCCGCCGTGGCCTTGTGTCGGCACGTGACRCCGGACGTCGCGAAGCCCCCCGCTGGGCCGACCGGTTACGCCCAGGACCCGCCAGCCGTGAGACCCGATCCGGTCGCGCCGCGTCCATCGCGACAGCCGGGGCGCTGTCCGTGGCCGAGGAGTTCTGGGACAACGGCATGGCGCCACCCCCCGAACAATCGCCCCGCGTTTCGAACATGCGTTCATCCTAGCCAGGAAAAGGGAATGCCGCAAACCGCCAGCCAAGCAGTTGGACCTGACGGTGGAATTTTCGCATTTGACCCCGGCATGCTCTGGAGATAAGTGCCTGGGAATCAAAGATAAGGCTTACCAAAAAGCTCACGTCGATAGTCTTCTATGCGCATGAGAACCGGCCGGCATGGCACTGGGCATGGGATGAAGACGGTTACCCCTACAAGCCGCGGTGGCATTGTGTGGCACCACACCATCGTCTCGGCTCGGACCGGAAGCTATGGACCCGCAACCGACGTCCCGGCCGCACCCACCAGCGGTAGCTGCCCGGTCGGCGTCGGCGTAGGCATCAGACGAACAGCGCCCATGCGGGCCAGGTGCGGCGCCCCCCACGGACCGGCCGCCGTATCAGCCACGGCCCAGGAGCTCAGCGGTACGCGGCAGCGGCAGACATTAGAGGGTGTTCCGTCGGTTGATGTAACAGGTGAGCGGTAGCGGCTTGATGTCTGTTTCGCCTGGTCGCGGGTCTGATGGTCGGGTTGTCGGGTTGCGGTTCTGGGTGGTTGCGGTGTGCTGGAAGGTATGGCCGAACGCAAGCCGTACCCCAGTGATCTCTCGGACGAGGAGTGGGACCTGATCCGCCCGGTGCTGGACGGGTGGAAGGCACGACACCGGTCGGCCTCGGGCGTCGGGGGCCGCTACGAGCTGCGGGAGATCGTCAACGCSATCCGCTACCAGGACCGGACCGGGGTCCAGTGGYGTTACCTGCCGCACGACCTGCCCCCGCACAGCGCGGTGTACTACTACTTCGGCGCCTGGCGCGACGACGGCACCGACCAGGTGCTCCACGACCTGCTGCGTTGGCAGGTCCGCGAGGCCCGGGGCCGGGACGCTGACCCGAGCGCGGTGGTCCTCGACGCACAGACGGTCCGGGCCTCGGTCAACGCGCCGAAGGAGACCACAGGGCTGGACGTGGGCAAGCGCAGCCCGGGGCGCAAACGGGGCGTGGCCACCGACACCCTGGGCCTGCTGGTCGCGGTGGTCGTGGCCGCTGCCAGTACGCACGACAA
>NZ_MOMC01000123.1 GCF_001983105.1 Pseudofrankia asymbiotica | reverse complement strand
GTCCGGTCCCGGTCGGCGGCGTGGCCGTGCTGGTCATGACCCCCACCCCGGTGGCGTGGTCGCCGCTCTGATTGACCCCCGCCGACCGCGGTCGCAACGCTCCATGCCCCCATGGGCGAAGGGATGACTGGCAGCCGAACCTGCCCCCGACACCGATTCGGGATGGAGACGAAACCGCACCACCCCTACCCGTCTGAAAGGAAACCGTTTCCCAGTTCAGACACATACAGCAGTCGAGCGGCCTGACGGCCGCACCCAAACCCCACGCCAAATCTCGGTCACCCGGCCGGCCGCCGTGGGGTCCGCGACGCAGCGTGCGGGCCCGCCCCTCCAGCGTCAAGGCTGCTCACGCATCGCCTACGGCGACCGGGTCCCCTCCGGGGCCCACGGGCCCTGACCCCGGAGCCTCTGCGAACCCGCGGGCAGCACACAACGGCAGGCACAGCTGCCTGCCCCTCCCACACGCCGCCGACCCCACGGCGGCCAACCCCCGCACGCCCACAACCAGYCAAAACAGATCCCAGCATCGTCTTGACCGGCCCCGCTCCTTCAGGGATGACCAGCACCAACACCACCCCGTAACCGGTAACCGCGACCCGCCCCGACAGCCAGAAACAGCCCAAAACACGGCTCCGGGCGCCGAGCACGCCGTTACCCGTTACCCCCAACACCACGGCACCCCGCACGGCGCCGAGAAAGAACCCCACCGTGACCGCGCCCGCGTCCGCGCCCACCCCGGAGCCAACCGACCACGACGTCCCCGACTCCACCCACGACGCCCGCGTAGCCGCCCTCCTAGCCGCCCAACGCGACGCCATCCGCAAGGCCGTCGACACCGCCCCACCAGTACCCCCCGACGTCGCCAGCCGCCTACGCACACTTCTCGGCCAAGTCCACCTACCCCCCGAACCGGCTACCCTTGACCCGCCACCAGTGGCCAACCAAGAACCGTCGCCACCAACAGACCAATGATCCAACTCATCGTATGCCTTGAGACACATTCCTCTATAGGCAGGCCCATCCGACACAGTTCGGGGTGGGAGGCGTAGCGCGACGGCGGGGCACGTGAGGTGGGGCCCCTTGGGGGGTGCTGATGGGCTTGGCTCGCGCCGCTCAGGGGCGCTGAGCCGTGTCTGTATGACCGCGGGAAGTAGTTGGTCGGCGTGTCCGGGGAGCCCCGGCCTCGTCGGCGTCCCGGCGGGTCGATGGAGGACGCCGGATTCGTCCCTAACTTGGGACCTTGGCCCGGATAGGCTGCCTAAGCTGGCCGTTCCGGCGCCGTTATGGCCTGATCGTGGGGGAGTGGTTGGAACTCGCGAAGGGCGCGAACACCGCGGTGCCGAGCCCCGTGGTGCGGGTGTCGCTCGCGTCGAGCCTGCCAGCCCACGCCGTCGACCTGTTCACGCTCGAGCTGACCGGCGAGCGGCGGGTCCGCGATGACGGCGACCTGGTCTTCTACAACCAGCGCCGCTCCGCGGACGGCTGCCTGTGGCAGGTCGACGACCAGCGCGTGCGGATCGAGCTGGGCGACCTCGCGGACGACGTCGAGACGGTGGTCGTCGCCGCCGGGCTGGATGACGGCTGGACCGGCACGTTCACCGACGACGCCGGCCTGCGCGTCCGGGTCGAGGTGGCCGGTGAGTCGGCCTGGGACGGCCCTGGCACCGGCGCCGGCGCCGCCTGGGCGGCGAGCCACCGGGTCGTCGCCGGGGGCGGCGAGCGCTGCATGGTGCTCGTCGAGCTGTACCGGCGCGGCGGCGGCTGGAAGGTGCGCGCGGTCTCGCAGGGCTGGGAGGCGGGCACCGCCGCGCTGCTGACCGAGCACGGCGTCCGCGTCGAGCAGGCCCCCACGCCCGTCCGGCCCGCCCCGCCGGAGCTCCGTACCCGGCCCGCCGCCCCCCTGCCGCCCACGCTGCCCCTGCCGCCCGCCCCGCCGGAGGTGCCACGCCGCCCGGTCGCGCGCCCGGCCGAGCCCATCGCCCCGACCAGGCCCTACGCGCCGTCCCCCTGGGGAGCGGGCGGGGGTGTCGACCCCTCCGATGCCCCGACCGAGATCGTCGCCTCCCCGACCGGGGCCTGGCCGGCCTGGCCTCGCCAGCCCGCGGCCACCCCGGGCGCTGGCTCCGCCGACCGTCCCAGCCCCGTGGCCCGGCGGTCCAGCGGCTGGGACGGCGCGCGTGCCCGAGGTGGCGACGACTCCGACGACACCAACGGCGCGGGCGAGGCCGGCGGCGACGGCTCAGGCGGTTGGCGCGGCTGGGCGGGCGCCAGCCGGCTGCTGCACGTGCGGCCCGTCGCCAGGGTCGCGCGGCGGGCGCCGCTGGACCTGCTGGCGATGGACCCGTACGACTTCGAGCAGCTGGTCGCGAACCTGTTCACCGGGATGGGCTACACCACCCAGCGCACCGGGCGTTCCGGTGACGGCGGCGTCGACGTCGAGGTGCGTTCCGACGACCCGCTCGCCAGCGGGCTCATCGTGATCTCGGTGAAGCGGCTGAAGCGCACCGTGGCGGCGCACTACGTGCGCGAGCTCGCCGGCACCGTCCACGACCGCGACGCGATCAAGGGGATCCTGGTGACGACGTCGGGCTTCGGCCCGTCGTCCTGGGAGTTCGCCGCGAAGAACCGCCTGGAGCTGGTCGACGGCGAGCGCCTGCGCGCCTGGCTCGCCGAGTACCTCGACCTCGACGCGATCTAGGCCCCCGGCCGGGGCGCCGGGTTGGCTCCGGCGCGGTGCCGGCGCGGGCCGTCACCGGGTGGGCGTCCGAGTCCGTAGGCTGGACCCCTGTACATCGCCTCGACGACGAGACGTCAGTGTGGTTAAGGAGCAGGGTCCCGTGGCAGGCACATCCGACCTGATGGACACCATCGTCAGCCTCTCCAAGCGGCGGGGCCTCGTGTTCCCGTCGAGCGAGATCTACGGTGGTCTGCGTGCGTCCTGGGACTACGGACCCCTCGGTGTCGAGCTGAAGAACAACGTGAAGCGCGCCTGGTGGAAGGYGGTCGTGCAGGGCCGGGAGGACGTCGTCGGCCTTGACTCGTGCGTCATCCTCGCGCGGGAGGTGTGGGAGACCTCCGGTCACGTCGAGGTCTTCACCGACCCGCTGACCGAGTGCACGAACTGCCACAAGCGCTACCGCGCCGACCACCTCGAGGAGGCCTTCGAGGCCAAGCACGGCCGCAAGCCGGCCGGCCTGTCCGAGGTCGTCTGCGCGAACTGCGGCACCCGCGGCAAGTTCACCGAGCCGAAGTTGTTCAACGGCCTGCTCAAGACCTTCCTCGGCCCGGTCGAGGACGCCTCGGGCCTGGCCTACCTGCGCCCCGAGACCGCGCAGGGCATCTTCATCAACTACGCCAACGTCCAGTCGACGGCGCGGCGCAAGCCGCCGTTCGGCATCGGCCAGATCGGCAAGTCGTTCCGCAACGAGATCACCCCGGGCAACTTCATCTTCCGGACCCGCGAGTTCGAGCAGATGGAGATGGAGTTCTTCGTGCCGCCGGGCGAGGACGAGACCTGGCATGAGTACTGGATCACCGAGCGGACCAAGTGGTACACCGAGCACGGCATGAAGCCGGACAACATCCGCCACTTCGAGCACCCGCGGGAGAAGCTCGCCCACTACGCGAAGCGCACGGTCGACATCGAGTACCGGTTCAACTTCGCCGGCCTGGAGTGGGGTGAGCTGGAGGGCATCGCGAACCGCACCGACTTCGACCTGACCTCGCACGCGAAGGCTTCCGGCGCGGAGCTTTCCTACTTCGACCAGGCCACCGGCGTTCGCTACACCCCGTACGTCATCGAGCCAGCGGCTGGCGTCGACCGGGCCACGCTCGCCTTCCTGCTGGACGCCTACGACGAGGACGAGGCGCCGAACACGAAGGGCGGCGTGGACCGCCGCATCGTGCTGCGCCTCGACCCGCGCCTGGCCCCGGTGAAGGTCGCGGTGCTGCCCCTGTCCCGGCATGCCGACCTCTCACCGGTCGCCAAGGACCTCGCCGCCMAGCTGCGCCGGCACTGGAACGTCGAGTACGACGACTCGCAGGCCATCGGCCGCCGCTACCGCCGTCAGGACGAGATCGGCACGCCGTACTGCGTCACCGTCGACTTCGACACGCTGACCGACCAGGCGGTGACGATCCGCGAGCGCGACTCGATGGCCCAGCAGCGCATCTCCCTCGACAAGATCGTTACTTACCTGAACGCCCAGCTCGGCCCGATGTAGGCGCCGGCAGGCATTGTCTCCGAGGTGTGCGATCCCACGGACATTTGGGGGACACGACCGGGACATTCGGGGGACAAGTTTGCTACCGTCGAGTACAACGGCGTCGACCGGTAGTACCCCCCGAGCTTCCGGACGGCGCCGTTCTTCATGCCCCGAGCCGGCTGAGCCGGAGTGGCCAGGCTCGTGTCGTCGCCGGGTCCGTCATCCCGCCGGGTCGGGCGGGAAGGGCCTCGTCTCCGCGGCCCCGGCCTCGGCTCCCGCCCCGGACGCCGGCGCGGGTCGGTCGGGGATCTCAAGGGCGTTCGGGCCGAACCGGTCGGCCAGGAAGCGCTCGTGGGCGAGCAGGCGACTCGTCTCGCCGTTGCTCGCGTCCTCGGTGACCTCGCGAACGGCCCGCTCCAGCAGCGCGAGCTGGTCGAGCAGCACCTGCCGCGGCGTGCGCCCGTCCGGCAGCTGGTGTGTGCCGGCGAAGGTCCGCGGCAGGCTCAGGTAGGTGTTCAGCGCGGTCGGCAGGTAGTCGTCCACGAGCCGCTCGACGAGGTCGGTCTCCTGTGAGCCCCGGCGCAGCAGCTCCGGCCGGTCGAACAGCTCGTCGAGCGCGCCGGTGACCCGCTCGGTCGCACGGATCACCTCGGTCGGGGCCCGGCCGATGAGCGACTTCCGGTGTGCCTGGGCCGCCGCCCGCAGCCGTTCGACGTCGGCCCCGTCGTCGTCATCGCCGAGGTCGTCCAGGACACCGGGGCCGCTCGCGGCCCGGCGGGGGAACGCCAGCACGCCCGCCCCGTAGAGCGCCGCGACGCCGAACGGCCACCAGGGCGCGGGGACGGCCCCGACGACCCCGAGCGCGACGCCGCCCAGCGCGCCGACGCACCCGAGGATGTTGCGGCCGGATCCGAGCCAGCCCATGAGGCCACCGCCACCACCGCCAGCGACCTGGCGGTTCTGGTCGCGGTCCTGGTCGCGGTGCCTACTGGTAGCCACGGATCTCCTGGAACACGTCGGAGAGGGACACCCCCGGCGCGGTGGCGTCGAAGACAGCGCCGCCGGTGCTGGTGGCGATGGTGGTGAGCGCGTCGCGGTCCGCCTCGCCGAAGACGACCGCGAACGTGCGCACGGCACGGGCCGTGGACGGCCGGGCGTCGTAGCGCGTGGTGAACTGGTCGGCGTCGAGACCGCTGTTGGTCTCGCCGTCGGTCATCAGCACGATCGACGTCAGCGCGTTCGGGTCGGCCTTGGTCGCCTGCGCCGCCTTGTCGTACGCCGCGTCGAGCGCGCTGTAGACGGCGGTGTTGCCGTTGGCCCGCAGCGACCCGGCGAAGTCGGTGATGGCTTTCAGGTCCGGCGAGCCGGGTCTGGGGTCGGTGATGGTGAAGTCACGGGTGCCGGTCACCTGGCTGCTGAACGTGATCATGGTGACGTGCTCCCGGCCGCGGAACCGGGCGAACCGGCCGGAAAGGCTGTCGTCCGCCCCCGTCAGCCCGACGAGCGCCTGCTGGAGCGAGGCCAGCCGGTCGCCCTCCATGGAGCCCGACACGTCCAGCACGTAGATGGCGTGCGTGGGGCGGCGGTACTCGTCGAAGTAGGCGGCGAGCAGCTGGTCGGCGACCTGCTGGGTGGCCGGGAACGGCAGCTCGACCGGCGTGCCRGTGCCGAAGCGGGCGTCCAGCTTGACGCCGGGAACCGCTGGCCGGCGGCTGGTGTCGTTCTGGATGCGGCGCTGGGCCTCGGGGGAGCGCAGCCAGGTGACGACGCGGGTGTACTCGTCGCGCCGGTTGTCGGCGAGCAGCGCCATCGGGTAGTCGGCCGTGATGACACCGTCGTGGGGGCGGATGATCGTGATGGGCCCCGCGGCGCCGGAGCGCTGCAGGGTGAGCAGCACCGACTCGTAGTTGATCATCGCGCCGACGCTGGCGGCGGGGGCCTTGACGAAGGCGTCGGTCAGAAAGCCGGAGCTGCCGGCGGTGAGCACCTGGCCGGAGAAGAAGCTCTTGAGCGGGGCCGTCTTGATGTCGGCGACCTGCAGCGCGTCACCGGTGCCGGCGAAGGCCGCCGCCACCCCGACGAGCGCGGAGAAACCGGAGTTGGAGGCCGCCGGGTTGGTCATGGCGTAGGTGAGCTGGCCGGAGGAGACCTTCGTGGCGATGTCGCCCCAGGTGACCTGCGCGTCGCCCGTCCAGCCGAACTGCTGCGCGAGCGGCGTCCGTACGCCGAGGACCACCGGGGAGAGCATCACCGGCGTGCGGACCAGCTCCTTGGCCGCGCCGCCGGGCAGGAGGCGCAGGTAGCGGTCGGAGGAGAACCACGCGGCGTCCGCGTCCGCGGCGCCGTGGAGGATCTTGTCCGCGCCGTCGAGGGTGCCGGTGTAGCTGAACGTGACGCTGATGCCCGTCGCCTTCTTCAGGTCGGGCAGCAGCGGCTCGAGGTCCTTCAGCTCGGAGCCGGCGAGGATGCGCAACGTTCCCGCCTTGCTGGGCGGCGGGGGCGACGAGGTGCTGGTGTCCGGGCCGCCCGAGCCGCCGTCGGTACAGCCGACGAGCAGCGTGACCGCCGTGACGAGCGCTCCGAACGCGCCAAGAGCGCCGACCGACCGCCGCTGCCGGCGGCACCGGGACCCCGAGGTGATTCCGCGGCTCATCCGTAGGCCTCGTCGATCTTCTTGATCATCAGTTCGGAGATCTTCTGAGTGGGCGGCTCGACGACGTTGGCCAGCTGCGGCGGCGGCGCGGCGCCACCGTCGCCCGAGTTGCCGGCTGGCTGGGTGGCGTTGGAGGTGCGGAAGCCGTTGCGGACGGCGAGCCGCTGCAGCTCCGGGTCGGTGGCCAGCAGCTTCGCGACGGCGTCGCCCTTGTCGTTCAGGGGGACCGCGGTGTGCTTCGCGTAGATCGTCGGGCTCGGGTACACCAGCACTCGRCCGTCCCTGATCGATTCGTCGCCCGCGATCTGGCGTGCTCGGAACTGCGACTCGTAGATCATGACCATCGGCGTCTTGGTGATCCCGATCGACAGGTAGTCGTTGAACGGCCCCTCCGTGGACGGGTCCGTGTAGCCCTGAAGGGTGAACAGCTTCGCGAGCTGGGGGCCCAGCTTCTCCGCCGTCTCTGAGTCGCTCACGACCTGGTTGCCGTTCTCGACGTAGGAGGCGATCGCCAGGTAGACGGCCGCCGAGTTCGAGGAGCGGACGTCCGTCGACTTGATGAGCACCGACCCGGAGTTCTGGTAGTCGGGGTTGTCCTTGAGCTGTGACCAGCGTTTGTCCGCGGCTACCAGGTCGAGGTAGCCGCGCATGTCGAAGTAGGGGACGTTTCCGTCGGTCTTGATGACCCCTTCGGCGGTGAGGGGCCTCACGATCTTCGTGAAGGTCGCGATCGCGATCGGCGTGAAGAACAGCACGTACTGCGCGCGGGTGATGGCTTTGTCGCGCCTGATCTGGTCGGCCTGCGGGGAGTTCGACGGGAGCGCGATGTCGTAGCCGGTCAGGTCGCGCTTCACGATGTCGCGGGAGCCCGCGGTGTCGACCGCCAACCGGTACCCGCGGTCCTTGAGGCGCTTGGTGACGTCCGGATCGGTGAGGTAGGCCTGCGTCTCCGAGCCGGCCAGGATGCGGATGTCGGTGAGCTCGCCGCCCTGCCCGCCGCCGTCCTTGCCGCCGGTGAGCCGGGGGATGATCGCGAGCCCCACCACCCCGAACACCAGCAGCGCGGCGAGGATCGGACCTACGACGCGGCCGTTGCCGCGACCAGTGGCCACCTGCCGGCCTCCTCTGTTGTCTGCGTGCGTCGTCTGCGGGTCAGGTGTCTGTATGTCGAACGCCGGGGCGGATCGCACCGTAGGACCGTTTCGCGGCGCATCGTGGCAAACATCGGGCCGCCGCGCATGTCGCGGGGGCGACTGCCGGTTGCCTTGTCATGTGATGTTCATCTTCGGTTCAGTGGATCACCCGACTGGCGGGAGCCGTCCCGCGAAAGCCCACTTCCGGGCGCGATCACACCTGTCCCTGGGCGTGATCCGCGGCGGACGGGGAATGCAGACCAGCATGGACTATCCGGACGCGAGGCGTCCTCGCGGGCCGAGCGGGTGTCCCACGCGAAGCGGTACAGGTCGGGCCGATAGGGTCTGCGGCGGAGGAGTCCAGTGATCCGAACCCTAGGTCGTCGCGCGACGGGCAAGGCGCCGGCCGCGAGCGCCGAGTCGCTCACGGCCACGCCCACGGCCCCGACGACGCCAGAGCCCGCGTCCACGCCACGCCGCCGGCCGGGTCTGCTGCGCGGGCTGCGCGCGCCCTGGTGGCTGTGGCTGGCGCGCGGCGTGCTCGCACTCCTGGTCGGAGTGATCGTTTTCACCCTGGTCACCATCGGGCAGGTGTGGTGGGTCGGCAGCCAGGACAACCGGCCGCGTTCGGACGCCCTGGTCGTGCTCGGCGCGTCGCAGTACAACGGCCGCCCGTCGGCGGTCTTCGCGGCCCGGCTGGACCACGCCGCCGAGCTCTACCGCGCGGGCGTCGCCCCACTGGTGATCACCGTGGGTGGGCGGATCCCCGGCGACCCGTTCTCCGAGGCCGGCGTCGGCGCGTCCTACCTCGTCAAACAGGGCATACCAGCCTCGAAGGTGCTGGCGGTGCCGGAGGGACGGGACACGCTCCAGTCGCTGGTCGCCGCCGCCGGGGAGATGAACACCCGGTCGCTGCGCAGCGCGGTGGTCGTCACCGACCGTTGGCACAGCCTGCGTTCGGTGGCCATGGCCCGTGACCTGGGCCTGAAGGCGACCACCTCACCGACCCGTACGGGCCCGGCGAACCGGGGATGGGACACCCAGGCCCGCTACATCATCCGCGAGGCGATCGGATACCGCTTCTACCAGATGTTCCACCGCGCGACCCCGTCTGGCGCCAGCCATCCCGCCGTCTAACGAGGCTCACCGGCCACTGTCCGCGCTTACCTTGATGTTCGGTCATGCCAACGGAATGTCGGCCGCGGCCAATTTGCTGCTTGCTCCAACAAACTTCACGTGAGGTCTGTCGTGGCGGTCCGGCGGTGTGGTTCGCTGGTCGCCATGCGGCGTCCGGGGGCGACGTAAACCCTGGCTGGCCTGGCTGGCGTGACCKGGGCCGCTGCTCGCGGTCGGCACGGCTTCCCAGGGGCGAGCGATGCGCAACTGGTTCTCGTCGTGCCGCCAGAGGCCGCCGGAACCTGGAATGTGACGCACATCCTGGTGGCTTGGCGGGCGGGTGGCCATCGGCGGCGCTGGTACGGTTCGGAACGCTTAGACGCCGGGTAGTGCGACGACGGGCGGGTCGATGTGGACCTGCCACGGGCGTCGCTATGAAGGAGGCAGGCGTGGCAAGTCCCGTGTCCGAAGCGGTGGGCGTGGCCGATCTGGAGACGGTCCGCGAACTCGCCCGGCAGCTGAGGGTCGACTCGATCCGATCCAGCACGTCGGCGGGTTCCGGACATCCAACGTCATCAATGTCGGCGGCCGACCTGCTGGCCGTGCTGGTCGGCCGTCACCTGCGCTACGACTGGGACAACCCGGCCGACCCGGCGAACGATCATCTGATCTTCTCGAAGGGGCACGCGTCCCCGCTGCTCTACTCCGTCTACAAGGCCGTCGGCGTCATCACCGACGAGGAGCTGATGACCGGCTACCGCCGGTTCGGCCAGCGCCTGCAGGGCCACCCGACGCCGGTGCTGCCCTGGGTGGACGTGGCGACCGGCTCCCTCGGCCAGGGCCTGCCCGACGCGGTCGGCGTCGGGATCGCCGGCAAGTACCTCGACAAGAGCCCCTACCGGGTCTGGGTTCTCTGCGGTGACAGCGAGATGGCCGAGGGCTCGATGTGGGAGGCCTTCGACAAGGCCTCCGTCTACGAGCTGTCGAACCTGATCGCGATCATCGACGTCAACCGCCTGGGCCAGCGCGGCCCGACCGAGCTCGGCTGGGACCTGGCGACCTACGCCCAGCGGATCAGCGCCTTCGGCGTCAAGACGATCGAGATCGACGGCCACGACATCGACGCGATCGACGCGGCACTCACCGAGGCGGACGGGTACAACGGGCCGGTCGCGATCATCGCCCGCACCATCAAGGGCGACGGGTTCAGCGAGATCGCCGACCACGAGGGCTGGCACGGCAAGCCGCTGCCGGCCGACATGGCCGAGCGGGCCATCGCCGAACTCGGCGGCGAGCGCAACCTGCGCGTGCGCGGCCCGGTACCCAGCCCGTCGCTGCCCCGGCCGGCGGCGCTGGCCGACGTGCGGATCACGCTGCCGACGTGGGAGATCGGCACCAAGGTGGCCACCCGAAAGGCCTATGGCGAGGCGCTGGCGGCCGTCGGCGCGCGCGGCGACGTCGTCGCCCTGGACGCCGAGGTGAGCAACTCGACGTACTCCGACGACTTCAAGAAGGCCCACCCCGAGCGGTTCTTCGAGATGTTCATCGCCGAGCAGCAGATGGTCGCCGCCGCGGTGGGTCTCCAGGTGCGCGGCTACGTGCCGTTCGCCTCCACCTTCGCCGCGTTCCTCTCACGCGCGTACGACTTCATCCGGATGGCCGCGGTCTCGCATGCCGACATCCGGCTCTCCGGCTCGCACGCCGGGGTGGAGATCGGCGCCGACGGGCCGTCGCAGATGGCGCTGGAGGACCTGGCGATGATCCGCGCGGTCGGCGGGTCGACCGTGCTCTACCCGAGCGACGCGACCAGCACGGCCAAGCTCGTCGCGGCGATGGCGGACCTCGACGGCGTCAGCTACATGCGGACCACTCGGGGCGCCTACCCGGTGCTCTACGGGCCGGACGAGGAGTTCGCGCCCGGTGGCTCCAAGGTGCTGCGCAGCTCGGATGCCGACGTGGTCACGCTCATCGGCGCGGGCGTCACCCTGTACCAGGCGCTGGCCGCCGCGGACACGCTCGCGGCGGACGGCATCACCGCCCGGGTGATCGACCTGTACTCGATCAAGCCGGTCGACAAGGCCACGCTGATCGAGGCGGCGAACGCGACGGCCGGCCGGATCGTCGTCGCCGAGGACCACTGGCCGCAGGGCGGGGTCGGTAGCGCGGTGCTGGAGGCACTCGGCGACGGAAGCGCCCCGCTGCGCCTGCGCCACCTGGCCGTGCGCGAGCTGCCCGGCTCCGGCACCTCGGAGGAGCTGCTCGACTTCGCGGGCATCTCCGCCAAGCACATCGCCGAAGCCGCCCGGGCCCTGCTGGCCTAGTCGGACACAGTGCCGTGAATGGTCCCGCCGCCCCGAAGGGTGGCGGGACCATTCGCGTTAGTCGTCCTCGGCCGGCTTGGGGCCGCCGCCGAAGGTCATGTCGAGGAGGGTGATGTAGAGCTGGTCCGGCTTGGGGATGTAGGGCAGCCTGTTCAGTGCCTGGTCCTGGCCGGCGGACTCGACCTTGAACTCGCCGTAGCCGAGCACGCGGCCCAGCGGGTCCCGTGTGTAGGTCATATCGGTGATCTTGCTGAGGGGCATCGTCTGGGCCTTGCGGACGAAGACTCCGGACACCTTCAGCAGGCGCTTGTCCGTGATCATCAGGTGGTCCATGTGCCAGTCCGTGATCCGCCAGAGGGCTCGGAGGATCATGAACAGCGCGAAGTACCACAGCAGCGTGGTGATGAACGTGCCGCCRCCGCGGACCGCGAGGAAGATGTTGACCGCGAGCGCGAGCGCGATGGCGCCGGCGGTCTCGGCGCAGACGCGCAACAGGACGGCCCAGTGCAGCCGGACCATGGAAACGAGCCGCTCCTGGGAGGCCAGGTACTTCAGGTCGCGGTTTGCGGGGTCAGGAAGGCGAAGTCTCACCACAGCGGCAGTGTCCCAGACAGATCAGGATGTAGGAGCGGGATCGCGGCGCGATCCCGGTGGCGAAGCCACAGCGTCGCCCTGGTGGTGTCCCCGGCCGGCCTGGCCGAGCCGCGAACCCTCGCTCGCGCCCGCGGTCCCCGCCGAGCGGGCAGGCCGATGGGGCCCGACGCGCGGCGCCAGCCGCCGCGCGCCGCGGGTGACGTCACCGATCGGTCTGGCCAGACCGCCAGCCTGCGCCCACACCCCACCCCCACCGTCCATACCCGGGCCGACTGGCTTGACGGGCGGGGGAGGACCGGTGCCTGGCGCCGATCACAGGGCGGTCTGGGTGACGAAGTCGGACACACCGTTGCCGATGGACTGGAGCCCGTCGATGCCCTTGGAGATGATGCTCGCCGCGCTGTCCGGCTGGGTCACCACGAAGAACAGCACGAAGGCGATGATCAAATACTTGACGATGTTGTTCACGGCGGGCCTCCGGGCCGAGTGCTAGGTGGCCAAACGGTGCGCGAAAACGATCTTCTTCGCGCGCCCGGCGGCCGTTGTTACTGGAACGCTAGGGGGTGCGGCACAAAGTATGGTCGCTGCGTCGACCCCAGGTAGCGGGTTCCTCTCGAAATGCTCAACCGACGAGGTTGGATCCATGGTGACCTGGTATGACGACGCGGACGTGGAGCGTCGACTGGACGAGCGCCCGAAGGCTACACCGGACGATCGAGGTGCGTTCGCCCGGGATCGTGCCCGCGTGTTGCATTCGAGTGCCTTGCGGAGACTTGCGGCAAAAACGCAGGTCATGGGGCCGCTGGACGACGACTTCCCCCGCACCCGACTCACGCACTCTCTGGAAACGGCGCAGATTGGCCGGGAACTCGCCGCGACAATCGGCGCCGACGCCGACCTGGTGGACGCCGCCTGCCTCGCGCATGACCTTGGTCACCCTCCCTTCGGTCACAACGGCGAGCGGGCGCTCAACATCGCCGCGACACCCTGCGGCGGGTTCGAGGGCAACGCGCAGAGTTTCCGCGAGCTGACGAGGCTCGAGGCGAAGACCGTCGACGAGACCGGGGCACCCGGCGGGCTGAACCTGACCAGGGCCACCCTCGACGCGACGCTGAAGTACCCCTGGCCGCGGCCGCAGAGTGCCACCGGCGCGGGCTCCGGCTGCGCCCAGCCGGACCTGGCCGCGCGCAAGTACGGCGTCTACGACGACGACCTGGYGGCGTTCCACTGGGTCCGCGCGGGCGCTCCCGAGAGCCGGCGCAGCCTGGAAGCGCAGATCATGGACTGGGCCGACGACGTCGCCTACTCCGTGCACGACCTCGAGGACGGCGTGGTCGGCGGCCTGGTGGACCTCTCGGCGATCCTCGCGCCGGCCGGACGGGCCGAGCTCGCGGACTACACGGCCGGCCTCTACGGCGCCGACGCCTCGGCGATCGCCGAGGCGCTGGCGCGGCTCGCCGCCCAGCCCTGGTGGGGCGCGCCCAGTCCCGCCTCCGCCATGGGCCTCGCCGCGCTGCGCACGATGACAAGTGAGCTGGTGGCCCGCTTCGCCGCCGCCGCCCGCTCCGCCACCCGGGAGCGTTTCGGCGACGGGCCGCTGCGCCGCTACCAGGCGGATCTGGTCGTCCCGGCGGACATCCGCGCCGAGTGCCTGGCCCTGAAGGGAGTGGCCTGGTACTTCGTCATCGGCCTGCGCTCCGGGGAGGCCCGGCGCGCGCGCCAGCGCGAGGTGATCACTGAGCTGGTCGAGCTCATCGCCGCGGGCGCGCCCGGCACCCTGGAGCCGCTCCTGCGCCCGGGCTGGGGGGTGGCTCCCGACGACCCGTCGCGGCTGCGTATCGTGATTGACCAGGTGGCCCGCTTCACCGACGCCAGCGCGGGCCGTCTTCACGCCCAGCTGCTCGGCCGTCCGTTGCCCCGCGTGCTGTGAGACCTGGGTGCGTCTTCCGTACGAGGAGACGCTCAGCGCCCGGCAGGTGGCTGCCGTGAAGGTCGCGGAGCGCCCTTCACGCCGGCCGCCGTTCTGGYATGATCGGTACTGTCGCGTTCGCGACAAGTACCATCGGCGCGTAGGGGTTGTGTGGGCGGCACTTGTGTGGGCGGCGACAATGTGCGCCGTTGCGCCGCGCCCGGGTGGTGGTTGATGTGCTGGGCCGGCACGTCAGGTTCTCATGCCTGGCGGACGCTCGTCTCACCGCCTCGGCGTCGGCACGCGGCGGGTCCTCGCCGACCGAGCCCGCTCGTCGACTGACCCGGCACGGGCCGGACGCACAGGGGAGGGACCGTTGACCGGACGCATCCCCGACGGTGTCATCGCTCTCGTCCGCGAGCGGGCCCGGATCGAGGACGTCATCGGCGAGCACGTCCAGCTGCGCCCGGCCGGTAGCGACAACCTGCGCGGGCTGTGCCCGTTCCACGAGGAGAAGACGCCCTCCTTCAACGTCAAGCCGTCGACCGGCGTCTACCACTGCTTCGGCTGCGAGCAGGGTGGCGACGTCATCCGCTTCGTCCGCGAGATCGACGGGCTGACCTTCCCGGAGGCCGTCGAGCGGCTCGCCCGCAAGGCCGGCGTCACCATCACCTACGAGGGCGGCGGCACCACCAGCCGCTCGGTCGTCAGCCAGCGCCAGCGGCTCCTGGAAGCCCACCGCGTCGCCGCCCAGTTCTACGCCGAGCAGCTGTCCACCGCCGCGTCGGCCGTCGCGGGCCAGGACTTCCTCGCCACCCGCGGCTTCGACGCCGACGTCGCGGCGCACTTCGGCGTCGGCTACGCCCCGCAGGGCTGGGACGAGCTGACCCGCCACCTGCTCGCCCGCCGGTTCACCCCGGAGGAGCTGGAGCTCGGCGGGCTGGCCAAGCGGGGCGCCCGCGGCGGCCTGATCGACCGGTTTCGCCACCGGCTCGTCTGGCCGATCCACGACCTGTCCGGCGAGGTCGTCGGCTTCGGCGGGCGCAGGCTCGCGGACGACGACGAGAAGGCCGGCCCCAAGTACCTCAACAGCCCCGAGACGCCGCTGTTCAAGAAGGCGCACCTGCTCTACGGCGCCGACCTCGCCCGTCGGGAGATCGGCCGCCGCTACCAGGTCGTCGTGGTCGAGGGCTACACCGACGTGATGGCCTGCCATCTCGCCGGCGTCGCCACGGCCGTCGCGACCTGCGGCACGGCGTTCGGGGCCGAACACGTCGGCACCGTCCGCCGGCTGCTGATGGACTCCGACGTCCGGCGCAGCGAGGTGATCTTCGCCTTCGACGGCGACGCGGCCGGCCAGAAGGCGGCGATGCGCGCCTTCGAGCACGAGGAGCGCTTCGTCGCGCAGACCTACGTCGCCGTCGAGCCGTCCGGGCTCGATCCGTGCGACCTGCGGCTGGCCCACGGGGACGCGGCGGTGCGTGACCTCGTCGCGAGCCGGGTGCCACTGGTCGAGTTCGCGCTGCGGCAGGTGCTCGGCCGCCACGACCTCAACAGCATCGAGGGCCGGGTCGCGGCGCTCGACGCCGCCGCCCCGATCGTCAACCGGATCAAGGACTGGTCGCTGCGGCAGCGCTACGCCATCCAGCTCGACCGGTGGACGGGCTTCAACGACGAGGAGTTCGTGCTGCGCCGCGTCACGGAGCATCCGTCGGCGCCGATGCTGGACGGCCCGCCCGGCCGGCGCGGTGGCAAGGGCGCCGGCTCGGCCGGCTCGCCCGCGGCCCAGCGGGGCGCCCGCGGCGGCGCGGCCGGCGGCCCGGACGATCCTGGGGTGATCGTCGAGCGGGAGACGCTCAAGATCGCCCTGCAGTGCCCCGGGCTCGCCGGGCCGATGTTCGACGAGCTCGACGCCGAGGTGTTCACCGTGCCCGAGCACCGCGCGGTACTCGGGGCGATCGCCGCGGCCGGTGGCGTGTCCGCCGGGCTCGTCGCCGCCGGTGACGTGCCCAGGTGGGTCGGCATGGTCGTCGCCGCGACGCCGCACGAGTCCGTCGCGCGGCTGGTCACGGCACTGGCGGTGGAGTCGATGCTGGTCGACCACGAGGTCGACGACGGCTACGTCGCCGCTCAGCTCGCGCGGGTGCAGGAAGCCGCCATCGACCGTCGGATCAACGAGGTGAAGTCGCGCGTTCAGCGGCTGAACCCGGTGACCGATCCTGAGGTGTTCAACCAGGCGTTCGGCGAGCTTGTAGCGCTCGAACAGTACAAGAAGGAGCTCCGGGGACGAGGCAGCGGTGCCACGTGACCTGGGTCGATCCCGCCGAGAAGGAAGTGACGAGATTCCGCCCATGCGCACCCAGACCGTCCTGCCGCGCGTAGCCCAGGTCGACGAGGTCAAGGACCTCGTCGCCCGGGGCAAGGAGATCGGCTTTCTCACCACCGACGACGTCACGGTGGCGATCCAGGCCGCCGAGCTGCCGCAGGAGCAGGCCGAGCAGGTGATGACGCTCCTGAACGACGAGGGAATCGAGATCCTCGACCMTCGCTCTGACTCCGGCGAGGCCGCGGACACGCTCGCTCGTCGCCGCCGCGAGGAGGCCGACCTCGCCGCCAAGGCGCCCACGTCCGACCCGGTGCGGATGTACCTCAAGGAGATCGGCAAGGTCCCGCTGCTGACCGCCGCGGAGGAGGTCGACCTCGCCAAGCGGATCGAGGCCGGCCTGTTCGCGACCGAGAAGCTCGGCGAGGCACGGCGGGTGACCGTCGCGCTGCGCGTCGACCTGGAGGCGGTCGCCCGCGACGGCGACGTCGCCAAGCGGAAGCTCGTCGAGGCGAACCTGCGGTTGGTGGTCTCGATCGCGAAGCGCTACGTCGGGCGGGGGATGCTGTTCCTGGACCTGATCCAGGAGGGGAACCTGGGCCTGATCCGGGCGGTCGAGAAGTTCGACTACACCAAGGG
>NZ_MOMC01000122.1 GCF_001983105.1 Pseudofrankia asymbiotica | reverse complement strand
GCGACGTGACCTTCGGCGAGGACAGCAGCACCAGCCGAACCGGCCGAGGCCCGGCCGTACTCGCGATCTTCCGTAGCACTGTCGCCGACACCCTGCGCCGCGTCGGCCATCGCAGCGTCCCCGCCGGCCGCCGCGCCCACAAGACCGCCACCGCCGCGCTCGACCTCCACGGCTTCCCATGACAACCCGGACAAACCACCAACATCGAACATCAATGGACAGGTCCAGTCAGAACGCGAGCGTGCCGGAGCCTTGACTGGGAGATCGGCGGCCTGCTGCTCACCGGCGCGATCCTGCTGGGACTGCTCACGCTCGCGACCGTGGTCGGCGCGGTGCGGGCCGGGCGGGCGTCGATCGTCGACACGCTGCGCGACGCACCGGCCGCGGCGCGCCGCGGCGGCCCGCTCGCCCGGCTCACCGCGCTGGTACCCGGCCGGCTCGGTCTCCTCGGCGTCGGCAGGCTCGCCGCCCGACCGGGCCGGGCCACGCTCACCGGGCTGACCATGCTGGTAGCGGTGATGGGCGCGGTGGTCGCGGGCGGGTTCATGGTCACGGTGACGGAGGCGCTCGAGCGGCCGTCGTTCACCGGTGATCCCTGGCAGGTGTTCGTCGACCGCGGCGATGTCGCGCCGACGACGGTCGAGGCGGCGCTGCGCCAGACGCCGGGGATCGGCGGCTGGTGGTCGGAGGCGGAGCGGCGAGGCAGCTATGACGGCCAGACGTTCCGCGTCCGCGCGCTCGGCGGCGAGACGCTGCCGGGCTACTCGGTCGGTGCCGGTAGGCTGCCGTCCGCGCCGGGCGAGGTCGCGCTCGGCTACGGCCTGCTGGAGCAGCTGGGACTGCGGGTCGGCCAGACGGCCACCGTCGAGATCGCCGGCGTCGCCCGCGGCGTCCATATCGTCGGCTGGTACCGCACCGGGGAGGACTCCGGGCGGCTGTTCGCCATGCGGCTGGCGGATTTGAGCGCGATCGATCCGGCGACGGCGCCCGGTCAGTACCGGATGACCGTCACACCGGGCACCTCGCCGGACACGGTGAAATCGGCGCTCGAGGCCCGGCTCGGCAGCGGGGTGGAACTGAGGACGTACACCTCGAACGTCGGCGGCCGCACGGTGATCGAGGCGGTGACGACGCTGATCGCCGCGGTGCTGGTGCTCATCGCGCTCGCCAACATGCTGCACGCGCTGCTCGCGTCGAACCGGGAGAGCGCCCGGGACATCGGCATCGCCGGCGCGCTGGGCTGCACGCCGCGCCAGTTGGTCGGGCAGAGCGCGCTGGCGGCGGCGGCGTTGGCGGGGCTCGCGGTGGTCATCGGGCTACCGCTGGGGCTGCTGGTCTTCCGTATCCAGAGCGACGCCGTCGCGCGCGACATCGGGCTCGGCCCCGGGTTTGGGCTGACGCCCTCGGCGGCGTTCCTCGTCGCTCTCGTGGCGGGCACGCTCGCGCTGGCGGCGGCTACCGGCGCGGCCGCGGCGAGAGGCCTGGCCCGTCGGCCGCTCGGCGACCTGCTCCGCTGGGAGTGACGCGCCCCGCCAGCGCCGGCACGTCGTGCCGGCGCTGGGAGCGCGGCCTTGTCATTGGGCGTCAGTGCGGCCGGCCGGCGAGGTACCGCGTGTCGCGGCTAGTCGTTCAGGGCCGCGCCCGCGATCGCGATCCAGAAAATGAGGTAGATAATCCAGACAGCCACGGCGGCGGCGGCCGACACGATGCACCAGGTCTTCGCCTTCCTGGAGGCGTCCAGGGCTCCCTGGATGTCACCCATCGCCTGGCGGCTCTGAACCCGGCTTGAGAAGACGATCGCGACGATGCCGGCGGGCAGACAGCACAGCAGCGTCACGACGATCGACTGCCACAGGTAGTTCGGGATCGGCGCGCCACCGGGCGGGGGGCCGAACCCGCCTGGCGCGGGCGGGTAGCCGTAGCCCCCGACCGGCTGGCCGTACTCGGGCGGCGGCGTTCCATATCCGGGCGGCGGGGTGCCGTATCCCGGGGGCGGGGTGCCATAGCTGGGCTGTGGCGTTCCGTATCCGTAGCCCGGCTGCTGGCCGTAGGGGTCGTGGCCCGGCTGCTGGCCGTAGGGGTCCTGACCTGGGGTGCCGTACGGCGGTGGTGTCGTCACGGTCGCGGCCGCGCCTTTCGGTGATACCTGGTACCCCGGCCTGATAGCCGGGGCGATGGCGTTCGAGGAGTGTGAAGTCTGCTGGGTCGGGGCGGTGGCCGTCCGGCGGATCCGCGGAGGGGTGGGTCACAGAGATCGGAGATGGCGAACGACGGACGGGCCTCGGCCTGACGTCAAGGTCTCACGCCCATGGCTTCAGATCCTCAGATCCTCAGGTGTCGAAGGAGGTCTCCGAAGAGAGGTCCATCGTGCCGCCCGCGACCAGGATGATCACCAGAACCACCAGCCCGACGACCGCCGACACGATGCACCAGGTTCTTGCCTTCTTGGAGGCGTCCAGCGCTCCCTGGATGTCACCCATGGTCTGGCGGTTTTGCACCCGAGAAGCGTTCACGATCGCCGCGATGCCCGTCGGCCAGAAACACAGAACCGTCACCAAGATCGACTGCCACAGGTAGTTCGGAATCGGCGTTCCGTAAGGCGGCTGACCGCCGCCGTAACCGCCGTAGTTTCCCTGGTTCAGCGGCGGGCCGCCGAATCCTGGCGGCGCCTGCTGGCCGTATCCCGGCGGCTGGCCATACCCATAGCCTGGCTCCTGCGGTGCTCCATAGCCACCAGGCGGTGCTCCATAGCCACCGGGCGGCGGACCGCCGGGACTGCCGGGCTGGCCCCACCCGCCGGGGGTGTTTTCGGGCGGAGTCTGGGACACGCGGTTCTCCTGGCTGTGGTCTCGGGCTGCTGATCCGGGAGGCTGATAGGAGTTGTTCGACACCGGGAGCGGGTTAAGCGGAGGGTATGATCTCATCCCGGCGGCCCGGGCTGCCTTGGGCAGCCTCCCAGGCCATCGGCCAGCACCAGGCCGGGTCAGGAACCTGCCTGGATAGCTCGATACCTGCAGGCCGTGGCGCCCGAGACCGAGTGTCCGGAGCGCGACAGGGCTTTCCACACATGGCGCCCGCGGCGCGATGCGTGGACCACTGCCGCCTGCGACATCGATAGCTCCTCGTGCTYGCGGCCACGGYCGCCCACCTCACCAACCCCCGCCGAGGCCCATCGTCGGTCTCGCCGGACCGTCTGACGGCGATCTCTCGGCGAGATCGGACGGAAGCAGGCTGGGCAACGGTGATGTTCGGGCAGGCCGCGGCGCCCCAGCCCCGCGCGGGCCATTGTGACACAACCCCGCCCGGCCACGGCCCGAAGCGAACGAGCGATGCGCCCAAGGCCAGCACATATCCGTCCCATGCCCGGTGGCCGCACGGCCGCGCCCGGCGCGCCTCGTCTCGTCTCGTCTCGCCGCGACGATCGATTTCCCGCGCACCCCGCGTGGGCGGCGCGGCCCGGCCGCACCGCGTCACGGCCGGCGCCGCCGGTCACGGCCCGGCCGCACCGGCTGGCCGGTGTCGTCCGCCTAACTCATTTCACGTAAACGATCCGGATGGCTACCGACGCGACGCGAAATTTGAACAGAGAGACACAGCAATCACAACTTCACACCTTCACCTGAGCGACGGACCGAAAGACCACGCACCCGCTCGACCGGAAGCAAGCACCACCGGGCTATGGTGCTGTAGCAGCTCCGCCGACACTGACGTAACTGTCAGGCGCGGAACGCCGGGCACTGGGAGGGGCCGGCATTCCGGAGACGGAGTGCGTGGTTCGGCTGTCAGAAGGCGAGGGCTGACCGTCCGCCACCCAGTTGCGACGTCAAGTAAGCCGCCAGGCGGAAGGACGCTCCCGTGAGACACCGGGCCAACAGCTCGGCGACATCAATGGATACCGGCCCGCTACCGTCCGGGCGTACCAGCGGTCGCCGCGCCAACAGCCGACCACCCTCCCCCACCACGACCGTCATGACCGGCCGGGCATCCGGCGCGCACAGCACCGGGGCGCACAGCGTCCCGGTCCGCCCCGCCCGCAACCGGCGTTTCCTGATCTGGACCGCGGCGGCCGGGGCGGTGGCGGTCGCCGTGGCCGGCGTCGGATTCGCCATCGCGCCGCACGGCGGCGACGGCAAGTTCGTCATCGAGTCCGCCGATGGCGCCGGTCTCGGCCGGGCACTCGCGCTCGAGACGCCGTCCCCCTCCGCGTCCGCCTCAGCCTCGCCGAGCGCGAATCCGTCGGCCACCCCGACCGGTCCTGCCTCCGCGTCGCCGTCCGCCGCGGGCACAGCCGTGCCAGGCACCGCGGCGCCCGGGAAACCCGGCGCGAAACCCGCCGTGCCCGCCGGCGGCGGCGGAGGCGGAGGCCGAGTCCCCGGTGGGCTGTCCGGCATCGTCGTCGGCAGCCGGGACAAGGTCGCGGCCTGGGAGCAGTTCCGCGGCTCCAAGGTGACCGTGATCATGGGCTACACCGTGCGGAGCAACTGGAACGACATCACCAACCCGTGGATCGGCGGCGAGTACGCCGGCTGGGACGGCCAGCTGGTCATCTCCCAGCCGCTCTTCCCCGACGGCGGTGACTTCGGGTCGTGCGCCAACGGCTCCTACTCGTCGGAGTGGGCGCAGTTCGGCAACTACCTGAACAACATCGGGCGGCCGAAGACGGYCGTCCGGCTCGCCTGGGAGTTCAACGGCGACTGGTTCCCCTGGTCCGTCGGCAACACCGACACGGGCACCTGGAAGCGCTGCTTCCAGCAGGTGGTCGGCGCGATCCGCTCGACGGACCCGCAGGCCCGGATCGAGTGGAACATGAACGCGCACAGCGGCAGCCCGTTCGACGCCTATCCGGGCGATGGCTACGTCGACATCATCGGCATCGACAACTACGACATGTGGCCGCCGAGCCTGAAMGAGTCCTCCTGGAACACGTCGTGCAACTCGAGCGCMGGGCTGTGCCAGGTGATCCAGTTCGCTCGGTCGCACGGCAAGCAGTTCGCGGTGTCCGAATGGGGCCTCGTCTCCACCTCGGACACGGGCGCGGGCGCCTCCGGCCAAGCCGGCGGGGACAACCCGTTCTACATCAAGAAGATGTACGACACGTTCAAGGCCAACGCCGACGTGCTCGCCTACGAGACGTACTTCAACAACTCCGAGGCGGGCAACGTCCACTCGTCCCTGCTCAACCCGAACGAGAACCCGAACGGCGCCGCCGCCTACGCGTCACTCTGGTAAGGCCGGGGTGGAGCCGGGCGTGGGAACGTCCCGGCTCCGCCAAGCCGTCCGATGGTCGCCGGCGCAGCGCGCGGGGCCTCCGGCGTGGGACAGTCTGCCGGTGGCCTGATTAGCGGCGGCAGGGAAGGCGGGTAGGCGCATGGGACGGGCGCGGGACGAGCGGGCGTTGCTCGCGGACGTGATCGAGGCCGCCGGGCCGGAGCACCCGACCCTGTGCGAGGGCTGGGACAGCTATGACCTCCTCGCCCACGTGGTGACCAGGGAGCGGGTGCCCAAGGCGGGTCCCGGCCTGGTGGTCCCGCGGCTGCATGGGATGACCGAACGCGCCGAGAAGGCGACGAGGGCGCGCCACTCGTTCTCCGAGCTGCTGGCCATCTTCCGGTCCGGGCCGCCGCGCTGGCAGCCCACCCGGATCGGGCCGATCGACAACGCCACGAACCTCGTCGAGTTCTATATCCACGGCGAGGATGTGCGCCGCGCGCCGAAGGGCGTTCCCGAGGGCGCCGCGGGCGTGCTCGCGGCGCGCGAGCTCGCGCCGGAGCTACGGGAGACGCTGTGGGCCGGGGCCCGCCGGTTCGCCCGGGTCGCGTACCGCCGGGTGCCGGGTGGCGTCGTCCTCGAACGCACTGACGGGCCCGGAGCGGAGAACCCGGGTGCGTCGCGGGTCGTCGCGCGCAAGGGCGAGCCCGCGGTGGTGCTGTCGGGCCCGGCCGCCGAGCTGTTGCTGTACGGCTATGGCCGGCGCGTGGGCGCCCAGGTCGAGATCAGCGGCGACCAGGACCTCGTCGCGGCACTCTCGGAAGCGCGCCTGGGTCTGTGACCGCGGTCGCGGCGGGAAAGGCCGGGCAGGTCAGCCAGGCAGACTAGGGCATGTGCTGGAGCCAATTCCGCGTGTCGCCGCCCGTGTCGTGCTGGTCGACCCGTCCGACGCGTTCCTCCTGATCCAGTCGCACGACCCGACCCTCGAGGACTCGCCGGTCTGGTGGCATGTGCCCGGTGGCGGCCTCGACCCGGGAKAGAGCGCGGAGCAGGGCGCGATCCGGGAGATCGCCGAGGAGGTCGGCATCCGCCTGGCGGAGGTCGGGCAGCCGGTCGGGACCAGGACCACCCGCTTCACGTTCGCCGGCAGGTCGTACATCCAGCAGGAGTCGTTCTTCGTCGTGCGGATCCCCGAGCGGGTCGACGTCGACCCGGCCGAGTGGACCGACCTGGAGAAGCGTTCCACGCTCGGCTGGGCCTGGTGGACGGTCGACGAGGTGGTCGCCAGCACCGAGACGATCTATCCGCGTGGCCTGGTGGCGCTGGTCTCCGGCTGGCACGCGTCCGGCCCGGGCGCCCAGCCCGTCGTCGTGGCCTGAGGCGTCGGCGGCCGTGCCTGGGGCGGGCGGCCGAGCAGCCAGGTGCCCCACGGGCCGACCTCGCCCGGCTCGCGAACCTTCGCCCAGGGGATGACCCGCGCGTCCATCGTGTCGAGCAGGTAGTCGAACCTGGCCATCATCCGGTAGCCCAGCCGGCCGTCGAGCAGCCCGTGGGAACGCAGCAGGTGCGGGTGTGGCCGGCTCGGCGCGCGCGGCAGCGCCCGCTCGTACTCGGCGGCGAGCAGCCGCCGCTGCTCCGGCGTGCTCTCCTGGTCGAACTCGCGCAGCAGATCCTCCTCCTCGCGGCTGTGATCCGAGATCGCCGTCGCCAGCTCACGGCGCAGCTCGGTGGCCTCGGCACCCGGCGGGTGCGTGTCACCCTGCGCGTACTGCTGAATCCCACGCATGATCATCAACATCTCGCGCGCGCCGGTTCGCAGCTGCGTTATACGGCTCTCGGTGTGCGGCAGCAGCCGAGCGATCTCCGGATAGATGACGTAGCCCATCGTGGCAAGGTGCGCGCACATGGCGGCGACGGCGGTGTCACCGGCGCGATGGATCTGGCGTGGGTCGGCGCCGGGCGCCGCTCCGCCCGCCCAGGCGGCGAGCCGGGCGGCATCACGGTGCACCGGGCCGACCAGTCGTACGAGACCGTCGTCCGCCGGCTCGGCATCGGCGCTCCCGCGCGGGTCCACCTCCGCCGTGCCGCTGCCCACGCCACGGTCCGTGCCGCTGTCCGTGCCGCTGTCCGTGCCGCTGGCGAAGGCCCCCGGACCGCTGGTCAGGGAGCCGTGCCCGGTGCGGGGCCCGTCCGCGCGCCGTGACCGCGCCTTCACCAGCGATCGCGGCGCGGCCCTCGCCGCCGCGAGCAACCGCGAGTTGGCCAGGGAACCGTGGCGTTCAAGAGCGGGCATCTGCCACCTCCTACAGCGCCCTCCCTCGTCGCGTCGCCGGCGAGCCGTTCTCCGCTCACTCCCGCACGCATGACCGGCCGGGCGCATCGGTCCGACCCAGGAGACTCCTGCCCCAAAACGGCGGCCCTATGGCAGCCAGCCAACAGATCGACGCGCGATTGCATGGGGTGGCTGCTCGCAAGAGGTTCACGTACGTAATGGCACTCGTTGCCACTATGTGTCGCAGTCAGAGGCTTTAACGCACATCTCCTGACAAGATTGCGCATCCGCCTTCTACCCTCGGAAACCTTTCCGCTACCCTGCCGATATGGCTGGCACCGCTGCCCCGAGGTTCCCAGGCTTCCTGCCCGACCGCCGCCCTCCTCGACCGGCTCCCGGACCTGCCGGACTGGCGGAGCTTGCGGAGCCAGTCCGGCAGGAACCCCGGATCGGGCAGGGCCCCTCCCGCCGATCTGGCGGACCGGCGACCGGGCAGGCCGGAGAAGCCCCGGACCGGCGGTACCGATCCGGGATGTTCGAGCCGCCGGACGGCACGGCGGCCCCCACGGCGACCTTCACCGGCTCCGACACCGGCGGTGCGAACGCGGCCGCCACGGCCGCGGGGGCGGCATCCACCGAGGCCGACCTGGATGACGCGTCGGGCGCCGCGCGCGAGCGGCTGGACCAGCTGCGGCGTCGATTCGTCCGCGGGCAGCTTCCGCCGCTGGGCCACCTCATAGTCCGACACCGGCTGGTCGTCCCAGGCGGATTCGAGGCGCCCTGGGTACTGGTGACCTCCTGGCCCGCTCCAGCCTGGCTGCTGGGGCGTTGCCTCAACGACACGTCCCACCCAGAGCTCGCGCACATCCGGATGGGACGAACGGTCGCCGTCGGAGTGGACGACGTGATCGACTGGGCCGTGCTGGATGCCGGCGGCGAGATCGCCGAAGGTGGCTGGAGCCGCGGCCTGCGTCATGCCGCGGATCTACCCGATCTACCCGACCAGCCGGACTCGCCGATCTCCACCGGGCCATCGGCCACGCGGCCCCGGCTAACCACCTGGTGACTAGCCATCGTGTCGGCCGGGCACAGACAGCGAATAGCCCGGACTAGTCAGTGACGGCCCCCAAGCCGACACAGAGCCCACCGCTTCTGGCTCCGTAACGATCGCTGCCGGCGTATATGGGCCCCTCACTGAGAGGGCTCGGCTACCGTTACCTACCGTGGCGGATGTAAGCGGCCGGCGCAGCCTCGCCAGCTCGCCCAGCCCGACAGGGCCRCAGAGCCTTGCCGGCGCCGGGGGGCAGCGGTCCGAGTCACCCGGCGTGTATGTCCACGCCACCGTGCCCGAACTGGCGCTGCCCGGCATGCCCGCGCCCCGTGACGCCTCTCCGGCTGACCATCCGTTCCTCGACGAGGGAGACGCTCCGGTCGTCGACCTTGCCGGGCCGGAGGAGCCACCCGCCGTCGATCCCGCCAGGTCCGAGAGCATGCTCTGGCCCGACTGGCCCATCGGGCCACAGGTCGCCGCCGGGCCCGACGGCACGCCCGGGCCGGAGTGGGTGCCCGGACCCGAGTGGCCAGCCGGGCCCCAGGGGATGGCCGAGCCCGAGGGGATGGACGCCGCGGGCGTCACCGGTGGCTCGGAGGGCGCCTGGGATCTCCCGCGGGTCGGCGACGGGCTCCCCGCCGAATCGGACGAGCCCAGCTGGGAAGCCGTTGGCCAGGGTGGCGCGGACGACGTCCCGTGGACCGTCTCCGCCTACCAGGAGCAGACGTACGAGGGCTACGACGAGCAGGCGTACGAGGGCTACACGTATTCCCACGACGGGCAGCCGGGGCCACGCGACGCGGGTGAGCCGGATCCTGACCCCGAGCCTGACCTCTCACCCGTCCCGCTGTCCTCGGTCGACGCTGACGGTTCGCTGGAGCCCCTGCCGCCGGATGGCCGGGAGGAGGAGCGAGGGATCGCCGCGATCGCTCGCGGCGACCTCATCGCGGAGCTCGCCGGCCGGCTCGAGCTGCTCGACCAGTTGCTCGGCCGCCTGGAAGAGGCCAAGCGCCAGGCGGCCGACGCGAGCGAGCACCTGCTGCTCACCCGTCGGTGGCAGGAAGAGACGGTGCGCACCATCCAGGAGGAGCGCGCTCGGATGCGCCAACGTCAGCACGCGCTCGACGAGCTCGCCGAGCGGGCCCGAGCAGCGGTCGAGGCCATGCAGGCCACCTACCGGACGCTTCCCCGGGAGGTCATCGAGCTGGCGATCGAGCTTCAGGTGCTTGACCGCGCCGGCTTCATCACCAGACGCGCACCCCGCCCGCCGTCTTAACGACTGTAAGTAACGATCACGATGCGGCCAGAAACAACCCGGGGCGCCACACTCATCGCAATAGGACTTTAGTCCCAACGATTAGGACCTAGTACCTAGATGGGCCTCATGGACCCGAGGAAGCCTGCTCAAACCGTTAGTTAGGCCCACTCGTCATAGGGATGTGGGTGTTATGGCACCCCCGGACTAGACAGGCGTCGTGTGCCGATTGTAGTCCCGTGCACGCAAGGCCGGATCTGCGCGTAGTGTTCTAGCTACGTGGAGTGCTCAACGGATCGATGCGACCTATCCGATCGCAATGGTTCCGGGTGGATGGCTACTCTCGGCAACCTCCRCCACGACGGCCGCTTCGGGTCCTCGGAACCGACGGTTCGCAGAAACCCGGCGTATGGGGGGTACCCACGCTTATCGTCATCATCCCAGTGGACTAGTCTTGTTCACGACGTCAGGCTCAACACCGGACCGAACGCCGAATCCTGCCCGCGGTCCCGGTGTCCCCTCCGAGTCGTCACCTCGGGCAGGAGCGGGGGACCCACCCTCGCAATACCGGCCAGCGCTCCCAAGGCGCCGGCCTTGGGGTGAAGCCCATCGCGTGCTCGTAGCGCGAGGGCCGGGCAGCCCAGCCCGAACCCGACAGCTCACCTCGCAGGCGTACGGGAAGGACCACACTTGTCCGCGCCCTCCGTACAGTGGGATACCGACACCCTGCCTGATACCAGCAGGGGTCGTCACCGCGGTTTGACCGCGGTGGCAAAGGTCCGAGGTCGTACCGCGGTCGCCGCGGCTACCACCGGCGCGATCGCGGTATCCGGCATCGCTCTCGCCGGCTGCGCCCCGGCAGCCGACAACTCGACGGACGCGTTCGGAGACGACGGTTCCGTCACCACCGGGCTCAGCCTGGCCAGCGCCTTCGGCTCCGGATCATCAGGCGGCGGCGCCGCCATCCACCCGGTCAGCCTCGCGTCGACCATCGGCGCCGACGACCCGGACACCGCGTCCGACATCGCCGCGCCGACGCTGACCGCGAAGGCCGACGTCGACCTGTTCATCACGAACCCCGACGTCACCGTGTACGCGGACCAGCCGGTCGAAATCGGCTTCAAGCTGACCAACAAGGACACCAGCGAGCCGCTGGCCAACCAGCTGGTCAAGGTCCAGGTCAAGCTGCCAACCGGCTTCGCGACCTTCCTGCACCTGCAGACGAACAACGACGGGTACACCTCGTACACCGCGCGCGTGCTGACCACGACGCAGATCACCGCGGTCTTCGATGGCACCGACGCGCTGCAGTCCGCCGTCTCGGACAACGTCGGCACGCTGAGCGTCGCCGAGCGGCCGGCCCCCTCCGCGAGCCGGGGTGTCACGGTCAACKCCCCGACAAACGGCGGCCTGGGCGAGAAGGCCGTCTACCTGGCATCGCTGCAGGAGGGCAAGCCCTACGTCTACGGCGCCACCGGGCCGGACTCCTTCGACTGCTCCAGCCTCGTGCAGTACGTCTACCGGCAGCTCGGGCGCGCCCTTCCGCGGACGGCCGAGGCGCAGTACGAGGCGACGCTGCACGTCGACCAGGCGCACAAGGAAGTCGGCGACCTGATCTTCTTCGGCACGCCGGGCGACATCTACCACGTCGGCATCTACGCCGGCGACGGAAAGATGTGGGCCGCGCCGCACTCCGGCTCGGTCGTGCAGCTGCAGACGATCTGGAGCACGAGCTACCACGTCGGCCGCGTCCTGTAGCGGGGCGCGCCGCGCGGGGAGGGCTTACTCCTGAGCGGCGGCGTTCAGACAGGTTCGGCTACCCCGTTCGCGGGGTGTTCCGCGAACCCACTCCCCTCCGGGTTCGCGGGCATGGCCTGACCGCCTAGCCGGCTCCAACCGTCGGCGAAGCCGGTGGACCGTCGCTCTCGGAGTTTCCAAAGCCTTCCATGYTCGGTGTGCTGCCCGACCAGGCAGCGACCTAGTAACACCTCCGCCCTCCATACCGGCGGCGGTGAGTCTCGGCTGGATGCGACAACGGCCACAGTGGCCCGTCTCCTTCGACGCGTCCTGCCTCTCCCAAGCATCCCCAGAAACCCCTGGACTCTCCGCATAGCAGCCGGCGCGGCCCTCGTCCCCTGGCCGCGCCACCCAGGACGTCCGCCGGTGGCATCAAGGGCTTCCCCCTCCCGCCCTCCGATTCCGCCAGCGGACCACCCGCCGTCCGACCCCCCTCGGCGGCGGCGGCCCGGCCGGCTGCCCCCACGGCCCCGGGCCGAACACCGCGGTGCCGCCCCACCGGATCTCCCCCCCATCCGGTGGGGCGGCGCCAGCGGCCAACGAGACATCGACTTCAGATTTCCGCCGGCTGGGTTCGCCCCAGCCCTCGGATGGCCCGGACGTCACACGACCGCCCGGGCGCCCAGCCCCGCCCGCCCCGTCGGAAACCCCCCCCGCCGACGGGGCGGGCGGCTTGGTCCCGGTCAGTCAGTTCGTCGTGCGGTTCGTCGTGGCAGGCCAAGCCGCCGCTAGCGGGACTTGCTCTGCGAGAAGCTCCACAGGTTGCCGGAGAGGTCGTCGTCCCACGAGGCCTGTCGCTCGCGGTCGATCGGCACCTGGTCCTGGCAGTTCGGACCCGGATCGGGGTCGAACTGGCCCACGACACCAACCGCCGCGAACTTCGTGGGGTTCGCGCAGGCGAGCGCGAGCGCGAGCCGGGCGCCCTCACCGAGGCCCCAGATGTAGACCCGCTTCGGATCGATCGCCGTCCAGTCCTCGGACATGTACGTGACGATGTCCATCAGGTACTGCGCGTCGGACCCGGCTGAGTCCACCTGCCACTCGCCCGCGACCGGCTCGGGGTAGACGAGCGCGAAGTTCTTCCGGTCGGCCAGTTTTGACGCGCCGCTGTCCGTTTCGAACACCTTCGTCTTGGTGTTGTTGTCCGGCAGAACGAGCACAAGCGGAACCGCCTTCTTGGAGTTCCGCTTGGCATGCACGAGCAGTACACGGCCTTTGGACTCGTACCGGGACGGCATGTCCTTCTCCGAGGTCTTAGCCGAGCCGCTGCCGTGCGCGAAGAGATAGAGCACAAAGATCGCAACGACAGCGATGACGACTGCCTTGCGGTTCTTGCCCCACCACGAGGTGAGCGGGTTCGCGGCCACGCCCCCAACCGAACCACACCTGACACCACGATGGCGCCCGTTTCGGCCAGGCACCTCGCCTTGGCGGTGCCTTGATGGCATCTCGATGGCATCTCGCCGAACGGACGGTGCCCGCGGCCCGACTCCTTTGCCTTCCTTACCCCGCTCCCGTGTCTCCTGGGCGCCTCCGGCCGCGCGGCTTCGCCATGAACGCACGGCCTTTGGCCGTGCCTCCTGGGCGCCTCCGGCCGCGCGACCTTCGCCGCGAAGGAGGGCTCAGCCGACCTGCAGGGCCCGGAGGCGCGCGGCCCGCAAGGCCTCGACCTCCGGCGGCCCGGGCAGACGCGGCAGCGAGCCGTGCACCCAGGTCAGCATCAGGTCGGCCAGCGCCGGATTCTGCGCCAGGACCGGGCCGTGCAGGTACGTGCCGATCACTCTGCCGTCGATCCTGCCGTCGGTGCCCTCGGGGACGCCATTGCCCAGGCCACGCAGCACCCGCCCGAACGCGAACCCGTCGGCGCCCGGCAGCGGCCTCGTCCGGCCACCATGATTCTCATAGCCGAGCACGGTCGGCAGACCAAGCGACGGGTCGGGTTCGACGACGATGTCGCCCACGACGCGCGGTGGCAGCGGCGCGTCCGGAGGGTCGAACGAACGCCTGGTCTCGACGCCCAGCAGCCCCATCCCGTCGTAGATCTGTCCACCGGCCGGGAAGCTCTCGCCGACGACCTGGTAGCCGGCGCAGACGGCCAGCACCACCGCGCCACCGGCGACGGCCCGCTCGATCGCCTTGTTGCGCCGCAGGCCCTCGGCCGCGAGCGTCTGCGGCTCGTCCTCGCCGCCGCCCAGCAGGTAGATGTCACATCCGGCCGGCACCGGCTCGCCCGCCGGCACACTGACGATCTCGGCGGACAGGCCGCGCCAGCGCAGCCGCTGGGTGAGCACGGTCGCGTTGCCACCGTCACCGTAGGTACCGAGCAGCTCGGGATAGATCAGCGCGATCCGAGTGGTCGACTCCCGCGCCGCCGTCGCCCCGGCAGGATCGAGCCGCCGCCCCGCCAGCTGGCTTTCGAACGGGTCCGGCAGCCGCGCGGGCAGCCGGCTCCCCGGATCCGGATGTTCCGGCGGTGGCTGGAAGAGCTGCCGTTCCGGGACCCGCGGCGGCGCGTACCGCTGCGGCGGGTACTGGAGGGGACCGGGCTCGTGGGGTTGGCGCTCGTCCGGGTGGGGCGGGCGCCGCCCCGGCTGAACCGGCTGAACCGGCCGTCCGGAGTACTGATCGTCCGGCGGGTAGGTCCCGGCCGGGCCGGAGGGGTAGGCCCCGGGCGGGCCGGAAGGGTAGGCCCCGGGCGGGCCGGAGGGGTAGGCCCCGGGCGGCGGGTAGAGCGGCTGGGTGACGTCCGGCGGCGGCACAGGGGCGCGCGGGCGGCGTGGCTCCGGCTCGAACAGGCTCACCTGGCGCCTCCACGCGCGGGCGCGGGGGGCAGAGCCGCCCGCGGGCGGCGCGGCGCGGGCGCGGTCCGGACCAGCAGGTCCCGGAACGCGGTGTAGTTCGCGACGACGTCCAGCACGGGCTCGATGGCGGCGTCGGCCGCGGCCTCGGCGTCCGGGTGCACCGAGTGCGGGACGCCGGCGTAGGCCAGCCGCACGCTCATGTCCTCCTTGCGCTCCCCGGTGACGAGCACCGGCCGGCCGGCGAGCCGCTCGAACGGCACATCCCAGATCCACGACGGGTCGCGGCCGTCAGCCGTCTGCGAGTTGAAGTCGACGATCAGGCTGCGCGGCGGCATCGAGTTGATCAGCTCCATCATCTCGACCCAGCCCGCGGGGTTCTTGGCCAGCAGCATGCGGGCGCGCCGCGCCGCCGACCCGAGCAGCACCTCCTGGTAGCGGCCCTGCACGTCGCCGAGATCGGTCATCGCGGCCAGCGCGTCCTCCACCTGGACGCCGAACTGCCGGGCCGCCGCCGCCGCCATCGCGGCGTTGCCCAGGTTGACCCGCCCCGGCAGGCCGATCGACGCCCTGATCGTGTGGCCGAACCACATGATCTCGTCAGGTCCGGTCACCGCGACGAGCGGCTCGGGCCTGGCCAGCCCGCACTCCGACCACCAGCCGGTCTCGTTGCGATGCAGCAGCTTGGCGCACTGCGGGCAGACCATCGCGTCCGCGGTCCAGTTCTGCCCGACCGACACCCACACCTGCTTCGACCAGGACATGGCGGCCCAGGTCACCAGCGGGTCGTCGACGTTGGCCACGACCGTGCAGTCCTCGAGCTCCTCGCCCAGGTCACGCCAGATGGCGGCGATGCGCCGGGTCTCGTTGGAGCGGTCCAGCTGGTCACGGCTGATGTTGAGCAGCAGCACCACCCGCGGCCGGACTTCGCGGGCGACCTTCGGCAACCAGATCTCATCGACCTCGAGCGCGGCGGCGGCGTCGTAGGGCGGCCTGGAAAGCGCCGCCAGCACGCCGGGCGCCATGTTCGCGCCGCCGCTGTTCGACTTGACCGGGCCGAGCGTGCCGAGCGCCCTGGCCAGCAGCCGGGTGGTGGTCGTCTTGCCGTTCGTCGCGGACACGCAGGCGATCGGCCTGCCCTTGCCGACCTCGGCAAGGGCACGCGGCGAGACCCGCAGAGCGAGCTTGCCACCGATCATCTCGCCGGAGCCCTTACCAAGCCGGCGAGACGTCTCGGAGGCCAGCCGCTCGACGGCGAGCGCCGCTTTGGTCCTCGTGGAGAGGCGGCGCTGCAACGGAGTCATCATCGCGATTCTTACCGAACGCCGGAGCGCTGAGGCGCCCTACCCGGGATCCCTGCCGGATCGGCGACGAGGTTCCCGCCGGATCGGCGACGGCGCGCCGGCAGGTCGGCGATCTGGGAGGCCCGGGACGCTCCGCGCCCGTCACATCCTGTCGCGAGTCGATACATATGGCTGGGGCCTGTCCTGGTCTGGTCTGGGTCAGTGAGTGATCGGATCGGGCGGGCCGCCAACGGCACCACCGTCGGGCAGTGACGCACCCGACGGGACCCTGTCTCTGGTCGATGCACATGGCTGAGGCCGGCCGTGGTCAGAGGCCGACAAGATCGTGGAGCTGGCGACACCCGACAACCTGGCCGCGGCCTGTCTACATGATGAGGGCGGCCCTGGCCCCGGTCGACCCGGGGGGCCGACGGGTGTCGTCCGCGCGCGGAATAGCCTCGCTACCAGCACCCTTGACCGGCCACCCGCCACCGACTATGCCGATGAGGCGGGAAAGGTGATCCCGCGCACCGGACGACCCCCACGGCGCGAGAATCTCAGGTCAAGGCGTGTGGATCCGGCGCTACGGACTGACATGACGATGTACGAACTGGCATGACGATGTGAGGACACCACGGTGAGCACCAGGGCCGTCGCGATCGCCCGCGACGACGACGGGTGGCGGGCTTGCGACCTCGACCCCACCGAACTTCAAGACCTCGACGCGCTGACCGACGCGATGCGTGATCTCGGCGACGGCCTCGTCGTCGCCTTCGTCGAGGAGGACGACGAGTACCTCGCGATCATCCGCATCGATGGGGACTCGTCCGACCCACGGGTCTTTCTCTCGGACCGGCGGGTACTGACGACCTCCGACCTGGCGGAGGCGCTGTTGGCCGACGCCCTGCCCATCCCCGCGCCACGAGGAGACGGGGATGAGGACGAGGAGGACGAGGCCGTGTTGCGGCACGCCCATCCGATCGGCGACCTCGACCTGCTCGACGACCTCGGCACGTCGTCAGACGCTCTCGTCGCCCTGATAGCGGAGGAGGGCATGCTGCCGGCGGACGTCGCCGCGGTGATCAGCGAGCGCGCCGGAGCCGGCGAGATCTTTGACGAGGTGCCCGACTGACCGCCGCCGCCTCCGGCACCGCCGCCGAGCGCGACCTCGCGTCGATGCGGCTCGCGCTCGCCGAGGCGGCCCGCGCCCCCGAGCGCGGTGACGTGCCGGTCGGCGCCATCGTGATCGGCGCCGACGGCACCGTGCTCGGCCGCGGCCACAACGTCCGGGAAGCCACCGGGGACCCGACCGGGCACGCGGAGGTCGTCGCGCTGCGCGCGGCCGCCGCGGCGGTGGGTGAATGGCGCCTCACCGGGGCCACGCTGGTCGTGACGCTGGAACCCTGCACCATGTGCGCGGGCGCGCTGGTTCTCGCCCGAGTCGCCCGACTCGTCTACGGCGCCACCGATGACAAGGCAGGCGCCGTCGGCTCCCTGTGGGACGTCGTCCGCGACCGGCGGCTCAACCATCGCCCCGAGGTGATCGGTGGCGTCGCCGCCGAGGAGTGCTCGACCCTCCTCGCCGCCTTCTTCGCCACTCGCCGCACCGACCGCCAGCCTCGCGCCTGACCAGCGCCCGACCAGCGCGGCCGCCCCAGGCATCGCGACAAAGATCGCCCATGACCCTCTGCCCCACCTGTTCGCATCGTCTAGTAAGCTCACCTGCGGTGGAGTCGCCTAGTGGCCGAGGGCGCACGCCTCGAAAGCGTGTGAAGGGGCAACCCTTCCGTGGGTTCAAATCCCACCTCCACCGCCGTGTTCGTTGATCCTTCGGATCACCTTCCCGTCACTTCGATGTCTGCTCCGGGGGGCGACCCCCGGACCCCCGAGGGTAAACATTCACCTGGTTTAGGGATCTTGCTGTGGGTGGCGGTTCGGGGGCGTGGCTGTGGGCCGTGCCGGTGGGTCGGCGCGGCGGGGTCAGGCGGGTGGTTGGTCAGGTGGCAGTGATSGCTGGGGGCGGCATCCAGGGGGTGCCGCGGAACGCGAGCCGTAGGGCCTGCAGGGCGGACACGCCGTGCTTGCGGGCGGTAGAGAGGTAGCTGGCGACCTGGAGGCGGCAGGCGGTCGCGGCCGCGGAGGTGAGCYGCCCGCTGATCTTCTGCTGGGTCTTGAAAGGCCGAAGATCGCGCTCTGACAGGTTGTTCGTGGGCCACACGTCGAGGTCGAACACGAACCGCAGCACGTCGTCGTGCCGGTCACGCAGGCATTCGAGCAGGCACCGGCCGACCGGCTGCTTCGTGCCCCGCTCGGCCGGCGCGACGGCGGCCAGGCCGACGCGGACCGCGCCGCGGAACTCGGCGAGCAGCGGGTCGCGCCGCTCGGCGGGGACCGCGCGTCGGCCGGCCGCGCGGGCGAGGTT
>NZ_MOMC01000121.1 GCF_001983105.1 Pseudofrankia asymbiotica | reverse complement strand
GGCCACGGACCGGTCGGTGTTGATGGTCGTGGACTATGCCGAGACGCACGGCGACTTTCTCGACCGCCTGCTGGGAGTGCTGGGCGATCGTGCCAGCCGGCGTCCGGTGCGGCTCCTGCTGGTCGCGCGCACCGCCGGGGACTGGTGGACGGATCTGTCTCGCCGTTACGACCTGGCCGACGGCGCCGAGGTCGTGGCCTTGGCGCCGGTGGATGTCACGGTCGCCGGTCGCCGGGAGGCGTTCGCCGAGGCGGTCGAAGCGTTGGCGGCCCGGCTGCACGAGGTCGACAGCACGGTGGACTGGGAGGCGCGCGCAGCTGCGGTTGTCGGGCCTCGTCTGGACCCGGATGCTTTTGGGCAGGTCCTTGCTGTGCACGTGGCGGCGCTGGTCGCCCTGCTCGATGTCGACCGGCCGCCGGACTCGTCGGCGGGGGCCGAGTCGTGGGATCGGGTTGCGGATCGGCTGCTGCGACACGAGGAGGGCTACTGGATCCGGGCGGCCCACGGCCGTGGCATCGACCGTGCGTCGTCGACGCTCGCGGACGGGGTTTTGGCCGCGACCTTGTGCGGCGCCGCGTCGCACCAGGATGCGCTGGCCACGCTGGCCCGGTTGCCGGGTTTCGCCGGGACGGACGGGCTAGCCCATGACGCGCGTGACCAGGCGGTGCGCTGGCTGGCCGACCTCTACCCGCCGCCCCCCGACCGGCCTGCCAGCCGGTGGGGTGGTGTGGTCCCGGACCGGATCGCGGAGCACTTCGTCGCCCGAACCGTCGAACAGCGTGAGGGTGCTAGCAGAATCGAGCAGTTGTTGGACGGTGCCAGTGCTGGGCAGATTCACCAGGCCTTCACGGTGTTGACGCGCGCCTCCGCGGCGCGCCGCGACCTGGCCGACCTCGTCTATCGGCTGGTCGTTGACGATCCGGTCAGCCGGGCCGTGCCTGCGGTGCGGGTCGCGGTCGAAACCCCCACCCCAACCGAACTGCTCCGGGCACTCGCCACAGTGGCGGATCAGCTCGACGCCGACCAGCTCGGCGCCGTGATCGACGAACTGCCTCGTTATAGCACCCGTCTACTCGACCTCGCCGTCGATCTTCAACAGGCATATGTCTCCCGCCTCCGGGAAGCCGACTCGTCTGACGATGCACTGAGCGGACTCGCGAGCTCGCTGAACAACCTGTCCGTGCGCCTACGTGAGATGGGTCGATGGGAGGATGGCTTGGCCGTGATCGAGGAGGCGGTCAGCGTCTACCGTCGATTGGCCGCGGTGCAGCCGGATACTTTCCTACCCGATCTAGCCATGTCGCTGAACAACTTGTCGACCGGGCTGGGCGAGTTGGGTCGATGGGAGGATGGTTTAGGCTCGATCGAGGAGGCTATCGGTATCTACCGTCGGTTGGCCGAGATGCAACCGGATGCCTTCCTACATCGCCTGGCCACGGTGCTGAGCACCCTGTCGGTCCAACTGGGTGAGTTGGGCCGATGGGAGGATTCTCTGGCTGCGAGCGAGGAGGCTGTTGGCGTCTACCGTGGATTGGTTGATGTGCGCTCGGATGACTTTCGGGACGACCTGGCCATGGCACTGAATAACCTGTCGGTCCAACTGGGTGAGTTGGGTCAACGAGAGGATGGCTTGGCCGCGAGCGAGGAGGCTGTCAGTGCCTACCGTCAGTTGGCCGACGTGCAGCCGGACGCTTTCCTACCCGATCTAGCCAGGTCGCTGAGCAACCTGTCGGTCCGGCTGGGTGAGTTGGGTCGRTGGAAGGATGGCTTGGCCGCGATCGAAGAATCCGTCGGCGTCTACCGTCGGTTGGTTAAGGAGAACCCGGATGTTTTCTTGCCCGCTCTGGGCACGTCGCTAAATAACCTGTCGATTCAGATGAAGGAGCAGGGCCGACGGGAGGATGGCTTGGTCGCGAGCGAGGAGGCCGTCGACGTCTACCGTCGGYTGGTTGAGGTACGTCCAGATGTTTTCTTGCCCGACCTCGCGGGGTCACTGAACAACCTGTCGATCCGACTGGGTGGGTTGGGCCGCAGAGAGGACGGCCTGACTGCAATCGAGGAGGCACTCGCCATTCGTCGTCGGTTGGCTGAGGTTCGCCCGGATGTCTTCTTGCCCGACCTGGCCGGGTCGCTGATCAACCTG
>NZ_MOMC01000120.1 GCF_001983105.1 Pseudofrankia asymbiotica | reverse complement strand
CCGAGGCTCGCCCCGATACTTTCCTGCCCACCCTGGCAACGTCACTGAATAACATGTCACTTCAAATGGGTCGGGTAGGTCGGCGGAAAAATGCCCTTGCCGCGAGCGAGCAGGCCGTCAGTATMCAACGCCGGTTGGCCGAGGGTCGCCCCGATACTTTCCTGCCCGACCTGGCGATGTCGCTGAATAACATGTCGGTCCAACTGGGCGGGTTAAATCGGTGGGAAGATAGCTTGGTCGCGAGCGAGGAGGCCGTCGGCGTATACCGCCGGTTGACTGAAGTGCAACCAGCAATTTTCCTGCGCGATCTGGCTAAATCGCTAAATAATATGTCGACAATCCTTGTCAAGCTCGGGCGTGATGACAACGCTAAGATCATTCGGGAAGAGCTGATAGAAATCGAGGAAACTGACTGAGCGCGCAACGCATACGCGATCAGGGCTCGAAGGCCCCCACACAAGGGCACGAAGCTGGCCCGCCGCGATCTCGTCATGGAAAGAGGACGACTACAGCGAGAGCGCACTCTATTGAGCGTCAGGCCGGCTGGCTCTATGATCACCTTGTCGCGACTTCGGTATGGGGGAGCGAGGAACCATATGCAGCACGTCTTTATCTCATTTAAGCATGAAGATCTCGACTTTGCGGAGAATGTGGTAGCCCGACTTGAGAGGGAGGGTTTCACCGCATGGGCCGATTTCAAGATTGGCGCTGGAGATGAGTGGCGAAYCGCAATTGATCTTGCCATTAAGAATGCGTTCGCGCTTATCGTGATCATGACGCCGGAGGCAAAGACTTCTGAATATGTTACTTACGAGTGGGCGTTTGCGTGGGGTATGGGAACGAGAGTTATTCCGATTATGCTTAGATCCACGGCTCTGCATCCACGCCTTGAAGCGTTGCAGTATCTGGATTTCACAAACGCAAGATCTCGCCCTTGGGACCGACTAATTCAGGAACTTCGGGATGCGTCTCGCGCGCCACTTGCCAACTCAGTAACGATTCCCCTCAACTCCCCTCCCTATATTCGGCGCGCGGTGGTATCTCTAGATAGTGCCGTTGGTAGCGATCGAGAGGGTGCAATCGGAACTCTAGTGATGGCCGGTACGCCCGACGCCTGCGACGTGCTGATCGCTGCCTTGAGGCATCCACTTCCAGATGTGCAGTCGCACGCGGCCGGTGGGCTGGCAGAGATTGGAACTCCAGCCGCTCTTGCTGGCCTCATTGAAATTCTTGACCACCGGGAGGAGGCTCCCGAGGGATTGCTTGAGGCGATTTTCAAAGCATTGGTTCGCATCCGGAGTTCTGCCGCCGTGCTGGCCCTCGTCGAGGCTCTGAGGGACTCCYGCGAACGAGTGAGGGCAGCGGCCGCCCGCGCGCTGGGTGGTATCAAAGACGGTACTTCTGTTCAGGCGCTTATTGGGTCGCTGCAGGGGCCTAGAGATTCTGGATCTTTGGCGGCAGCCGAAGCTCTGGGGAGCATTGGAGATGTTGCCGCTGCGCCCGCGCTCATTGAGGCTTTCAAACACTCCGGAATACTTCTGAAGCGTGCAATCGCACATGCATTAGGAAGAATCGGAGATTCTGTGGCGGTGCCGGCCCTGATTGACGCTACGAAAGACCCCGACCCTATTGTGAAAATGGCTGCGGTGAAGGCTCTCGGGAAAATTGGAGACTCTGCCGCCGTATCCGCTCTAGTCGAATTCATAAAGGGTTCAGAATCTGACGGCCATCTTGTAGCTATCTATTCCCTCGCTGCAATTGGGAGCCCTCCTGCGGTAGAGGCCCTAACCGGGCAGGCGGCGGCTTCGAGAGCCGGCATCGCCGGTATTACAGCTATGTCCATCTTGGAAATGCCGAGAGAACAATGGGCTGCTTGGGCGCGTGATGCTCTGGATACGAGAGTTCCAGCCCGGTTTATTTAGCTAAACATAGATCGAATGGTAGCCCCCACCCGCGTCCGGGTAGGGGCCACCGTCGTTATGGAGGCGGGGGGGTCGCGCGGGCGCGCTCAGTGGTCAACACCCGTGCGATGAGGGCCGCGACTGATCGCGGGACGGGTGGRGCCTCCGCGAGTGTCTCGGCCATCCAGCGCGCTACAGCTTCGGCGCCATCGTCGTCTGGCTGYGGATTGCGGACGTCGGGTGCTCTGGCTCTGTCGCCGGGTGCCTGTCCGGTGGGTAACTCGGGTGGCGTCTGGTCGTTCTGGAGCGCTGTGAGGTGGTCCGGCGTCGGGTCGATGGAGCTGTTGCGGCGGGGGTTGTCGGGGGCGGTCATGGCGTCTCCCTTGTGGTGCGACGGGGCGGGCGAACGGGTAGCGGCACCGAGGTTGTGTTGGCCCGTGGGGCCGATTTGGCGGTCCGTCGAGCTGCGGCGTTACCCGCTACAGAGCGGGATGTGGGCAGCTCAATGGGGTGTGCGGGGTAACGGGAGGTGTAGCGGTGGCGCTACACCCCCGGGTCGGTCGCTACCTCGTCGCCGCGGCGCCGGTGGGCGGCGCGGACCGCGTCCGCGCGGGCGCCTTTGCGTACCTGGCTGTCGCGTTGGACGTTGACGCTGGGGACGCCGAGTGCCCGGAGTTGAGCGCTGATCGCGTCGGCGGTCAGGTCGCGGTAATGCTCGGGATAGGCGGTGGCGAGCCGGCTCGCGAGGTCGCGCCAGTGCAGTCCGGGCGCGTCGCCGAATACCGGTAGGGCGTCGGCGAGGACGTCGCGGCGTTCGCGGGTGGTCGGTCGTCCGGCGGCTTGGCCAGTGAGGGTTCCGGCTTGACGCCGTAGGACGCGGGCGATGGCCAGGATGTGGTCGGCGTCTTCGGCGTCGGCGAGGTAGGTCCGCACCGTCGGGTTGGCCTCGGAGGCGCCGCGCAGGATTCCAACGCCTTTGTGCTCGGCGAGCAGGGTGGAGGAATCCGATCCTTCGGTGTAGGCACCGGAGCCGAGGATGAGGTCGGAGACCTGCCAGGAGCCGGTGCGTAGGGCGAAGCGGATGATGTGGTTGTCGCGGTAGTCGGTGAACTTTTTCGCGATCTCGGCGCCGCTGCCGATCCCGGAGGGCCTTTGGGTGGCACTGCCGATGACGACGCCGGCGGCGGGGGCCACGCGGATTAGGTAAACCAGTAGGCTCGCTATTTCGCTATCGGCGGCCTGGTTTCCAGTGGCGAAAAACTCCTGGAACTCGTCGAGCAGGAGGATACGGACGGGCATGTTGTGACGGGGGTCGCGGGCGATGTCGCGGGTGAGTTTCCCTTCGGGCACCAGGTCCGCGGGCATGTCCGAGAGAGTGAGGTAGCGCTGTTGGACATCGGCGCGGATCTCCCGCAATGCGTCGATGAGGATTTCGATCGGGTCGCCGTCGCGGGTCGGGGCGAGGCCGAAGACGGTGCGGTCGGCGATGGTGGCAAATCGGCGCCAGTCGGGTTTGCCACCGCCGTCAGCGACTGTGATTTTCACGTAAGGGTCGAGCGCGGCGAACAGGCCCAGGGCCCGCAGCGAGAACGTCTTGCCCTGGCGGGGTTGGGCGCCGACAAGAATAGAGTTCCACATCAGATCGACGGCAACGGGGCGAGCGCGTTCGTCGAGGCCGAACGGTGCGGGGGTCCAGATGTCGGTGGGCTTGCCGCGTAGCAGTGGGGTGCGGCCTGCGGGGATGGAGAGCGGGTCGCGGTCACCCACCCAGAGCAGATGGCGGCGGTGCGACGTGGGGTCGCGGGTGAGGAACACCTGGGTGGTCGCGACGTCGAGGCCCGACGCGATGGCGTCCTTGGCCTTGAGAGCGTCGCCGAACCCCTTGCCGTAGGGGAGGTCGACGGTGACGCGGGAGCCGTCGCCGTCGCGGGCCATCGTCGAGCCGAACGTGATCTGTTGTCCGGGCTTCTCGGGGGAGCCGAGCCGGGCGGCGTAGTAGGCCCGCAACACGATGTCGGCGTTCAGCTTGCGGAACCGCGGAGCGACGACGGCGGGGGCGATCAGTGGCCGTCCCGTCGGTCGTCGGGCGACGACCAGCCCCGCCACGGCCAGTGCAACGCCGAGGGCATAGACCGGCCAAGGCACGGTCACCATGGCGGCCGCGAGCAGCACCATGGCGGCGAGCAGGCCGCCGCCGGCAGTCAGGACGAGCGCGGTGCGGGTGCGGCGGGTTGTGCGTAGTTCTCGGTCGAGGCGGAGCCAGGCGGCCGAGTCGCCGGAGTCAGCCGCCGCGCGGCGCAGTGGCGCCGCCTCGGCGCACGTCCACCACCGCCACAGCCCGGCGGCGAGCCGGCCGGCACCGATCACGGCCGCCTGGCCGATCAGCACCAGGTACCACGGCGCCCGGACCGAGTGATACGCGCCGACGTGTGCCCACCGGCCGGCACCGTGTCGCACGGTGGCGGCCAGTTGGCCGGGGCGCAGGCTCGGCGGGATGACCGGCCGGCGGGAGACTTCGGACGGCGGGGGCGGGGTGGGGTCGACTGGGACCGGCGCGCCGCCTGGTGGGGGGTCGAGTGCCCATTCGTAGCTGCGATCTCGGGCGGGCATCGCGGGGGCGAGTTCGGCGAGGACGGCGGGGATGTCGGGCACCCAGCCGGCCGGCTCGGCGGGTGGGGTCGGATGGTCAGTGGGCATGGCGGGAGCTCCTGAGGACTGCGGGGCGGGTGCGCGCCCGCCGGGGACGGTGGGCGCGCACCCGTGAAACAGGTAAGGGGTTACTGGTCGGCGGCCGTGGTCAGAACTGGATCGGCAGGGACTGCACGAAGTTCTGGATGCGGTGCCCGATCTCGGCGAGGGTCGCGGTGAATCCCAAGCCGGACCAGTACCAGCCGAGCAGAATGCACACGATCGGCACGAGGCTTCGGGCCCGTAGCCGCGGTGCGATCAGCGCCACGACCAGAAGGATTGCTAGTAGAAGGACGATGGTCGGTTCCATTGGAGTCGTCTCCCGTCAGCCGGTGGAGTCGTTGGCGTACGGGTCGTCGAACATGTCCTCGGGGACGTGAACGCTCGCMTCGTCGGCCCACGCGAGGTATGCCGAGCGCCAGGCCTCGCGGGTGGTCTCCCGGTATTCCCGGACGAGCTGGTTCGCCGCGTCGATAAGTGCCATCAGGTCGGGGTCGATCGGCCTGGACATGAAGATCCAGTGCAGGACCTCGCCGGCGGCGTAAGTCTGCATGTGCTCGTCGAACGCCTTGTCGGCGCGGCGCGAGAGGTCATCGAGCGTGAGCGGGCCGAAACCGTGAACGGGCTTGTTGCTGTTCGGCTGGTACATGGCAAGTCCCCTTTTCGTTGGATGGGCGATGGGAATAGGTGGCCTGGTTCAGGCCGCTTGCGCCTGCGGAAAGGAGGCGGCGAGTGAGGAGAGTGCGGCATAGGCAAGATCCGGTGGGACCGCGTTGCCGACCTGGGAGATCTGGCTTTCCTTGGTTCCCTGCCAAGGGTGATCCGGTGGGAAAGCCTGCAGGGTGGCCAACTCGGCGACCGTGAGCGGATCGGGGGTGCCGACCCATCGGCCGCTTTCCTTCGCTTGGCGCAGGGTGCGACGGACGGGATTTCCGCCCCAGGCGTTTCCGCTCGTCGTGACGGTGTAGGACGGCCGGTCGGCCAAGCCGCGGCCGAGAACGTCGACCATCGACCTCCAGGGCTTCAACGGTGGCGATGCGCGCGGCCCGCCCCGTTTGTAGGAGCTGTGTGTGGGAATCGGCGGGAGAATAGTGGGGCTGTTTCGCGTGGCGAGGAGGAACGCGCGCCGGCGGGTCTGGGCGACGCCGTACTGTTCGGCGCTGAGGAGCCCGGTCCAGGTGGCATAGCCGAGGCGGCGGAGGCTGACCGCGAAGCCCTCGAACAGCGGAAGGACCGTGGGTACCTCCTCCATCGCGACCCAGCCGGGGCGTAGCCGCCGGACGTAGCGCATGGGCTGGTAGACGAGGAACCCGCGCGGGTCGGAAAGGCCCCCGCCCCGGCCCGCGACGCTGAATGGCTGGCACGGCGGGGAGGCGATGAGACCGGCGACCCCGCCGAACTCGGCAGGATTGATGGCGGCCACGTCGCCTTCTATGGTTACCAAGCCGGCGGCCTCGCGGGTACGGCAGGTAGAAGGGTCGTATTCGATTCCGATATCGGTGATTCCGAGGCGTGCGCAGGCAAGGGACCATCCCCCCGGGCCCGCGAACAGGTCCAGCGCGGTAGGCATAAAGTTGTCCAAGGGAAAGAGAGGGTGATAGCCAGATGGGCAGCAGGCATGATGGTGCGCCCCGCCGGTATACCTRCCATGYCGGTCGGTTGCGGTCGCATGGCGGGCATGCGGAAAGCGGTCGGTCGGGTAGTGGCGTTGAATGCCTAGCGGTAGGCGAGCGCGAGAACGGGCGTGAAACGGGCGGCCGATGCGAGTATCCACACGACCGCCAGCCAAATACGGGCAGAGACCGGGCGTCGCCGCACGGCTCGCCACCCAAGGCCGACCAGCAGAACGGTTTCCAGTAGCCACCACGAGAGGTCGACCAGTAGAACTGTCTCCTGCAATTTTGCGGCCAGGTGGTCCTCGGCACCGGAAAACGGGTTGAGACCGATAGCGGACCTCACCGGTCGCGCATCCTGGACACGACCGCGAACACCGCCCACATGAGGCCGGCGACGATCAGGAACGGGCCGACGACCGACAGGACACGTGACGCGATAAGCGAGAACAGCGAAAGGACGGCGAACAGCAGGCCGAAACCGAGCGACCAGCGAAGGATCGGCGACCACGGCGAACGGTAGTAGTAACGGCGCATGACGGCTCCCAAAAAGATCGGAGTGGAATCGCGGCCCAGGGAATGTCCCCGGTTCTGCGGCGGCGTCGCTCGCCGCGATCACTACAATCCCCGCGCCACGCCTCGAAGTCACCGCTTTCGGCGGGACCTAAACGGAACGCATTTAGAACACGGGCGGGACCCGGAAATAATGCGGACGGAAAGAGAAAGAGATGCGGATCGAACATCAACACGGCGTGGAAGCCGGCCAGACCCCGACGAGACGTCGCCGGGATGCAAACGGGACGTGAACGGGACGCCGATCCAACATCAACACGGGCCGGCGATGGTTGGAYGCCAACGAGGCACGAACGAGACCCAGACGAGACCCCGACGGGACGTGAACGGGACCCGGACAGGACGTGCGGGGTCGGCCCGGTCGCGAGGTTGCCGCCCGGGCGATGTCAGCTAGAGGCAGCCACGACCTAATGAGGACAAACGAAGCGATTATGGGTGTACGGAGCCAGCAGGAGCCGTCATGCTCGAACGAGCGCACCCCGGACCGTTTCTCGCCGACTGCCCCCCAGGAGGCCCGGCCCCCGCCATGCCCAGGCCAGCCCTTGATCGCTTCGTCGAACGTGACCTCAAAATTTTGATCAAAGAGTGCGACGCCAGCCCCATCGGTCTCGCCCGCCACGCCCCCGGTCTGCTGGTCGTCCTGACCGGCCGGCGCACCAGCGCGGCCGCCCCCGCCGCCCACAAGATCCTTGTTGAGGCTGTCGAGGCCCTCGCCGAGCCGGCCGCCCACGCGGCCCGCGCGCTGCTCGGCATCGGCAAGTCCGACCGCGAGACCCTTACCAAACGCCGCAAGACTGCCGCCGAGCCCTACGGCGTCGGTCCGACCCACTTCCGCCGGGAGTACGAACCCGACGTGATCATGGCTTTGGTCATCGCCCTTCTCGCGCGTGCGGACCCACTGGCGACCTACCCCGGCACCCGAGGCATCCCGTCCCGCGTGCCTCCGCCCTTCAGCGCGTTCGTGCCTCGGTACCGCCGCGCATCCCGGGCTCTGCGAAACGCGAGCAAGCAACCGTGTGCGCCCGCCGGGTCCGGCACCGTGAAGCGCCCCGCTCCGGGCTGGGCTCCCGGTGGTGTGGTTGCAGCGCGCGGCGCGCCCTCGTCGAGCGCCCCGCCGCCGCCCCGGCGGCCGGTAGCGGATACCCCGGCCTGTAGCGGTGGCGCTACAGGCACTGCTACACCCGTATGCCGCCTGAGCAGCACCGACGGATCCAGTAGCGGATAGCGCCACACCTGCCCCGACGGGCCGAAACTGGTCTGTGGGTGGGTCTGACACCCGACCTCGGCGCTACTCGCTACCAGGCTCGCGCCCGATCAACCAGCACCAGCACCGTCTCAACTCGGCGTCCGGCCCCGCGCCGCGCCCCGGGGAAGTCGAACCCCGGGTATGCGCGCCACGGCGACGTTGGGCGCCTTCACGACGCCTCCCGCCCGGCCGTAGTTGACAGGCGCGGCGCCGATCGGGATCTCCGAGTGGCGAGCGCGTCATCCAGTGCTGGGGGTGCCGGCTGCCGGCCGGACTGCCCCTGACAACGCAGGTGGCCCCCGACCGGTGGGGGTCGGGGGCCACCTGCGTGGACGGGTCGGTGCCTGCTATGTGGTCGGGGCGGCGGTCACCAAATGGCTACGGGTACCGGCGCCCCGCTGGATGCGGAACCCGAGGGCGCCCAGCAGGGACGCGAGCGCGTAGCCCATGACGTCGGGCAGTGTCGCGGCGGTCGCCTCGCTGTGGGCGCCGAGGGCGGGCAGGTGCGGGTGGGTGGCCCAGCCGATGGCGACCCCGGTGGGGGTCGCGTGGCGGGCCGGGACGACGAGTGCGCCGCCGTGCGGCTCGGCGCCGCCGGTCTCGGCCAGCGGCAGCCCGGCGGCGACCAGTGCCCCGGCGACCTGGAGCGCGAGCATCGCGACATCATCCCGCAGGGAGCGAATCGGGCCGCCATCGTCGTCGCGCAACCGGTCCAGATGGGTGCTCAGGTGACGCTCCCAGGAGAGCTGGTCCGGGGCCGGACGGGCGGCCACAGTGCCATCCGGCTGCGCGCAGCCGTAGACCGCGTGCGCGTCCGGGTCGTCGGCTCCGGCCTGGGACGCGTCGTGCCGGTCGGCCCACGGTCCGCCGACGATCGTGCTGAACACGGTCGTCCACCATGCGGGCACCGGCGTCCGGTCGTGGCGCACGCGGACCGTGCGCAGCAGGTCCGGCGGGACCTCGGCGACCCGCTCTGCGACCTCGGGCGTCCAGGCGGCCGCCGGAGTCGTCGGCTCGTCGGCGTCTACCGGCGCGTCCCCGTCGGGCCACGACCGGAACACCAACTCCACCGCGTCGCGATCGCGCGACGAGTGGCGGAACGTCAGGTAGGAGCCAGGCTGGAAGGCGGCGACCGCGGCGCGGATGTCGCCGGGGTCGGCACCGGGCAGGACGGTCAGGCGGTGGCGGTCACCGCTCGAGGTCACGTACGCCCGTGGGGGGTTGCGCCACGTAGAGCCACCGGATGGCGGGACACTGGACATGGGTCTTCGTCTCCTGTGTCAGCAGGAATGGGGATCAAGGCCTCGGGCCGGCGTTGGCGCGCCAGTCCGGGGCCGCCTCAAGGGCGGCACGTCTCGTGCCGGATTCCTCCCGTCATTAGGTCAGGCGGAAGCGGCGGATGCAGGGTGTTCCGCCCGATGCGATGACCCGCGCCACCCCGCGGCCGTGGTCGAGCCGCGCCCGGTGGCTCTCACGGAGAAGGAAACGCCACCGCTTGCAGCTGCTTGCAAAAGGTTGCAGTGAGTCGGGTAGCCGGCAGAGTCTCGCCCGCCGCCTACCCGGCAGCGTGCGTGCAATTGCTAGCGCCGGTCGAGTGGTATCCGGGTAGGCGTCTGCGTGCGTCAGGCCGCGGCTGTCAGGCGGTCAGGGTACGGCGCTGTTCGCGCCACGTGCGGGTGGTGTCCACCATGGCGCGGAGGGCGGGATGGGCCTTGATGGGCTCTACAGCGCGCTGGACTGCCCTTACCCGGCTTTCGACGTGGGCCGACTGGAACGGTAGCGCCATGGAGAGCCCTTGCCCAACGAGCGCCGCGATACGCTCAGGGTCGATTTTCCCGCTTCGCGAGACGGCGAGAGCTTCATCCAACAACATGTAAGGTTGATGCTGGCCGGCACCGGAATTTGCCAGGTCCAGGACCTTGCCAGGCTTCCCCAGCCGCGCATATGAGGTTGCCGCCGCAGACACCACGAAAGCCGGGTGAAGGGTCGTAATATCGTCGATAATCGTCCGACTGGCGGGACCATGCTCGGTGGGTGAAAGTCCGCGAACGATTTCTATCGCCTCGTCAACGGCAGCGTCAACGCCGCCTGCGTCGCCGAGGTTCGCGCGTGACTTCGCAAGGGCATCGGACAGCAAGAGTGCGCGTTGTGGGCCGGTACGAGCGTGGCGAAGCCCATCGTTCGCGTACTGCTGGGCGCCATTGGCGTTTCCGGCGTAGTCCTCGACGATGGCCTGCATGTAGCAGGTCCACGCGACCAGGCTGTCGTCATCGAGAAGATCCGCTCTTTTGTGCGCTTCGGCCAGCGAAACGCGGGCCGCGTCGATCTCGCCCGCGTTGTTGTGGACCCATCCGCGAAGTCCTGCGGTTATGGTCGCGGCATGCCACAACCGGGTGCTGTCAGCCGGCCGGAGAGAGAGGTTCGCCGATATCCCGTCGATCAGCCGCTGAACACTGTCGATCTGGCCGATCAGCGCGGCGGGCGAAGTCGTCCGGTAGGCGCTAACGCACCCGGCTATCTGCGCGTCAACGACGGGAAGGATGCTGTCTGCTCGCGCGGTCCCCTCAAGGAGGAGAAGTCGGTCCGTCGGGGTGAGTGCGGGAATCGCGCCCAGCGTCGTTCCGGCGCCGATCAACGCGAGCAGGTCGCGGCGATTCGTCGAACTCACCTCCACCGGCCGGCGCGGCGACAAATAGTCACCGCCTTCCACGATCGACGGTACGCCCGTTCGTGTGGACTCTGGTGGTGATTCCTCGGCAGGGTCGTGGGATGCGTAGCCGTGGCGGACTGCCTCGCGCTCTGCGAAGGCCTGGTCACGCATGCGTAGTAGGGCACGGTTCGCGCCCAAGGCTGTGTCCAGCGCCCTGAACCCGCTCACGGACAGGACCCGGCCCTCCGCGAGGTTCTTCACGTGCGTGCGCGAGAAGCCCGTCAGGTCCGCGAGGAGGGTGTAGTTCAGCCCGCGCGCGTCGATCAGCCCCTGAACCTCGTCCACCAGTGCCAGCAGCGCGGGAGTAGTCGGCAGCGGACGGCGCTTCGCGCGCGGGTGCGACGTCATCCTGTGCTCCCAGCCCACCGCCGGATCACTGACGATCACGATCGTAGCCACGCCAGCCCGGACCGTAGGGGCTGTTTCGCGCACGGCCGGGCCTGCAACAAACCTGCATCCCCAGTAGCGGGTAGCGGTCAGGCGGGGGCCCGAGGGGTGGTCAAGGTCGTTTCCGGCCCGGACGCGGGCCGGGCCGCTACCCGCTACACCGCACAGCCGGTGCAGGTCAGCGCCAGTAAACAGCACGGCAAGGCTGGTAGCGGTGCCGCTACACATCGGCAGACCGCTACCGGCCCCGTCCCGTCGCGAAGTCCTCCGGTGCGAGCGACCCAACGACCGCCGCCAGCAGGTCCCGATCCGAGACAGACCCATCCGCCGGACCGAACGCGAGTACCACCCCGGCGTCCCCGAACCCTCCGAGGAACACCGCCCCGGCCGACAGGCGCTCGACCTGTTCCGACAACTCGGCCGCCGTCATGCCCGGGGACACCTTCACCGTGGCGACCGCCCCGGCCGTCTTCTTCCGCGGCGGGACCCGGCTCATGCCGCCACCGGCCACACGTCCGCCGGCCGCAGGCTGGCCACCCAGCCTGGAACCCGGTCCCGGTCGAGGATCTCCCACACGATGCGGTGCTGCTGGCCGTCGGGCGTGTGGATCGTCACCGGGTGCGGCACGATGACGACGCCTACATGCCAAGCGCAGTGCGGCCGGACCCCGCACATCACCAACGGCACCGGCCCCGCCCCGCCCGTCGCGCGCCGGTCTGCCAGCGCCCGGCCGACCCCAAGCGCGAGCATCGACCGGGCGGGCGACACCAGCGCCGGACACGCCACCGCCACCAGCGAACGGCCCGACAACGCCAGCCGCCCCGCGACCGCGTGTGCCGGATATACGCCCGCCGGCACCCAGTCCGGCCACGGCTCGGCATCCAGCAGCACCCCTGCCCGGCGCGGCAGCACCATCGGTCCCAGCGCCATCGGCACCGGTCCAAGTCCGCTGCCCTCAACGTCGACCGTCACGACCGTCACAGTTGGCTCCTTCCGCCGTCCCACGGCCATGACACGCTCCGCGCGACAACGACAACAGGCTGCAACTGATCCGTCGGTACGGCGCTTCGCGCTGGACCGCGCCCGGCCTCGGTTCGGGCCGCGCGACCCGATAGCGGCCCGGCTCGGGCATCTCGCCCCCCGCTACCCGTAACGCGGTGCCTGAGCTGAATCGAGCCGATGTGTAGTGGCGCTCGGGCGTCACTATCTGAACCGTTGGCTCGCAGAAGGTCCGGCGACATCGGCACCCGAGAAGTGCTACGGGAAAGAAGACGGGACGTCTCTCGCCACCGGAGGCGCCCCTAGCCGATCTTTAGGTGACAGCAAGGTCTTGGCCGCGAACCTAACGGGTGCGGTGCTGAGGGCCAATGAGCCGCGTAGCCACGCTCTGTCCCCGCGGTTCACCTGTCTTTTGGGTAGACCAGCAAGGATGTCGCCGAAAGTGAACGGACGGGCTAGGGGGCGGGCGGCAGTTCCGGTGGGGTCACTGTCATACGGATATCCTCCCCATGCCTCGGCCTCGGCCCGGCTAGGCGTGACCCAGAAACCTGCCATAAGTTCATGGATAAGCGGCCGCGCGTCACCAGCGATACTAAGGTCGAGTTCGGATGCGACAGTGAGGAGAGTCGCGCGATACAGCTTCAGGCCCCAGGTCTCGGGCCCCGTATTTTCTTCTGATCTCAGCGTGACCGAAATTTGCCCATCGGCCTCGCGCCGGTAGCCTGCAAAGATTCCGTGGTCACCCATGCAGAAAGTCTCGACGATGAATGGAGCGTCCGGGACTCTCCATTGGAGTCCCTCGCTGCGAGCAGTGTTATAGATATAGGCGGACAAGTGGTCCGGGTCGGTCCATCCGTCAGGCCGGGGCTCGTGGCCCCAAAAGAAGACGTGCGGTCGCGGGAGGCCGACTTCTTCCGTCACATGCACGAGCGAGCYGACCATTCGTCCGGTCCAGCCGGCGTCGACAAGTCCGGTAGACGAGTCTGCGAGCGCGTGTTGACGTGCGTAGTCGACGAGCATGGTTCGCGCCTGGGTGATGCGTGGCTCGACTGTCGCAGCGACATCCTCATGGTCGACGAATTTTCGCAGCGCTGCGAGTTGTGGGGGYGAGTCTGCCCTCACATGTGGATCAAGTGACACGCCACATTCGGCCAGCAGTTCTCGGAACCTTTCAGGGTCGATACCAAGCCGTTCACAGAGATCCCAGGCGTTCGACTTCATAAAGCTGCTGAAGATCCAGTCGAATTTTGAGAGGTGCGCTGGATCTGACGCGGCGAGGCTCCAGGTGATTCGGCTGCTGTATACGTACTCCAGGTCTATGGCTTCGCCGGTTCGCTCGGTAATGCGTTTCGCGAGAAGGTAGAGGATCTGGCCGTCTCGCGACAGAAATCGTAGCCGTTCGAGTCCGAGTTCGCGGGCGCGTTGAAGAATCCAGAGGACGTATCCGATCAGGGCGGGTCCCGCCACGCCCGCCGCGACGTCTCTGATCATCGCATCTTGGCTTGAGGTGACATCTTGCTTGGATCTGGCCGTGGAGCTGGCCGCCGCGAACGCATGCTCTAGGCTGTCGGGGCCGTCCGCCCGATTCAGCAGTATTCGTTCGTACTTGCTAGCGTCCACGGGCTCCCCCTACTAGGCATTCACCACTCGGCAAGGCATACCGCCTGGAGACCCGGCGGCACGTCGCATCGTTGACAGATGTCCGCGACCTGCTGGCGGAGATCCTGAGGGTCTTGGCCGCGCATCTCGTGAAGGCGTGCGAGCCCATCGAGAACTCGGGCCACCCACAGATCGTCGTGGAGGTCGGTAAAGATTCCTCGGCTTCGCTCGAAGTGTTCGCGCGCGGCGTCCCATCGTGCGCGGTCCCGGAAGAGCATCCCGAGTTCTCGAAGCGCGCGGGCTTCAGCGGGCCGGTCGTTGATGCCCTGGAAGTACTGGAGTGCGTTGCGTGCGTTCTCTTCGGCGGCGTCCCATTGACGTTGGTGGCGCTGTATGTCCGCGAGGCTCACGCGCGTACGTGCTGCCCAGCGCCCGTCGTCCAGCGCTGTGAACATCGGCAATGCCTGACGAAGGTCAGCTTCGGCCCTCTGATAGTCGCCGATGATCCGGAACGCATCGCCACGGTTCCTGAGGCTGATCGCAATAAACCGCCGGTCCAAGAGATCTTCGAAGATCGGAAGGCACCGATCGAAGCACTCGACTGCCTCAGTAACTTTGCCGTCATTCCGGAGGACGGTGCCGAGAAGCCGCACCGACTGCGCCTCTCCGCGTTTGTCTCCCAGCTCGGTAAATGAGGTGATTCCCTCCCTTAGGAGGGTCTCGGCCGGAGGGTGCCGCCAGCGGTCGCGGTAGACCATGGCGAGCATCATTTTGATGCGCGCCTCTTCGCCCCGGTCACCAATCTGGCTGTAGAGGTCCAGTGAACGGCGGAATCGAGACTCGGACTCTTCCCACCGGGACAGACCGCGGAGCGCGTCCGCCATCCCGCCAAGGGTTCCCGCGACGGACCTCTGATCGGCGTGACGCTCGAATACCTCCAAGGATGACTGGAACGAGGAGATCGCCTCATCCAGGAGACCTTTATATCGATAGGCGTCAGCAAGGTTACGTCGCGCCAGCGCCTCTCGGTGCTCATCACCAAGTTCGTTGAACGCCGTCACGGATGCATCGGTGAGGCTGATGGCCTCATCGAATCTTCCAAGCTCCCGGTACAGGAGTCCAAGATTGTTCCTAATGACGGCTTGTCCGACGGTGCTTCCGGCGCGGTCTGCCGCTCGAAGCGCGATTCGATGAGTGTCTTCCCAATCCCTCCAGTCCGCGCGCCAGTTGAACATGGCGATGAGCGGCTCGGCGAGCTGCCAGGTCTCGGCCCAGAGTTCCGCCTCGAATGCCTGTGTCACTAGCAGCACCAGGGCGCCTCGTTCGGAGGCGAACCATTCCCGCGCATTTCGGCGCACGGTTTCCGGCGTGACAGGCATGCTGTCCGGGGCGGGAACGTGCAGAGCCCCAGGTTGGAGCACGGCCGACGCCTCCCGTGCCATCGCCACGTAGATGTTGGCTATGCGACGCAGCGCCGATTTCTGCGCGTCGTCCGGCTCTTCGGCTGCGAGAAGTTCGCGTGCATAGTCGCGTAGAAGATCGTGAAATCGGTATCGGACCATACCTATTGAGTCGATGCCCGACACCTCAAGCAGCTCCGCATCGACAAGCCGCTCGGCCGTTTCCTCCGCATTGGCCGGGCTGGTCTCTGTCAGCACTGCAAGGTTCCAGGCCGGGAACGTGGCCGCCTTGAGAATACCCAGCATCCGGAACGCCTGTTTTTCTTCTACGCTCCGGCTGTTATAGCTTAGGGCCAGAGACGCGCGCACTTCCATATTTCCGACCTTGAGAAGGTTCAGGCGGTTCTGTTCATCGCCGAGCCTGTCGGCAAACCAGTCCAGGCGCCACGCCGGGCGTGACGCGAGCCGCGCCGCCACGATTCTTAGTGCAAGTGGCAGGAACCCGCAGAGCTTGGCTATTCGCCGGGCGGAGTCTTCCTGGCTAACGAGGCGGGCTGGCCCTATGACTTTCCGGAGGAGGTCGAGCGCCTGCTCGGGCTCCATCACGTCGACTGATTCTGCGTGACATCCGGAGAGACCGGCCAGACGCGAGCGACTCGTGATGATGACCCCGCATTCCGGCGTGCCTGGAATGAGGTCTTCCACCTGGGTTTCGTTCAACGCATTGTCGAGGAACACGAGGATCCGTCGCGTACTGGCGCGTCCACGGAACATACGTGAGCGATCATCGAGGGATTCTG
>NZ_MOMC01000119.1 GCF_001983105.1 Pseudofrankia asymbiotica | reverse complement strand
CCGCACGCGGGCCCGACACACCGGGACGGGCAGGATAGAGACGTGGCGAAGATCCCCGAGACGGCCCGGGTAGTGCTGCAACACCGCCTACACACCCGACACACCGCCCGCTGGCCCCAGCTGCGCGACCTGACCATCCGCTACCGCGGCGACTTCGCCTACCTCGACGCGGTCTTCACCGACGACCCCGCCGACGCCAACCCCTACCCGTTGTGCCGGCTGCGCTACACCGGCCGGCCCGACCGGTGGGGCTTCGCGATCTACCTCGACAGCCGCGGCGCCTACGAGGACTCCTACCTACCGGACGGGCAGCCCACCGCCACCCCCGAACAGGCACTCGACTGCGCCTGCGGGCTCTACGCCGGCGACCCCACCGCCTGGACCAAATGACCACCAACCAGACCAGCAAGATTTACGCGCGGCTGCACTAGGCTGCCCTTCGTAGATCACCGTTTTTCGTAGATCACCGCCGAGTCGGCCCGCCACCGCGCGGCCAGGGTCTCGTCCGCCCCGGGCCGTGGTGGGCGTCGCCGTTCTCCCATGACCTCTGGTGGTCGGACACGTCGCTTCCGGCCCCACAGCCCATGGCCACAGCCGCTGACAGCATGTGTGGGTTGGCTCGCCGCCACGGTGGCCAGCTCTCGCGGGAAGGTTCGTGCATGACCGTCGTCGATTCCCTGCTCACGGCCCTCACCTCCGGTGAGGTGACGATCGTCGACCTGACCGCCCCGCTCTCATCCGAGACGCCGATCCTGCGGCTGCCGGCGCCGTTCGCGAACACGATCCCGCTGTCGCTGGAGAAGATCAGCGACTTCGACGAGGCCGGTCCGTTCTGGGGCTGGAACAACATCCACACCGGCGAGCACACCGGCACGCACCTGGACGCCCCGGTGCACTGGGCGTCGGGCCGGGGCGGTCTCTCGGTCGACCGGATCCCGCCGGCGCGCCTCTTCGGCCCGGCAGTCGTCCTCGACTTCACGGCCGAGGCGGCGGAAAACCCCGACTTCCTGCTGGAGCCCGCCCATCTGGACGCCTGGGTGGCCGCGAACGGCCCGCTGCCCGACGGGGCCTGGCTGCTGTACCGGACCGGCTGGTCGAGGTACTCGACCGACGGGGCCGCCTTCCTCAACGCCGACGACAACGGCCCGCACACCCCCGGCGTCTCGGCCGCCGGCGCTGAATGGTTGGCGCAGTCACCAATCTCCGGCTTCGGCGTCGAGACCGTGGGCATCGACGCCGGCTGCGCCGGCGCCCTGGACCCGGTCTTCCCGGTCCACCACCACCTGCTGGGCGCGGGCAAGTTCGGCCTCACCCAGCTCCAGAACCTCGACAGGCTCCCAGCCACGGGCGCGTTGCTGATCGTCGCCCCGCTCCCGATCGTCGGCGGCACCGGCTCCCCCGCCCGCGCTTACGCCCTCATCCCGGCCTGACCCACTCACCAGCGCGGTTTCCGCCAGGGCGCGTCGATCGATCAAGGTCGAGATTCCGTCGCGTCCGCGAGCACCTCAGCGATCTCCTCGACGGTGTCCAACTTGCCTGCCGCGACCCCTATTACGAGGTCGTACGCCTCGTCGTTGGTCAACGTCATGCGGTGACCATTCACGCCGTAGAAAGCAATGAGGGCGGCGAGCGCCAGTCGTTTGTTCCCGTCGACCAAGGCATGGTTGCGCGCGAGTGAGTGCAGCAGCGCCGCCGCCTTCAGGTCGAGCGATGGATAGGCATCCCGCCCAAAGACGGTCGCACGGGGCCGGGCAAGCGCGGAGGCTAGCAGGCCATGATCCCGGACCATCACCTTCGCGCCAAGCGCACGCTCGCCGACAAGGAGCAGCTCACGAAGGCTCAGGTAGAGCACCGCACTCCAGCCAACTCATTCGCCAAGTCTGCGCAGGGCCTCCGCATAGCGGGGGAGCTCCTCATCGAGAACCTGGTCGAGCRACTCCGCACGACTGTGTGCCTCGATGTACTCGCGGATCGCCTGACGTGCGATCTCCTGCATCGACCGGTGCTCCCGCTCCGAGCGAAGCCGCAACGCCTCGGTTTCGTCGTCCGTCAACCGCAACGTCATAGCCACCGCCCGATGGTATCACCATCGGTATCATCCCGGCCGCAGTCTCCAGATGRTCGAGCGCACAGCGAATGGCTCACCACCGGGCCTTCTACCGGCTCAGACAGTGCCCGAGTCGACACTACCATTGAGGGCGCGAACGGAAAGGAGCCCGGGAGTGGCTCCCGGGCTCCTTTGTCGTGCCTATGCGTTACATCCGCGTCAGATCAGGGAGCGCAGGACGTAGGGGAGGATGCCGCCGTGGCGGTAGTAGTCCGCCTCGCCGGGGGTGTCGATGCGGACGACGGCCTCGAACGACCTGTCGCCGGCCTGGACGGTCAGGGTCGTGGTCTTCTCGCTGATCTCGGCGAGGCCGGTGACGGTGAAGACCTCCTCGCCGGTCAGGCCGAGTGACGCGGCCGAGTCGCCGGGCTGGAACTGCAGCGGGAGCACGCCCATGCCGATGAGGTTCGAGCGATGGATCCGCTCGTAGCTCTCGGCGATGACGACGCGGACGCCGAGCAGCGCGGTGCCCTTGGCCGCCCAGTCACGCGATGAGCCGGAGCCGTACTCCTTACCGGCCAGCACGACCAGCGGCACACCCTCGGCGGCGTACTTCTGGGCCGCGTCGTAGATCGCGAGCTGCTCGCCGTCGGGCAGGTGGCGGGTGACGCCACCCTCGGTGCCGGGGGCGAGCAGGTTGCGCAGCCGGATGTTGGCGAACGTGCCGCGGATCATGACCTCGTGATTGCCGCGGCGCGAGCCGTAGGAGTTGAAGTCACCGGCGGCGACGCCGTGCTCGGTCAGATAGCGGCCGGCGGGCGAGTCCTTCTTGATGTTGCCGGCGGGCGAGATGTGGTCGGTGGTGACCGAGTCGCCCAGCACCGCGAGCACCCGGGCGCCGACGATGTCGGTCCGCGGGGACGGGGTCCGGTCCATGCCCTCGAAATACGGTGGGTGCCGCACGTAGGTGGAGTCGGGCGCCCAGCCGAACGTCTGGGACACCTCGCCGCCGTCACCGACCGGAAGCGACTGCCACCGCTCGTCGCCGGAAAGGTCGGCGTAGTCCCGCTTGAACATGTCCGACGTGATCGCGTCCGCGACGACGGCCGAGACCTCGGCCTCCGTCGGCCAGATGTCGCGCAGGTAGACCGGGTTGCCCTCGGGGTCGGTGCCCAGCGGGTCGTTCGTCAGGTCGACGTCCATCGTGCCGGCCAGCGCGTAGGCGACGACCAGCGGCGGYGACGCCAGGTAGTTCATCTTGATGTCCGGGTTGATCCGGCCCTCGAAGTTCCGGTTGCCGGACAGGACCGACACGACCGCGAGGTCGCCCTCGTTGACCCCGGCGCTGATCTCGTCCTGCAGCGGGCCCGAGTTGCCGATGCAGGTGGTGCAGCCGTAGCCGACCAGGTTGAAGCCGACCTTGTCCAGGTAGGGCACCAGCCCGGCCCGCTCGTAGTAGTCCATGACGACCTTGGACCCGGGGGCGAGCGTGGTCTTGACCCACGGCTTGCGGGTCAGGCCCTTCTCGACGGCGTTGCGGGCGAGCAGCGCCGCGCCGATCATGACCTGCGGGTTCGACGTGTTGGTGCAGGACGTGATCGCCGCGATCGCGACCGCGCCGTGGTCGATCGTGAACGACGTGCCGTCGGCGAGGGTCACCTCGGTCGGGTTCGACGGCCGGCCGTCGAGGGCACCGCTGATCCCGTTCGACGAGGCGGGGGCGTCGCCCGGCTTGTCGCCGATCGCGGACGGGACGTCGGAGGCCGGGAACGACTCGTCGTCGGCCTCGTCGGCGCCGCCGGGGGCGAGCACGGCGGCCTTGGCGTAGTCGGCGAGCGCCGCGCGGAACTTCGGCTTGGYGGTGGCCAGCGGCACCCGGTCCTGCGGGCGCTTGGGGCCGGCGAGCGACGGCTCGACCGTCGAGAGGTCGAGCTCCAGGGTCGTCGTGTAGCTGGCCTCGTGCGACGGGTCGTGCCAGAGGCCCTGCTCCTTGGCGTAGGCCTCGACGAGCGCGATGAGCTCGTCCGGGCGGCCCGAGAGCTTCAGGTAGTTCAGCGTCTCCTGGTCGACCGGGAAGATCGCGCAGGTGGAGCCGTACTCGGGGCTCATGTTCCCGATCGTGGCCCGGTTGGCCAGCGGGACGGAGGTGACGCCCTCGCCGTAGAACTCGACGAACCGGCCGACGACGCCGTGCTTGCGCAGCTTCTCGGTGATGACCAGCACCATGTCGGTGGCGGTGGTGCCGGCGGGCAGCTCGCCGGTCAGCTTGAAGCCGACGACGGTCGGGATCAGCATGCTCACCGGCTGGCCGAGCATGGCGGCCTCGGCCTCGATGCCGCCGACGCCCCAGCCCAGCACGCCCAGACCGTTGATCATGGTGGTGTGGCTGTCGGTGCCGACGAGGGTGTCCGGGTAGGCCAGGGTGCCCTCGGGGGTCTGCCTGGTGAAGACCACGCGGGCGAGGTGCTCCAGGTTGACCTGGTGGACGATGCCGGTGTTCGGCGGCACGACGGTGAAGTTGTCGAACGCGGCCTGGCCCCAGCGCAGGAACTGGTAGCGCTCCCGGTTCCGGTTGAACTCCAGGGCCGCGTTCAGGTCGAACGCGTCGGGGCGGCCGAAGTGGTCGGCGATGATCGAGTGGTCGATGACCAGCTCCGCCGGGGCCAGCGGGTTGATCTTCGCCGGGTCGCCGCCGAGCGCCACCATCGCCTCGCGCATGGCGGCGAGGTCGACGACGCAGGGCACGCCGGTGAAGTCCTGCATGATCACCCGGGCGGGGGTGAACTGGATCTCCTGGCTCGGCTCCGCGCTCGGGTCCCAGCCGGCCAGCGCCCGTACGTGGTCGGCGGTGATGTTCGCGCCGTCCTCGGTGCGCAGCAGGTTCTCCAGGAGCACCCGCAGGCTGTAGGGCAGGCGGTCAGCACCGGGCACCGCGTCCAGCCGTCTGATCGTGTAGGTGCGCTCCCCCACCACGAGCTGCCCGGTGCTGCCGAAGCTGTCCATGTTCGTCGTCTCCTCCATGTCACGCGGAACCACGCTGTCGCGCCGACCACGCCGGGTTCTGTTCGACCCGGCGCACCGCGCGCCCCCCGGCCCACACTCTGGCCGCGGTCGCGGCCGGGCACCGGCCGGGTGGCCTCGTTGCCCATCCTGGCATTCCCCGCCTCGCCGATATCAGCGCAGCGGGCTCGGTGACGATCGCATCGCCGTCGAGTTACTTAGCCTTGCTAACCATACATCGTGGGTAGGACAAACGGTACGGGCCGGACGCGACGGTCCGATGTGCCGGCACGATCCGGCTGGATGTGATGACGAAATCTCACCCATCAGCGGGTGTCGGGCCCAGGCGAGCGCGGCCTGGCTCAGCCGGGCGCAGCCAGCCCGGTCGAGCGCGGCCAGCTCAGCCAGACTCCCCCGCGAGGGTGGGGCCCTGCGCGCAGAACGGCGAGCGGCGCAACCGGCGCAGCGCGGCCCAACGTTCGTCAGGGGTGGGTGGGACGGGCAGCGGCCCGGCGGCGGCCCGCACCCAGGCGTCGTCCGGCGAGCCCGGGGCCAGCAGGGTCACGCCGGGAAGCACCGCGACGACCGAGCGCAGGGCGGGCAGATCAGTCGCGAGCACCGGCGTGCCGGCCGCGCATCCGGCCAGCACGGCGGACACCAGGTCGGGCACCCCACCGGAACCGCCCTTCGCGCCGTCACCGCCCTCCAAGGCGCCACCACCGTCCGCGGTGGCGCCGCCCGCCGGAGTGGCGCCGCCCGCCGGGGTGGCATCGCCTTCCGGGGTGGCGCCGCCCGCCGGGGTGGCATCGCCTTCCGCTGCGATGACGTGGGCAGGTGCCGGCACGACGAGCAGGGCAGCCTCGACCAGCAGCCGGGCCACCTCGTGCGGCGCGCGCTCGCCCGGCAGGTCGAGCGCACCGATGACGCCGCCCGCCGTCGCGCGGGTAAGGAGCCGGCCACGCTGCACCGCCGGGATCGGCCCCACCAGCCGCAGCCGCGCGGGAAGGCCGTCGCGGCGCAGCGCGGCGAGCAGCCCGACGGCCCTGGCTCGGCCGGGTTCGTCGTCGGCCTCGCCCAGGTGCAGCATCGTCCACGCGGCCTCCTCGGCCCCGGTCCGACCGGGCCGGCCGCGGGCGGCGATCGCGATGCCGAACAGCGCGAGGTCGACGGACGACGCGGCGGACGGCTGGGCGCCGCCGACGTGCCCGGCGGCGCTCAACCCGACCTCACGATCGAGGCCACGGCGACGACAGCCAGACTTCCAGCACCCCTCATGCGCGAAGTGTGACGCACCAGCCACGCACAGCACGTCAGCCGCCCGTGTCGCGAGCGGTCGGCGCGGTTCTCGACCCACCTGCACCCGACCGCCCCCGCCAGCGGCGGCACCAGCCCTCGGCGACGCGGGGCGCGCCGCGGCAGCCGTCCTGGTCGCGTCTACGGGTGCTTGCGGACAGCGGCCTCGACCGGCGAGAGGACGGCGGTGGCGGGCTCGGCGGTGGCGGGCTCGGCGGCCGCCCGCTGGGTGGGGATAACCACGGGCGCCGTCGTCGAGGCGGCCTGGCGCACCGCGACGCGCCGGGGGGCGCCGAGGTAGCGGGCGACGACGAAGCAGATCGCCAGGTCCGCGCAGATCCGCGCCGGCGCGGCCGCGCCGGCGGCGGTCACCAGGCCCAGCGCGCCGCAGATCACCGCGAGCAGGCAGGTGTAGCCGGTGACCGCCGTATGTGACCAGCCGGCGGTGGCCAGCCGCTGGTAGGCATGCTCGCGGTGCGGCAGGTACCACCGCTCGCCGCCGCGCATCCGGCGGGCCAGCGTCGTCGCCGTGTCGGCCAGGTAGAGCACGACCGGCGCCACGACCGCCTCGACGCCAACCCCGGACAGCGCGGCCTGCAGCGCCAGCGCCGCGATCGCCCCGCCGAGCGCGTAGCTGCCGACGTCGCCGAGGAACACCAGCGCACGCGGCAGGTTGAAGGGCGCGAAGCCGATCGCGGCGCCCGCGACCACGACGCCGCCGGCGACCAGCGGCGGGTTGTGGTGCACCGTGCCGACCAGCGCGTAGCCGACCCCGGCGACCGTCGCCTGGGCGGCCGAGATGCCGTTGACACCGTCCATGAAGTTGAAGGCGTTGACGAACGCTGTCACCCACAACGGCCCGACGACGACGGCCGCGACGAGCAGCGCCGTCCCAGGCCCGTCGCCGACGAGCGTCACGGAGAGGACCGTCGTCGCCGTGACCGCCGCCGCACCGGTCCCCTGCAGCGCGAGCCGGCGCAGCGGTGAGATCCCGCCAACGTCGCTGGCGACGTCCTCCGCGAGGCCGATCAGGCCGAAGATCGTGATGGCCAGCGTCATCGGCAGCAGGTCGGGCGCGCTCGCCCGGCCGCTGGTGAGCACCGTGGTCAACACGCCGGAGAACATGCCRAGCACGACAGCCGCCCCGCCGCCCCGCGGCGTCGGGACCGTGTGCAGCGAACGTTCGCCGGCGACGTCCAGCACCGACAGGCGTCGCATGTAGGCGATGACCAGCGGCGTCGCGGCCAGGGTGACGATGCAGGCCGCGGATCCGGCACCGACCATGTGTTCCTCCGGCGGGGAAGCAGGGCGGGATGGGCCGAGCCCAGGACCAAACTTCGTGACTCACTGTAATGCTCTAACTACTGGATGCCGGGACGCGACACCGGGTGTCCCCGGGAGCCCGTAACCCGCCGTGACCGGTCGTCAGCGGGTCCGGAGGTCGTCTACCTCGATGTCATCGCTCCAGCCGCGACTCATCTCGACGTGGTCCGTGTCCACCTCGACCCCGCGGGCCACGCGGGCGGCCGGGACCGCCGACCAGAACGCGCGTCCAGACCCCGCCCCGGCCGGCTCGGGCCACACCTGAGTCGCCGCGCGGCGCGCTGGCGGCCGCGCCGCCCCGCCTGGCAAGGCCGTCGCCGTGGCCGGGACCGGGATCGAGGTCGGGACCGGAGCAGGAACCGCCGGGAGGGTGCCGAGGACCGCGGCGAAGACCGCCCGGGTGTGCTCCGCCGGCTCGGTGGCCATCCTGGCCCACTCCGCGGCGCGCCGGCGCATCCGCGCGAGCCTCACCCGATCGGCGAGCAGGTCGGTGAGCGCCACCGCGAGCGCCACCGGGGACTCGTCACCCGGTGTGACGCCCGTCGCCCCGTCAATGTAGGCGTCGCGGGCGTCGCCGCGCACCGGGCCGACGACCGGGCAGCCGGCCAGCTGGGCCTCGGTCAGCACTCGGGCATGGTCCTCACCGCCGCGGCTCGGCCCGGTCTCCGTGCACAGCACGAACAGGTCGGCGCCGGCGTACAGCCCGGCCAGCCGCGAGTCGTCCGGCGCCTCGACGAGTTCCACGTCGCCCGCCGCCGCGACGGCGGCCCGCGCCGCCGCGGGCGCGTGCCCCCGCGCCACGGCTATCAGTCGTACCGGCCCGACCGCGCGGCGCACCGTCGGCAGCGCGGCGAGCAGCGTCGCCAGGCCGCCGTCGGCCCGGTCCGCGCGGCCAGCCCTGACAGCGCCGCCGGCCCTGACAGCGCCGCCGGCGGTGTCGGCTCGGCTTGCGGGGTCGGCGCGGCCCGCGGGGTCGGCTCCGGTGGCGGACGGCAGGACGGTCAGCAGGGTCGGCCGGGTCGGCGGACGCGAAGCGCCTCCCTCTCGGCCCGCCCGGGTACCCGCGGCGAGGAGAGCCGACCGCCAACCCGACGCGACGCCCGGCCGCAGCAGCGGGACCGCGCCAAGGCCCGCCAGCGCCCCAGCGCTGTACGACCCGGTCGTCAGCGGGAACAGCGCCCGGTGGCGGTTCAGCAGCGTCCGGCCCAGCCGGTGCGCCCGGATGCCGTCAACGCCGTCAACGCCGTACACGATCACCGGCCCGCGCCGGGCCCGCCCGGCGGTCGCGGCCGCCGCCGCGACCGGGATGAGGCCGGGGTGGCCGGTGAGGACGGCGTCCAGCGGCGCCAGCAGCGCGGCCGCGCGCACGGCGGCGGCGGTGAAGCGCTGCCTCGCCCACGGGTCCAGCGGGCGCGCCGCGCCACGCAGGTCCACTCGATGGACCAGTGCTCCACCGGCGCGCAGCCGCTCCTCGACGGTGGCGAGGTAACGCTCGACGCCACCGCCCAACCCCGCGGACGGGGCCAGCAGCAGAACGCGCGGGTCATGGGCCCTGGGCTCGGCCCCGATATCGAGACGACGCGTGGAGAACACGGTCGGTGACTCTAAGTGACCAATCGGTCGCACGGCGTCCACCACCCCCGGCGTGCCGGCATGTCACCCATGACAACTCCGACGGTCCGACCGGACGGTCGGCGCCGCTGGGGCGAGGGCGCGCCCTCGCCCCCGATCACCATGATCGCCGCCCGCGTGTCGTCACAGTCACGAGGCGGTCCGATCCACGACCGCGGCGGCACGGTGGCGGTGATCTGTCAGCCGCGTACCGGCGGCGAACACCGGTGGAGGTGACACCCGCCTCCACTTGCCCGACCAGTGTGCCCTGGACCACAATGTCCCGAGATCGGATCATATATACATACTGCGATCATGGTCGAGATGATCGTTGTCCGAGGATGGGAGAGGCGCGATGCTCCGGTGGCCCGACGGTGACCTCCTGCCCCCACCCCTGCGGGACCGGTTGATGGGCCCCGGCGCCCCCTTCGAGCTGGCGCGTGAACAGGTGCGCGGCGTCGAGATGACCGTCTTCGCCGGCCGCCCCCCGCATCTGCCCGCGATACTGGCGTCCGCCTGCCGGCGCTTCCCTGACCGGCCCTACCTCGTCTTCACCGACGCCACCGGTGCCGCGACCACGCTGACCTTCGCCGAGACCGCCGCGCGCGCCGTGCGGGTCGCGGGCGTACTGCGCGACAAGTTCGGGGTCACGAAGGGTGACCGGGTCGGCTTCGTCGCGGCGAACTGCGCCGAGTACGCCGTCGGCATGTGGGCCGCGCTGTCCCTGGGCGCGGTCACGGTCGGGCTCAACGGCTGGTGGACGGGCCCGGAGCTGGCGCACGGCCTGCGGCTGACGACGCCGACCGTCGTCTTCGGCGACGAGCGCCGCCTCGCCCGCCTCGACGGAATCCCCGAGGCCGGGCGCCAGCCCGTCCTCACCTTCGCCGAGCTGTTCGGCACGCTCTCCCCGCCGACCGACACCGCCGTCGAGACCGAGACCGAGGCCGAGACCGACGGGGGCTCGGACGTCGATGGGGATGCCGCCGAGGACGTTGCCGCGGCGCTGCTCGCGCTGTGCCCGGATCTGAGCGAAGACGACCCGGTCACGATCCTGTTCACCAGCGGTACCACCGGCCGGCCGAAGGGCGCGCTGCTCCCCCACCGCGCGCTGGTCAACTTCAGCCCCGACGCCGCCCTGCGCGGCGCCGCCGCCGGGCTTCTCGACCAGCTGGCCCAGGCGCCGCCCGCGTCCCAGGGCTCCCCAGCCCCCGCGCAGGCGCCCGCCCCGCCGCCACCGCCGGTGTCGATCCTCGCCGGCCCGTTCTTCCACATCTCCGGCATCGGCCCACTGCTCAGCCACGCCCCGTACAACGGCATGACGCTGGTCTTCGCCCCGCCCGGGAAATGGGACCCGACGGTCCACCTTGACCTGACCACGCGGTACGGCGTCACCAGCTGGTCCGGCGTGCCCACCCAGTTCCTGCGCCTGCTCGAGCACCCACGCCTCGACGAGTACGACCTGTCCAGCCTGCGCGGCCTCGGCGGCGGTGGCGCGGCCCTCCCGCCCGAGGTCGTCCGGCTGATCGGGCACGTGCTGCCCGGCCGCACCCTCGGCGGCGGCTACGGCATGACCGAGACCGCCGGCATCGGCGCGACCACCGGCGGCTCCCGCCTGCGCGACGCCCCCGGCTCGCTCGGGGTCGCGACGCCGACGTCCGAGATCAAGGTCATCGGCCCGGACGGCGCTGAGCTTCCCGACGGCGAGATCGGCGAGATCTGCGTCCGCTGCCCCAGCGTCTTCCTCGGCTACTGGGAGAACGAGGAGGCGACCGCCGCCGTCCTCGACGCCGACGGCTGGTACCGCACCGGCGACTTCGGCCGCGCCGACGGCGGCCTGCTCTACCTGGAAAGCCGCCTACGCGACATGATCATCCGCGGTGGCGAGAACATCTACCCGATCGAGATCGAGAACCGGCTCGTCGAGCACCCCGGCCTCGCCGACGCCGCCGTCATTGGCGTCGAGCACCGCGAGCTCGGCCAGGAGGTGCTGGCCGTCGTCGTCCGCCGCGAGGGCGCCGACGTCACCGCCGAGGACGTTCAGGCCTGGGTCGCCGCAGCCCTGGCCCGTTTCAAGGTCCCGGCATACGTCCGCTTCGCCACCGAGCTCCCCTACAACGCCACCGGCAAGCTCCTCAAACGCGAGCTCGAAAAGCTCTACGCCACCCCCGCCGGTCCCGCCGACTAATTCCGGAGGCAGGACAGGAAAGCACGCGCTCCGCGGTGGTGGTCTTTGGTGGTGGTCTTTCTCGCGATGACCGCCGAGCGGTAGGCCCGATGTGGCCGACCTGACGACGGCCGGTCCGTGACAGCTCGGAAGAAATCAACAGGGCATCGGTGGCGATCTCCCCATGCCGCCGATTTCTTCCGCCGCCTCGGCCCCGGCGGCGGGCGAGGCACCCATCGCGGACAGCCCCACCCGGGGCGTCAGTGGGCAGGCGCCGCCGCGTCCATGGCTGCCCGCGGAGTGGTTCGCGGCAGCCAGTGGTGGACGGCCTCAGCCGCCGCAGCCGCCACCACATCCCCCGCCGCCGCAGCCACCCCCACCGCAGCCTCCTGCGCTGTCTCCTCCGCCGCTGGCGGACGGCTGGGGGAAGCCAAGCTGCCGGGCGAGGTCACTGTCGGCGGCCCATATGGCGGCGGCGCCGAAGAGGGCGTAGGCCTGCGCGCGCTGGCCCGGGAGGCTGCCAGTACGCAGTGGTGTCGAGACACGTCGGGCGGTGGCGAGGAGGCCGCGGCCCCGGCTCGTCAGGACCTCGAACCTCGTGCGCAGCGCGGCGACGATGGCGATGACGACGGTGAGGATCAGCTCAACCGCGAGAACGCCGACCGGGTGGTGGCGGGACGCGCCGGTGACCAGCCGGATGAAGCCCACGACGAGAAATGCGGTCGGCCACCAGGCGAACTTGCGGTGCATCCGCGCACGGGCAGGCGTCACGACCAGGCCGAGGCCAACGAGCCGGCGGCGCAGGTCGTCGGTGGCCGGACTGTTCACGACCATCGAGGTCAGCGTCGACATCCGGACGCCGGCCGCGGCGCCGGACCGGTCACGGACCGCCCGCTGGAACGGCGTCAGCGTGCCCGGCCCAGGTGCGCCGGCCGTCACGACCCGGCCAGTTCCCGCTCCGGAGGCCGCGAGCCCCTGTTCCCGCAGCGCGACGACTGTGGTCTCCACAGCGCGCCGCGCGCCGCCCGCGAGGAAGGCAAGCTCCTCGGGCGCGAGGCCCGCGTCTGAGCGTCGGGGGGGCCATACGGGCGAACCGACGGCCGGGGCGCGCAGCCGCCATCGAACCAGCATTACCCCGAGGGCGACCAGTACCAGCGCGACCAGGTAGCCGACGGCGAAGGCCGGCCCGCTGATGCCCCACGTAGGACTGTCAGCCGCGGGCGCCACGCCCGCGCCCAGGCCCGCTGGCCCGGCAAGAAGAATCGTCGACATGGAGAGATCGTCACCGATGTCCGGCAGGTGCCTCTAGACGTTCGGTGGCCCCGCCTTCGTCGGTTCCACGACATGCTCGCGCAGGTTCGGCCGCCGCGGGGCCGGGGTGCTGCTACTGCCGCAGCTCCTCCGGGAGTGACCCTTCATTGAGGCATGACGTACGCGGAGATGGCCGAGTACTTCAGGGTGCCGCGGGTGTCGCCAGCATGGTGAACCAACGTGGTTTCGGCGGAAATCCGCCTGCGATCGTCGCGCCCGCTCCAGGGATCCCAGAAGCAGGTCAGAGACCGTCGAACGGCTTTGGGTAGGCGAACTGGCCGCGGACGTCTCCGTACGCCGTGAGTGCGCGGACCTGGAAATGGTCACCCCATGCCTCCACGGGGGCGGCGACGCCAAAGGCGGTGGCGGGGCGGAACCCGAAGCGGCGGTAGTAGCGCGGAGCGCCGAGCAGGGCCACCAGCGGCTCGTCCAGGGCGTCGGCGGCGCCCACCACCGCGTGGACCAGGGCGCTGCCGACACCACGGAGCTGGCGGTCGGGCCGGACGGCGAGCGGACCGAGGGCGACCACCGGCGTCGCCCCGACCCGGCCGCGCGAGCACATCACGTGGCCCACAACCGCCCCTTCCTCGTCGAGGGCGACCAGCGAGAGCCCCGGAAGCGAGGCGCCGCTGGCCCGGAGCTCGTCGACGAGTCGAGCCTCCACCGGCTCACCGGTCCCATCCGCGCCGCCACGACGGTCGCCGCCGGCGCCGGCGCCGGCGGCGGAGTCGGAGTCGGAGTCGGAGTCGGGGGCGGCGGCGGAGGCGGAGTCGGAGTCGGAGGCGGAGGCGGGGGCGGGGGCGGGGGCGGAGGCGGCGGAGGAGTCGCCGGAGGCGGAGGCGGGGGCGGAGGCGGGGGCGGGGGCGGAGTCGGGGGCGGAGGCGCCGGCGGCGGGGGCGGAGGACGCGGCGGCGGAGGAGGAGGCGGAGGCGGGCGCAAAGGCACTCGCGACGACGGCTCTGACCGCCGCGGCGTCGGCGGGAATCTCGCGTCGGATCAGCACCGGCCAAGCGTCGGCCACCGCGTGAGAGTCGGCAACGCGTTTTCGCGTCGGCGCCAGAGACCGGCCGACGGCAGCCGGACGGCGTCCGACGCCGGAGGCCGGGCACCCGGCGCCGGATGCCAGGTGCCAGGTGCCGGATGCCGTCCTTCGCGCGCGTCGACGCCGTACGCGGGGCATCGCCCGTCGCGTGAAGGACGGTGCGGAGCCCGTCCATGATCTGGTGGCTTTTTCGGAGTCCTGGCTCCGAAAAAGCCACCAGATCATGCAACTGGCCATCGTCCGGTGGGATCGTCGGCCCCGGTTGGCCACGGCCACGGCCACGGCCACCGCGACGCCGGTGGCTGGGCACGGTGCCCGCGGACGAAGCGCCGGCTCGGAGGTAGCCGGATCAGACGCCCCGCCGCTGGCCGGACCGGACGGGCTCCGAGGGCCGCGCGGTGGTGCATGGGGCGGTGTGGATGGCGGGGGCCGAGCGGGGCGCGCCGAGCTGGCCGGTCCTGGTCGTCGGCTGGGCCGGGACCAGCGGGGAGATCGCCAGGCCGGTCGCCCTGGCCACGGCCAGGCCGCGGGGCGGGACCCGCGCCTCGGGCTGGGAGAGCGCCGGCGGCTGGTCACGCGGGTCGTCCTGCCCGGCCGCGAGCCGCCCCACGGCCGGCTCCACCGTGGACCCTGGTGCCGGTGCCTCGCCGGAACCCCGCCCGTCCTGGCCGGCCGACGCGGCCGACGCCGTGGACCCGGCCGACGCCGTGGACCCGGCCGACGCCGTGGACCCGGCCGACGCCGTGGACGCGGCGGCGGTCTGGTTCTGGCGGGACACCCGCCGTGCCCAGTCGCCGAGCCAGGCGACAACCCGCCCGCCGGCCAGTGGGGGTGAGATGAAGTATCCCTGCACCTCGTCGCAGCGCCAGCCGGCCAGCGCCAGCCACGCGGCCTTCGTCTCCACGCCTTCGGCGACGATCCGCAGGTCCAGGGCGTGTGCCAGCGACACGGTCGAGCGGACGATCTCGGCCGCCGAGGGGTCGCGGTGCATGTCCCGCAGGAACATCTGGTCCAGTTTGACCTCGTCGGCCGGCAACTCCCGCAGGTAGGCGAGCGAGCAGAAGCCGGTGCCGTAGTCGTCGAGGCTGACCCGCACGCCGAGCTCGCGCAGGTCGGCGAGCGTGCGCCTGGCCTGTTCCCTGGCGGTGATGACCGCTTCCTCGGTGACCTCGACGACGAGGGCGCGCGGAGCGAGCTTGTGGCGGCGCAGCGCGTCGCTGACCAGTTCGACGAAGCCAGCGTCGCCGATCATCGACGGCGGCACGTTCACCGACACCGAGAGCGCCGCGCCGGCAGTGTGCCAGCAGACGCAGTCGGCGAGGGCGAGGTCCAGCACCCGCCGGGTGAGCTGGGGCATCAGACCGGCCTGCTCCATCTCCGGCAGGAAGACGCCGGGGCCGCGCAGGCCCTCGCGCGGATGCTGCCAGCGCACCAGCGCCTCGAGACCGGTGACCCGGCCGGTGCGCGGGTCGGCCTTCGGCTGGTAGCGCAGCTCGATCTGGTCCTGTTCGAGGGCGCCGCGCAGCTCGGCGCGCAGCCGCAGCCTGGCCCGTCCGGGCGAGGTGGGCGCGTGCCGGCCGCGCTGGTAGGTGCGCTGGCCGACGCGGGTCCGCTTCGCCTCGTACATCGCCGCCTCGGCGTGGCGCAGCAGTTCGGCGGCGCTGCGGCCGTGTGCCGGGGCATAGGCGATGCCGACGCTGACCTCGGTCTGCACCGGGATGTCGGCGAGCAGCACCGGGGTGCGCAGCGCGTCGCGCAGCCGGCCGGCGAGAAGCTCCGCCCGCCCCGGCCCGGCGTCGCGCAGCAGCACCGCGAACTCGTCGCCGCCGATCCGCGCGGCCAGGTCCGACGGGTGCAGCAGGGCACGCAACCGGTGGGCGACGACGGCGAGCAGCCGGTCGCCGCTCTCGTGGCCGAGGACGCCGTTGATCTCCCGGAAGCGGTCGATGTCGACGAGGACGAGCGCCGCCGGGGTGACCTCGCGCACCCGGTGCTCGCCGCCGCCGACGACCCGGGTCGCGGCGTCGAGGAAGGCACGCCGCCCGACCAGGCCTGTCAGCTCGTCGCGGCCCCGGAACCGGCGCAGTACCGGCTTCGCCCGCGTCGGCAGCAGGCACAGCGAGGTGGCCACCAGCATCGAGGTGACGAACCCGGCGTGCCCCCTCCAGCCGGCGCCGAACGCGCCGTGGGTCGCCAGCAGCGCGAGGCCCACCAGGACGGTGACGAACAGCCCGACCACCAGCACGATCAGCCACCCGGTCAGGCCGGGCGAGACCGGCCTGGCCAGGGCCTCCGGCCGGCCGGCCGGCACCGTCAGCGCCGTGGGGCCGCCCGCTCCCCCGGTACCGCCCGTTCCCCCGGCGCCCCCTGCTCCCCCGCCGGCCCTCGCTCGCTGGCGGTCGCTCGCCGTGGGGCCGGAAGTGGGCTTCCCGCCGGGCGGCAGAACGCCGCGACGACGGACCGCCCAGCGCCAGCCCACCCGGCGCCAGCCCAGGCGCGCCGGGACGACCAGCCCGCCGGCGCTCGCCCCGACGGGGCTCACCAGCGCCAGGCCGACCGGGGTCGGCGGGACACGCGGCGCCCTTCGGACCATCGGTGTCGTAGGGCTGTCCACGCCGCCCACGAACTCCTGCGCCGTCGCCACGCCGGCCCCCGCCGCGGACGCCTGTTCGGCGGGCCGGGCCACCCGTGGGGCGGTGAGCAGGGTGGGCCGTGTCCTGCCCGGCTCGTCGGCACCCAGGTCGTCTCGGCTCTTCCGGCCGGCGGGCCCACCCGCACCCGCGCCCGCCGGACCGTTTCCCGCGTTCGCGGTCGCGACCGTGGGCAGAGATTCATGCTTGCGCCCACCTGGCGCGGCAGCCGAGGCGACCGCACCCGCCAGCGCTTCGGCGGCCCCTTCCAGGAGCGCCCCGGCCCGGGGCCTCCCGGGCGCGGCACCCCCGTCCGAGCCCGCCGTGGTCGCTGTGTCGTTCTTCTGTCCGGCTGGCCCCGTGGGCCGAGCCATGGCTCGGCCTCCGCCCGTCTCGGCGGCGCTCCCGGCCGCCGTCATGGTAGGGCCACGGAAAAGTCACGTGACGCCGGAGTCCGGCTTCGCCTCTGCATCGGTCCCCCATTGGTGATGCCTACGTGCCCGAGCGCCCGCAATGCCGCCTCCCACGGCCTTTCCGGACGCCTGCGCCGGACGCCGCGCCCCGTCTCCGCGACCGCCTCCACCACGGTTGTCGCATTCCGGTCGCGCCGCGTCCTGACCCCTGTCCCGAGGCCCTTGGTGGACCGTTTGGCATGACGCCGGCAAGCCTCCCGAGTTCGGGTGGTTCGTGCCACGCCGCGCCGTCCGACCACACCACGCATGGCTCGGGAGGTTATCCGAAGCGCGGTGAATTCTGGATGGGCAGTTTCGGGGCCGCCGACACTCCGCCGCACCTGCCGGAGCGACCGGTCCTGGATTTCCGCTGGTGGCCATGGCGAAACCGCAGGCCACCTCCGTCGGGTGCCACGGCGTTGCCTCTTTACCCGTTGTCGGACCGCGCGCGGGAAGGAGCTCCAAGCGTGCCCATAGGACCCGCCCCGCCGGGCACGTCGACCCGGGACAGCAGACTTAAGTATCTATACGACTACTATAGGTCACGATGCTCTTGACAACATGGCCATATGGCGATCAATCAGCTTCTGATGGTGACATCGTTGAGTGGAACCCAGGGTTCGACCGCCGGAAAGACCACGAAGAGCAGCAGCGTCACGACGACAGCCGCGAGCAGCAGCGCCAGCGTCACCCGTACCGGGGTCGGCCCCGGCAGGTGGCGGTAGATCCAGCCGTACACGGGTCAGGCCTCCCCTGAAGCGAACGGCACACCAGCACCCGGCGTCTTCATGACGGTTCTGTCGAGCGACGCGAAGACGATGAGCCTGCTTTTCGCCGAGTACTTGGGATGACAGGTCGTCATCGTCATGACGGCCTCCACGGGTGTGGCATCGGAGTGTTCCGGCACCGGATCGGTCACGTCAATCCGGTCGGGCGCGACAACCTCCGACCTGGTCATTCGATAGACGTAGTAGCGGTCGGAGACCTCCACGACCACCGGGTCGCCGGGGTGCAGCTCATCGAGCTGGTTGAATGGTTTCCCGTAGGTGGTCCGGTGACCCGATACGACAAAGTTGCCCGTTTCCCCCGGCATCGCCGTGCCCGGATAGTGTCCAGGCCCTTCCTCCAGCTGGGTCTCGCCGACGCCTTCGACAATGACGGGCGCATAGTCCTCGCCAAGGCGCGGGATGTGCAGCACCGCGAAGCCCTGCCCGACGGCCGGGTTCGGCCGCACCGCGGGCGGCGGCTGCGAGGGTTTCGGGGGCGGCGGGGCAGGAGGAGCCTGCCAGGAGGCGGCAAGCCGGTCGTGCAGCCGGCTCTGCGACCTCGCCTGGAACAGGTCGGTGATCCACAGCTGGTAGGCCAGGAACAACGCGACGAGCAGCCCCACGGTGATGAGAAGCTCCCCGACGGCACGCGCCGTGGCTCCGCCCACCCGCCCGAGCCGCGATGACCGCGCCGGCGGTGGTTGGTCGCCCGTCGACGCCGAGGCGCCGTCGCGCGCCCCGTCGCCGGGCACACCGCCGCCGGGCACACCGCCGCCCGGCACACCGCCGCCCGGCACACGGTCGTCCAGCGGGAGCGGAGCCTCTGGCCGCGCCGGCTCTTCTGGCCATGCCGGCCGCGCGGGCGTGAGCGGCGGCGCGGGCGGCTCCAGCGAGGGCGGCGAGTACGGAAACGCCATGCCTGGCACGGCCCGCCCACCCGGCCGCCCACCCGGCCGGCCAGCAGGCGGACCGGCCTGGCGCGGCACCTGGCCGGCGAGCCCGCCCGTCACCGGCCGCTCCTCCTGGCCGCCGGGCGCTCGCCGGGCGCCGCGCCGCGCCGCGCCCTGTTCCCGGTCCCGCGCCTGGTCTGTTTCCTGGTCCTGGACCGGGTGGCCGGCGGGGACGCCGCCCGGGTACTCGTCCACCGGGTCACCGTCCGCCGCTCCCGCCATGGAAGCACCTTAGGTTATTGAAACATCACTTTACGTGAACAGCGCGCCCGGCGTCGGGTCCGCGCGGCGTCCCGACACGGGAGGACGTCCGACTGCGACGCCCGCCTCGGAACTACAATCGGCGATCACGAGATGACATATTGTTCTCTGCCGCGTCGGACAAAGGATCCTTGCCCGTGCCGCACAGTCTCCGGCCAGTGTCGCCCGGATCGTCGTCGCCCCCGAGATCGGGCGGGGCTCCCTCGACGCCCCGCGTCCTGCTTCTGGCCGCGCCCGCCGGGCCGGGAGTGGAGCGCTACCTAGGCGCCGTCGAGGAGGCACTGCTGGCCGGTGGCGCCACGCTGACCCGGCTGGACCTGCCTCCGGCTGGCCACGCCGACGGTCTCGACCGGCCGGAGACGGCGCGGCCCGGCGAGCGAGGCCGGCCCGGCGAGCCAGGCCGCCGCGGCCTGCTCGGCCGGCGTACCGAGCTGCTCGCGAGGACCTCCTTCGGCACCGGCACGCAGGCGAGCACCGGTGCGCAGCTGGCCGCACGGATGGACGTCGCGCGCCGGGCGGCCGGAGCGGCGCGCCGGTTCGGCCACCTCGACGCGCTCGTCGCCGGCCACCCGTCGCTGCTCAAGGCCGCCGCCGGGGCGGCCTCACTCGGCGGGGCGCACCGCGTCCCGGTGCTCTGCTACGGCGCCGACATCTGGCGCATGCCCCCGACCGACCGGGCGCTGCTCGCGCGCCACCCGCTGGTCTACCCGGTGACGGTCAGCTCGTTCAGCGCCGGAGCGCTCGCCGGCACGCGGCTCGCCCGGCTACTGCCGCCCGGGGTGCCGGCCGGGTGGCGCGCGGCGCTGCTCACCGAGGGTGCCCGGCGCAGGCCGCACCCCCCGGTGCCGACGGTGCTGAGCGTCTTCCCGCTCACCGCCTGGGCGGACAAGGGGCTGCCCACGCTGCTGGCCGCGCTGGAGATGGTGCGCGCCGAGCTCGGCCAGGTCCGCCTCGTGGTCGCGGGCCAGGGTCCCGCGCCGGGGGCGCTGCACGAGCTGCTGTCGGCGACGCCGGACACCGACCTGCAGGAGTCGCCCGAAGACGAGACCCTCGCCCGGTCCTACGMGACCGCCGACCTGTACGCGCTGTGCACCCGGACGAGGACGGGCGGGACGCGGCCGTCCGGCGAGGGATACGGCCTCACGCTGCTGGAGGCGCAGCTCGCCGGCTGCGCCGTCGTCGGCCCGGCGCACGGTGGCTCGCGCGACGCCTACCAGGAGGGCGTCACCGGCGTGACCCCCGTCGACGAGTCCCCGCGGGCGCTCGCCGAGGTGCTGGTCGGCCTGCTGCGCGACCGTGCCCGGCTGACCAGGATCGGCCGGCGCGGCGCCGAGTGGGCCGAGTCGGTCACCCGCCCGGACGACCACGTGCGCGCGGTCTTCCAGACGCTGCTCGGCGGGCCGCCCACCCCGCCGCCCGACCCGCCCGCCGCGGCGGCGATCGGCGCGGCGGCGGCCCCGAACGGACTGGTGCCAGCCGACCAGCGGGCAGGCTCCGACCGTCCCAGAACCCTGCCCGCCGCCTCCCTCGCCTGGCCACGCGACTAGGCCGTGCCTGACGCCCTCCGGCCACACGAGGCTCCGCCATCACCGCGTGGCCTTCGGACCAGGCGGGAGCCAGAAACGGGCGGAGTCAGGCACGGGCKGAGTCAGGCACGGGCGGCGCGGAGCTGGGCGAGCAGGGCGTACTCGTCGAAGTAGAGGCGGTTCTCGACGACCCGCCCGGCACGGACCCGGTAGACCTCGGCGACCCGCAGGCTGACCCGGGCGCCGGTCGGCTCAACCCGCGGGCCCCACGGGCTCGTGTAGGCGCCCGCGTGGGTGACGGCGAGCGTGTACTCCTCGACCACCATGTCGTCCTGCTCGGCCAGGACGTGCGTGTCCGCCGTGAGGTCGGTGAATGCGGCGAGAAAGGCGTCGACGTAGGCCGTCGCCGCCTCCCTGCCACGCGCGACCACGCCGCCCGGCGCCTCGAGGACCATGTCCTCGTCGAGCAGCTCGGCGAGCGCCGCGGCGTCACCCACCTCGAAGGCGGCCAGCACCCGCCGAACCGTCTCCAACGCCACCCCCACGACGGCCCGCGCCCCTTTTATTCGAGGTAGTCGCGCAGCTTCTGGGAGCGCGACGGGTGACGCAGCTTCGAGAGCGTCTTCGACTCGATCTGCCGGATCC
>NZ_MOMC01000012.1 GCF_001983105.1 Pseudofrankia asymbiotica | reverse complement strand
GTGCGGTTTTGGGTTGGTGACGTTCAGCGCGACGCAACCGTGCTGGGCGCGGAGGCGCGCCTCGCGGAGGCCCAGCCCACGAGCGAAGCGACGTGGGTTGGGCCGCAGCGAGGTCGCCGGAGCGCCCGTGAGCGCAGGAGGACACGGCGCGGAGGTCCCTTGGGAGCGAAGCGAGTAAGGGGCCGTAGCGCCGTGCCCGGACGGAGCGAACCAGAGAAACAGAGCAGACTTGCGATGTGGCCATCCCGAGTCGCTCGCATCCGCCTGACATACCGCTGGAACTGGGGGAGTTCACCGAGGTCGTGCTGCGGGGCCGGCTCACCGCCCCCGACGGCGGCGGCCGGATCACCGCCAGGGCCGAGCGGTTCATCGGCCACCGGCTCGGCATGTCCCGGTGGATCCTGCTGACCAGCCACCGGCTGCTCGTCGTCGCGCCGTTCCCGCGCGAGGGGGACTGGTTCGACGTCGTCTGGGACCGCCGTGAGGTGAAGGCATCCCAGGGCGTCAAGCACGGCGACGTGATCCGCGTCCAGCTCACCACCCCCGCCGGCCCCCAGGTCCTGCGCGTCCCCGCCAAGGTCCGTTCCGAGGTCAGCCGCTTCATCAAGGCGCTGCGCCGGTAGCCACTCGCCGAAACCTGGCCGCCGACGCCCAGGGTGTGGGACCCCAAGCCCGCCACACCCGGCCGGTAGGGTCATGCCTATCTGGATATCGATAGGACGCATAACTCTGGATAGTGCTCGCTGCCTATCCAGGTGACGGGTAGCCGGCCAATGAGGGCTCCGTATGCGGTACCGAGCCCAGTGATGGCTGGCAGGGCTGCCTGAGGGCGGCGACGGTGCTTTGGGCATGACCGTCGATCGACGGTGGGACAGGACGGCAGGGCGATGGTGACGGCAGACGGGCACGGCGAGCCGGGGACGCCGCGGGTGCGGCAGACCGCGATGCGTACGCATCGGTGCGGGGACCTTCGGCTGGCTGATGCCGGGGAGACCGTGACGGTGTGCGGGTGGGTGGCCCACCGGCGACAGCATGGGCAGTCGCTGCAGTTCCTGGATTTGCGGGACTACTCGGGCGTCGTGCAGTGCGTCGTCGACGGCACGGTCGACGTGCGGTCGGAGTACGTGCTGAAGATCACCGGTACCGTCACGGAGCGGCCGGAGGGCACCGTCAACCCGCAGCTCGCGACCGGTCAGGTCGAGCTGCGTGACTGCAAGGTCGACGTGCTCTCGGTCGCGAAGCCGCCGCCGTTCCCGCTCGACGACCGGGCGGACAACGTCGACGAGTCGACCCGGCTCGCCTACCGCTATCTGGACCTGCGCCGCGAGCGGATGCAGCGCAACCTGCGGGTCCGCTCGGCGGCGCTGTCGGCGATCCGTACGGCGCTCGCCCCGTTGGGGTTCGCCGAGGTCGAGACGCCGCTGCTGATGCCGTCGACGCCGGAGGGGGCGCGCGAGTTCATCGTCCCGTCCCGGCAGTTCCCGGGGAGCTTCTACGCGCTGCCGCAGTCGCCGCAGTTGTTCAAGCAGCTGCTGATGGTCGGCGGGATGGACCGCTACTTCCAGTTCGCCCGCTGCCTGCGCGACGAGGACCTGCGCGCCGACCGGCAGTACGAGTTCACCCAGCTCGACCTGGAGATGAGCTTCGTCGACCAGCAGGACGTGCTCGACGTCGTGACCTCGGCCGTGCTGGCCGCGACGGAGGCGGCCGTCGACGTCCCGGTGCCCCCGGTCGTGACGATGACCTGGCATGAGGCGATGGACCGCTACGGCGTCGACAAGCCGGACCTGCGGTTCGGCATGGAGCTGGTCGAGCTGACCAGCGTCTTCGCCGGCAGCGGCTTCAAGGCGTTCGCGGGCGCCGGCGCCGTGAAGGGCGTCCGGGTGCCGGGCGGCTCGGCGACGCACAACCGCAAGGCGCTGGACACCCTGACCGACACGGCGAAGAAGCTCGGCGCCAAGGGCCTGGTCTGGATGCGGGTCGGCGCCGGCGGCACGCTGGAGTCGCCGGTGGCGAAGTTCCTCTCGCCCGAGGAGCTGGCCGGGATCGTCACGAGGACCGAGGCGGCCGAGGGCGACCTGCTGCTGCTCGTCGCCGACGAGTGGATGACCGCCTGCGAGGTGCTCGGCCAGCTGCGCAACCAGCTGGGGCGCCCGCCGGCCGGCGAGGGCGGCTTCCGCTACGTCTGGGTGGTCGACTTCCCGCTGTTCGTCGGCATCGACCAGGCGACCGGGCGGCCCAAGCCGGGCCACCACCCGTTCACCCGGCCGCACCCGGACGACGTCGACAAGATGGAGAGCGACCCGCTGGAGGTCCGCAGCCGCGCCTACGACCTGGTCCTCAACGGCTGGGAGCTCGGCTCCGGCTCGATCCGGATCCACGAGCCGGACCTGCAGCAGCGGATCTTCGGCCTGCTGGGGATCACTCCGGAGGAGGCGAACGCCCGGTTCGGGTTCTTCCTGACCCCGTTCGGGTACGGTGCCCCGCCGCACGGCGGCTTCGCCTTCGGCATCGACCGGCTGGTGGCGATCCTCGCCGGTGAGGACAACATCCGCGAGGTCATCGCGTTCCCCAAGACGCAGTCCGGTCTCGACCCGATGACCGGCGCCCCGACGCAGGTGGACGAGCGTCAGCTACGCGAGCTGGGCGTCCGCGTCGTCGCCGCGCCACCCGCCTAAACGCGGACGTTCCGCGCTCGATTATGCACACCCCGTTTCGGAGAAATAGCCCCGAAACGGGCCCGAGGCGACTTACCGTTGCCTCATCGGGGGTGATGCCTCACCGCTGTTGTGCGTATCGACGGGCCAAGCGGGTAATTCGCCGGCAGCCGGGCCGGACGGACCGGCCTCATCTGTCCGTCCGGGCGCGTGGTCCGCTGGAGAGGCATCGCCTCGACAAGGCCTCACCGGGCAGCTCTCCCGCCGCGGCGTGCTGCCCACCGACGCACCATGACCGCCTACCTGTCCTGAAGCCCCCACGTCGTTAGGAGATCCCGGACGCACGGCGACCCGCATGACCGCGTGATCGCGTCGTCTTGGTTCCCACGCCGACCGCTGACACAGGAGGAGGCAGGGTGCACATTCCCTTCTCGTCGTCGCCGCGCACCAGCCTTGGCATCGAGTGGGAGCTGGAGCTGGTCGATCTCCGGACCCGCCAGCTACGCGGCGCCTCGACCGAGATCCTCGAGGAGCTCGCGGCCAAGGTCGGCGAGGAGGACGCGGCCAAGGCCAAGCACGAGCTCTTCGAGTCGACGATCGAGGTCATCACCGGCGTCTGTGACTCGGTGCCGCAGGCGCTCGCCGACCTGACCGGGACCATTGACGTGGTCCGTGGCCTGGCGGAAAGGCGCGGCATCGGGTTGATGTGCAGCGGCACGCATCCGATCAGCGAGTACAACGCGCAGGAAATCAGCTCGAACGAGCGTTACTACCGGCTCGTCGAGAACATGCAGTGGCTCTCGCGCCGGCTGCTGATCTTCGGCGTGCATGTCCACGTCGGTGTCCGGTCGAAGGAGAAGGCGTTCCCGATCGTCAACGCGCTCATGAGCTACATCCCGCACTTCCTGGCGCTGTCGGCGTCGTCGCCCTACWGGCTTGGGCGGGACACCGGTCTTGCCTCCAGCCGGTCGAAGGTCTTCGAGAGCCTGCCGACAGCCGGGCTGCCCTACCAGCTGGCGGACTGGTCACAGTTCGAACGGTTCATGGAGACACTGGTCGCCTCCGGAACGATCGAGACGATCCGCGAGGTGTGGTGGGACATCCGCCCGCACCCGAACTTCGGCACCGTCGAGCTACGGATCTGTGACGGGTTGCCGACCCTGCAGGAGGTGGGCGCGGTCGCCGCGCTCGCCCAGTGCCTCGTCGACCGGATGAACAGCCAGYTCGACCGTGGCTACACGCTCCCGGTGCCGCGCCGCTGGGTGGTCCAGGAGAACAAGTGGCGGGCCGCCCGCTATGGGCTGGACGCGGAGATCCTGGTGGACGACCGCGGCACCACCCGTCCGGTCCGGGCGGAGCTGACGGACCTCGTCGACGACCTGCTACCGGTCGCCCGCCGCCTCGGCTGCGCCGCCGAGCTCGAGGCCGTGCCGGAAATCATGGCGACCGGGGCGAGCTACCAGCGGCAACGCGCCGTCGCCCGGCGGGCCGGCGGCGATCTTAGCCGGGTCGTCGATACTCTGCTAGAGGAGATGAACACCGGCCGTCCCCTACAGCTGGACAGGTCGGCTGGCTGACCTTCGGGCAGTTCCTGGCGAGTGCGCCGGTGTTTGTTCGACAGACAAGCCGGTGCAGCCGGGGGAAGGTCTTTTTCGGGATGTCGGACAACGTGAGCGCGATGCCGATGGCGCCGGTCGACGCGATGTCGGCCGACGCGCCGTCGGGGGACGCGGAGCCCGCCGATTCGACGGCGAAAACCGTGCGATCAGCCTGGCCGGCGGGTGCGCGGGGAGCGCGCGCCGCGGACGTCACCGGATTCGTCCGGGACTGGTTCGCCCGGCACGAGGACGAGCTCGTCGCCTTCCGCCGCGACCTGCACATGCATCCCGAACTCGGCCGCCAGGAACACCGCACGGCCGAGCGGATCGCCGAGCGACTGACCGCGGCGGGCCTGGTGCCCCAGCGGCTCACCGACATCCCGGGCATCTGGTGCGACATCGCCACCGGTGGCCCGGGCGACGCGACCCGGACCTCCCGGACCGGCTCCGATCCGGGCGGGACGCCGGGCGAAGGCCCGGTCGTGATGCTGCGCGCCGACATGGACGCACTGCCGCTGCAGGACGCCAAGGACGTGCCCTACGCGTCCACCGTCCCCGGTGTCTGCCACGCCTGCGGGCACGACGTCCACACGACCGTGGTGCTCGGGGCGGGCCTCGCGCTCGCCGAGTACGCCCGGACACACCCCCTGGCGGGCACCGTGCGGCTGCTGTTCCAGCCGGCCGAGGAGACGATGCCGGGCGGCGCCCTCGAGGTCATCGACGCGGGCATCCTCAAGCCGGTCGACGCGGCGCTCACCGTGCACTGCGACCCGGCCCTCGACGTCGGCACCATCGGCCTGCGGCCCGGCCCGATCACGTCGGCCGCCGACCTCGTGGAGATCATGCTGGCGGGCCCCGGCGGCCACACCTCCCGCCCGCAGAACACCGTCGACCTCGTCTACGCCATCGGAGCGCTGATCACCCAGCTGCCGGCGGCGCTGAGCCGGCGCATCGACCCGCGGTCCGGGCTCGCGCTGGTCTGGGGCCAGGTGCAGGCCGGCTCGGTGGCGAACGCCATCCCGCGCGCCGGGCAGCTGCGCGGCACCGTGCGCACTCTGTCCCGCGACACCTGGGAGACGGCCCCCGAGCTGGTCGAGGAGCTCGCCCAGCAGATCGCCGCGCCCTTCGGCGCCGACATCGTCGTGGACTACCGCCGAGGCGTGCCACCGGTCGTGAACACCACCGACATGGTCGACGTCCTCGACGCCGCCGTGACCGAGACGTTCGGCCACGACGCGGCGACGACCGTCGCCCAGTCGCTCGGCGGCGAGGACTTCGGCTGGTACCTCACCTATGTCCCCGGCGCCCTGGCCAGGCTCGGCACCCGGACCCCGGGCGGCCCGACCTACGACCTGCACCAGGGCGACTACGCCGTCGACGAGCGCGCGATCGGCGTCGGCGTCCGCCTCCTGGCCGGCGCCGCCGTCGAGTCCTTCACCCAGCTCGCCCGCTAGGCGGCGGGGCGTGGGGTCGTGGCGAGACGGTCGGCGAGGCCCTGTTCGTCGGCGGTCAGGTCGGTCGGGCCGGAGCGCAGCACCGACCAGTGGCTGAGACCGGTCGGGCCGTCGAGCGCGCCCGCGGCGAGGGCGCCCTCGATCAGCCGCCGGACCTCCGCGTGCTCCGAGGGCGGGCTCACGGCGACGACGCGGATCGTCACGTCCCCGCCGGTCGGTCTGCCGACGCTGGTGTGGTGCGGCCAGCGGCACGGGCCGTCATGCTCCCAGTGGCCGCACAGCGCGATCGTCACGGCGCCGCCTGGCGCCCGCTTGTCCGCGCCGGGCGCCAGCCGCAGCCGGGCCTCGTGCGCCAGGCCAGCCCGGCCGTGGGCGCCCTCGACGGCCGCCGTCCGCTCATCCGCCACGCGACCATCATCACACCGGCCTCGGCGCGGCTGGAAGGGTTTGGAAGGGTTCAGAGCGTGTCGTCGAAGGCGGCGAACAGGTCCTCGGAACGCATCATCCGGGCGACCTCGGTGATCGAGCCGGACAGCGAGGGATAGATCGAGAAGGTGTTCGTCAGCTGCTCGGCGGTCAGCCCGTTGGAGACGGCGAGCGAGATCGACAGGATCAGCTCGGAGGCCCGCGGGGCGACCACGACCCCGCCGAGCACGCTGCCGCTGCCCGGCCGGCAGAACAGCTTCACGAACCCGTCGGTGATGCCGAGCATCTTCGCCCGCGGGTTGCGGGCGAGCGGCAGGGTGACGACCTCGGCGGCGATCGTGCCCGAGTCCTTCATGCGCTGGGTGACGCCGACGGTGGCGATCTCCGGGTCGGTGAAGATGTTCGACGACACGGTGCCCAGCCGCAGCGGCGTCACCGCCTCGCCGAGCGCGTGCCGCATGGCGATCCGACCCTGCATCGCGGCCACCGAGGCCAGCGGCAGGACGCCGGTGCAGTCGCCCGCCGCGTACACCCCGGGCACCGAGGTCCGTGACATCCGGTCGACGACCACGTGCCCACCGGAGCCGAGCCGCACCCCGACGTCGGTCAGCCCGATGGGCTTGGTGCGCGGTACCGATCCGACCGCCATCAGCGCGTGCGAACCGGTCACCGTCCGTCCGTCGGTCAGCTCGACGAGCACGCCGTCGCCGATCCTGCGGACGGAGGCGGCCCGGGAGCGGTTCAGCACCTCGATGCCGCGGCGGCGGAACACGTCCTCGATGACCATGGCCGCGTCCGGGTCCTCGCCGGGCAGCACCCGTTCCCGGGACGAGACCAGCGTCACCGCCGCGCCGAGCGCCCGGTAGGCGCTGGCGAACTCGGCGCCGGTGACGCCGGAACCGACCACGATGAGGTGCTCGGGGATCTCCGGGAGCTCGTAGAGCTGCTGCCAGGTCAGGATCCGCTCGCCGTCGGGCTCGGCCGTCGACAGGACGCGCGGGGCCGCGCCGGTGGCGATGAGCACCACGTCGCCGACGAAGCTGTCACCGGCGTCGGTCTCGACCGCCGTCGGCCCGACGAGGCGGCCCTTCGCGTGGACGACCTCCACCTTCTCGCGCTTCAGCCGGGTCTCGATGTCGCGCGACTGCGCCTGCGCCAGCTCGATCACCCGGCTGTTGACGCGCTTCGCCTCGAACGTGAGCACCTCCGGCGGGGTCAGGTGCGGCCCCTCGCCCTCCCAGCTGGCCGGCCGTGGAGTCGGCGCTCCCTTGGAGGAGAGCCCGAGTGCCGGCGCCCCGGCGACGGACGTCATGGTCTCCGACGTGGCGATCAGGGTCTTGGACGGCACGCAGTCCGTGAGAACGCAGGCTCCGCCGACCCCGTCCGAGTCGACCAGCGTGACGGCCGCGCCCAGCGATGCCGCGACCAGGGCCGCCTCATACCCGCCGGGCCCCCCGCCGAGGATGACGATCCGGCTCACGGTCCCCTCCTTGCTGCTCCTGGTCCCTGCCACGCGTTTCCTGCCCTGTCGAGTCTCGTGCACATGCCATCGCGACCGCTCGCCGCACCCGGCGGCCGAGCGGCCGGCCGGCGGCCGTCCGGTGGCCGTGGACACCGCCGGCTGACGGCCGGCCGTCCCGTTGTCCATCCTGCCTGCCGCTCTGTCCGCATTCGTCATCGAGCCGGGTTCGGTGACCGAACACAGGCACCCGGACCGCGCCCGCACGTCCCTCGCGCGTGGACCGCCGAAGAGCCGACGGCGACCGCTGCGCCATCGCCCTGCCGCCGCTCGGTGAGCGGTCGGCGAGCGGTCGCGGAGCGGTCCGCGAGCGCCAGATGAACGGAGCGTGAGTGGTCTCGCCTGTCTCGTGTCTGGCACTCGACTCGCCCATTCCCCGGTAGGGCCATGCTTAGCCGGTGTGGCCAGGCTCTACGGAAAGGCCCGTGTGATCAAGGGGGTCATCGGTCGCATAATGGCGAGGCGAACCGGCCCAGCCGTCACGCGCATTGGCGGTGCTCACGCCGCGCGCAACCGGCCTTGCACCGGCCCCCGCGCCATCCAGGCTCGGGCCATGGGATGAGAGACGCCGACATGAACCTGTACGCAGCGTATGCCAGCAATCTTGACCCGGCGAAGATGAAGGAGCGTGCTCCCCACTCGCCGGTGACCGGGACCGGCTGGCTCAGCGGTTGGCGGCTTACCTTTGGCGGGGAGAACTTCGGCTGGGACGGCGCGCTCGCGACGATCGTGCCGTACCCGGCGGGGCGGGTGTACGTGATGCTGTACCACATCGACCGCTACGACCTGGAGCGGCTCGACGTCTGGGAAGGCGCCGACACCGGCCTGTACACCCGCATCCGGGTACGGCTCTCCACACTCGACGGCGACGTGCTCGCCTGGACCTACGTCCTGGACGCCTACGAGGGCGGCCTGCCCTCCGCCCGCCATCTGGCCGACATCGCCGACGGCGCCGAGAAGGCCGGCGCCCCCAGCGACTACGTGGCCGACCTGCGCGCCCGCCCGACCGCCTGACCGCCGTCGGGCGGCCCTCGCGGGCGTCGGCTACGAGTACTCGATGACGACCGGGCCGTCGAAGGTGTAGGTGTTCTTCACCTTGCGAAGATCGCCGGTCACCGTCACAGGCTGGCGCTGCCGGTGAGCCACGATGGCCAGGTCGTACTGCTCGCCGCGCACCGGGACGCGCACCGTCCGCCGCGTCGATCGCCCGACGACGCCGCTGATGGTGACAACGCCGTCGTCGTCGTCCTCTCCGCGCTCCAGCCGGGTGACCCGGCCGTAGATCGTCGACTTCACCTTCTCGGGCGCCCGGCGAAGGCTCCTGCCGACGGCGCCGATTCCCGCGATGACGTCGCGGTCGAAGCTGACGCGATCGACGGTCGGGGGCGGTACCGCCTCCGACCGGGCCCACCGGAACGAGATGTCGAGCGCACGCAGACCCTCGAACCGCGTCATGGTGAGCAGCGACTCGCAGAGGTTCGCGCTCACGCCTCGGGACACGGCCAGGTCCAGGTCCGGATCGGTCGTCTCGCTCAGGCTGAGCTCCCGAGCCTCACTCAGCGCCAGCGCGAGCGTCGCCATGACCCGCCGCTGGAAAGGAGGGATGCGCACCATGGCCGGCCCGGTGCGTGAACCCCGCTCGTGACGGTGGATGCCGTCACCGGCCCGTGCGGCTGGGACGGTGTACGCCGGGCCGCGCCGAGAGCGAGGTGCCTCCGCTGCCTCGCCGAACTCGTCCGTCTGAATGACGTCGTCCTCGGCAAGGCGGGTGAGTACGGTGACGACGAAGCTGCCGCGCTGGGTGTGCCCCATGCGGACGTCGCCTTCGACGAAGTCCCGCACCGCGTTCGGCCGCTGTCCCAGGTACTGGGCCCTCGGCTGAATCGACGCTCGGGCCGCCGCGTCCATCATGTCGACGGCACCGCTGATGACATCCCGAGCCTGCACGAGAGGGATGGACTCGTCCTGTATGACCTGGTCCGCCCTGATCAGCACGACGTCGGTCCGTGCGCTCAACACCCTGGCCGCGAGCTGCTCGACATCCCAGTCGAAGACTCTGCAAAGCCTTTCAACCGCTTCCTGAAAGCGGATGTCGTAGTCGATGTAGGTCGGGTCAAGTGGGAGTAGTAGGCGGGCCCGGGGATTTCCGTTCTCGGTAAGACCCCAGATCTCCTTGGCCTCGTCCGCGTTCTGCAGTGTCCAGCCTTCTTCGGTCCCAAGGAAGGTGGCGATGCTCTGCGGGGAGATGTYCCAGTCTTCCGGCCGGCGCAGTGCGCTCATGGATTTTCTCCCCTCCCGACCCGAACAAGGATTCCGAGAAGCTGTTCCACGTTGAAGATGTTCGACCGGGGCAGCTCCACCGTCCGGYCACCCACGTGCGGCGGCAGCTCCGGCTCGCCCAGGAGGTCGCGCCAGTACGCGCATCTGACCACCCGCAGCCCCTCCTCGTCCTGCGTCACCCACGATTCCAGGTCCGACGGAACGACCATCAGGACGAGCAGCCGCGGATGAAACCGCCTGGGGCTACGCAACCTGTTATAGGTGTCGCGATCCAGCCGCCACGTCGCGCTGTCGGGGCGGAGCACGTCCTGCGACGTGCACTTGAGCTGGATGTCGAGCTGGACACCGTCGAACAGGTCATGCTCGGCAACCTGTCGAATGACAGCGTCCACCTTCTCGTCGTCAATGCGAACATGCTCAAGCTTGCAGCGCGYGGCGGTCACGACCGCCTGAACGTAGGCGATGCTTATCTGCTCGCGGCAGTTCGTGTCGAACAGTTGGCCATACGGCGCACCGGAGGCGTGGACTGTCGGGAAGACGCCGGTGGCAGCCGCTGGCACGTGACCACTCAACCACAAGTTGACGTTCGTCGTGGCCATCATGCCGAAATCCATGACGCATTGACCACATTTAGCACCAGCATTAGGCAACATGCCGCCGTCTCGGCCGGTTTGGCACTTGATGTGGTGAGGGTCAGTCAGGCGTTGACCCCGTCGGGGTCGTCCTCAGGATCGACGGACGGTGTCGTAGAGCGGCTGGGCGTGCCGCCGGTCCTGCCTCCGGGGCGCGCGGCCGGCACGGGCTCCTCGTCCTCGACGTCCTCCGCGTTCGGCTTGATGACGGGCGGGAAGCCGTGCTGGACGAGCCGGCGGTTGCGGAAGTGGCCGCTCAGCCCCAGCCCCAGCGCTCCGGCCGCCACCAGCAGGAAGCCGACCAGCACCGCTCGGGTGCCGACCGGCCCCGGCAGCAGCGCGAAGACGACCGCGAACGGCAGCATCATCAGCACCGGCCGCAGCGCCTGCCGCCGCCGCCACCCCGGACCCGTCAGGTCCCGTGACACCCACGCGCCGTACTGCGCGGGCAGCGCCACGCCGAACACGTACGCGACCCGTCCCGTCAGCGGCGGTGCCTTGAGCCCGCCCACGGGTGCCGATGCCGCGCCGACCGGCCTTTCGGCCTCGGCGGTACCCGTCCGGGCTTCGTTGCCAACGTCCATACGTCTGAGCCTACGAATCGCGGCATCGACGCTGCCGGCCGCGTCACGGACGCCAAGGCCGCGGGAGTTCGTCGCCCTGAAGGGGCCAGAAAGCCGACTCCAGTGTTGATCCTGTAGTCACGATCACTCCACGGCGCACCGCCACGAGATCGGGATCGCTCCACCAGAGCCAGAAAGCATGGAACCCTGGGGACCCTGCCCCCAGCAGAGTCCCCAGGGTCCACCCCCAGCCGCCGCGAGTGCCCCCAAACGCATCGAAGCGGCACGCGAATCCTGACCGCCCCGCGCCGACTCGTCAAGCCGGAGCGCGCCGAAGCGGCGCCGCGGGGCCGTTTCGCGGCCACCTCGTGCCTCCCGGGACGGCCTTCCGGGCGTTGGAGGGCATGCCGGCGATGATGCCTGTCGGGTCCGGCAGTCCAGTGCGGGGTGGTGCACCACCGATTTCTTGGCCGGTTGACAACCGTCCCACCGGCCCTGGACAACCGTCCCACCGGCCCTGATGGAAAGACGCGAGGCCCTGGACCGCCGACGGCGGTCCAGGGCCTCGCGGTGAGCGGGCGCGGACGGGCGCGTCAGTCCTTGATCTCGCAGAGGACGGTGCCGCTGGGGACGACGGCGCCGACGGCCGCCGCGAGGCCGGTGATGGTGCCGGCGCGGTGGGCGGTGATGGGCTGCTCCATCTTCATCGCCTCGAGGACGACGATCAGGTCACCCTCGGCCACGGCGTCGCCGTCGGCGACCGCGACCTTGACGATCGTGCCCTGCATCGGGCTGGTCAGCGAGTTGCCGGTGGCCGCGCCGGCCTTCTTGCCGCTGGCCTTCCGCTTCGGCGCCGCCGCGCCGCGCCCGCCGCCGGCGCCACCGGCCACGGCGCCGAGGCCGGCCGGGAGCACGACCTCGAGCCGCTTGCCGCCGACCTCGACCACGACGGTCTCCCGCGCGGCCTCGTCGGTCTCGGCGTCGGTCCCGCCGGTGAACGCCGGGATCGTGTTGTTGAACTCGGTCTCGATCCAGCGGTTGTGGATCGTGAACGGCTCGTCGGCGGCGGCCGGCGCGAACGCCAGGTCACGCACCACGGCCCGATGGAACGGCAGGGCCGTCGCCATGCCGTCGACGATCATCTCGTCGAGCGCGCGGCGGGCCCGCTCCAGGGCCTGCTGGCGGGTCGCGCCGGTGACGATGAGCTTGGCCAGCAGCGAGTCGAACGCCCCGCCGATGACGCTGCCGCTCTCGATGCCGGTGTCGACGCGCACGCCGGGGCCGGTGGGCAGGACCAGCTTGGTGACGGTGCCCGGTGCCGGCAGGAACTTGCGGCCGGGGTCCTCGCCGTTGATCCGGAACTCGATCGCGTGGCCGCGGGCCGGCGGGTCGGTGAAGTCGAGCGCCTCGCCCTCGGCGATGCGGAACTGCTCCCGCACCAGGTCGATGCCGGTCGTCTCCTCGGTCACCGGGTGCTCGACCTGCAGCCGGGTGTTGACCTCGAGGAAGCTGATCAACCCGTCCTTGGCGACCAGGAACTCGCAGGTGCCGGCGCCGACGTAGCCGGCCTCCTTGGCGATCTTCTTGGAGGCCTCGTACAGCGACGCGCGCTGGGCGTCGGTGAGGAACGGCGCGGGCGCCTCCTCGACCAGCTTCTGGTAGCGGCGCTGCAGCGAGCAGTCGCGGGTGCCGACGACGACCACGTTGCCGTGGGTGTCGGCGAGGATCTGGGTCTCGACGTGGCGCGGCTGGTCGAGGTAACGCTCGACGAAGCACTCGCCCCGGCCGAAGGCCGCGACCGCCTCGCGTACCGCGCTGTCGAACAGCTCGGCCAGCTCGTCACGCGTCCAGGCGACCTTCAGGCCGCGGCCGCCGCCGCCGAACGCCGCCTTGATGGCGACCGGCAGGCCGTACTCGTCGGCGAACGCGATGACCTCGTCGACGCCGGCGACCGGGTCGGCGGTGCCGGGCGCGAGCGGGGCGCCGACGGCGAGCGCGATGTGGCGAGCCTGGGTCTTGTCGCCCAGCCGGCGGATCGCGTCCGGCGACGGGCCGATCCAGGTCAGCCCGGCGGYGATGACGGCCTCGGCGAAGTCGGCGTTCTCGGAGAGGAAGCCGTAGCCCGGGTGCACCGCGTCGGCGCCGGACTTCGCGACGACGTCGAGGATCTTGTCGATGCGCAGGTACGAGTCACCCGGGGTGGAGCCGCCGAGTGCGTACGCTTCATCAGCCACACGAACGTGCAGGGCGTCGATGTCGGGCTCGGCATACACCGCGACGCTGGCATAGCCAGCGTCCTTGCACGCCCGCGCCACCCGGACGGCGATTTCGCCGCGGTTGGCGATGAGGATCTTGCGCACGTTCCTCCCGTCCTCGTTCGGCCTGCCCGAGTCTAGGGCGAGTGAGGCCGCTGAGGTTGCTACTGGAATTTGCCTGCCTGGCCGTCGATCTGTGCCTGCACCCGGGGCTGACAAGGATCCTGCGCCCTGGCTTCGTCAGAAGCATCCGGTCGCCGGGGCCCGCCAGCCTCTGAGCAGGCCGTCAGTGACAACAATCACCCGGTTCGCATGCCGCCGAGGATTCCCGCGCGCCGCCAGCCGCCCGCCCCCGGGCCGCTCGCGATCCGGAGCCCCCGGCTCCGGTCGGCCCACACCGACCGGGGCGCGCGCGGCGCCGGCACCGCCGCCGCGGCGGCGGCGTGCGCCGCGAGCACCGCGACGATGGCCGCGATCTCCTCCGGCGTCGCGTCACCGCGCACCAGCTTCAGCAACGGCCGACGCGGTTCGGCCGGTTCGTTCTCGGCCACCGGCACCTCCTCGAGGATCTCTACGTCCCTGTGTGGATCTCTGTGTCTTCGGATCTCGATGTCACTGCCGATCCAGGCGGCCCGCCGCCCGCGCGGCCGGCGATGGCCGCCGCGGCCGGCCTCTACAGCGGGATGTTGCCGTGCTTCTTCGGCGGCAGTGTCTGGCGCTTGTTACGCAGCAGCCGCAGCGCGCGGATGACCTCGCGGCGGGTCACCGACGGCGGGATCACGGCGTCGAGGTAGCCGCGCTCGGCCGCGATGTACGGCGTCGCGAAGTGGTCGTTGTAGTCCGCGATCAGCTCGGCGCGCCGGGCGTCCGGGTTCTCCGACTTGGCCAGCTCGCGGCGGTAGATGATGTTGACGGCGCCGCGGGCACCCATGACCGCGATCTCGGCGGTCGGCCAGGCGAGGTTGATGTCGGCGCCGAGGTGCTTGGACCCCATGACGTCGTAGGCGCCGCCGTAGGCCTTGCGGGTGATGATGGTGACCTTCGGAACGGTCGCCTCGGCGTAGGCGTAGATGAGCTTCGCGCCGCGGCGGATGATGCCGTCCCACTCCTGCGACGTGCCCGGCAGGAAGCCCGGGACGTCGACGAACGTGAGCACCGGGATGTTGAACGCGTCACACGTGCGGACGAACCGCGCGGCCTTCTCGCTGGCGTCGATGTCGAGGGTGCCGGCGAACTGCATCGGCTGGTTCGCGACGACGCCGACCGACCGGCCGTCGACCCGGCCGAACCCGACGATGAGGTTCATCGCGAACTGCGCGTGCACCTCGAGGAAGTCCCCGTCGTCGAGGATCTTCTCGATCACCTTGTGCATGTCGTACGGGGTGTTCGGCGAGTCCGGGATGAAGGTGTCGAGCTCCGGGTCCACCTCGGCCTCGACGTCGGCGACCTCGTCGTAGATCGGCGCGTCGTCCATGTTGTTCGGCGGCAGGTACGACAGCAGCGCCTTGGCCAGCTCGAAGCACTCCGTCTCGTCCGTGGCCTGGAAGTGGGCGACGCCGCTCTTCGTGTTGTGCGAGTGCGCGCCGCCGAGCTCCTCCATGCCCACGTCCTCGCCGGTGACCTCCTTGATGACGTCCGGCCCGGTGATGAACATGTGGCTGGTCTTGTCGACCATCAGGGTGAAGTCGGTGATCGCCGGCGAGTAGACGGCGCCGCCCGCGCACGGCCCCATGATCAGGGAGAGCTGCGGCACGACGCCGGACGCCAGCACGTTGCGGTAGAAGATCTCGCCGTACAGGCCGAGCGCGACGACGCCCTCCTGGATGCGGGCGCCGCCCGAGTCGTTGATCCCGATGACCGGGCAGCCGGTCTTCACCGCGAGGTCCATCACCTTGACGATCTTCTCGCCGAAGACCTCGCCGAGGCTGCCGCCGAAGACCGTCGCGTCCTGGCTGAACACGCATACCTGGCGGCCGTCGACCGTGCCGTAGCCGGTGACGACCCCGTCGCCGTAGGGCCGGTTCGCCTCGACGCCGAAGTCGTGCGCGCGGTGCCGGACGAACGCGTCGGTCTCGACGAAGGAACCCGGGTCAAGGAAGGCCGCGATCCGCTCGCGGGCGGTCATCTTGCCCTTGGCGTGCTGCGCGTCGACCGCTCGCTGCGAGCCGGCGTGCACGGCGTCGTCGTTCACCCGTTGAAGCTGCGCGAGCTTTCCCGCGGTGGTGTGCGGGTCGGGCGTGGGGTCGGAGGCGGGCGACGGAAGTGCCATGCGCGGCAGCGTACGGCCACCGTGGTCCGCGGTGCGAGCAACAGTGCACTCCGTCTCACACCCGCGTCGAGCGGTTGTGGTCCGGTGGGCGGCGGCGGGTGCTGGCAAGCTGTGGCCGTGGCAGACCCCAGAAACGCGGCATCGGGCGAGCCGGAGCCGTCGGCCGCGGACGAGCCGGCCGCGGACGGCCCCGCTGTGGGCCGGACCGCGCTGGCGGACCCGCTGGACGCCGCCGTGCTCGCCGAGGCCGGGCGGGCCGCGGGGCTGCGGGTGCTCGTCGTCGACGAGACCGGCTCCACCAACGCCGACGTCGCGGCCAGGGCTCGTGCCGGCGAGCCGGCCGGGCTGGTGATCGCCGCCGAGCGGCAGAGCGCCGGCCGGGGCCGGCTCGACCGTTCCTGGGTGTCCCCGCCGGGCTCCGGGCTGACCGTGTCCCTGCTGGCCCGCCCGGCCGTGCCGGTGACCCTGCTCGGCTGGGTGCCGATGGTCGTCGGCACGTCGCTCGTCGCGACGCTGCGCTCCCGGTTCGCGGTGCCCGCCTGGCTGAAGTGGCYGAACGACGTCCAGGTCGGTGGGGACAAGCTCGCCGGCATCCTGGTCGAGCTGATCCGCGCGGCACCAGGCCCGGCGGACCCGTCAAGGCCGCCGGCGTCCGCACGGCCAGGACTGGTGATCGGCTTCGGGCTGAACGTGCGCACCACCGCCGCCGAGCTGCCCCCGGGCGGCACGAGCCTGGCCGCGCTGGCCGCCGCGACGGCGGGCCAGACTGGAAGCCCCGCGACCGCCGGCCCCGGCGAGGCGCCGCGGCGGACGGACCTGCTCGCCGCGCTGCTCGCGGATCTCGCCGGCGCTCTCGCCCGGTTCGACGCGGCCCCGACGGCCGCCCGGCAGGGCTACCGCGAGGTGTGCGCGACCCTCGGCCGTGACGTCCGGGTCGAGCTGCCGGGCGGTGAGACGGTCGTCGGCGTCGCCACCGACGTCGACGAGGCCGGCCGGCTGGTCGTCGGCGGCCGGGCCTTCAGCGCCGCCGACGTCGTCCATCTCAGGCCGGCGGCCGCCGCGCCCTGAGAGCGCCTGCTCTGGGGCATCTCGCCCGGATGTCACAGGGAGTGCGACGATCGTCGCGTGGCCTTTCCCGAAGACATCCTGACGGATGACGAAGTGGTGGTGCTCGACCTGCACCCGCACTGGATCCGGCTGGTGCGGCCGGTGTTCAGCGCTGTCGTGGTGCTCGGTCTAGCCGTGCTGGCGGTCTTCTTCGCGCCGAACGGCGTGTTGCAGAAACCGCTGCAGTACCTGGTGCTGATCGTCGCGGTGGCCCTCCTGGTCTACCTGACGATCGTCCCCTGGGTGCGATGGATCACGACGCGCTACGTGATCACCAACGAGCGGGTGCTGCTGCGCACCGRCGTGCTCACCCGATCGGGCCGCGACATCCCGCTGGTCCGTCTCAACGACGTCACCTTCGAGCACACGCTGTTCGAGCGGATGGTCGGCTCGGGCACGCTGACGATCGAGAGCGCGGGCGAACGCGGCCAGGTCGTCCTGGCCAGCGTCCCCCACGTCGAGCACGTCCACCTGCGCCTCTACGAGCTCGGCGAGGCCATCCGCGGCTACTCCGGCCCGTAGGGCTGGCGCCCTCGGGCCTGGGCTGGCACCGCGCGCCGCTCAGGGGCGGGCGGGCAGGATCGTGCCGGTCACGTCGCCGAAGCCGACGCGGGTGCCGTCYGGGCCCGGTGCGGTGGCGTAGATCGTGACCCGGTCGCCGTCGAGCAGGAAAGTGCGCCGCTCACCGTTGACCGTGATCGGCTCGGTGCCGTTCCAGGTCAGCTCGAGCAGGCAGGCACGCTGGCCCCGTTCCGGGCCGGAGACCGTGCCGGAGGCGAACAGGTCACCGGTGCGGATGGACGCGCCGTTCGCCGTCAGGTGGGCCAGCAGCTGGGCCGGGGACCAGTACAGCTCGCGGGCGGCCGGGCGGGAGACCGTCGCGCCGTTCCAGTCGACGACCAGGTCGACGTCGAGGCCCCACGGCTCCCAGCCCGCCGCGCGCCCGCGCAGGTAGGGCAGCGGCTCGGGAACCTGGGCCGGCAGCGGGACACGGGCGGCGCGCAGCGCGGCCATCGGCACGACCCACGGTGAGACGGACGTGGCGAAGCTCTTGCCCTGGTGGGGGCCGAGCGGCCTGGACTCCCAGTCCTGCAGATCGCGCGCGGACCAGTCGTTGACCAGGACGGCGCCGAAGACGTGCTCGTCGAACTCGTCGACGCCGACCCGGTCGCCCAGGCGCGAGCCGGCGCCGATCACGAACCCGAGCTCGGCCTCGATGTCCAGCCGGAGGCTGGGGCCGTAGGCGGGCGTGTCCTCGCCCCGCGGTCCGCGCTGCCCGCGGGGACGGACGATGTCGGTCCCGGAGACGACGACCGTGCCGGCCCGGCCGTGGTAGGCGACGGGCAGATGCTTCCAGTTGGGCATCAGCGGCGGGGCGCTCGGCCGGAAGATCTGGCCGACGTTCGACGCGTGGTGCTCGGAGGCGTAGAAATCCACGAAGTCGCCGACCCGGACCGGCAGATGCGCCGTCACCTCGTCGACGGGGTGGCACGCCGCGTCCGGGACGTCCCCGGCGAGAAGCTCCGAGACCCGCCGGCGCACGGCGGCCCAGCGTGCCGGGCCCTGGGCGAGGAACGGGTTCAGCGTGGGCGCCGCGAACACGCTGTTGTCGCTGTTGCCGCCGTCCTCGTGGTCCTCGCCGTCCTCGTGGTCACCCGGCGCGTCGCCGCTCAGCAGGGCGGCCAGGTCGATGACGGTGTCGCCGAGCCGCACGCCCACCCGCTGGCCGGTCCCCGCCGTGGAGAAGACGCCGTACGGCAGGTTCTCCAGACCGAACGGCGAACCCGCCGGGACCTCGATCACGCTCACCCTGGATACCTCCGCGTACCGGATCGGTCGTCACCGCGGCTCGCTCCCGGCGGTGCCGGCGATTCCGGTCCGGCGGGTGGGACCCCGGCCGGACCAGGTCCAGGCATAGGCCGGGTCCTCGGCCGCGCGTCCATCCTCGCCGAGCCGGAGGGGGCGGAACGTGTCGACCATGACCGCGAGCTCGTCGACGAACTCCGTGCCGAGCGAGCGTTCGACGGCGCCGGGCTGCGGGCCGTGGCAGTAGCCGGCCGGGTGCAGGCTGACCGAGCCCTGGCCGATGCCGGCTCCCCGGCGGGCGGCGTAGTCGCCCCCGCAGTAGAACATCACCTCGTCCGAGTCGACGTTGGAGTGGTAGTAGGGCAGCGGCACGGCCAGCGGGTGGTAGTCGACCTTGCGCGGCACGAAGTTGCAGACGACGAACCCGTCCCCGGCGAACACCTGGTGGGCCGGCGGTGGCTGGTGCACCCGGCCGGTCAGTGGCTCGAAGTCGGCGATGTTGAACGTGTACGGGTAGACGCAGCCGTCCCAGCCGACCACGTCGAACGGATGCGTCTGGTAGACGTACCGGGTGCCGGTGGTCGCCTGGGCGCCGCGGTGCCTGACCAGTACCTCGACGTCGACACCCTCGGCCAGGAGCGGTTCGGTCGGCCCGCGCAGGTCCCGCTCGCAGTACGGCGCGTGCTCCAGCAACTGGCCGCGGGGGGAGAGGTAGCGCCGGGGCGGCGCGATGTGCGAGCTCGCCTCGATCACATAGAGCCGCAGCGGCTCGGCCGCTCCTTCGCCGGTGGGCACCCAGCGGTGCGTCGTCGACCGGGGCAGCAGCACGTAGTCGCCCTGCCGGACGGCCAGAGCTCCGAAGACGGTCTCCACCGTCGCGGTGCCGGACTCGACGTACACGCATTCGTCTCCGGCGACGTCGCGGTAGAGCGGCGACGGGACGCCGGCCGCGACGTAGGAGATCCGGACGTCGGCGTTGCCGAGCACCAGCCGGCGCCCGGTGACCGGGTCGGCGTCCTTCCAGCTCTCCTCCGGGAAGAGCGCGGGAAGCCGCAGGTGCCGGGGGAGCAGTGGCCGGTTCTCGGTGAGCGTCTCGTCCGGCGGCTCCCAGGGCGTCGCGTCGACGATCGCCGAGGGGACGCCGCGGTGGTAGAGCAGCGACGAGTCCGACGAGAACCCGTCGGCTCCCATGAGCTCCTCGTAGTAGAGACCCCCGTCGGGTGAGCGGTGCTGGGTGTGACGCTTGGKCGGGATCGAGCCGACTGCCCGGTAGTACGCCATGTCCTGTCACCCCTCTCCCTGGGACGCCGTCCCTAGAAGTTGCCGCGCCTGGCCTGCTCCCGCTCGATCGCCTCGAACAGGGCCTGGAAGTTGCCCTTGCCGAACCCGAGTGAGCCGTGCCGCTCGATCAGCTCGAAGAACACCGTCGGCCGGTCCCCTGTCGGCCTGGTGAAGATCTGCAGCAGGTAGCCGTCCTCGTCGCGGTCGACCAGGATGCCGCGGGCGCGCAGCTCGTCGATCGGCACCCGCACCTCGCCGATCCGCGCCCGCAGCGCCGGGTCGGTGTAATACGAGTCGGGCGTGGCCAGGAACCCGACGCCGCGGGCGCGCAGCACGTCCACCGCGCGGACGATGTCGTCGGTCGCCAGCGCGAGGTGCTGAACGCCCGGACCGTCGTAGTACTGCAGGTACTCGTCGATCTGTGACCGCTTCTGACCGGCCGCCGGCTCGTTGAGCGGGAACTTCACCCGGTGGTCGCCGCTGGCCACGACCTTGCTCATCAGCGCCGAGTACCGGGTGGCGATGTCGTCGCCGATGAACTCGGCGAGGTTCGTGAAACCCATGACCCGGTTGTAGAAGTCGACCCAGCGGTCCATCCGGCCCAGCTCCACGTTGCCGACTACGTGGTCGAGCGCCTGGAACAGCGGAGCCGGAGCCGGAGTCGGGGCCGCCGGAGCCAGGGCCGCCAGCGCGGGCGCCGGCGGAGCCGCCGGTGACGGCGTCTCCGAGGGCCGCACCGCGCGGTATCCGGGCAGGTAGGGGCCGGTATAGCGGGAGCGGTCCACGAGGCTGTGCCGGGTGTCGCCGTAGGCGGCGACGGCGGCCACGCGCACGGTGCCGTGCTCGTCGCTGACGTCGCGCGGCTCCTCCAGCACGACGGCCCCCTGCGCGCGGGCATGGGCGACGCACCGGTCGACGTCCGGCACCTCCAGGGCGATGTCCCGGACGCCGTCGCCGTGGCGGCGATGATGCTCCAGCAGTGGGCTGGCCGGGTCCACACCGCCCGTCAGCACGAACCGCGCCGCTCCGGAGCGCAGCACATAGCCGACATGGTCGCGGTTGCCGGTCTCCGGGCCGCAGTAGGCGACCAGCTCCATCCCGTACACCAGCTGGTAGTAGACGGCGGCCTGGGTCGCGTTCCCGACGACCCAGACCAGCGCGTCCCATCCGGTAACCGGGAACGGGTCGCCCGCGGCGTCGTGCTCCACCAGCCCGACCAGCCGTCGCAGCCGCTCCGGATCCAGCCGGGCGAGCCGCTCCTGCTCGGTGAGGGTCTGCTGGATGCTCATCGCCGCCTCCTGCACCGTCCGCCCGGTAGCTCGCCTGGCTCGCCTGGCTCCGCGGCTCGGACTGTCTCGCGGGGCGCTCGCCCATGTCCGCGTACGCGCTGCCCGACGCCACCGTCCTACGCCCGCCAGCCCGGGCCGTCCACTCTGACGCGGGTCCGGCTGGCGGTTGGCGGCCGGCGTTCGGGGCCGGCGTTCGGCGGCCGGGGTCGGGGTTGGGGGTTGGCGACGATGCCGGGAGGCGGCCGCCCCAGCGCGCGACGGCCTCGGTTCGTGACGGCCCCGGCGGTCAGGGCCCCGGTGGTCAGGGTCTTGGCGGTCAGGCTTCGGTGGGTCAGGGCTTCGTGAAGTCGCGCCACCAGGCGATCAGGCCGGCTGAGTCGGGGGAGGCGGCTGACAGGGCCGACTGGTCGGCGGTGACCGTCCAGAAGACCGCGAAGCGGGCATCCGGCGCGCCGGGGGCGACCCGGTCGCAGAGGAAGGTGCCGAGCTGGCGTGTCGAGCGGCCCCAGGTCTCGGTGCTCGGCTCACCGGCGGCGCAGCTGCCGATGTCGTTGATGGCGCCCGCGCGCCGGTCCGCGTCGGCCTTGAGGGTGGCGGCGTCGCGGTAGTGCCGCGCGACGACCTCGGCGGGGCCGGGCTCACCTGCGATGACGTTGGTCTGGCACAGGATCGCGGCGTCGACGCCCTGGTCCGGGCTCAGCCCCTGACCAGGCGGCTCGGTGACCCGGTCGGGCGGCGCCGGCACGCAGTCGCGCACCCGCAGCGGCCCGAGCGTGGCGGCGAGTGCCCGCTGGGCCGGTGTCAGATTGTCGGGCGGGGAGGTCGCCACCGGCGGCGTTCCCCGCGTGGTCACCGCCGCGGTGGATGTCCCAGCGGCTGGTGCCGGGCCGCCGCCGCCCGTCGTGAGCAGCAAGGCCGTGACGCCGGCCGCCACCACGACCGCCCCGCCGGCCGCCAGCGCCGCGACCTGCCCACGCCGCATCGCGGTCCCCTTCCCCATGCCCGGACGTCCCATGCTCAGTGCGCCGTGGAGTGCGACGCCCGCTGTGCGCGGTTCGTTGTGCCGCGTCGCCGGCCTACGGCGTGGCGAGTGAGCCGGCCGGTCCTCGCCCGCCGCGACGCGAGGCTCAGGCCGGCCGCGGCGCGGCGGTGGGGCCGGCGCCAGCGCGGTCCGGGAAGGGCTCGAACGACTCCCACCAGCTGACCAGAGCCCGAGGATCGGAGTCGTAGGCGAGGAAGGAGACGACGTCGGCGTCCGAGCTCCAGAACAGGAAGGCCCTGCCGTCGCGGTGGTGGCAGACCACCGTCCCGCCGGGCGGTGTGCCTGGGCCGGTGTCCCAGGAGAAGACCTCGTTCTCGCCGCGCTCGCAGCGACCCTCGCTGGGCACGCCGTTGGCGCGTTCGGTGACGTCGGAGCGCAGTGCCTCCGCGTCCTGATAGGCGTACACCGCCACCTGCCGGCCCTCTGGCGTCGCGCAGAACAGCGACGCCGCCACGCCGGTGCCCGCGGGGCTGGGGTTGGGCCGGCAGCCGAGCATGACCGCGGGGTCGAGCCGGTCGGCGAGGGCACGCTGCGCGGGTGTCCAGCCCTCGCCAGCCGCGGGGGACGAGCCAGCGGCGGCGGGCGTGGCCTCGGCCAGCGGCGCCGCGGCGCCGTCCGAGCGCCAGCTTGGCGCCACCGCGACCCAGACGATCCCGACCGCCACGAGCAGCATGGCCAGGCTCAGCGCCGCCGCGCTCAGGGCGGGCCGGCGGCGCCAGAACGGCACAGCGGGCACTGGCGGGCCGGCCGCCGCCCAGGCGTTGTGCGTCATCCCGGCGGGTGCGCCGGGCTCGCCGGTCCGGGGCACTGGCCAGCGCCCCGGCCCCGGCCCCGGTCCGGCGAGTGGTGGGCCCGCCGGACCCGCCGGTCTCAGAGGGGTGGCTCCCGGGGGAGCTGACAGGGGAGTCGCGGTCGGCGCCGGAGGTACGAACGGCCGATGCCGGGCTCGGGGCCCAGGAGGGGCGGCGCCCACCGGCGGTGCCGACGGGCCGAGCGGCGCGAGCGGGGCCAGCGGCGCCAGGCGCAGGCTGCCCCGCGGTGTCGTGTCCGGGTCGATGTCCTCGGGACGCAGGTTGGTCGGAGTGACGTCGGCCCAGCCGGCGAGCGACGTCCAGCGGGCTTCCTCGCCTGGGCTCTCGGCCCGCCCGGGCGCCGCCTCGGGACCGGTGGCGCTGGCGGCCGAGGGCAGGCCCTCGGGCCGCGGCGGCTGGTCATCGGATGGGCCTGCCACCGTTCCTCCCCCGGTTGCGGCCGCGGCCACGCGCGGTCTGGATGAGAGCTGACATCAGGCTCGGCCGGGCAGGCCTGATCGCGTGTGCGCGGGCAGGCCTCCGCCGCGGGTTTGCCCATTGTCGCGCGGCCGTCGATTTTCAACCACTGGTGCCCTATGGGCGGAACGGGCCGATCGGCGCGGAGACCCGTCCGGGCGCCTCCTGCGCGCCGACCCGCCCACGAAGGCCCCAGGCCCGACTGTCCAGCTGGCGCGGAGGGGCCGATCGGCGCGAGCGCGGGTCGGCCCCTCCGCGCCAGCCGGACGGTGCTGACGGGTCAGGTCAGCGGGTCGAAGTCCACCCACCACTGGTAGAGGGCGGTCGCGTCCTTGTCGGTCGCGAAGAAGGCAAGGAGGTCGTCGTCGTAGGTCCAGTGCATGTAGAACGAACCGTCGTCGAGGTGCCCACAGAGCAGCGCGCCCTCGTCGACCTCGCTGTCCGTGAAGTTCCACGTGCCGACCTGGTCCTTGCCGTCCTTGCAGTCGCCCCCGTTGTCCGTGATCGTCTTTCCGCGCGCGTCCGTGTCGCGCTTCAGCGCGTCCGCGTCGAAGTAGCTGAACGCGAAGATGGCGCGGCCGTCGCCGGTCGCCGTGCACAGCACCGCGGCCTGAACGTCGCTGTCCTCCTGGTCGGACGCGGACTCGCAGTCCGAGACCTCGTCCGAGTCCAGCCGATCCACCAGTGCCTGCTCGGCCAGGCTGAGCGCGCCGGAAGCCGTGGGCGACGGCGTCGCGCTGGTCGGCAGCGGTGAGGGGGTCGTCGACGCGGACGGGGAGACCGTCGTCGCCACGCTCGGCGTGCCCGACGCCACCGGGGTCGGCTTGTCGTCACCGCCGGCCAGCGTCACACCCAGCACGATGATGAGGACGATCAGCACGACGCCGGCCGCCGCGCCACCGATGATCAGGTTGCGACGGTTGTTGTTGCGTGGCGGTGGGGGCTGGCCGCCGCCGGGGTAGCCCGCGCCGCCGTAACCCTGCTGCTGGGCGTAGCCCTGCTGGCCGTAGTCGTAGCCGGGCTGCTGGCCATACCCGGGCTGCTGGTAGCCGCCGTAGCCCTGCGGGGCCTGCTGGGTCTGCTGGCCGTAGTCATAGCCCGGCTGCGCGCCGTAGTCCGGCTGCTGGTAGCCCTGCGGGGTTCCATAGCCCGGCTGGGTGTACCCCGGCTGTTCGTAGCCCGGCGCCGGCGTCGGACTCGGGTACCCGCCCGGCGCTGGCGTCGGGCTTGGGTACCCACTCGGGGCTGGCGTCGGGCTTGGGTATCCACCCGGGGCTGGCGTCTGTGCCGGCGGGGGGTAGCCGGCCGGCGTGCTGTAGCCGCCCTGCTGCGGGTAGGGCGTGGTCGGCTGGTAGCCGCCTGGTGGCGTGGCCCCTGGTGTGCCCGCGCGATAGGGATCGGCGGCGGCGCCGCCGACCAGCCGGGTCACCGCGTCCGCGTCGTCCGCCGGCTGGCCGCCCGCGGCGGGTGTGGATGGGCCCTGCCCGTAGGGCGACCGGCCCGGCGGCGCCCCGGACCCACCGACGAGCTGGGTCTCGGCGTCCGAGTTATCCGGCTCGTGGCCTGTTGGCTGCATGACTTTCCCTCCCAAAGGGTCCCCGGGTCCCCACTCTCCATCCCCGGGGCCGGTGTCCGATGTTAGGAGGTCGTGCCGTCTTGCGGCATCTCGCGGTCGGTTGTCGGACATCAGACGTCGCGCGTATGACATTACGGTGTGACGGCGACGGGTGGAACCGGGCAGGCTGGCCCGTCATGCCGGCATGCGGTGGCCTGGTTGGCACTGACGGGAAACGGCGGGTGACCGGCGTATGGGAGCCGGTTATGGATTCATCCCGGCCGAGCCGGCTGGGGGACGCCGCGGGCGTCCGCGACCAGCCGGGGGTTGATGGTCGGGTGACCTCTTGGGTTTCTGTTGTGTCATGTCGCACCCGGGCTGGTATCGCCGGCAGCGGAGGTGCCGCGCCGGCCGGGGCCGCCCTGGCTGTCCCGGCGCCGCGGGTGCCGCGGGCATGGTGACCGCGAAGGCGAGAGGGGCGAACTCCGGAAGCGGCGCGCCGGCCACGGACCGTGATTGGGGTCGGGCCGGTCATCGTCCGTCCGGGGATTACCGGGAGGCCACGGCGCGCAAGCCCTTGCTCCCGATATTCGATCGGTCGGTAATCGTGCCCTGGGTTCTCGAGTCGAGTGGGTACCCGAGCGCTGGGTACCCGAGTCGCCTGACGTCCCTGTCAGCGCCCGGCCGGCTCGGGCACCCGGGCCGACCGCTGGTTGGCGGGGCCGGAGACGGCGCGTGGGTGGTCCGGGTGCAGGAACACCCAGCGCTTGTACGCCCAGAAGCGGAAGACGGTGCCAAGGCCGGTGCCGATCACGTTACCGAACAGGTTGAACGCGAGCGCGCCCTGCAGTCCCAGCACGTACTTGCCGAAACCCAGGGACGCAAGGGCGATACCCAGGCCAATCGCGTTCAGAACGATGAAGAGCGTGTACTCACGTCGCACACCGGTACGGGCGCGGTGGGTGAACGACCACTTCCGGTTCCCGATGTAGGCGACCGTTGCCGCGATGATCGTGGAAATGGTCTTCGCGGTCAGCTGCTCCATGTGGAACTGCGAATGGCACAGGTTCGAGACGAGTACGTCGACCACATAGGCGAGCGCCCCGACCACGCCGAACTTGCCCAGCTCGTGGATGAGCAGTGTCAGCCGTGAAGGCCGTGCCCGATGCTTCATGACAGGCGACTTCGGTTGATTTCTGTCACCCGCTGAGACTACCGACGCCGTCCGGCGGGCCTTCGACCGCCCCCGCCCGCCTCGCCGGGCACGGTGGGGGGCCGACACGGAGGCGGTCGGATCGACGACGGAAGGCAAAGATCCTCCTGGGGAATGCGGGGGGACTGTGTCGACAGACGGTCTGCCCTCGTTTGCTGTCGGTGACACCGTTCCCCTTGTCCCCTACCAGCGGACGGCCAGATGTCCTTGTGGGCCGGCATCTCGTCGGTCCCTTCACTGTAGAGGCAGCCCGCGGCAGCCGGGCCCTCCCCCCGGGGCCAGGCTCCCGTGCCGCCCGCGGCGCTCATGGCCGGCCCTGGTCAATGTGCCCTGATCCGTGCGCCTCCTATCCCTACAAACTCCGATTTTCCAGCAGGGAGAGGGCGTTCTGGGCTCTACGGGCGCCGCGGTTGGGAGGCCGCCGCGCCGGCCTCCCAACCCGGCAGCGTCACCGGAGTGACAATGGGTACCCCACGGAGTAACCCTGGGCGCCGGCTCGGAAGTGCCTCCGCGGGGCATCCTGCTCCAGTAGCCGCGTGCCAGGCGGGCTGCCTGGCGCCGCCTGGAGCAGGAGACCGGTAGCCGGCCCGGATGGCCGGTGCTGGCGTTCAGCGACCTGGAGGCGAACGCCCGCGCCTCGGTCGAGTTCTGGCCGCCTCGCCCTGCCTGCGCCGGTCCACGTCGATTCGCGGCTTCGTCTACGACATCGCCACCGGCGCCCTGCGCGAGGTCGACCCCAGCACCGGAAAGGTGTGGTTAGCGGGCGTCCGCCTCGGTGGGGGCGGCGGCTGGGCGGCCGAGGCTGTGGTAGGTCCAGCCGGCGGCGCGCCAGCGTGCCGCGTCGAGGGCGTGCCTGCCGTCGACCATCACCGCGCCGGCGACGTAGGACAGCAACGCCGCCGGGTCGAGCTCGCGGAACTCACCCCACTCGGTGAGCACCAGCACCGCGTCGGCGCCGGTGACCGCCTCGCGCACCGAGGACGCGTAGTTGAGCGACGGGTAGCGCGGGCGCGCGTTCGGCACGGCCGCCGGGTCGTACACGGTCACCAGCGCGCCGTCGGCCGCGAGCGCCGCGGCGATGTCGAGCGCCGGCGAGTCGCGGATGTCGTCGGAGTTCGGCTTGAACGCGGCGCCGAGCACGCCGAGGCGCCGGCCGTCGACCGTGCCGCCGAGCGCCGAGCGGGTCAGCGTGACCGCCCGCCCGCGTGCCCGCAGGTTCACCGCGTCGACCTCGGCCAGGAATGCCAGCGAGTCCGCCGCGCCCAGCTCGGTCGCCCTGGCCTGGAACGCACGGATGTCCTTGGGCAGGCAGCCGCCGCCGAACCCGATGCCGGGGCGCAGGAACCGGCTGCCGATCCGGGCGTCGTAGCCGATGCTGGTGGCCAGCTCCAACACGTCGGCGCCGGCCACGTCGCAGATCTCCGCCATCGCGTTGATGAACGAGATCTTGGTGGCGAGGAAGGCGTTCGCGGCGACCTTGACCAGCTCGGCGGTGGCGTAGTCGGTGACCACGACCGGGGTGCCCGCCTCGATCGTCTGCGCGTAGACGGCGCGCAGGCGGGCCTCGGCGGCGCCATCCGGCATGACGCCGAAGACCAGCCGGTCGGGGCGCAGCGTGTCGTTGACGGCGAAGCCCTCGCGCAGGAACTCCGGGTTCCAGGCGAGCTCGGCGTCGGGCGCGGCGGCGTGGATCCTGGCCGCCAGCGCCGCGGCGGTGCCCGTCGGCACGGTCGACTTGCCGACGACCAACGCGCCGGGCGCGAGACCCGTGTCGATCAGGGCGTCCACGACCGCGTCGACGTAGGTCAGGTCGGCGCCGCCGTCGCTGGGGCGTTGCGGGGTGCCGACGCAGATGAAGTGCACGTCGGCCCAGGTCGCGACGTCACCGATCTCGGCGGTGAACGACAGCCGCCCGGACTCGAGGTTCTTGCGTAGCAGCTCCTCGAGGCCGGGCTCGAAGAACGGCACCTCACCGACCGACAGGCGGGCGACCTTCGCCGTGTCGACGTCGTAGCCGATCACGGTGAAGCCGAGCTCGGCCATGCACACGGCGTGGGTCGCGCCGAGGTAGCCGGTGCCGAGGACGGCGATCCGTGGCCCGGTCTCGCCCGCCGCGCCGGCAGGGTCTCCGGGCGGCGTCGTGGGCCACTCGGATGTGCTCGGCCTGCCCACCCTGGACCTGCTCACGGTTCGCTGCCTCTCTTGTCATCGACGTGGCCTGTCCGCCAGTCATGCCGGACAGTTCCGGATCGTCGCCAATCCGGCAGGTGCGCCCGTCCGTCCATCGACGGTAGCCGGAGCCACCGAGCCCAGTCGGACCGGTTTGCGCCGTCCGCCATCCTGCCCGCTGGTAGTAACCCCGCGTTACGGAATCGTTCGTTCAGGACGAACATCCGCGTCCTAACCGGGAGGATCCGGGCGCGGACGGCGGGCCGATGGTCACGCTGTGAAATACCCACCTGGGAGCGTCCGCCCACCTCCCCGGGCCGTCGCTCAGCCGGCTTCCGGCACACGCCCCTGGACCGTCGTGGCGTCCGCGAGGGACAGCCGACGCACACCCGTGGGCAGCGGGCGGCTCGTGCCGCAGACGGCCGTCACCCGTTCCGCCGCGATCCGGCGGGCGAACGCGTCGTCGTCGAGGTGAGTGTCGAGGTGACGGCACACGACCACCGACGCGCCGGTCACCAACGGCGCGAGCACCGTGGCCAGCAGGCCCTCGGCGCCGCCGGGCCCGGCGGTGGACAGCAGCCGGTCGCCGGGGCCGAGGCCGGCCGCCTCGGCGGCGCCGGCGACGTGGGCCAGGAGGGACGTCTGCGCGGCGGGCGGCGCGGGCGCGGCGAACCGGTCGCCGTGCGTGGGCACCTCCGCGGCGAAGTCGAGCACCCCGGCCACCGGGTGGGCCATCCGGGCGCCGAACGGGCGCAGCGACAGCGCGACGACCTCGTCGGCGCCGAGCGCCAGCGCCGCGTCGATCCGGCTCTCGGCGACGAAGAGCGCCTGGACGACGCCGGCTGGCTCGTCGTCGTCGGACCCGTCAGTTCCGTCGCCCCCGTCCGACTGGTCCTCGGAGCCGGGGGCGACGAGCACCTCGAGACCGGCCGACCAGGCGGCCAGCAGGATGACGACGGCGAGCCAGTGGGCCGGCAGGTCCACGCCGACGCGGTCGCCCGGACCGAGGCCGAGGGTGTCGACGAGCAGGTTCGCCGTCTTGGCCACCCAGTTGTCGAGGGTGATGCCGGACAGCTCGACCCGCTCGCCGGTGGCGTCGTCGTAGAACGTGACCATCGGGCTCGCCCCGTCGATCCGCAGCCGGGCCGCCAGCGCCGCCGCCACCCCGGGGAACGGAGCCGTGCCGCCCACCCGGGCCGTGCCGCTCGCCGCGGCTACGCCGCCCTGCCCGGGCGGGCTGAGCAGCGCTTCGGCCGGGACGAGGCGGGACGCGTCGTCCGTCATGGCGTGCACGACGTGTCGGCGGGGATGCCTCCGGAGCCCAGGGCCGTGGCGCCCGGCGCGGTCGCGCCCGTGGCGCCCGAGACGGCGGCCGCGGCCGGCGCGTCCGCGGCGGAGCCGGCGGGCGTCGTGGTGCCGGCCGCTCCCGTGACGCCGGTGAACGACGAGCCGAGGACGAGCTTGAGACCGTCGAGGAGCGTCGTGTCGGGCACCGCCTTCGCGCCCTGGACGCGGGCGACGAGCGTCTTCGCGGCGCCCTCCTGGCCCGGCGCGTAGCGGACCTCGGTCGCGCTCTGGTCGGCGGTGGCGGTGGCGGCGGTCATCTCGCCGACGAAGCCCCGCGAGCRCAGGCTGGTCGCGGTGGCCGCGGCGAGCCCCTGGCGGCCCGAGGCGTTGACGATCGAGGCGACGCTGACCTCGCCGGGCGCCACCGCCGGGGCGCTGGCGATCGCCGTGTCCTGTGGTGGCGCGGCGCGCAGCGGCGCGAGGATCTGCTCGAACTCGTCGGTGTTGATGAACAGCACGGCGCCGTGGTAGCCGACCGTGCCGTTGCCACCGGACGCGCCACCCTCGCCGTCCACCGGGACGTGCGTCGGCACGGTGACGAACTTGACCTTGCCGGAGCCGAGCTTGCTCACCCGGTCGGCGAGCTTGATCAGTTCCGTCTGGTCGAGGCCCGAGTCCATCTCGATCGCGCCGCCGACGGCGCCGAGCAGCGCGGTGATCTTCGCCGGGTTGGCGAGCACACCGGTGCTGGTGGCCTGCGTCAGCAGCTTGGACAGGAACTGCTGCTGCCGCAGGATCCGCAGCCGCTCGTCACCAAGAGCGTGCCTGGTCCGGACGAAGGCCAAGGCCTGATCCCCGTTCAGGTGGTTCTCCCCCAGCTGACCGTGCCATTGCGAATAGTTGTCATTCAGGTTGGTGGTGCTGCCGTTAGGCATCCGTGTGACACAGACAGTAACACCACCGATCGCGTCCGTTATCTGCTTGAAGCCGGCCAGGTCGATCTTGATGGTGTGGTCGATGTGCAGGTCCGTCAGCGCCTCGAGGGTGGTGATCAGGCCGGGCACGCCGCCGTAGGTCATGACGTTGGTGAGCTTGTCCCTGCCGTCTCGTGGCACCTCCTTCGCCGCGGACGCTGGAACGACTACGTTGATCAGCTCGTCGCGGGGGAACGACAGCAGGGTCGCGGTGCCGTCCTTGTCGAAGTGGGCGATGATCGTCGTGTCGGACCGGTTGCCCTCGACGGCCTCGCCGCCGTACTCGTTGCCCGTGCCGTCGCGGCTGTCGTCGCCGAGCAGCAGGATGTTGACGCTGCCCGGCACCTCGGCGGGCCTGTCCCCGCCGACATCCCAGCTGCTGTTGCGGGTGAGGTTCCTGTCGAACTGGTTGTAGAGGAACCAGCCGACCCCACTCAGCACGAGCACGAGGGTCGACAGCATCGAGCAGCTGACCAGGGAGAGCCGCCGCAGCGAGGAGCGGCGGCGGCGAGGCGCCCGGGGGTCGAGCTCCGGCGGCAGGGCCGGGCGCGGCAGGGTTGCGTAGCTCACCGGCGGTGCGGCCCTCCTCGGCGGGTCGGACACCAGACGGACCGGACGGCCCGAATGGCTGGGGCGGCCCCGTCGGCTGGGCCGACAGGACGTGTCCGCGGGCGGCTCGCGTCACCCATGAGCGGCGCGGGCATCGCTCCGGCGCGCCGTGGGCGGAGCGTTCCCAGACCAGTGTCGTTGTCCCGAGTTAGGACGCGCCGCGCCGCTTGGGCGTTGCCATCCGGCTATGCGAGCTCAAAGACAACGGACAGATGCGACGTTGTCGCTACACATCGCGACGACGTTGGTGCTTCGGTGCTGGGGTGCGGGCGATATCGCGCGGCGGCGCGCTGGTGCGCAGGTCGTTCGGGTGGCCGCCGAGCGTGGCCGGGTTGACTCGTCGTGAGGTCCGTCACAAACCCGCGCGGGTGGCTTCACGTCGACCCATGGCTGGGGGGAGCGGCCTCTGGCTCCCGTTGGTGTCCACTGGCCGGCCGCCAAGTCTGTTGTTCTTTCGGTGTTGCTGTGGTGTTTACCCGGTCTCGCGGTGGTGGTAACGGCCGCGAACGGCCTGCCGAGGACCACCGCGCGCGGGCGCTGACAAAGGCGCTGGCAAAGAGGGGCCGCTCACGACCGGAAGCCGGGATGACGGAATCCGGGGATGGCGCAGGCCGCCACCGGAGAACAGGCCTGGACGCCTCGGCCCGGCGGCGGTGCCCGAGGCGCGCGCGGCCGCTGGCCCGCTGGCGGGGGTCAGTACGTGCAGCTCGTGGTGAGGTCCGAGGCTGTCCGCGGCGGGGCGGCCGGCGCCGGGGAGTCGGTACCGGCCGCGCCCGCGGCGCCAGGCGCGGTGGACGACGTCCCGGAACCCGCGTTCGCGGCGATGGCGGCGCGGTCGAGGCCGGTGAAACCGGTGCCGAGGATCAGTGTGACCGTCCCGGCGCGCAGCGCCGAGTCCACGGCCACGCGCGCTTCGGGGACGACCGCGGCGACCGCCCGTGCGTCCGCCTCCCGCCCCGGCGCGTACCGGACCTGGCTCGTGGCCAGGGACCCCCCGGTCCAGGTGCGCGCGGCGCCGGTCTCGAAGCCCGCGCGGGCCAGCGAGGCCGCCGTCGTGTCGCCCGTCCCCGCGACGCCGGTGCCGTTGTACACGTTCACCCGCACCCCTGAGCGCGGCGAGGCGGGTCCCTTGGGGATGCCGCCGGGGCCGGCGGTCGCCGTGGGAGAGGAGCCCTGGGCCCGCTCGCCGCGCAGCGGGGCGAGGAATGCGTCCAGGTCGCTCGGGTCGTAGATCTGCACCGACCCGAAGACCGGCAGCTCGCCGAGGGCGTTCGCGCCCTCCGCCGGCGTCGGCGGCCGGACCGGGATCGTCTCGAAGCGGATCTGGTCGGCGCTCAGCCCGCGCAGTCTGGTCGCGAGCCGCTGCAGGTCGTCGATCTTGGTGGAGTCGTCGACGGTCAACGAGCTGAGCGCCGCCTGCAGCAGGCCTTCCAGCCGGGCCGGGTTGGCCAGTACGCCGGTGCTCGTCGCCTTCTCGAACACCGCGCCGATGAACTGCTGCTGGCGGTGAATCCGGTCAAAGTCGCCATTGGGCAGCCCATGGCGCTGGCGGACGAACGCCAGTGCCTGCTCGCCGTCGATGTGGTTGGCGCCGACCACCCCGCGCCACTGCGACCACGGGTCGCGCAGGTTCGCCGTGGAGCCGTCGGGCAGCTGCCGCAGGCAGACCGTCACCCCGCCGATCGCGTTCGTCATCCGGCGGAAGCCGTCGAGGTCGACCGAGACGTAGTGGTCGATGCGTATCCCGGTCATCCGCTCGATCGTCCTGATCAGCAGCGACGGGCCGCCGGTCGTGATCGCCGAGTTCAGCTTGCTCCTGCCGTGGCCAGGAATGCTGACCAGCGTGTCCCTGGGGAAGGAGACCAGCGTCGTCGTCCCGTCCGGGGCCAGATTGGCGATCATGGTCGTGTCGGACCGCTCGCCGTCGACCGCGCCCTCACTCTCGAACTGGCTGCCTGTGCCGGCCCGGCTGTCCGAGCCGACGAGCAGGAAGTTCACGGCGCCGCCGGCGTTCTCGGTGGGGCGGTCGCCGCCGAGGTTGAGCTTGATGCGGGAGATCTGCCCGTCGAAGTAGCGGTAGACCGTGTATCCGCCGGTGGCTGCGACGAAGACCAGGCAGGACAGCGTCGCGGCCATTACCACCAGCGCGCGGCGCGCCCGTCCACGGGCGGCGTCGGTGCGGCGCGCCCGTGGACGGCCGCGCGGGTCGAGGTCCGGGGGGAGACGGAGAGATACGTCTACGGGGGACTTGGGCGGTGCTTCGGTCACCGTGCCAGCACCTCCCACCCTGCCTGGGTGATGACCCGGCAGGTAGATACCCTCCGAACATATGTTGCTGCTCAACGTACCCGCTCATGGCGGCCCGTACCCGCTCTCGCTACGGTCGACGACCGTAATGGAGACTCTGAGTGACAGTCATCGGGGATTATGACCGTTCCTCGGGGTTACCGGGTGTGACACATCCAGCCCGAAACGAGRCCGGCGCGGCCGCCCCGAAGGGCGGCCGCGCCGGTCACGTGAACGCGGAGCTCAGGCCGCTGGCACGTCCAGGGCCTTGGGGTCCAACTTGACGAACAGGGCGCCTGACCACTCGAGGCGGCGGCCGGCCGGGACCAGCTGGCGCCGCCAGACACCCAGATCGACGCCCAGGACGGACGCCAGACGCTCGGAGCTGAACGGCAGGAAGGGAGCCAGGGCGACGGCGATACCGGCGATGGCCTGCACCGACGTGGCGAGACTGGCCGCGGCGGCCTCCCGGTCGACCTTGACGGTCTTCCAGGGCTCCTCACGGTAGAGGTACTGGTTGACCTCGCTGGAGATCTCCATCGCGGCCCGCAGCGCGGCCCGCAGCTCGACCTTCTCCAGCAGCTCGGCGACCCGGGCCAGGCCCTCGTCGACCTTCGCCAGCAGCTCGGCGTGCGGGCCRCCCAGTTCCGCCGGGGCGGGGACGTCCGGCAGCACCCCGTCGAAGAACTTGTTGATCTGCGCCATCACCCGGTTGACGAGGTTGCCCCAGTTGGCGATCAGCTCGTCGTTGATCCGGCGGATGATGTCCGCGTCGGTGATCTCGGTGTCGTTCTGCTCGGGCAGCACGGTCGCGACGGCGTAGCGCAGCGCGTCCGGCTGGAGGACGTCGAGATAGTCCGGGACCGTCCGCCCGATCGCGGYCGACTTCGACGCCTTCGCCCCGCCGAAGGTGACGTACTGGTTCGCCGGTACGTCGGTCGGCAGGTTCAGGCCGCCGTATCCGAGCAGCATCGCCGGCCAGATCACCGCGTGGAACGGGATGTTGTCCTTGCCGACGAAGTAGTACGCCGCCGCGTCCGGGTTCTCCCACCAGGCGCGCCACGCCTCCGGGTCGCCGGCGACCGTCGCCGCCCACTCCCTGCTCGCCGACAGGTAGCCGATGACCGCCTCGAACCAGACGTAGATCCGCTTGCCCGGCCCGAGCTCGTCGGTCGGCAGCGGCACGCCCCAGTCGAGGTCGCGGGTGATCGCCCGGTCGTGCAGGCCGTCCTTGACGAACTGGACCGACCAGTTGATCACATGCCGGCGCCAGCCCTGCCGGCTCTGCAGCCACGCCAGCAACTCGTCGGACAGCGCCGACAGCCGCAGGAAGAAGTGCGACGTCCGGCGCTGCTCGGGCACCGCGCCGGTCATCTTGCTGCGCGGGTCGATGAGCTGGTCCGGGTCCAGGGTGCGGCCGCAGTTCTCGCACTGGTCGCCGCGCGCGTTCGGGTACGCGCAGTACGGGCAGGTGCCCAGCACGTAGCGGTCGGGCAGGAACCGCCCCGCCTGGGGGTCGTAGAACTGCGTCGTCTCCTCGATGGAGATGTAGCCCGCGTCGCGCAGCCGGGTGAACACGTCCTGGGTGACCCGGGTGTGGTTGTCCGTCCGGGTGGAGGTGAACAGGTCGAAGGAGATACCGAGCCGCTCCCAGATGTCCAGGAACACCGGGTGATAGCGGTCGACGACCTCCTGAGGAGTGATGCCCTCCTCCTCGGCGCGCACCGTGATCGGCGTGCCGTGGGCATCCGACCCGGACACCATCAGCACGCGGTTGCCCACCATCCGCTGGAACCGCGCGAAGATATCGGCCGGCAGGTAGGCGCCGGCGATATGCCCCAGGTGTGGTGCCCCGTTGGCGTAGGGCCAGGCGACCGCCACCAGGGTCGGGCGGCCCCCGGGCCCGGGGCTGGCCCCCGGGGATACGGACAGGCTGATCTGCGCGGTCACGGCTTCACGTTACCCCCCGGGGGGTAAACCGATTCTCACCGCGACAACGGGCTGGCAGCGCCAGCCCCTCGTTCTGGTCAGCCGTCCTGCCAGCCGTCCTGGACGATCAGCCGTCCTGGACGACGTCAGCCGCGCAGCTCGACAGGATGGGCGGCGAAGGCGGCGGCGAGCGCGTCCCGCCAGGGACGGGGCGAGCTGAGGCCGGCGTCGTGCCAGCGGCGGGCGGAAAGCACCGAATAGGCGGGCCGGGGCGCGGGGCGCGGGAACGCGGCGGTGGTCGTCGGGGCGACCTTGGCCGGGTCCTGCCCCAGCTCCTCCATGATCGCCCGGGCGAAGTGGAACCAGGTGGTGTCGCCGGCACTCGTGTAGTGGTAAAGGCCCGGCGCGGCGCCGGAGAGCACCAGCTCCACGATCCCGGCGGCGAGATCGGCCGACCAGGTGGGCGAGCCGCGCTGGTCGTCCACGACCGTCAGGCTGTCGCGCTCACGGGCCAGCCGCGCCATCGCCTTGACGAAGTTCTTCCCGACCGCGCCATACACCCAGGCCGTACGGACCACGTACGCCGACGGGCACAGCGCGAGCACGGCCTGCTCGCCGGCCAGCTTGGTCCGCCCGTAGGCGGAGACCGGGCCGGTCTGGTCGTCCACCTCGTACGGCTTGTCGGCCGTGCCGTCGAAGACGTAGTCGGTGGAGAGGTGGACGAGCGTCGCGCCGGCCTCCGCGCAGGCGGCGGCCAGGTGCGCGGGCCCGGCGGCGTTGACGGCGTAGGCGCCCGCCTCGTCGGTCTCCGCGCCGTCGACGTCGGTCCAGGCGGCGGTGTTCACGACGGTGAGCCCGCCCTGGACCTTCGCCGGCCTGGCCTGGTCACGGATCACCGCTCGGACCCTGGCCGGATCGGTGATGTCACACTCCGCCCGGGTCAGCCCGGCGGAGGCCGGCAGCCGGGGATCAGCGGCGAGCAGCCGGCACAGGTCGGAGCCGACCTGGCCACCAGAACCGATCACGAGTACGCGCACGGTTCGCAGTCTGGCAGACCGCCGAACAACCCGGCACCCACGTCAGGTAGGCACCCGCTGTCCCTTTCCGGGCGGGTTCCGACGCCGGCCGGACGGCTCAGGGCGGGTGCGTCGGCGCGTGCCCGCCCACCACCGGCGAGAGGCCAGGGCGGATTCACAGGCATTGCACAGGTTTGTGCGGTGGCGTGGTCGGACTCCCGCCGCCGCTGGCCGAGCGGGGCGCCCGCGCCGCGCGGCGTCCGGCGGCGAGCACCAGGCACCTGGCGCGGCCGGGCGTCGTGGCACGGCCCACACGCGGGCAACACCTCACACCCCGGGCATCGCATAGACCTGGGCAGCAAGGCGCACGGCGCACGATGCACGGCGTACGGACGGCGTGGCGCGCGGCGAGCCTGGCGAGCGCCGCGCGGGGTCGCGCGGAGCAGGCACCGCGGTGTAAGCACCGCGATGCGCGGTGGCGTGGTCGCCCGGGCCGCCGGGGTGCCGGAACCGGTCGTCTAGGCTTGACGGGCGGGTCGCGGGCCATATCGGGCCGAATCGCAACGGACCACGGCCCAAACGAGGGGCCGTTCGGCCAGGAAACGGGCCGCGAAAACCGGCGGAGCCGGCCTGGCGGCCGGCATGGCCGGAGGAGGGCGCGCGACGCGCCCGCGACGAAGCAACCACGGAGCCAAAGATCAGCGAGCGCACCGACACCACGTCCCCCCCGCCCGAGGCGGACGGCATGGGGATTCCCGCCCAGTCGACCCCGTCCGACCCGTCAGCCGGACCAGCGCCAGACGCCGCCGGCACCCCGGACCACCCGCGGCATGCGCGGCGCGCGCGGCGGGCCCTCGGGAAGGCGTCCGGGGCGGCCGGGGCACTCGCCCGGCGGGTGCCGGCGGCCGTGCTGCTGATCACCGCGCTGCACGTCGCGCTGCTCGCCACCTACTCGGTGATCTACCCGACGTGGGCCGGCTACGACGAGGCGCAGCACGTCGACATGGTCTACGGGCTCGAGCACGGCGCCGGCTGGCCCGGCCCGGGCGACAAGATGATCTCCAAGGGGGTCGCGGCGACCTCGGACGACTTCGACCGAGGCGACTACGCCGACATGTTCCTGTCCGGCGGCAAGCGGCGCGGCTCGCCGTCGTTCGCCGAGATCACCCCGACGCCACGCCCCGAGCGCGGCTCGTTCGACGAGCTCGGCGGGCCGGACCCCGTCACCGACGGCCGGCTGTCGAACCAGATGGTGCAGCACCCGCCGCTGGTCTACGCCGTCGGCGCCGGGCTGCTGTCCGCGTTGCCGGGCTCGGACGACTGGGCCTACGACCAGCAGGTCTACGTCCTGCGGCTGCTCAACATCCTGCTGGTCGCGCCGCTGCCGCTGCTGGCCTGGGCGACGGCGCGCCGCCTCGGCCTCGCCGAGACGGCGGGGCGGGGCGCCGCGGTGCTGCCGCTGGCGATTCCTGGCCTCACCCGGGTCGGCTCGTCCTTCAACAACGACGGCATCCTCATGCTGTCCGCCAGCGCGCTGACGTTCGTCCTCGCCGGGGTGCTGCGCGGCGACCCCCCTGGCGGAACGGGGAGCGACAACGGCGAAGCCGCGCGCCCTCGAAGGCCAAAGGGCGAGACGCGCACGGCGGTCTGGGCCGGGATCTGGCTCGCGGTGGCGCTGATGTCCAAGGGGACGGCCCTGCTGCTGCCGCTCATGGTCGCCGCCGCCTACCTGGTCGGCTGGCTGCGCGACCGCGACCCTGACGCGAGGCCGGCCGTCACCGAGCCGCGCCGGGCCCGCCTGCGCGCGGCGCTCGCCTCGCTGCCGTGGCGGCCGGCGGCCATCGCGCTCGGCGTGGGCCTCGCCGCCGGCGGCTGGTGGTGGGTGCGCAACTACGTGCTCTACGGGGCGGTCCAGCCGAACGGCTGGGGGGTGGACCCGCCCCGCCGGGAGCCGTTGCTGCTGCCCGACTCGTTCTGGACCTGGCTGTGGTACTTCGTCCAGACCATGTTCAACCGGTTCTGGGCCGGGCTGGGCCTGTTCGAGCCGCCGCAGCTGACGCCGATCGCGATCGTCTCCGCCACCGTCGTCGTCCTCGCCGTCGGCCTGGTCGGACTCGCGAGCGGCCTGGCCGGTCCGCGCGGGCGCGGGCGCGGGCCGGCGCCCGGTTCCGAGGAGCCGGCCGTCCCGGCGATCCCGGCCCAGCCCACGGGCGACGCGGCGACGCCGGCCGGGCGACGCTGGCCGGGCCGGCTGCGTACCCCCGCGGTGCCGGCGGTGCCGGCGGTGCTGCTGCTGCCGGCCGCGTTCGCCTATGTGACGGTCGGCCAGCGCAGCTGGGCCGAGTACGAGCGCTACACCCGAGGCATCGCCGTCCAGGGCCGTTACCTCTATCTCGGCGTCGTCGGCATCGCCGTGGTCGCCGCGGCGGGTCTTGCCCGGCTGCTCGGCCGGCGCGCGCGCTGGACTCCGATGATCCTGCTCGTCGGCGCGGTGCTCATGCAGGCCTTCGCGCTGCTGGCCATCTGCAGCTACTACTGGCTCGGCCGCGGCGTCGCCTTCACCCCGGCGCGGATCCCGGACGCCGCCGCCGCGATCGCCCGCTGGGCGCCGTTCCCCGTAGGCGTCACCTGGACGATCCTCGCGGCCACCGGCGCGCTCGTCGTGGCGGCGCTGGTGGTCGTCGCCCGCTCGTCCCTCCGCGGCCTGCCGGCGGGGCCGACCGCGGATGACGATGCGACGTCCTCAGACGACCAGGCGACGCCACCCACCGTGAGCTCCGCGGATCATCCAGCCCGGCCCGAGCCGGCCTCCGCCGCCGGTCCGGAAGCCGCGGTGGGCACCCGGTAACGGGGCGGAGACCCGGTAGCCGGGCCGAGACCCCGGTGGCCGGGCGGAGACCGGGGCCGCTACGCGCGGGTGCCAGCGGCAGAGCCCTCGGCGACCGCGACGGCCGGGGCGGTGCCGTCGGCCGGGGCCTCCGAGCCGTTGGCCAGGGCCTCCGACCCGGCGCCCGGCGTCGCCGGGGTTGTCTCCACCACATGCCTGGTCGAGCGCATGCTCAACTGGGGCAGGAAGAAGCTGAGGAGAAGGGCGAGCGCCGCGACGGGGGCGGCGACCCAGAACGCGACCTGGATCGCGTCGGTGTACGCGCCCTCGAAGCCCTGGCGAACCGCCGGCGGGAGGCCCGCGACCAGCTTCGGGCTGACCTCCGACGAGTTGAAGCCAGCCGGCAGCGAGGCGCCGTGGAGCTCCGTCACCAGCTTGCTGGTCAGCTGGTTCGCGAAGATCGCGCCGAGGATGGCCGTGCCGAACGAGCCGCCGATGGAACGGAAGAACGCCGAACCAGACGTGGCCGCCCCGAGGTCGCGGAACTCGACGGCGTTCTGCACCGAGACCACCAGTACCGGCATCACGCCGCCCAGCCCAAGGCCCAGCAGCGCCATGTAGATGACCAGCTCCGTCGAGCCGATGCCTGGGGTGATCCGCAGGGCGAGCATTGTCAGCGCGACCGCCACCAGCGCACTGCCGACGATCGGGTAGACCCGGTACTGGCCTGTCCTGCTCACCAGCCGTCCTGTGAGGGTCGACGACACGAGCATGCCGCCCATGACGGGAATCAGGTGCAGGCCGGACGCCGTCGGCTCGACGCCCTGGACCACCTGCAGGAACAGCGGCAGGAAGGTGATGGCCCCGAACATCGAGAAGCCGCACACGAAACCCATGAGGTTGGAGACGTTGAAGACGCGGTTCGCGAACAGCCTCGGCGGAAGCACGGGCTCGGGCACCCGCTTCTCGATGAAGCCAAACGCGACCAGCAGCACCACGCCACCGACGGCCAGGGCGACGCTGGCCGGGGAGCTCCAGGCCAGCGTCGTGCCGCCGAGGCTGGTGAACAGCACCAGGCAGGTGGCGGCACCGCCGAGCGCGAGCGTGCCGACGTAGTCGATCGACCGCTTCACCCGGTTGCGGGTCGACGGCAGCGCCGAGGCGACGATGATCAGCGCGATCGCGCCGAGCGGCAGGTTGATGTAGAAGACCCACCGCCAGTTCAGATGGTCGACGAACAGGCCGCCGAGCAGCGGGCCGACCACCGACGCGAAGCCGAACAGGCCGCTGAACACGCCCTGGTAGCGGCCCCGCTCCCGCGGCGACAGCACGTCACCGAGGATCGTCTGCGCGCCGATGATGAGGCCGCCGCCGCCCAGGCCCTGTAGCGCGCGGAACGCGATGAGCTCGCCCATCGACTGGGCGAGCCCCGCGACCGCAGACGCCACCAGGAAGATGACGATCGCCGCCTGGAAGAAGATCTTGCGGCCGTAGAGGTCGCCCAGCTTGCCCCACAGCGGCGTGGACACCGTCGAGGCCAGCAGGTAAGCGGTGACGATCCAGGACAGGTGCTCCGCGCCGCCGAGGTCGCCGACGATCGTCGGCAGGGCCGTCGACACGATCGTCTGGTCGAGCGCGGCGAGCAGCATGCCCACGCCGAGGGCGAGCAGGATCAGGCCGACCCGGTGTCCTCCCGGCTTCTCCGGGTCGTCCGCCGTCGGTGGCCCGGCGGGAGGGGTGGGCTCCGGAGACCGGCTCGCTGTGCTGGGTGAAGCCATCACGTTCTCCCTCGGCGGCTGGGCGGGGCATCGTCGGCGGGTTCGCGCGCCGGGGGCGGCGCGGTCCGTGCTCAGTCGGGCTGGGCCCGGTTGGGTCGCGACCGGTCAGGCCAGGCCAGGCCAGGCCAGGTCAGGCCAGGTCAGGCCCGGTCAGGCCAGGCCCGGTTGGGCTGGGCCCGGTCAGACTGCCCCGGTTGGGCTGCGTTCGGCTGGGCTGGGCCCGCTGGGCTCAGGCGGCGGCGCGGGCGGCGTGAGGCCGCGGGCGACGCTGTCGAACCCCGCCCGCAGGTTCTCCGACAGCGTTGCCGCGGAAGGGTTCTCGGTTGCCTGCCAGTGGGAGATCGTCGACCGGACGACGGCCATCGCCACGGCGACGACGGTCGCGGGGTACGGGTCCTCGTCGGCCGACAGGCCGGTGCGCTCGGCGATGACCTCGGCGAGGCGCCGCTCGAAGTTGCGCCACGTGGCGGCGTGCACGCCGAACAGCTGCGGATGGCTCTGGTGCATCTGAACCCGCGCCTGCTGTATTTGCGGGTCGAGCATCTTGCGCTCGAGCCGGCCGACAAGGATGGCGGCGACCGCGCTCAGCGGCGGCTCGTCGGCCGGCCGGGCGCGCAGCGCGGCGCACGTCTCCTCGATCTCGTCCTTGTCGATCCCGGCGAGAGCGTCTTCCTTGGACCGGAAGTAGTTGAAGAAGGTGCGCGGGGAGACGTTCGCCGCCTGGGCGATCTCGTCGACGGTCACGCGCTCGAGGCCACGGTCGGCGACGAGGCGGACGGCGGCCTCCCGGATCGCGTCGCGGGTCTGGCGCTTCTTGCGCTCGCGCAGACCGAGCTCGGTGGGCTCGGCCACAGCGCCGGCACTCATTCCCATCGCCCGTCCTCCTCCCTCGCGCCGTATTTTGCACACTCTACAAGTTTGCCGTCAATACAAGTTTGCAGTCAGTGAAAAGATGCGATCCCGGCCTGCTGGGCCTGGCTGGACTGCCCGGCCACCCTTTCGGGGTGACCGGGCAGGCTCCGTGGCAGGCGCCCCGCTCAGCCGTCGTGCCTGGGTGAGTGGCCGCGCCCGGCCAGGTCGCCGGAGAGCAGCAGGTCCGCCGGAACCGTGTCCGGGATGGTCAGCTCCGGCTCGTCGCCGCCGGCCGTGCGCAGGTCGAGGCCGGCCGGGCGCGGAGCCGGGGCGATCGTCGCGCCGGTCGAGGTCCGCGGCCGGCCATCCCCGGCCGTGGCGAGCGGGCCGGTCGTCGCGCCGACCAGCACGGCGTCGGTCGTCGCGCTGACCAGCACGGCGTCGGCCGCCGCGCCGACCAGGGTGGCGTCGGCCGCCGCGGTGGCCTCGGCGCGGGCGTCGAGACCGCTGCTGCGGCGCATGCGCAGCTCGGGCAGCAGCCAGGCGGTCAGGAACCCCAGGAACGCGATCGGCACCGCGACCAGGAAGACGACCTGCAGCGAGTCGGTGTAGGTCTGGATGAAGCCGGTGCGCAGGGCCTCGGGCAGGCCGGCGATGAGCTTGGGGCTCACATCCGAGCCGGTGACCCCGCCCGGCAGCGGGGTGCCGCCGGTCAGGTGCGCCAGCTTGCCGGCGAGCACGTTCGCGAAGATCGTGCCGAACACCGCGGTGCCGAACGAGCCGCCGATCGAGCGGAAGAACGTCGAGCCCGACGTCGCGGCGCCCAGGTCCCGCGGGTCCACCGCGTTCTGCACCGACAGGGTGAGGACCGGCATGACCAGGCCCATCCCGGCGCCGAAGACGAACATCGACAGGCTCAGCCGCAGGGTCGAGACGTCCGGGGTGAGCAGCGAGAACAGCGCCGTGCCGATCGTCATCAGGCCGGTTCCGAGGATCGGGAAGACCTTGTACCGGCCGAAGGCGGAGATCAGGCGCCCGGTCGTCATCGAGGCGATCATCAGGCCGAGGCTCATCGGCAGCATCTGCAGGCCGGACACGGTCGGGTCGATGCCCTTGACGACCTGCAGGAACAGCGGCAGGAAGATGATCGAGCCGAACATCGCGAAGCCGCACACGAAGCTCATCAGGCTGGCGACGTTGAACACCCTGAGCTTGAACAGCCGCGGCGGCAGCACCGGCTCGGCCGCCCGCCGCTCGACCAGCGCGAACAGCCCGAGCAGCGCGACGCCGCCGACCGCGAGGCCGATGCTCGTCGCCGAGCTCCACGCGATCGAGGAGCCGCCGAGGCTGGTGAACAGGACCAGGCAGGTCGTGGYGGCCGCGAGGACGGCGACGCCCAGGTAGTCGATCGAGGCCTTCGCCCGGTTGCGGATCGCGGGCAGCACCGCGGTGACGACGGCGAACGCGGCCACGCCGATCGGAACGTTGATGTAGAAGATCCAGTGCCACGACAGGTGGTCGACGAACAGGCCGCCCAGCAGCGGGCCGAGCACCGACGAGACGGCGAACAGCGCGCTGAACACGCCCTGGTAGCGGCCGCGCTCACGGGGCGAGACCATGTCGCTGATGATCGTCATCGCGCCGACCACGAGGCCGCCGCCGCCCAGGCCCTGCAGCGCGCGGAACGCGATGACCTGCGTCATCGACTGGCTGAGGCCCGCGAGCATGGACGCGGCCACGAAGATCACGATGGCCGCCTGGAAGAAGCGCTTGCGGCCGTAGAGGTCGCCGAGCTTGCCCCAGATCGGTGTCGAGACCGTCGAGGCCAGCAGGTACGCGGTCACCACCCAGGACAGGTGCGAGGCGCCGCCCAGGTCGCCGACGATCGTCGGCAGCGCCGTCGACACGATCGTCTGGTCGAGCGAGGCCAGCAGCAGGCCGGTGCCGAGGGCGGCGACGATCAGCCAGATCCGGCGGCCGTTGTCGGCCGTACCGGCCGCCGTGCCGCTGGTGAGGTTCGAGGCCCGGTAGTCGGGCGTCGAGGTACGGCGGCCGTCCTTCGTCCGGGTTGCCCGAGTGGTCATGGCTCGGGCGGCGCTACGTGGCGAGTTCATCTGCGTGTCTCCAAAGGGTGCGCCTTCGGGCCTCTCGGGTCCGTCGCTCGCGACTCTCGTTTCGGGATAGCCCTGCGCGGTCGCCGGCCGCGGCGGCGGGATCAGGGGCCGCGTCGGGGCTGGACGCGGTGCCRGGCCGGTCGATCGTGCGTGCACTACAACTTTGCCTCTCCTACAAGTTTGCAGTCAACGCAAAAATTCCGAGACTGCAGAGATCTGGGTCACCTCCGCGTGGTGGCCTCCCCCACGGAGCCGGCGGCGGTGGCGCGACGTGCGGGAACACGCGGACACGGGAGACACCGGGGAGGGCGGAGCGGTCATGGCGGGACCGGCTGGGACACTTGACGACGATGGCGACCCCGCTTGACCAGTCGGTCACGACCGTGACGACGCACCCGGTCGTCGGTTCGACGACCCCTCCCGGCCGGCTGGGCCTCTGGGCGCGGCGACATGCCGTGTTCGGCGTGGTCGCCCTGGTGGCGCTCGTCGCCAGGGTGCTCGTCGTGGTCACCTACCGGCCGGCGCTGATGTACCTGGGCGACTCGGGCGCCTACCTGGACCAGGCGTGGCACGGCCTGTGGCCCGAGGACTGGCGGCCGTCCGGCTACCCGATGTTCCTGCGGCTGGTCGACGGCCAGGCCCACCTCACCCGGCTGGTGATCATCCAGCACGCGCTGACGTTCGCCGCCGGCATCGTGCTGTACGCGGTGGCCGTCCGGGTGACCAGGCGGCCATGGGTGGCCGCGTTGTGCGCCGTGCCCATGCTGCTGTCGCCCTGGGTGCTCGATCTCGGCCAGTTCGTGCTCGCGGAGACGCTGTTCAGCGTGCTCACGGGCGTCGGGCTCCTGCTGCTCGCGATGCCCGGCCGGCCGCGGGTGTGGGCCGCGGCGCTCGCCGGCGTGCTGCTCGGCGCGAGCCTCACCGTCCGGACCGTCGGCTACGGACCGCTCGTCGTCGCGTTCGCCGTCCTGGTCGTGACCGCGACGGCCGCCGCCGTCCGGGGCCGCCGCGAGCAGGGCACGGACAAGGTCCACGCGATCATGCGGGTACTCGCCGTGGTCCTCTCGTTCGTCGGCGCGGCGGCGGCGCCGATGTGCGCGTACAGCGGCTGGAGCCTCTCGCAGGGCAAGCACTTCAACGTCTCGGCGCACTCCGGGTACTTCCTGTACGGCCGGGTCGCGCCGTTCGCCGACTGCGCCGCGCTGCCCGCGGACCGTCCCGTGCTGCGTACCCTGTGCGACCCGCGGCCCGTGGCGGAGCGCACCCAGCCCGACACCTACCTGTGGCTGGCGAAGTCGCCGCTGCGCCAGGGCCACACCCGCATCCCCAAGGGCCGGGAGGAGCTCGCCGGCGAGTTCGCGAACGACATCGTCCGGGCGCAGCCATGGATGATGCTGCGGACGTCAGGCGACTACCTGGTGGGCTACTTCTCCCCGGTCCGGCACGAGAACGCCACGACGTCCCGCGCCGACACCTGGGAGCTGCCGGGCACGGCCACCAACGTCCTGCCGGAAAGCGATCCGCGCTCGGCCGACGGCTACTACGTCGTGACATCCCTGCGGACGGGGCTCGCGCAGCGGCTCGCCGACTACTCGCGGCTCGGCTACGCGCCGATGCCCCTCGTCGGCGCCGGCCTGGTCGCCGGGCTGCTCGCCGTCCCGGTGGCTCGCCGGCGCCGCCAGCCCGGCCCCCCGCCGATGTACTGGCTCGCGGGCGGCGGTGGTCTGTCGGTGCTCGCGATCAGCGCGCTGACCGCCGGCTTCGACTACCGCTATCTCTCGTCCGTCATCGGCGTCCTCGGCGCCGGCGCGGTCCTTGGCGCCGCGAGCCTCGCGCGCGCCCTGCGGCCCGCCCCCGGCCCAACCGCGCCCCTGATGGCCACCGCCGGTGCGGTTGGTGGGGCCGGTGCTGTCAGCGGTGCCGGCGGGAACGACGCCCGCGTGCCGGCACCGGCGGGTGCCGTCCCCGCGTTGGTCCTGGCGGTTCCGGCGCCCAGCCCCTCCGAACCGGCCAGTGCCGGCTCGTCCGATGCCTCCGGCCCATCCGACGCCTCCGGCTCGTCCGATCCCCTCGGCCCGTCCGATGCCCCCGATGCCATCGAGCAGAGCCGGCCGGTGCGGTCGTCCGGGTCCCGATGAAAAGCGAACGACCGACATCCGGAAGGCTGACATATGGCGCCACGTCGGGCCTGGCGCGGTGACAGGGTGGTCCGGGGGGATGAGACGGGCGTCGTGGGCGGTTCGTGACGACAACGCTCCTGGCGACCGTGCCATGGCCTGGATCCGTGCTGGTTGGCGGGCGAGGCCGGTTGAGCCGGGTAGGCCGTGGTTCGTGGCGGCAATCGCGTAGCGATGGGAGGCCGAACGTGCGGGTGGCATTTCTCGGAATGGGCAAGATGGGGCGGCTGATGGCGGCCCGGGCGCTGACCGGCGGGCATGAGCTCACGGTCTGGAACCGGACGCCCGGCCGGGCCTCCGAGCTGGTCACGGCCGGCGCCCGCGAGGCCGGCTCCGTCGCGGACGCCGTCGCCGACGCCGACGTGGCCGTCCTGATGCTGTTCGGGCCGGAGTCGGCCGGCGAGGTGATGGAGTCGGTTCACGTCGCCGCGCCCGCCGGGCTGTTGGTGATCAACGCGACGACGGTCGGGCCGGAGTCGGCTCGCGAGCTGGGCCGGGCCGCGGCCGCCGCCGGGCTGCGGTACGTGGACGCGCCGGTCCTCGGCACCCTCGGACCGGCCCGGGAGGGCAAGCTGAAGATCCTCGTCGGCGCGAGCGAGGCCGACCTCGCCGCCGCCCGGCCGACCCTGGAGCTGTTCGGGGATCCGGAGCGGATCGTCCGGGTGGGCGAGGTGGGCGCGGGCAGTGCCCTGAAGCTCGTGGTCAACCTCAGCCTCGCCGAGGCGATGGCCGCCATCGCCGAGACCGTCGCGCTCGGCGTCGACCTGGGCCTCGACCGCGAGGTCGTGCTCGACGAGCTGGCCGGCGGGTTCCTGGGCGGAGTCCTCGGCTACAAGCGGTCGATGATCGACTCCGGGGACTTCACCCCGCCCGCGTTCACCGTCGAGGCCCTGGCGAAGGACGTCAGGCTGGCCGCGCGCGCGACCCCGCGTCACCTCGGCCTCGCCCAGGCGGTTCTCGGCCTCACCGCCGAGGCCGCCCGCCGCGGTCAGGGCGAGGAGGACTTCTCCGCGATCGCGGACCTCGCCCCGCTGCCGCCGGCCGCCGAGCCCGGCACCGCCGACCCGTCGCGCCGCCCCTACTCCGCGCCTCGCGGGTCGGCCGCCCAGACGTGACAGCCGAGTTGCTCCAGGGCATGACGGTTTGACGTAATCGCCTGGCTCCACCGGGTGCGTGCACGGTCGTCGAAGGTGGCCCGCTAACGTCTTCCTCGGGCGTATTGGCCGACGAAGGCCCGGCCGCCCGCGATGATCGGGATGCCAGGTGGGGACGGCGGGGAAGCGGCGGTCGGGGTACGACCACGACCACCGCGAGATCGATCACCGCGAGATCGACGACGGCGAGACCGGCGCCCGCGAGAAGACGCACGGCATCGGTGCCAGGGGTGCCCTCCGCGTCCGCATCGCCGTCCCGCGTCGTGGCGGGGTGGAGGCCATCGGTAGGCGTGTCGGTAGGCGCACCGGTTCTAGCGATGACCCAGGTCCGGGTGATGACGCCGGTCCGGGCGATGACCGGGATGCCGGTCGCTCGGCGACGCGGCGGTGGGTAGTGGTCGGAGTCGCCGGTGCGAGTCTGGTGTTCGCCGTGCTTGCGACGCTGACGGCATTCGCCATTCCGCCCTTCACCAGCGCCGACGAGGCCCAGCACACCTCCTACGCCCTGGAGATCGGCAGCGGGAGCCTGCCGATGATCGACACGCCGGTCCGCTCCCTCCTCCCCGGAATGCCGGGTATCCCCGCCGACTGCGTCGTCACCTCCGAACAGGCCAGGGCCGGCCTCGAAGCGGCCCGCGCGCGGTTGGCCCACGAGAGCGGCTCAGGACATGGATCAGCCGCCGCCCCCGGTGCCGGAACGCGGGAAGAGCCGCGCCCGGGCGAGACCGGCCGCCCCGCGACATCCAGCCCGCCACTGGTGGTGCCTGTGGTCGCTGAAACCGGTGCCACCCAACCAGGCCGCCCGACAAACGGCGGCACCGGAACGGCCTCCCAGCCGACGACCGGCGGCGCTGGAGCCGCCCCCGGGCCGGCCAGCGGCACCGGAACCGTCCCTCGGCCGACGGCCGGCGGTGCCAGGAGCGCACGGCCGCTGTCGGTGGCCGTCGAGATGGCGTCCGCCGGCGGAATGCCCGCCTGCGCCCACGGGCCGCGGGGAGTTCACAGCAACACCCAGCTGACCTACACGGCCAACCATCCGCCGTTGTTCTACGCCATCCAGTCGGTCCCGCTCACGACCGGCATTCACAGCGGCCACCCGATCGCCGGTTTCCACGCGGCCCGGCTTCTGAACGTCGGGTTCGGAATCGCGGCGCTCGCCGCGCTCGCCTGGCTGGTACGCGAGCTGGTACCCGCGCGCCCGGACCTGGCCGTCGGCGCGGCGGCGGTCATGGGCACGGTCGGAATGTTCGTCAACTCCTGCGGCCAGCTCTACAACGACGGATTATCCCTGGTGACGATCATCGCGAGTCTGGCGGCGACGGTCGCGCTGTTGCGGCGCGGCCCGTCCGCGACGCGCCTGCTCTGCCTGGCGGTAGCGGTGCTCGCGGCGGCGGCGACCCGAGCGAGCGGCCTGGTCGAGGCGGGGCTTCTCCTGCCGGTCGCCGGAATCGCCGTCGCCCTTCACACCCGCGGGAGGTGGCGCCGGCTTGGATTCGGGATCGCCACTGTGGCGGGCGGCGCGGCGGTCGTCTGCGCGGGAGTCGGCTGGTTCTACTGGAGAAACATCCAGCTTTACGGCGATCTCACGGCGAGCGGCCTGATCGCCAAGATGTTCCCGATATCGGAAAAGCCGATGACGGCCGACGAGATCCTGCACTCGCGCGTCTTCGCCTGGGCCATCTACCGGGGCTTCTACGGCCGGCCGCGCCTGCTGTCCGATGGCCGTGACCTGACGGACGGGCCGAAGCTGGTCCTGCTGGTGCTCGCCGCGGGCCTCACGCTGGCGGCGCTGCGCTGGGCCGCCCGCCAGTGCGTCGCCCTGTGGGCGCGCGCCACGCGGCTGCTCGCGGCCCGGCGGGCCCCGGCTGCCCGGTCACCCCAGCTCGTCCCGGCCGCCCAGCTACCCGCGCCGCTGCTCGCCCTGCCGCCCGCCCGCGAGGCGCCGGACGACAGCGCTCCTGGTCTGGCACCCGAGCCCGATCCGGGGTCCGATCCGCGGCCAGCACCCGAGCCTTGTCCGGCGCGCGAGTCCGCGCTACCTGGGACGCGAGACCTCACGGCGCGCCTTCTCCGCGTGGGCCGCCGCCGGGCGCCGGGCGTGGTCGCCTGGGTGCTGATCATGCTGCACGTCGCCGTCGCGGGCGCCACGCTGGTCGGCTATGTCGCCGCCGGCGGCGCGTGGTTCGCCCGTTACCTCCTGCCGGCCGTACCGGTCGCGACGCTGCTCCTCGCCGCCGCGCTCGCCGCGCTGCCAGGCGCGCGCCGCGGCCTGCCCACCGTCGTCGCGGTCGCCGCGCTCGCCGCCATGACCGCCGTCATGACGGGACGAGAGCTGGCGTTCAAGCTCCCAGCACTGCACCAGTACGACACGGTCAACCGCCTCCGGTCGGCGCTGATAGTGAGCGGAGTCCACGTACCCACGTTCACGCTCTGGACGCTGGGCCTGGCCGCGCTGACCGGCCTGGCCCTCCTCGCCGCCGCCATGTGGTCCCTCTCCACCGCCGTCGTCCCCACCTGGCCCGTCCCACGGCCACGGCTGAACCGTCGTCCGGCCCCCACCTCGGCCTCGGCCCCCGCCTCCGCCTTGGCCTCGCCCCCCGCTCGCCCGCCGATGCCCCGACCGGTCGTGGCCGCCGCCCCAGCCACCGCTGACCTGACCCCAAGTCCCTGACCCGTCGTCAGCGGACGTAGGCGGCGCCGCCGTCTACCGGGAGGATCGCGCCGGTGATGTAGGCGGCGGCGGGGCTGGCCAGGAAGACGGCGGCCTGGCCGATGTCGGATTCGGGGTCGCCGGTGCGGCGCAGCGGGATGGTGGCGAGGACGTCGGCCATGGCCGCGGGCTCGTCGGCGGCGAAGCGGTCCAGCGCGGGTGACGACGCGAACGGCATGATCGTGTTGACGCGGATGCCGTCGGGGCCCCATTCGGTGGCGGCGCCGCGCGAGATCGAGTTCAGCGCGGCCTTCGTCGCCGCGTAGACGGCGCGGTCGTGGGTCATCGGTGCGATCGAGGCGCCAGAGGAGATGTTGACGACCGAACCGCCGCCCCGCAGATGCGGATGGCACAGGCGCATCAGGCGGAGCGCGGCGAGCGGGCCCGACTCCCACCCGGCCGCGATCGTCTCGTCGCTGATGTCCAGCAGTGTCCCGTGTGGCACGATCATGGCGCTGTTGACAAGGATGTCGATGGTCCCGAACGCCTCGGCCGTCCGCTCCACGAGCCGGGTGAGGTCRGCGGGCACGGTGACGTCGCAGCGGATGGTCAGGGCCATGCCGCCGCGTGTCTCGATCTCCTCGCGAACCGCGTCGAGCGTCGTCTCGGTACGGCCGCAGACGACCACCCGCGCTCCAGCGCCAGCCAACGCGAGCGCGATGCCTCGGCCGACTCCCTGCCCCCCGCCGGTCACAACCGCGACCTTGCCCGCTAACGCGCCCGCGGGCCCRCTGCCTTCCGTCACCATGCTCACGCCTCTCAACATCCGGATCCGCCCCGACCAGATTCCAAGGAACACCGGGTACAGGCTCGAAGCGTCGTAGGACGACACGTCGGCCGCAAGGGGCGGACGGGCGGGGGCTGTTCATGATCTGGTGGGATCTTCGGAGCCCCAGTTCCTGAAAATCCACCAGATCATGAAGGCGGCGCCGAATGTGAAAGGGCCAAGTCCTTGTGCGCGCACATCCTCGTCAGGGAGTCAGGCCGCGTAGGAGGAGGGTCACACCGCCCACGAACTCCTCGTCGCGGGTGACGCCGGCCGCCGTGGCGGCGCTGTCCGCCAGAAACGGGAACTCCGGCGAGACGGCGGAGTTGGCGACGGTGGCCAGGGCGTCGAGGCCGGACGGGCCGCCGAGGTGTTCGAGCTGGATGGCGCCGATCGCGTAGGCCAGGAGGCTGCGCAACGCGATCACGCGCTTCTCGCCGTCGATGCCGGCACCGGCCAGGATGGCGAGCACCGTCTCCGACCAGCGCGTGATCGCCGTCGAACGGTACCGGCGGGTGAGGGCCAGGGGGACCGTCGACGGGTGGGTGCCCACCGCGTCGCGCAGCCGTCTGGCCATCACCGTGAGCTGCTCTCGCCAGGACGCGGCATCRCCCGGCCCAGGCGGATCCGTGTCGATCTCGCCGAGCACCGTCTCGACGACCAGTTCCTCCAGCTCGTCCCGGTCCTGGACGTACCGGTAGAGCCCCATCGTGCTCACGCCGAGCTGGGCGGCGACGGCCCGCATCGTCAGCCCGGCGAGTCCGTCCCGGTCGACGACGTCAAGAGCCGCCGACGCCAGCTGCAGATGGGTGAGCGAGGGGCGGCGCGGCATCGGGATCGTCCATCGGGTAGTCGGCTTCAACGGGTTGACAGCGTACAAGGTACGCCTACGCTGGTAAGCGTACCTCGTACGCCTACGATGGGAGTGAGTTCCTGATGTACACCCCGCGCAACCCGGTGCGGCCCGGTGCCGTGGTCACCGCCCGCGAGCTCGTGCCTGTCGCCGGCCCGCCGGTGCCGGTCCCCGACCCGGCTGGACGGCTCGTTCACCTGCAGTTCCGGCGGTTCGCCGGCTGCCCCATCTGCAACCTGCACCTTCGCTCGATCACCCGTCGGATCGCCGAGATCGAGGGCGCGGGGGTGCGGGAGGTCGTCGTCTTCCACTCGCTGGCGGCCGAACTCGCCCGCTACGCCGACGAGCTGCCCCTGACGCTGATCGCCGACCCGGAGAGGCGGCTCTACGCGGAGTTCGGCGTCGAGTCGGCCGCCCGCGCGCTGCTCGACCCGCGGGCGTGGGGCGGGGTCATTCGCGGGGTCGCCCGCAGCACCTGGGCGGTCCTGCGGCGCCGGGACCGGCCACCGGCGCGGCGCCAGCCGAACGGCCGCCTCGGCCTGCCCGGCGACTTCCTGATCGCGCCCGACGGCAAGGTGCTCGCCGCCAGGTACGGTGAGCACGCCTACGACCAGTGGTCCGTCGACGAGCTGCTCGCCCTGGCCACCGCCCCGCGCGAGCTGGCCCCGGCCGGCTGACGGCCCGCCCTCGCCGCCGTGGCTTCCTGTGACCACCGCGCCGCCCGCGGACCGCCGGGGTCTCATGAGGTCTCAGGGCTGGTCGAGCTGGCGGAGGCGGGTGGTGAGGAAGTCGCGCTCGACGGAGTTGTCGGTGAGGGCCAGGGCCTCCTCGTAGGCGAGGCGGGCCTTGCCCAAGCGGCCGAGCTGGCGCAGGAAGTCGGCCCGGGCGGCCGGGAGGTAGCCGTAGCCGACGAGCTGGGGCTCGGTGGCGAGGTCGTCCAGCGCGGCGAGGCCGGCGGCCGGCCCGTCCGCGAAACCGATCGCGACCGCCCGGTTCAGAGCGACGACCGGCGACGGCCAGCGCTCGGCCAGCAGGCCGTAGAGTCCGACGATCTCCCGCCAGTCGGTGTCGGCCCAGCTGGGCGAGCCGGAATGCACCGCCGCGATCGCGGCCATCAGCGGGTACCGGCCGGGCAGCCGCCCCGGGCCGTGGCCCGGCCCGCGCCGCCGCAGCCCCTGCCGAACCAGGGCGATGCCCTCGTCGATCGCGGCCCGGTCCCACTGGGCCCGGTCCTGCTCGGCGAGCAGCAGCAGCCGCCCGTCGGGGCCGACCCGGCCGGCCGCGCGGGCGTCGGTGAGCAGGATGAGGGCGAGCAGGGAGGCGACGTCCGGGTCGTCGGGCAGGAGCAGGCGCAGCATCCGGGCCAGGTCCAGCGCCCGCTCGACGAGGTCACGGCGGACCAGGTCCGCGCCGGCGGGCGCGGTGTGGCCGGTCGTGAAGAGCAGATGGACGACGGTGAGCACCGCGTCGACCCGCTCGGGCAGCTCGGCGGGCGGCGGCACCCGGTACGGGATCCGGGCTGCGGTGATCTTCTTCTTGGCGCGGGTGATCCGGGCGGCCATCGTCGGCTCGCTCACGAGGAACGCCCGGGCCACCTCGGCTGTCGTCAGCCCGCACAGCAGCCGCAGGGTCAGCGCCACCCGCGTTTCGGGCGCCAGCGCCGGGTGGCAGCAGGTGAAGATCAGCCGAAGACGGTCGTCGGCGGCACCCTCGACCACCGGCAGGTCGGTGAGGTCCAGCGCCGGCATCCCGGGACCTGGCCGTGCCCAGGTGCCAGGCCCGCAGGACGAGGCCGCCTCGTCCTCCGGGCCTGGCGCGGCCTCGTCCTCGATCAGCAGGGGCAGGCTGCGGCGCAGGGCCGCGTCCCGGCGGAGCAGGTCGATGGCGCGGCGCCGGGCGACCGTCGTCAGCCAGCCGCCCGGCCGCGCGGGAATCCCCTCGGCCGCCCAGGCCGTCAGCGCGCGGGCGTAGGCCTCCTGGACGCACTCCTCGGCGACGTCGAGGTCACGGGTGACCCGCACCGTCGCCGCGAGAACGTATGCCCACTCGCGCCGGTGCGCGTCGGCGACCGCGGCGGCCACCTCGGCTGAGCGCATCTCGGACCTCCGGAATCCCTCGGAACAGATCCGCGCCGACCGGACGCGTACGTGCTGGCGGGCGAACGCCGGCGGGGTGGCCCCGCTCGAGGTCGGTCTACTCGAAGGTCATGATCGGGCGGACCTCGACGCCGCCGTACGGTGCCGGGACCTCCTTCGCGATCGCGATCGCCTCGTCGAGGTCGGCGGCCTCGACGAGGTAGTAGCCGCCGAGAGCCTCCTTCGTCTCGGCGAACGGGCCGTCGGTGACGGTGAACCCGCCAGCGTGCTCGGAGCGGACCGACGTCGCCGTGCCGACCGGCTGGAGGGCGTTGCCGCCGCGCAGCGACGGCCCGTTCTTCTCCGAGAACGCCGCGTGCTCGCGCATCGCCCGGTCGGCGGCGGCCGCGCCACCGGTGACATAGCCGGCCTCGTCCTCGTAGATCAGGATCAGGTACTGCGCCATCGCGTGTCCCCTGTCGTCTCGCGGCCCGTATCTCGGGCCGCTCGCAGATCCGACGGACGGCTGCTGGCCGGATCGACACCGTCCGGGAAAAATTCTGCCCGACTTCGCGCAACCAGCCGATCATCACCGGCTCTGTGTCTGCTCCCGAACGCCGCGTGACGTTGGTTGTAACGCCTCGGGAGTCGATCAGTTACGTGAACGTCAGATTTTGGGATGCACGGAGATGTCGATCGTTAGCTTGTGTTAAGCAAGTATGTGCCRCCGACACGTCGGGCCTGCTCGGCGGCGTATGTCCACGGACCTGTCTCCGAAGGCACCGATGCCGGCCCGGAGGGGAGCAGCACCGACGATGACCCCGAGGCCGCCCTCACCACCGACCCCGGCCGCGTCCGGCGCCGACCCCACCAGGCCCKCCGCCGTCGACGACGACGCCATGGCGGCCGGCCGTGGGCGGCACTACGGCATGATCGCGCTGTCGAACACGACAGTGGGCGTGTTGATGGCGTCGATCGACGCGTCCATCGTGATCATCTCTCTGCCGGCGATCTTCCGGGGAATCGGTCTCGACCCGTTGGAGCCGGGCAACGTCAGCTACCTGCTTTGGATGCTGATGGGGTACATGGTCACGGTCGCGGTGCTGGTCGTCACGCTCGGGCGGCTCGGCGACATGTTCGGCCGGGTACGGATCTACAACGCCGGCTTCGCCGTCTTCACCGTCGCTTCCGCGGCGTTGGCGATCACTCCGTGGACGGGTTCGAAGGCCGCGATGTGGCTGATCGTGATGCGGATCATCCAGGGGATCGGCGGCGCGATGCTGATGGCCAACTCGACGGCGATCCTCACCGACGCGTTCCCCGCGAACCGTCGGGGCATGGCGCTCGGCATCAACCAGGTCGCCGCGCTCGCCGGCTCGTTCCTCGGCCTCGTCCTGGGCGGTGTGCTGTCGGAGTGGAACTGGCGGGCGATCTTCTGGGTGAACGTCCCGATCGGCCTGGCGGRCACGGTGTGGGCCTACGTCAGCCTGCGGGACAACGGTCGCCGTACCGCGTCGAAGATCGACTGGCTGGGCAACCTGACGTTCGCCGTCGGCCTGACCGCGCTGCTCGCCGCCGTCACCTACGGCATTCAGCCGTACGGCGGCCACATGATGGGCTGGACGAACCCCAAGGTGCTCACGGGGCTGATCGGCGGTGTGGCCGTGCTCTGGGCGTTCGCCGTCATCGAGACGAGGGTCGCCCACCCGATGTTCCGGCTGCAGCTGTTCCGGATCCGTTCCTTCGCGGCGGGCAACATCGCCCTGCTGTTGACGGCGATCGCCCGGGGCGGCCTGCAGTTCATGCTGATCATCTGGCTTCAGGGGATCTGGCTGCCGCTACACGGCTACGACTACGAACAGACACCGCTGTGGGCAGGCATCTACATGCTGCCGTTGACGATTGGCTTCCTCGTCGCGGGGCCGGTGTCCGGGGCGCTGTCCGACCGGTTCGGCGCCAGGGCCTTCTCCACGGGCGGGCTGGTGCTGTGCGCGTGCTCGCTCGCCGGTCTGCTCCTGATCCCGACGAACTTCCACTACGTGYCGTTCGCGTTGTTGCTGTTGCTGAACGGCGTCGGCTCCGGCCTGTTCACCGCGCCCAACTCGGCGGCGATCATGAACTCGGTACCGGCCGACCTGCGCGGGAGCGCGTCCGGCATGCGGTCGACGTTCATGAACTCCGGYAGCGTGCTGTCCATCGGCGTGTTCTTCTCGCTGATGATCGCGGGTCTCGCCTCGGTGCTACCGCGGACTCTGACCGACGGTCTCGCCTCGCACGGCGTGCCGGCGGACGTGGCGTCCCAGGTCGGCTCGCTGCCCCCGGTCGGGAGCCTGTTCGCCGCGTTCCTCGGCTACAACCCCATCGAGCACCTCGTCGGCCAGGACACGCTGGCGAACCTCTCACCGGGTGACGCCCAGGCGCTGACCGGCAAGGAGTTCTTCCCCTCCCTGATCACCGGCCCGTTCCACCACGGCCTGACGATCGTCTTCACGATGTCGATCGTCATGACGCTGATCGCCGCCGCCGCGTCCCTCCTGCGCGGTGGCCGCTATGTCCACGACGACGTGCCCGCCACACCCGTGTCGTCTGTGTCGTCCGTCCGGCCCGTGGAGGCCGCCGTCGGCGGCCCGGAGGTCGTCGCCGCCGCGGCCGAGTCAGCCACGCTGCCCGCCCCCGCTTCCAGCCCTTCGGGCGGCTAGCCCACCCGGCTCAGGACGCCACGGCGCGGCGGTGAGGCGGCGGTAGACCTTGGTGGTCAGCGTCGGGGACGCGGCGGCCCGATTGTGGATCTTGGTGGTCAGCGTCAGGACTCAGTGGCGCGGCGGTAGACCTCGGCGGTCAGCGCGGCGGTGCGGCGCCAGGTGTAGGTGCGGGCATGGTCGCGGCCCGCGCGGCGCGGATCGGTCGTCGGGCCAGCCGCGCCGGCCGCGGTCGCGCGCGAGGGGTGCGCCGAGCCGTCGGCCAGGCCGCGGTGACCGCCGTCGATCACGTCGAGCAGGGCGTCGGCCAGCCGGTCGGCGTCCGCGGGCGGGACGAGACGGACCGCGACGCCGACGACCGGGCCGGTCACCTCGCGTATCGCCGGGATGTCCGCGGCGATGACCGGCGTCCCGGCGGCGAGCGCCTCCAGCGGCGGCAGGCCGAAACCCTCATAGCGGGACGGGAAGCACAGCGCGACCGCCCCGGCGACCGCGGTGCGCAGGTCCGCCTCGTCCAGGTAGCCGGCGCTGACGATCGCCCCGGCGGGCAGCCCCGCGGTGTCGAGCGCCGCCCCCCAGCCCGGCGGGCCGGCCAGCACCAGCGGCGGAATGTCCGGGTAGGTGCCGTGCAGGCCGCGTAGCGCGGACAGCAGCGTCCGCAGGTTCTTGCGCGGCTCGGCGGTGCCGACGAACAGCAGGTAGCGCTCAGGGAGGCCGTGCGCCTCGAGCCAGCCTGGCTTGAGAGGGGTCGCGTCGAACCAGGCGTCGTCCACGCCGAGGGGAGTGGCGGTGACCCGGTCGCGGTCGATCCGGTAGGCCGCGATCACCTCCTCGGCTACCGACTGGCTCGGGGTGATCACCGCCGCCGCCCGGCGCAGCCCGCGCGGGACCAGCGAGGTGTAGCGGGCGGAGGCGGCGCTGACCGTGTCCGGGGTGCGCAGGTAGGACAGGTCATGGATGGTCAGCACACCGCGCGCGGCGCGCAGGGGCGGCAGCACGAAGTTCGTGCCGTGGACGACGTCGGCCCGCCCGGTGAGCAGCTCGACGGGCAGCCGCTCGCCGTTCGCCCAGATCTCCTGCAGGAGCCGGGCCGGCACCCGCCGCGCCGTGGGAGCGATGCCCGGCGGCAGAGCCTCGGCCAGGCCCGCGAGGCCTCGCCAGGTGAACGCCGTGGCGGCGAGCTCCAGCGGCCGCGCCGATGGGGCGAAGGTCGCTCTGCCGGGGGAGCGACCGTTCGCCGCGCGGGTGGCCAGCGCCGGCTCGGCCGGCTCGGTGGCCTCACCGGCTGAGCGCCGCTCGCTCGTGCCTCGGCCCGCTCCGGCGCTGGGTGTCACCGCGCCGCCGGGCCGGCCGGAGCCGCCACGGCTGGCGAGGTCGGCGGCACCTAGACCGAGGGCGATCGTCTCGGCGTTCAGGCCAAGGGTCTCGTCGCCGACCAGGTCGGCGAGCCCGACCAGCAGGCTCTCGACATAGCGCCCGACACCGGTCCGCCGGCCCAGCAACGGGGTGCCGTCGAGCACCACCCGCAGCGGCGACACCTGGCCGTTCGTCTTCAGGGCGCGTCAGCCTTCATAGAGGTGGTGGCGCGCGGCGATCGTGCGCCAGCGCTCGGCGAACGCCGCGTCGGAGAAGTGCTGGGCCTGGCCGACCGCCTCGGTGGCCAGCCGCGTGCGCAGCTCCTCCTCGGTGGCGAGCCGGCGGGTGAACGACATCAGCTGGTCGGGCTCCGTCCAGCGGAAGCCGTCGATGCTGTGCCGGACGATCTCGCGCTGGCCGGCGCGGTCGATGACGACCGGCACGCAGCCGCCGGCCATCGCCTCGACCGTCGTCATCCCGAAGTGCTCGGCAGTCCAGGGCTTACGCCGTTCGTCCTCGCCCCACCCGGTCGCCGACCAGAACACCGAGCCCGTGGACAGGAGCCGCTCGACGTCGCCGCGGGCCGCGTTCGGGTGCACCTCGACCGGCAGGCCGACCGCGGCTTTCTTGATCTGCTCGACGTAGGGCTTCTGCGAGTCCTCCATGCCGCCGACGACGTGCATCGTCCAGCCGGGCAGCGCCCCGCTGGCGTGCAGTTCGCCGAACCACTGGACCATCTCCAGCTGGCGCTTCGCGTGCCCGAGCCCGGGCGAGAAGAACCGCCCGACGGTGATGATGGACTTCTCCCGCCTGGCCGCCGGGTGCAGCCGGTCGACCTGGATCGGCGGGTAGAGGACGTCGGCCTCCTGCCGCCACAGCCGCCGGATCCAGCCGCGGGTGTAGTCGGAGTTGGCCATCACCGCGTCGTAGCGGTCGATCCAGGCCAGGTCGTGCGGGTCGCGCAGCAGCCAGGGGAAGCGCAGGGCCACCTTGGCGCGGGGGCTCTCGTCCGCGTCGGTCACCCGCGGCCGGCTGATGGCGATGCCGAGCTCGCGCACGTCGGCCGGGCCGGGGGTGAACGGCTCGCAGACCAGGGTGATCTCGGTGCCGGTCGGCGACTCGGGCAGCGGGATCTCGTGCGCGACGAACTCCGCGCCCACGTCGATCTTGGCGAGCGTCTCGCCGCCGGCGTCGAGGATCCGCAGCGACGTGCCGGTCGGAGCGCCGGGCCGGCCGAAGTCGCCGCGCAGCACACGCTCGCTGCCGGGGGAGATCGAGAGCACCGCGCTCCCGGACGACCAGCGCCACTGGCGCACCCGGCCGCCCTCCGGCGGATACCAGCCGATGCCGAAGTCGACCGCCGGGCGCACCCCCCGCAGCAGCGGCCCGGCGGAGCGCACCGCCGCCTTGCGCCACGCGGCCATGTCGTGGTCGAACGGCGTCGGGAAGAAGCACAGGTAGGCGGCCTTGCGCGACCGGGCCGGCACACGGCTCATGTAGGAGCCGTTGACGAACAGGTCGTACTCACCGGACCGGACCGACAGGTCCTCCTCGCCGCGGTCCGGGATCCGGACGTAGCGGCAGCCCGACAGGTCCAGGCCGAGGTGCGCGCCGAGATCAGCGAGATTGACGTCCGAGTGGCCGAGGATGTCAACCTCGACGCCATCCGCGGCCATCACCTGGGCGATCATGCCGTTATGGCGCTCGCCGCCGCCCATGGAGTGCCAGAACCGGTTGTAGACGGCCGCCCTCACGGCCCGGCCCGCCGGGATGCTCAGCGGCCAGGTCGCCGGGGCCTCACCCGCCGTCCCGGTGGCGGCGGTCCCCGGCGTCACAACGGCGGCGCTCGCGCCCTCGACCGCGCCGGTGGTCTCCGCCGGCTTCGTCGGGACGTCCTCGTCCTGGGCCACCTGGTGAGCGTCGGCCAGCTCGTCCCCGGCCGCGAACCGGGCCCGCAGCGGGACGGCGCCACCGCTGGAGACGGGCGCCAAGGCGCCGGACTCGGCGGCCAGGGGCGACCGCGCGGCCAGGCTGGGTACCGAGCGCTCCGGAATCGCCGGCTCCGGCAGCGTCCCGATCTGGAAACCCACGTGTCTGCGCTCGCCGGAGAAGCCGGAATACAGCATGAACGCCCGCTCGGTCGGTTGGTCCGGATGCACCGGCCCCGGTGGGTTCGGCGGTTCCTCGCCGTCCTCGCCGGAGCGGTCCGTGTCGTCCGCCAGGACGGTCTCGACGGGTTCGGCGGTCTCGACCGGTTCGAGGATCTCGGCCGGTTCGGCGGTCTCGACCGGTTCGAGATCCTCGACCGGTTCGGCGGTCTCAACCGGTTCGGCGGTCTCAACCGGTTCGGCGGTCTCAACCCGTTCGAGGATCTCGGCCGGTTCGGCGGCGCCGTTCCACGTCGCTGGTTCCGGCTCGCTCGCGGGAAGTTCGTCGGCGAGCTCGAAGACGCCTTCATCCATGGAGATGTCGACGTCCGAGAGGGCACCGGCGTTGTCGGCGAGGGCGGTCTCCTCGGCCCTGGTGAGGCCGTGCGCCGCCGCGTCGGCCAGGCCGCCGTCGGTGGGCTCGAAGGCGTCGCCGCCGACCGGGCCCGGAATCGCGTCGTCGAGCACGGCCCCCAGCGCGTCGCCGGGGAGATCCTCCCCGTAGCCGCCGCCCAGGCCACCGACGAAGCCGAGCCGCTCGTCGAACGAGTCGGGGGCCGGGAATGCCGGGATGTCGTCGAACGAGCCGGGCGCGGGGAATGCTGGACCGTCGTCGAGAACCGCACCGCTGTCGAAGACCCGGCCGTCATCGAACATCGGGCCGMCGAACGCGGCGGAACGGGGCGCGAGGGCGTCGTCGAAGACCCGGCCGTCGTCGAAGGCAAGCCCACCATCGGAGACGGGTCCGTGGGCTGGGGCGAACCCACCATCCGGGGCGAACTCGCTGTCCGGGGCCGTGGCGCTATCGGTGACGTCGGCGAGGACGTCCCCGAAGGGGGAGGTGTAGCCGTCGGCGACGGCCGGGATCTCGGTCCCGTCATCGCCGGAGGTCTCGTTGACGTTGTCCAGGCCAAGGCCGTCCGGGTCGACGCTGTCGAGGCCGTCCAACCCGAGGTTGGGCAATACGAGGCTGGGCAACCCGAGGCCGGCATTGCTGGGGCCGACGAGATCAGAGTCGACGCTGTCGGGGTCGAGGCCGTCCGACCACGGCGGTCGGCGGCCCAGCAGGTCGTCGGCCGTCGTCGATTCGGTGGTGAGGCCCACAGCCAGCTCCTCCGGCAGGTCGTCGGAGAGTGGGTCCCAGCGCGGCAGATCGTCGAGCGGCTCCCGCAGGTCCACATCGAGCACCGGATCGACGTCGATCACCTGGTCCGAGTCGAGGGCAGCGCCGTCGAGCACCTGACCCGCGCCGTCGAGCACCTGACCCGCGCCATCGAGCAGCGGGCCCGCGTCATCGTCCAGCTCGGGAGACAGGCCGGAGAACGCGATGCCGCGGTCACCAGCACGGTCGAGGTTGTGGCCATTCCGCGCGGCGGCCGTGCGCGTGCGCGGGTCGCCATCGGTGCCATCGCTGACGAAGGGGCCAGAGCCGAAGTACGACGGGCCGGTCAGACGGGCGTTCCGGCTGGGGACGTCGACCGGACGACCGGTGGCGCGGTCGATGACCTGCCCCTCCAACGCCTCGACGTCGCCATGACCCGTAAGCGACTCCAGGCCGGATGTGCCGAACGGTTCCACCGGTCCAGCCGGCTCCGGCTGCCCGGCCGGCTCCGGCTGCCCGGCCGGCTCCGGCGACGCAAGCGGCTCACGAGCCGATCGCGGCTGGGGCGACGACGCGGGCTCCAGCGGCTCCAGCGAGGACAGCGGCTCCGGGCGCGAGCGCGGCGGTGTCGGCCTGGTGCCCTCGTCCGGCCGGGTGGGAATGCCCAGCGGCGGCAGCGGCTCGAGCCCCGCCAGCGGGTCCAGCCTGCCCGGTCGGTCCAGTCTGCCTGGCGAGTCCAGCGAGTCCAGCGAGTCCAGCGAGTCCAGCGAGTCCAGCGGGTCGCGCGGTCCCGGGTAGGCGTTGCCGTCGGACGTGGCGGCTCGGTCCCGGAAGTCGAACGACGGGTCGAAGGACGAGCCAAGCGGCGCAGGCCGCGCGCTCTCGTCGTACCGGGTCGGAAGGTCCAGCGGGTCGGCCCGGCCCACTTCGTCCAGCGAGCCCAGCCGGCTCAGGCCGAGCGGGTCGAGCGGGTCGAAGTCGATGGGCGTCGGGGCGGGCGGCGGGCCGAACGAGTCCTGCCCCCGCGCCGACCACTCCTCACCGGACCAGCCGCCGCCCGGGAAGCCGCCGGCCCCCACCCGCGCACCGAAACCGTCGCCACCGGGGCGGGCCGTGCCACCGTCCGGGCCACCAGGGTCGGCTGTCTCGAAGGGGCTGTCCCCGTAGGTGTTCTCGTCGGGATGGTCTGTCATCGTGACACCAGCCAGTCCTGCAGCGCGCGGCGCCGTTCGCTCGCGGTGCGCCCGATCTCCCGGCGGCGCCCGACCATGCTCGGGAACAGCCGCAGGTAGGACGCGATCACCTTCAGTCGCAGCAGCGTGGGCCGCACTGCCGGCCGGCTGCGCGCCCGCCACCCCTGGCGCAGCGTCCGTATCGCGATGGACGCGGTGGTCAGGGGGTAGCGCGCCACCGCGGCCGCCGCGAGGGGCAGCGTGGCGTCCTTCGTCAGCATGAGCAGCCGGTTGCGATCGGTGTGGAAGACGAACAGCGGCGACCATTCGACGCTCGACGCCGAGTGCACGTGCCGCAGCACGGCGCCGGGGACGTAACGAATGCTGTACCCGCGGGAGCGGATCCGCCAGGAGAGATCCGTGTCCTCGTAGTAGAGGAAGAAGTCGTCGTCGAACCAACCCAGGTCGTGGCCGAGCTCCGCGCGCATGGCCATCCCGTTCCCGCAGGCCGTGAAGACCTCCTCCGGGTTGGAGAACTGGCCGGTGTCGACCTCCTGGTAGCCACGGTCGGCGCCGTAGCCGTCGCGCAGCACGATCCCGCCGACGTTGTTGATGACGTCGACGCGCGGCGCGGTGTCGTCGATCGTCACCGAGACGGCGTTCGGCTCGGTGCCAGTGACCGGCAGCGCGGCGAAGCGGGCGGCGCCGCCGTCGGCCGCCGCCCAGCCGGGGCCGCCGTCGGCCGGGCCCGAGTGCCCGTCCCAGCTGAGCATGACCGTCTTCGCGGCCTCGGCCGCCCAGGTGAGCCCGAGCGTGACCGTCCCGCTCTCAGGCACGGGCACGAGCATCTCGCCGTTGCCGCGCGTCCAGAAGAACGGCGCGGTCGGCGGCCCTTCGGCCCCGAAGGTGAGCTTCTCCCAGAGGACGTCGCGCAGCACGTCGCGGCCGTTGACCGTCACCGACGAGATCCGCGCGCCGAGCGAGCGCGAGTCGTGCGGGCCGGGGGAGAAGGTCGGGGTCTCCAGGCGCAGCCGGAGGAACCGCGGCAGGAACACCACCTTGCCGGTGACCGCGCCCAGCTTGTCCCCGCCGGGCTGGTCGAAGGGGGCCAGCAGGTTGGCCAGCCAGTCCGGCTCCGGGATGGCGTCGTTGTTCAGCAGCACCGCGTAGGTCGTGCTCACCTGGCGCAGTGCCAGGTTGTTGCCGCCCGCGAAGCCGAGGTTCCTCGACGACTCGATCACCCGTACCCAGGGGTAGCGCTCGGCGAGCATCGCCCGCGAGTGGTCGCTGGACGCGTTGTCGACGACCCAGGTCTGGAACCCGAAGCCGGTGACCTGCTTGGCGACCGCGTCCAGGCACGGTGGCAGCAGGTGGGCGCCGTTCCAGTTGACGATGACGATGGTCGCCAGCGGCCGCTCGCCCCAGCCGGAGCCMGACCCGCCCCCGTCGGGGTGCCCGGCGGCTGGCACCGCGCCGCCCGTGTCCTGGGCGTCGGAGATGCCGCCGACTCCCGGGGCACCAGGCGTGGCCTTGGTCAGCGAGCCCGGGGCCGCCACACCGGGTGCCGCCACACCGAGTGCCGCCATGGCGGGCGGCGCCGCGGCGGCGGCACTCGTCAGGTCGTTGCTGGTCAGGTTGGTGATGTGGCTCATGCCCGCGGCCTTGCCTCGTAGTCGACGTGGATCAGACCCTCGGCGTGCGAGCTGTTGATCCCGAACAGCTCGTGGAAGCGACGTGAGGTGATGGATATGCCGGTCGCCGCGTCGGCGACCTCGACCCGCACGGCGAACGCGCCGCGCAGCGCCGGCAGCGCGTCGACGGTGAAATCCAGGACGGTGAAGCCCTGGCCGACCGGGATGCCTCCCGCCGGGGTCTCCATCACCCAGATCGGGATCTCCTGCGGGCCGACGACGACGCAACGCGCGCTGATCCGTTCGGGTGCGCCCTCGGTGACCTCGATGCCCACGCTCACCGTCATCCGATCGCCGGGATCGTAGGAGATCTGCGGCGCCGCGCCGGGAGACGAGCTGAAACCGACGGTCTCCGGCCGGACCGTCGCCGCGCTGTAGGCGCCGGCCCCCTCGGTCGGTGAGCTGCCGAGCCGCTGGCGCAGCAGCTTCGTGCCGATGTCCGGCGCACCGTCGTGGATCACCTTGCCGGCCTCGAGCACGACGACCCGGTCGCACATGTTCTCGATGAGGTCGAGCGAGTGCGTGACGAACAGGATCGTGCGGCCCTGGTTCCGGAACTCGTCGATCTTGGCGAGGCACTTGCGCTGGAAGGCCTCGTCGCCGACGGCGAGGACCTCGTCCACGAGCAGGATGTCCGGGTCGACGTGCACGGCGACGGCGAAGCCGAGCCGGACGTACTGGCCGGACGAGTAGTGCTTCACCTCGTCGTCGATCTTGTGTGACAGCTCGGCGAAGTCGACGATCGAGTCGAACAGCTTGTCGATCTCCCGCTTGGACAGGCCGAGCAGGGAGGCGTTCAGGTAGACGTTGTCCCGGCCGGACAGCTCGCCGTTGAACCCTGCGCCGAGCTCCAGCAGCGAGGCGATCCGGCCCTGCACCTCGACCTTGCCGCTGGTCGGGCGCAGGATGCCGGCGAGCACCTTGAGCGTCGTCGACTTGCCGGAGCCGTTCGCGCCGGCGAGGCCCACGGTCTGGCCGCGAGCGATCTCGATGTTGATGTCGCGCAGCGCCCAGAAGTCCTCGCCGGCCAGGCCGCCGCGGCGGACGAACGCCTCCTTCAGGCTCGTCGCCCGCTTGTGGTACGAGACGAACCTCTTGCTCACGCTGGTAGCGCGGATCACGGTCGGGCCGGTCCCCGCCGCGGAGGCGCCGCCCCTCGCGCTCGTGCCCCCGGTCGGCAGCACCCCGGCGCTGACGCTGGCGGTCGCGCCACCGCCGGCGGGCCGGCCGAGCGCCGGCGTCGCGGCCGCGCCGGCGGGGAGGGGCGGGGAGGTCTGGCTCACTAGAGGTCCTCGGCGAAGTCGGCCTGCAGCTTGCGGAACACCCAGACGCCGAGCGCCAGCACGGCCAGGGAGATCGCCCCGGCCATGGCCAGACGTTCGAGGTAGTAGAGGTACCCCGGGTCGGCGAGGACCTGCAGCTGGGTGCCGTCGGGCTTGGTGGCGGTGGCGTCGACGTAGATGGCCCGCTGGAACGCYATGACCACCACGGCCATCGGGTTCAGCTCGTAGACCCAGGTGTACTCGTGCAGCTTCTGCTGGATCATCCCGAACGCGTAGACCATCGGGTTCAGCCAGATCCAGGCCATCAGGGCCACCTCGACCAGGTGCGGCACGTCCTTGAACCGCACCGACAGCGCCGAGACCAGCATCGACATCCCGATGGTGAACACCAACGCCACCGCACCGGCCGGGACGAGCAGCAGCAGCCCGCCTCCGATCAGCGGGTAGCCGAGCGCCAGCGTGAGCACCAGCAGCACCAGCAGCTGCAACACGAAGTGCACCGCGGCGAAGCCGACCGCGGACAGCGGTAGCACCTGCAGCGGGAAACGGACCTTCTTCACCAGGTTKGCGTTGCCGATGACGCTGCCGCAGGCGGTCGACACGCTGCCCGCGAACGCGTTCCAGATGAGCAGGCCGGACAGGAAGTAGATGCCGAACCGCGGCACACCCGACCTGAACACGACCTGGAAGACGAACGTGTACACCACCAGCAGCAGCAGCGGGTTCGCCAGGGACCAGGCGAAGCCGAGGGTCGAGCCCTTGTACTTGACCTTGATGTCCTTGCGGATCAGGTTGCGCAGCAGCTCCCAGCGGACCCTGCTCTGCGCGCGCGACCGCTTGGCCAGCGCTCCCGGGGCCCTGCCGGGACCAGCGGAGCCCGGTGCCCCCGCCGGACCGGTGGAGCCCGGCGTCTGCCGGGGGGTCTGCTGTGAGTTCCTCGCCGCGTGCCGCGGCCCGGCACCGGACCTGCGCGCCGGCGCCGGGCGCGGCGTCGGGGAGATCGGAGAGGCGGACGGTGGCACGGCCTGCGCCGACGGGGACGCCGCCTGCGAGGACATGGGCGACGACGACTGGTCGGGAGCCGTCGACGCGGACGGCGAGGTCGACGCGGACGCGGACGGCAACGATGACGCCGTCGCGTTCGTCGGCGTGGGCGGCAACGGTATCGGGGACGCTCCCGTCGCGCCGCCCGGGTCGGCGGCGGGGCCAGCACCTGCGAGCTGCACTCCTCGGCTCCTTCTCGACCCTGTACGACGCCGGACCCCGGGACGTCGCGGGACCGCCGCGCGCCTTGGCGCGGCCCCGGTTGTTGTCCCGATCGTGCCATGGTCCCGGTTAGGCCCACCGAGGCGGGTGAGGTCCGGATTCGGCAACGGTGGTGTCCTTACCCGTGCCGGGCCGCGGACCTTCCGGATCGCCTTCGCTGACCCGGTGGGAACCCGGCCACCATCGCCGCACAGGAGATGAGCACGGTGGGCCACAGCCACCCCACCGCCCGCGTCGCCGTTGACGCCGGTGCCCGCCACCCGGGAGGCGGTTCATAGTATCGGCCAGCCTGCTCCGGCACCGGTCGGCGCCTTGCCCCGCCCTGGCTGAAGGAGGCGCGACGGTGCAGTCCACTTCGCCTCCGGTGCGGTGGCCGGCTCCTCCCTCGCTACTTGTCGGAGGCGACCGCACGCGGTGGCGCGGACATCTGGGGCTTCCCTGGAGGTCGTTCGCCGTTTCCCCCGCCGTCGCACGGCCGACGGCGTTGGAACGGGGGTGACCGCGGTGTTCACCGACGCGAGGCTGGGGGACGCGTGGTCGCACCTCGACTCGGGCGGGGCGGACGTACTCGTCGTCGACGTCTTCGAGACGCTGCTGTGGCGCCTGGTACCGCGGCCCGCGCACGTGTTCCTGCTGCTCGGTGAGCGGCTCGCCGCCGCCGGCCGGCTGCCGGCCGGCATCACCCCCGGCCAGTTCGCGCACCTGAGGATCCTCGCCGAGCGGCAGGCCAGGCGCCGCGTGCTGGCCACCCGTGAGGGCGTGGCCGCCGCCGGGGACGGAGGCGGCCCCCCGCCGCGGCTGGACGAGATCTGGGCGCTGCTGCGGCCCGCGCTGCCCGGCGCCGGCGAGCTCGCCGCCCTGATGGAGGCGGAGGTCGCCGCGCTGCGGGCGGCCTGCCGGGTCGACCTCGCCGCCGTCGAGCTCGCCGAGCTCGCCGCTCTCAAACTGGGCCTGCCGGTCTACCTCGTCGCCGACACCTGCCTGTCAGCGGCGCAGCTGGAGCGCCTGCTGGCGCGCCCGGAGCTCGCGGGCATCCCGTTCGCCGGCCCGTTCACCTCGGCCGACATCGGTGTCGGGACGGCCGAGGGCCTGCTCGGCCATGTGCTCGCGGCGACCGGTGCCCCCACGTCCAGGCTGCTGTACCTGGCCGGCGACCCGACCGGCGAGCACCCCGATCCCGCGGGCTCGGAACCGGCAGCTGGTCGCGGTGCGCAGAACAGCCGCGGTGCGCAGGTCAGCCGCGGTGGGCAGGACGGCCGCGGTGGGCAGGACAGCCGTGGTGGGCAGGACAGCCGTGGTGGGCGGAACGTCACGACCATGCGCAGGGGCGGCCCCGCGCGCGACCTGCGCGCGACGTTCGCGATGGAGGGACTGCTCGACGAACCGGACGACGCGGCCCCCGTCGACCTCGAGTACGGCGACTTCGGGCTGACCGCCCTGCGCGCCCGCGTCCTGCACCAGGCCGACGCCGCCACGGTCCCCCGGGCACTGCGCCGCTTCTGGGACACCGGGGCGACCGTGTTCGGCCCGGTGTTCACCGGCTTCGCCGAATGGGTCGTCGAGCGCACCCGGGAGCTCGGCGCCGATGAGGCGTTCTGCCTGATGCGATCCGGCCGGTTCGTCGCGAGCCTGCTCGAGAGCCCGGGCCGCGACGCCGGCGTCGCGGCCAGGCCGCTGTGGGCGTCGCGTGAGGTGTGTGCCCTGGCGAACGTGTTCGAGGCCTCACCCCAGGAGCTGCGCGCCTTCCTGCGGCACGCCGGCACCGGCCCCGCGCACGCCGGTGCTGGCGGTCCGGCCCCCGGTACCGGGGGCGCTGTGGGCACCGTCGGGGCGCTGCTGCGCCGGCTACGGGTCGATCTCGCCGCCGTGCCGGGGATCTCCGCGCTCGCCGGCCGCCGGCTCGACGTGCCGGCCGGGCTGCTCGACGAGATCCTCGACGAGCTGCTGGAGACGCTCAGCCGCGACGACCGCGTCCGCGGCGAGATCGTGCTGGCCGCCGAGCGGCTGCGCGAACGATTCCTGCGCTACCTGGACGAACGGCTGCCCGAGCGTGGCCCGGCCGTACTGGTCGATCTTGGTTGGGACGGGACCACCCAGGCGCTGCTCGCCCGGCTGCTCACCGCCACCGGCCGCGAGGTCATCCCCGTGGGGCTCTACCTGGGGACCGGCCCCGCCGCTCTCGAGTACCAGCTCGCCGGCCACCGGATGGAGGGCTACCTCGTCTCCGGCGGCCAGCCGGCGCGCCTCGCCGGCCAGCTGCTGCGCGCCCCGGCGGTCGTCGAGCAGGTCGCCATGGCGGACACGGGCCGGCTCGCCTCGTTCGACGAGATGTCCACCCCGCTGCTGGGCCTTGCCCGGACCAGCCGTACGCAGCTGGCGCAGCGGGCCGCCGCCCAGGACGGTGCCCGCGCCTTTCAGCGGGAGTGGCTGCGCTACCGGCGGGCGGAGAGCCCGGACAGCCCCGACAGCGCGCTGCCGTCACTGGGCGGCGACAGCGCCCGGCTAGCGCTGCTACGCATGCTTGCCCGGTTCGTCGCCCGGCCGACGACGGCGGAGGCCGCGACCTTCGGTTCCTGGCGACACGACGGCGATGACGACGAGCCGATCGGCATCGAGGCGACGAGTACCCCGGCGGTCGGCTCGCTCGCCGACGCGGCCGGTGCGGCTGGTCTGGTCGGCGTGGCTGGCCCAGTCGGCGTGGCTAGCCCGGCCGGTGCGGCTGGCTCGGCCGACATGGCTGGTCCGGTCGGCGCGGTGCTGGCTGGCGCGGAGCCCGCCGAGCCCGCCGAGCAGGATGGCCGGGGTCTGTTGCCCGCCGAGCTGATCAGGCGGATGCCCTACCTGAGCCCGGTGGGCCTGGCGGAGCTGCCGCTGCGCGAGGCGACCTGGCCCGCGGCCGTCGCCGCCGTCGCGAACCGGCCGCTGGCGGTCGTCACCGAGCTCGCGGCCGCCGCGGGAATCGACCCGCGGGAACTGTCGGCGCCGGCCGCGGCCGGCCCCGTCGAGGTGTACGTCGACACCGGCGCGGACTTCGCCCGCGGCCCCAAGGCCACCGCGGTGCCCTACGCGGGCCGGGACGGGCTGTCGCTGGTGCGGCTGCGGGTCGTCGACGCCGTCGGCGTCCGCCGCGTCCGGATCGACCCCGCCGGCCGGCGGGGCCTGCTTCGGCTCGACTGGCTGACCCTCGCCTTTCACATCGTCGGCGCGGGCGAGCCCCGGCAGGTCACGATCACCGCGTTCGACGGGCCGGGTTCGCTTCCGGACGTGATGGGCCGCAGTATCCCTGCTGGGACGCCCGGCGACACCGGATTGGCTGACCGTAGGCGCGGCATTGTTCTCGGTCTGGTGGGGCTGAGAATACTGCAGCCCAACTTGGTGGAAATCCTCGACGACGACCCTCAACTCGTCTACAACCTGGATCTGCCCGACATGCCAGAGTTGGGCGGCACGTACGCAATTGACGTCGAGTTCGCTTYTGGTTGGATAGGGATCCGGGGGGACCCAGTGGCCGCTCCCGCGCCTGCCGCGGCAGGCCCGGTGTCGGGGCCGCAGCTGCCGCGCCGGGCCGCCCGCCGGGTGATGCGACAGCTGGGAGGCCTGCGGTGACAGCTGGAAGACTCCGGGTGGGCGACTCGCCTCGCGGGATCCGGCGGCAGGCCTGGACAGGTCGAGACGGCCGGCTGGGAGGCCCACGGTGAGCGACACGCCGAGCACTGCCCCGGCCGGGCTGTCGGGCAACGATGGGCGGGACGAGCAGCCCATCTCGCACACCGCCCGCCCCTACGTCCGCTCCGCCGCTTCCGCGAACACCGGCCCGCTGCGCACCCCCGGCGCTGGCGGTGCCGCGGGAGCTGGCGGTGCCGCCGATGCCGCCGGTGCCGCCGGTGCCGGTGAGGGTGCCCTGCGGGAGAGCTTCGCCGACCTGGCGGCCGCCGTCGCGGCCGAGCCCGGTTCAGCCGCTGAGCTCGCTGTATACGGCCAGGGCGGCCGTGGCGCGGTCGAGGGCTACGACCCGAGCGCCGCGAACCGTACGGGCGGCCAGCCGCTGCTGCTGCGATCGCTCATCGACCTGCGGGAGGTCTGGCTGCCGTTGCTGGGCGCGGCCAGCGTCCGCAGCGTCACCGTCCTCGGCGCCGAGAACGGCTCCACGACCGGCCTCGTCGTCGAGCTGCTGCGCGCCGGCGGGGGTGGCCGGCTGCTCATCGTCGACCCCGAGCCGGGTCGTGTACCGAGCGCCGGCCGCGGCCTGGACATCGACGTGGTTCGTGACCACGGCGCCGCCGGGCTCGACGGGCACACCCCGACCGACGCCTACCTGATCGACGGCGACGCGAACTACGCCACCGTCGCCGCCACGCTCGCCGCGGTCGACGACGCCGTCCACGAGTTCGGCCGGAACACGTTCCCGCTGGTCATCGTCCACGACGTCGGCTGGCCCACCGGCCGGCGCGACCAGTACCGGGCCCCCGACCGGCTGACCGACGCCGACCTCCAGCCCCACTCCTGGGACGTCGGTGTGACCCTCGACACGTCCGATGCCGTCCTCGGCCGCGGAATGCGCGGCGACGGCGCCTACGCGTGGGCGCTCGCCGAGGGCGGCCCGCGCAACGGGGTGCGCACCGCCGTCGAGGAGTTCGTCGCCGGCCACCCCGAGCTTCGGTTCTTCACCGTCGCGCCGATCCTCGGCCTCGGCGTCGTCGTCGACCGCCGCGCGCCGTTCGCGACCAGGGTCGCCGAGCTGCTGTCGCCCTGGGTGGCCAACCCGCTGCTGGCCCGGTTGGAGCGCAACCGGCTCGAGCTGTACCTGCGGGTGGTCGCGATGCGTGACGAGGGCATGGCCGCCGCCCGGCTGCATCAGCAGGAATGGGCGAAACTCGACGCCGAACGCATGCGGCTGGTCGCGCTCGACATGGAGAAGTCGGACCGGATCGCCCAGCTCGAGCGGGAGCTCGCCGCCGAACGGGCTATGGCCGCCGAGGCGCTGGGCGCCAGGCTGGAAGAACCGCGCCTGGTGGCTGCCGCCCGTTCCGCCGACTCCCGGCTGCGGGCAAGGCTCCGCCGCGGCCCCAGCCGCTACGAGCAGGCCAGGGCCCGGCTCGCCGAGGAGGAGCAGCGCCGCCTCGCCCAGCTCGCCGACCCGGACACGGCCGGCGCCCTTGAGCTGGGTGGCACGACGAGCAGGCTGGCCCTGCCACCCGGCGCCGGCGCGGCCGTCGACGGCTCGCCGGGCGGCGATCTCGGCACGAGCGGGGACGGCGGTCTTGACCGTGGGCCCCATGCGCTGCCCGCGCTTCCGGCAGGTTCGCCCGGCGGGCCGGCGGCCGGCGGCCCGGCCGCCGACATGGCCGCGAGCAGGGGCACAGACCCCGGCAGGGGCGTGGGTGCGGGCAGGGGCGCGGACCCCGGCAGGGGCGTGGGTGCGGCCAGGGGCGCGGACGCCGGAAGGGTCACCGAGGAGCGTCTGCGCGGCCGCCACCGGCCGCACCATCGCGTCGGCGAACCGGACATCGTGGCTGGCGGTCCGGGCCATCAGGAGCCCTCCCTGTGGACACCGGGGCAGCAGGCCTCGGCCGACCCGCCGCGCCGCGCCCGCGCCGCGCGGTCGGTGCCACCGCTTCCTCCGGTGCCGCCCCCGGGGGAGCCGCCCCCGCTGCCGGTACCGCTGGGCGCGGGTTCCGGCGCCGTCCTGCTGACCCCGTCGCCTTCGTCGCCTCCGCTTCCTCCGCTGCCCCCGTTGTCTCCTTCGCCCCTGTCCTTGCCCGACCCGTCCTCGACCGGCGGCGTGTCAGGCCCGCCGCGGGCGTCGTCGCCGCTTCTCCCACCACCGGCCAGCGGGGCCTCGGCTAGCGGGGCGTCGGCCAGCGGGGCGTTGATCGGCGGGGCGTCGACCAGCGGGGCGTCGACCAGCGGGGCACCGGCCAGCGGGGCACCGGCCAGCGGGGTGTCGGTCGGCGGGGTGTCGGTCGGCGGGGCAACGCCGAGCCTGGCGCCGCCGGTGACGCCGATCCAGTCTGGCCGGCCGATTCCCGCCGGCCAGCCCATCCCGCCCGGCTCGGCGGTCCACCCGCCGGACCCGGGCCGGCCCGCCGAACTCGGCGCGCCCGGTCAGCCGCCCCTGTTCGACCGCTCTGGCGTCCCCCGCCGCCGCCGCATGGCCGGCACCTCCGCCATCGATCGGCACGAGCCCCGCCACCGAGCCTCCGGCCGCAACCACAACCCCGAGCGCAACCAGAAGCCCGACCGGCCCTCCTGACCCATCGCCAGGTCCGGTCTCGGGGGATCGGCGAGGACTTGACAGGGCCTGCGAGCGCCAACGTTTCGCCTCACGGAAACTGGGTTAGAAGGGGTCTCTACCCGGTCGTTTCTTGTCGGCGGTGCTGAAGGCTGGCGGTGCTGGGCCGGTCGCTAGCCCACCGGTGTGGTGACCGTCCGCGTTTCGCGTCCGAGAAAAGTGTCAGAAGGGGCATAGGTCTTCCCTGCGCGGTCGCTTCTTGCCGTTGCCGCTGCCGTTGGGGCTGAGATTGGTCGGTCTGTCGACGCATATGGTGGCCCAGTTGCTGGTGTCTTCGTCGGGGAGCGTGCCTTCCTCGTCGTTTGCGGTGGTGTTGACTCGGTAGGTCCGAGCGGTTGGGCTTGTCCAGATGAAGATGCCTGGTTCGGGTTGGTTGAGTGTCCAGCCGCCTCGGTGTTTTGCGGAGTGGTGGTGGCGGCAAAGTAGGCCAAGGTTGTCGAGGGCGGTTGAGCCGCCTTTGGCGTGGGCGATGGTGTGGTCGAGGTCGCAGCGGGTGGCGGGCATTCCACAGCCGGGAAAGACGCATCGGGTATCTCGATGGCGGATGAGGCGGGCGAGTGCCGGGGTCGGGATCCGGCGGTGCCCCAGGTCCAGAACGGTGCCGTTATCCGGGTCAGTCAGGACGCGGCGCCAGTTCGCGTCGGCTGCCAGTCGGCGGCCGATGGTGGCCGGGATCGGGCCGTGGCCGACGAGTTCGGCGGGGTTGTCGTCCAGCCCGGCGAGGGTGCCGACGGCAGCACAGGTCGCATATGTACCTTCCTGTGCATGACGAACGTAGGCCCCGAGGGGGGCGGTAAGCCGGTCATCGATCTGTACGCGCGGCTGTCGTTCGCGGCGGACGGGTCGACGATCAACGTCGATGAGCAGGTCGAGATCGGGACCGAGGACATCAAGCGGCGCGGGGGTGTCCTCGGGCGGGTCTTTAGCCGGGACAACTCCAAGTCGGCGTGGAACCCGAAGGTGGTTCGGCCGGACTGGTTGGAGTTGATGGCCGGGCTGGAGTCCGGTGTTTCCGACGGTGTGTGGGTGCTGGACCTTACTCGGTTCACCCGTAAGCCGATCGAGGGTGAGCGGCTGATCGAGGCGGCGCAGTCGGGTGTTCTCGTCTGGTCCCAGTCGGTTGACTACAACCTGTTGACGGCGGACGGGCGCGCGGCGTTTCGCGACGCGATGAACAAGGCGGCGCACGAGTCCGACAAGACTTCCGAGCGTAGTCGCCGTGGGAAGCGTCGGAAGGCGCGCAGGGGCGTGTGGGTTTTCGGTTCGCGCGGTTACGCGATGCCGAGGTTCGCGCCGGTGCCGCCGGGCTGGGAACCGGGCGATCCGCGATCGATGGTCGAGGATGCGGTGATCGAGGCGGAGAAGGAGATTGTCCGCGAGTGCTATCGGCGGTTGCTCGCGGGCGAAACCAGTGTCTCGGCGCTTGCGGGTGAGTTGAACGAGCGGGGTGTTCCCACGGCGACGGRCGAGCTGTGGGAACGGACCACGCTTCGCCGGACGTTGATCCGCCCCGGACACGCCGGGTTGATCATGTTTGATGGTGTGGCCCATGGGCAGCGTAAGCATTTCGTTCCGACCGTGAGCGAGGACGAATGGAAGCGGCTTTGTGCGCTGCTCTCGGCGCGCGGCCCCGGGCGTCCACTCGGCAGGGTCCATGTTCTGTCTGGGCTCATACGGTGCGGCGAGTGCGGTCGGAAGATGTACGGAACGAAGAACCTGGGCGGGCAGTACCGGTGCAGGCAGCAGCCCGGTAATCATCGGAATCACTGCCCGGGAAATTCCATCGACGCGGGCGTGACGATGGCCGCTGTGGGGACGGCGGTGAAAGCCCGTCTGAGTGATCCGCGCTGGGCTGGGCTGATCGCCCAGCGGACCGCGACCGTGGGTGCGAAGCGGGCGGCACTTCGGACGGAACTCGAATACCTGGAGTCCGAAGCGGACAGCATCGCGGAGAAGTCAAAGCAGTGGGGTTCCAAGCGGGTCGACATAGCGCTGAAACCGATCCTCGCGCGCGTCGAGGAGATCACGGTCGAACTCGACGAGATCGCCGAGGATCAGGCGGTGGTGGTTCCGGCGGATATCGCCGCGCAGGAGTGGGACCGCGCGTATGAAGCCGACGATGTCGACGCTCTGCGAACGATGATTCGACTGGCGTTGCCGAGTCTGACGGTCCGGCGTGCGCTGCGGTGGGGTGACCATTCGGTGTCGCGGTTCGACTGGGACGGCACGGGCGCGGTGGACGTGGCGTTGACACCGTCCACGCGCGACGCGGTGTTGGCCGCCGTGCCGGCCAGCCCGCAGACCATCACCATGAACGAGATCGCTGCGACGGTCGGGCAGTCGCGGACCTCGGTGGACCGGTATCTGCGCGAGCTGCACGCCGAGGGTCTGGTGGTGAAGCGCAACGGCCGCAGCGCGGCCAACCGGTGGGCCCTCGTGTTCAGCCGTCCGCCGCAGGCCTGACGTCCCGGTAACCGTCTCAACGCACGCGGCCCCGTCTCCCTCCTCGGGAGACGGGGCCGCGTCGTTTCCGGCCGGGAGCCGGTCGTAGCGATGGCTACCGGTCGGGTGGTGCCGGGCGTTGTCGCCGCTCGCGGATGACCGTGATCAGGGTGACGATCGCGTCCGTCTGCTCGTCGGTCAGCGGTGGCATCGCGCGCACGGCCGCGCGGATCAAGGCACGGTCAGCGTCGCCGAGGACCACGGCGGAGGCGGCCGGGACTGGCGTGGGCAGGGTTTCGGGCGGGTCCTGGGCGTGTGGTGCGGGTGCATCAGGGCTCCTCGGGGACGTGGACGAACGGGCGGGGGACGGCGGGCGGCGGCTGGTGGTGGTGGGCGGCGGGGCGTGGTCCAAGCAGCCTCCAACGCGGATGTCCGGCCGGCACCGGACGAGCGCAGCGGGGGCAAGGCAAAACAGGCCCTACAACCAATACAACGCCCAGCCGCCACCGATCGTTCCAAACAGAGCTAAACAGCCGTAAACGAACGTCACCGGCGGGACGAGTGCCCGCTCGGCCAGCGGGCGGCGGGTGCGGCATGGGAGGTAACCGGTAACCGCCCCGCCCACTCGGCGCGGGGCCGTAGGGCCGGTTTCGGGGGTGCGGTGGCCACGGCCGTTACTGGTTACACGTCGGCATCGGTGCAGCTCGCCGGCGGTGGCGACGGTAACCACGCAGGTAACCGCCCGGTTACCCCCCAGCCCGGTGGTTACAGCGCTGCGCGTGCCGAGCGGTGTAGCGGGTAGCGGCGGCATCGGGGACGTCACGCCCGGTTGGGCCGGTTTCGAGCCTCGGACGAGTCGGGGCGCTACCCGCTACACACCGGCATCTGTGCAGGCCAGATGCCGTGCCGGGTGTCGCGGCGGGTGTAGCGGTGGCGCTACACCCGTGCCGGGCCGCTACAGGACTCCCGGCTGAACCGAGGGCGGGCGGGTGTCCGGCGCGCAGCACCGTACCGGCGTACCGGTTGCAGCCTGTTTCGTCGTCCGCGCGGAGCGTGTCATGGCCGTAGGACGGCGAAGGGAGCAGGMGGTGACGGTCGTGACGGTCGACGTGGAGGGCAGCGGCCTCGGGTCGGTACGGGTCGTACTCGGGCCGGTGGCGCTGCCACGCAAGGCAGGGGTGCTGTTGGATGCCGAGCCGTGGCCGGACTGGGTACCGGCGGGGGTGTATCCGGCGCACGCGGTGGCGGGACGACTGGCCCGCGCGGGCCGGTCGGTGGTGGCGGTGGCGTGTCCGGCGCTGGTGTCGCCTGCCCGGTCGATGCTCGCGCTCGGGGTCGGCCGGGCGCTGGCGGACCGGCGGGCGGCGGACGGGGCGGGGCCGGCGCCGGTGGTGGTCTGTGGGGTCCGGCCGCACTGTGCCTGGCACGTGGGCGTGGTGATCCTGCCGCATCCGGTGACGATCCACGCGCCCGGCGGGCCGCAGTACCGCGTGGTGTGGGAGATCCTCGACTGCGACCGCGCCCCGGACTGGGCGGCGGTTCTGCGGCCGGCGGGCGTGTGGCCGGTGGCGGCATGAGCCGGGCAAGGTCGACGTCGGTCGGGTCGGTCACGACGATCAAGCTGACACCGGGCATGACAGCGTCCGAGCTGGCGGAGCAGGCCGCACGGTTGCCGGATGGGGCGGTGTTCGTCGCCGGGTTCGGGGACGTCGGGGTGGTGCTCGCGTTCGGCCCGCCGGACGGGTCCGCCACTGAACGGGACCTGCTCGCGGCGGTCGTCGGGTCGCTCGCGCCCGAGGACTTCGCACCCGGACGGGCCGGTAGCGACCCCGCCGACGGGTAACGGTGCCGCAACGCCCTCCGTTACGGCACCCACCGGCGCTGACCTGCACCGATAGGACGTGTAGCGGGTAACGGCCCAGACCGCACCGGCCCGGAAACAGCCCGCTCACGGCCCCGGGAACCCCACCCGGCCGCTACCCGGGTGGCGGYCGGGGCCATCCGCCACCCGAGGCCCGAGGTCCGACAACCACGGTTGTCGGGCGAGACGCGGCGCAGCGTGACCCGGGGCAGGCTGCGGAATCCGACCCGCTTGCAGGAGTAAGCACCGTGCAAGCGCAGGTAGCGGGGGCGGGCACGGGGTGCAAGTGGGTTGCAGACCCGGCAGCACGGCGAGAACCCCTACGGAACGGACCGACCCGGCTACGATCGTGAACATCAGTGATCCGGCGGGAGCTGGAGGACACCGGATGACATCCCACCCTCGCGCGCAGCGCAGGCCACCGCCTACCACACCCGCACTGCTCGCCCTCGTCGACGAAGTCCAGCGACTGATCGACACACGCGGGCTGAACTACACCCTCCTTGCCGACCGGACGGGTTTCTCCCGCACACACGTGAAGAACCTCGCCGAGGGCAGGGTTCTGTCCGTCACCGGGTTCACCGCACTCGACACCGCCTTGGGCGCGCAACACGCCCTGTTGCGCATGCGCGACAAGGCTTTCACAGAGCGGGAAGCGGCCYGCCACGGCTACACCACCCACGACCCCGATGAAGAGACGACGGCGGTACCGGTACCGCCGTTGGTGCAAATCGGTGGCGACCCGTCGCCGCGCGGCCCGCTGGAGGTGGGAACGATGAACCGACGTGATCTGTTCGCGCTGCTCGGTGCCGGAACGGCACTGGGCGCGATTCCCGCGCTCACCCCGACGGACCGGCTTCTCCTGTTGGAAGGAACCGCGCGGGCAGACAGCATTCTTCCCGTCGTGGACGCACAGATCTCCGGACTCGCGAACGCCTACCGCACCACGCCACCCACCGCGCTGATCAGCCAGATTGACAGCGTCCAACGGCTGATCGACGGAATACAGGCGAACCTCACGCTCCGGCCCGCCGACAGCGCCCACCTGTGGCACGCGGCGACGATCACGGCCGGGCTTCGCGGATGGGTCCACAACAACGCAGGCGACACCGACGCGGCCCGTGTCTCCCTTGCCGAAGCGCACAAACGGGCGGATCTTCTCGACGATGACAACCTGATCGCGTGGACCCGCTACATGCAGGCCATCGTCGAGGACTACGCCGGAAACCCCGCCGGCGCACAGCAATACGCGAACGACGGTCTACGCCACGCCCGCACCGGCCCRCAACGCGCACTGCTGCTGAGCGATGCCCTTGCCCCGACAAAAGCAGGACTAGGAGACGGTGGCGGAGTCGACGCCGCCGTCGGCAAGGCGATGGACATCACCCACAGTCTCTCACCCACAGAACAGGGACCCGCGACAGGCAATACAATTATTGACGATCTAACCACCTATTCCCTGTCTTCAGCCTCAATGGCGGCGTCACTCGCCTACGCACGCCTAGGGCGTCCCGAGAAGGTGCGGGAAGTCGCCCGGCCGATTATCGATTCTAGGGAAAGTGACTATAAACCGTACATTCTTCTGGACGAGGCTCTCGCGGTCGCCCGCAGCGGGCAGTACGACCCGGAACGTATTGGGGCGCTCGTCGGGCAAGGACTCACCTTGGCACTTCCATTCCAGGCTGCCCACGTCGAGAGCCGCGTGAAGAAGATTCACCGCGCCGTAGAGCCGATCAAGAGCCATCCCGCCATCGGCGAACTCGTCGACACCACCCGCACATGGCGGGAACAGCAGCGCGCCCTACCCGCCTGACCCGCGCGGGCCGCTCGCCTTGACCCTGCCTCGGCGGTGCTAGCAATTGTTAGCACCCTGCAAGCGCAGCTCAGAGCCAATCTCGGCCGTGAGCGCCGCGTTCGCTAAGGTTGGCCGCCTGCATGATCGGTGTCTGTGCCCCGCCGTGGTCGTGGACGGGCCAGGAATACGACCATGGGAGGGCACAAGCCGCGATCATGCTAGGCGGTGGGACCGGCCAACCCGCCAGAGGCGGAGCAAGCAGCTCCTCGCCCTGACGCCACTTGACTATGATCCACATCTGCCGGCAAGCGAAGGAACGCAGCTCAGGCCGCTTGTATCCAGATCTTCACAAATGTGGCCCTTGACGCGGCGACGACCTGGATCTCGACCTTCACCAGCTCGCGGCGGTTGCCCAACAGCAGCGCGGCCAGGACGTCGGCTCGCCGGGCGTCGATCGGCCGTCTGACGCCGTCGGCTCGGGCATCCGCCCTGGCGATTCCATCGATCCGGTCGAAGATCGCGCGTGCGTCCGCCGCCGTCAACGTCGCCGAGAGCAGGCCCATGCCGTCCTCCAGCGCCTTGACGGCGACCCCGCGCTGAGCGTGGGCGTCCTTGTGCCGGCGCGCGGCGGCGTCCGGATCGATCCGAGCCACGATCCGGTGCAGTTTGYGGCGCCACTGCGATGGCGACTTCAACCGGGCACCGGCCAGCATCCGCGCCTCGACCGTGGCTCGCTGCCCGTCGGACAGCGCCTGGGTGACGTCATGCAGCGCGAGTAGCCGGGGGTGGTCCAGCTGGCCTGCGCTCAGCGCGTCGAGCGCGTCGGGGACCTGATGGGCGATGTCCCAGGCCTGCGCGAGCCGGGCGGAAGCGGTACGCGGGGACTGACCCAGCTCGGCGGCCAACTCGTCGGCGAGGAACTCCGAGTACGGCCCTGCGTCCTCGCCGCCGTCGGGAGGTGCGGGTCGAAGCCGGGCGAGCTGGACCTGCGCCCGGATCGTCAGCCCCTGCAGCCGGGACGCCAGCCGGACCAGTCCCACCACCAGGTCAAACGCCTCACGCTCGGCGCAGCCCGCCAACCCGGCCAGCACCGCGTCGAATGCGGCATCCACAACCTTCAGCCGCCCCGACGGCCCATCGTCAGGCCCAGCGGCCACTGCCTCGGCCTGGCTGCCACCGTCCCAGGAACCCCCCGGGCGGTCTGGGGAGCCTGAGTGGGCGGGGGAGTCCGCGTGGTTCAGAGAATCCGGGCGGCTCGGGGAGCCTGGGTGGGTGGCGAAGCCCGGGCGGTCTGGGGAGCCTGGGGGAGCGGAGGAACCCGGGCGGTTCAGAGAATTCGAGCGGTCCGGGGAGCCTGAGCGGGTGGCGAAGCCTGGGCGGCCTGGGGAGCCTGAGTGGGCGGGGGAGTCCGCGTGGTTCAGAGAATCCGGGCGGCTCGGGGAGCCTGGGTGGGTGGCGAAGCCCGGGCGGTCTGGGGAGCCTGAGGGAGCGGAGGAACCCGGGCGATCCGAGGAGCCCGAGCCGGTCGAGGCGGCGGGGCACGTCGGAGGGCCGGTGTTGGTGGGATCGGATGGGCCGGATGCGTCCGGGGCGGCGATGGCCGGCGCCTTGGCGGTGGTCGGACCGGCGGGGAGCCTGGACGCGCCAGGCGCATCGACCGAGCCCGACACGGAAGACGCCGCGGACAGCGCCTCGAGTCCTTCGTCCGCGTCGACGGGCGTCCGGGCATCGGCGGCGTTCGTGCGGCAAGGGTGTACCACCGATCGAGACGACGACCGTCGTGGCGGGACGCCGGACTGGGACGGCCTGGAACCGACGGGCCGAGAGGGGGATCCAGATCGAACACCTCGTCGCGGCGGGGCGGTATCCGCGGAAACCGCCGGTGCGTCGGGTGACGACAGAGCACGGCCGTCACGCATATCGAACATGTGTTCATCGTAGTCCGGAATGAGAGAAAAGCAACCGGCCCTGAATGCCGACAACGGACATCCGACCGCGTCGGACTCGTCATCCCGACTGCCCTCCCAACTTGGATGGAGGGGGTAACTGGAATGCACTCCCCGGTTCACCTATCCGGCGATCTTCGCGGTGTTCGGGGCCGCTCATCTGCCGCTCGATGAGCGGCAGATGAGCGGCCTCAACAGTCGAGCCGGCTACCATGACATGCCTTAAACGGGCGGTACCTGCCTGCATTGCGTAAGGGTGAGAAACTTCTATCTCCTCCCGCGAGGCCGGTGATATGGATGAGGTCGCGGCACTCGTGGCCATGGCGAACTATATCTTGAAACGGTCCGATCACTGGATCGCCGTCGCTATGGAATCGTGCACCGATAAGTTCCGGCTTGCCGGTGACCTGGTCATCACTATGGTCTCGCGCCTGGTCGGYGGTGCGTGCTGAACGCGGCCACCTCGGCCGATGCCKCGGCACGCTATTTCCGCGGGATCAGGATTCCGTAAGATCGCGATCTCCGCAAAATCGCGATAATTGGCCGGTATGCCAGCTGAACGGCGGCTCCGACCGGTCCTCTGGCCCTTGCCTCTGATCCGTGGCTGTTCTCCGGATCCGTGGCTGTGTCGTAGGTCTGTGGCTGTGTCGTAGGTCTGTGGCTGTGCTGTAGATCAGATGCTGCGTGACAGATCCGTGGCTGTTCTCCGGACCCGTGGCTGCTCCCTGATCCGTGGCCGCCGTAGGTCTGTGACTGCGTCGTAGATCCGTGGCCGCCCCGTGGAGGCGGTCGTCAGCAGACGGGGCGGTAGGGGGCCTCGGGGATGTAGTGCCGCCACTGGACGGGATCCAACTGGGCGGATCCGGTGCGGCAGGCGGTCGCCAGCAGCCTGGTGTCGTCGAGCGGGGTCAGCCGTGCGGTGTGGTCGGCGGCGGCGGTGAGGACCGACTGGCCGTCAGGGGTGAAGGCAAGGTCCTGGATCCAGTCGGCGTGGCCGGAAAGCCTGCCGACGGCGGCGGACCGCCCGCTCGTGGTGAGGTCCCAGAGATGGACCGTGTTGTCGCGGCCGGCGGTGGCGAGCATGCGGCCGTCGGGGCTGAAGGCCAGCGTGAGCACCCAGCGGGAATCCGCCTTGATCGTCTCAAGGAGGCGCGGGTGGCTCGGGTCGGTGACGTCCCACAGGCGCGCGGTGCCGTCATAGCCACCGGTGGCGAGCTGACGGCCGTCCGGGCTGAAGGCCACAGCCCAGACGTAGTCGGTATGACCGGACAGGGTGGCCAGCTCGCGGGGACGACGGGGGTCGCCGATCTCCCAGAGGCGGGCCGTGTGATCGGTGCTCGCCGTCGCCAGCAGCCGGCCGTCGGGGCTGAACGCGACCTGGCGTACCCAGCCGGTGTGGCCGGTCAGGACGCTCAGCTCCGTCGGGTGCCTCGGGTCTCGGACGTCCCAGATCCGGGCTGTGTCGTCGTAGCCGGACGATGCCAGCAGGCCGCCGTCCGGACTGAACGCGACGGACAGCACATAGCCCTCGTGGCCGGTCAGCGTCGCGATCTTCACCGGGCTGGCCGGCTTGCTCACGTCCCACAGACGCACGGTGCGGTCGTAGCCCGCCGTGGCGAGGAGGGTCCCGTCCGGGCTGAAGGCGGCGGCGGTGACCCAGCCGTCGTGCCCGCTCAGCACCGCTAGCGGCGCGGGTAGACCAGCCTGCCCGGGAGGAGCGGATGGCCCGGGAGACGCGGATGGCCCGGGAGACGCGGATGGCCCGGGAGACGCGGAAGGCGCGGGCCGCGCGAGCGACGGTGCCTCCCCGGACGGCGTTCTCTGAAGGGGCGTCTCCTGAAGGGCCGTCCCCTCGGTCTGACCGGTCAGTGCCGCGAGGTCCCAAAGACGGGTGGTGCCGTCGGCGGACGCGGTCGCGGCGAGCCGGCCGTCGAGGCTCACGGCGACGCCGAGCACCGACGCGGTATGCCCGGGAAGCGGGCTCGCCGCGGCGGCGGCGAACGAGGTGCGCAGACTCGCCCGGGCGGCCGGGGCCTGGTTGATCCGGAAGGCGGCGAGGCTCAGCGCGTCGGCCAGGCCGGCGTCGGTGGAACGGATCTCATCGGCGGACGTGGCGACCGCCGCGGCGAGCGCGGCCGGCGTCGGGCTTGACGCGGGTGCCCGCCCGAGGACCACCGGGATCAGGACCGCGATCAGTATCAGCGCGAGCAGCGGGGTGATCATCAGGGAGCCGTGGCGCAGCCGGTCTTGCCAGGTCCGCCCCGGCGGGCCGGGGTACCCGCCGAGGGCTTCACCACCGGTCGGGCCGTCGTCGCCGAAGGGTGCGCCGACGCCGCCCGGCCCGCCCGCCGCGTCCCCGGCGACCCCGCGCGTGCCAGAGGTTCCGGCGGCCCCAGCCCCAGTCCCAACGGCGGCCAGGGGTGGGTCGGCGTCCGTGGGCCCGTTGGTGCCAATGCCAGGTCCGGCACCGCCGCCCGCGGCCGCGCCCGGCGGCTGGCCGGGGATCGCGCCCGAGCGGATCGCCCGGCTCACCGCCGGGTCGGGGTGGGTCGGCGGGCCCATGCCGACCAGGCGCATGAAGAGCTCCTGGGCGGTTGGGCGCTCCGCGGGGTCCTTGCGCATCGCGTGCTCGACGATCGGGCGCAGCGCCGGGCCGAGGCCTTCCAGGTTCGGTTCCAGGTGCACGACCCGGTAGAGCTGGACCGGCGTCGGCCCGTCGCCGAAGGGCAGCACGCCGGTGCTCGCGTAGGTGACCAGTCCGCCCCAGGCGAAGACGTCCGCGGCGGCCGTCACCAGCCGGCCGTTGGCCTGCTCGGGGGCCATGAACGCCGGCGTGCCGATCCGCTGGATGTCGTGGCTCAGCACGCCGTGCGCGTCGGTGGCCCTGGCGATGCCGAAGTCGATGACGCGCGGGCCGAGGGAGGAGAGGATCACGTTCGACGGTTTGAGGTCGCGGTGTACCAACCCGGCGCCGTGGATCGCGGTCAGCGCGGCGGCGACGCTGACGGCCAGCCGTTCCAGGTCGCCGGTGCGCAGCGGGCCGCCGGCGAGCACGGCGTGAGTGAGCGTCAGCCCGTCGATGTACTCGGTGACCAGGTAGGGCGGCCCATCCGGCGGGTCGACGACCTCGAGCACCTCCGCGGTACAGAACCGGGCGACCCGGCGCGCTACGTCCGCCTCGCGCAGGAACCTCTCCCGGAACTCGGGCAGCCGGGCCAGGTCCGCCCGGATCATCTTGATCGCGACCAGCCGCAGGTCACCCTCGATGCCGTTCGGCCCGATCTTCGCCGCCCCGCCGATCGCCCCGCCGATCGTCGTGTCGTCGGCCGGATTGTCACCGGGCGCGGCATCGCTGAGCGCCGTCCCTCTGAGCGCCGTCCCTCTGAGCGCCGTCCCTCTGAGCGCCGCCCCGCTGAGCGCGGCACCGCCGGGTGGCCCGCCGCCGGGGGAGGCGGCGGGTATCGACCGGCCGTCGCGAAGCGGGCCGACGCCGAGGTAGACGGTGCCCATCCCGCCCTCGCCGAGCCGGCCGATCAGCTGGTAGCTGCCCAGCTCCTCGGGATCGTCGGCGGAAAGCGGGTCGGCGGCGACGGCGCCCAGCGGGTGCGTCGGATGCGTCGGAAGGGTGAGTCCCTGGGGGACCGTCAGCGCCTGCTGCGCTGGCAGGTTCGCGGCCGTGGGTGGGAAGGCGAGCGTCTGGTGCTGGTTGCGACGCACAGACCACCCCCGACCGAGCCGGTCGCCCTTCCCCGACAGGTCTTCAGTCTGCGGCCCCACCCGCGACGCCGTGGCGTCACAATCCAATTACCGTAAGTAGTTCCTGTTTGCGGGCCCTGCCGGGGGATCAGTCGCGGCGATGGCGATGGGCGCCGGGACGGCGGGGGATGGACATCGTCTGCTCCGCCTCGTTCGGCGGTTCGGGACCGAGACCGAACGGGGCGGCGGAGTCAGCAGGGCCGCCAGAGCCAGCGGAGCCACCAGAGCCAGCGGAACCGCCCGGGCCAGCAGGGCCGCCCGGGCCAGCAGGGCCGCCCGGGCCAGCAGGGCCGCCCGGGCCGGCGGGAGCGGTCGGGTGCGCACCGGTGCGGCCACCCGGGCCGCCGGTGAACCAGTCGTAGCCACCCGCCGCGCCGTCCACGCCGCCGGTCGCCGCGAGCGCCGGCGCCGGCGTGCCGCCCCGGCGCGCGTGGTCGTCGCGTTCGCCCGGGTCACGCGGCACCGGGCGGATCGCGAAGACCACCGACCAGACGATGATCGCCAGTAGTGCCAGCGCGCACAGGCCGATCACGATCTCGACCGCGAGCTCCGGCCACGGCGACCAGGCCGACAGGTTGGAGAACCCGGCGCGCGGTCCGCCGCCCGGGCCTTCCCACCAGCGGCGGAACAGCATCTGGCCGGCGATGCCCTGCATCACGAGCGCAGCGGCGAGCACCAGCGGCGGGGCGAACCGGGAGAACCGGCCCGTCGAGGCGGCGCCCGCGCCGACCGCGACGGCCAGCGCCGCGATCCCGGCGAACAGGTACCGGCCGGAGATGCCGCTGACGTAGTAGGTCCGGTGGAAGTGCAGCCCGGACTGCAGCGTCATCAGGGCGAACAGGCCCGCCGTTGGCCACACCATCAACAACAGGTCGACCCGTCGGGTCGCCCCCCGTGCCTGCGCGATCCCGACGGCGACGAGCACCGCGATCACCGCGGTGCCGATCCGGGCCGCCAGCTCCGGCACGTGCGCCTCGAACCAGCCGAAGTCGCCCCACCAGCGCAGGATCGTGCCGTTGACGAGCACGTCGGCGTACTCGCCCCAGCCCGACAGCTTGCTGCCGGGTGTGAATCCTGGCGTCGACGGCTGGAAGGAGTGGTAACGGGCGATGTTGACGACGAACCACCAGGCACCGAAGGCGAGCGCCGCGACCGCCCCGACCAGCAGCGGCCGCCAGGGGAAGCGCGCGGCGCCGGTCCGTACCGCCGGCCCGGCCGCGGCCTCGGCGAGCAGGAACGGGGTGGAGTCCCCACCGCCGCGCCGGCCGCCCGCGGCGGTGCCGAGCCCTGCCACGGCGGTGCCGACCCCTCCCGTGGCGGCGTCGCTGACGTGCGCGGCGGCGCCGCGATGGGCCGTGGCGGCGCCGGACCCGGCCGCGCCGGCATCGGGTGCCTGGGCACCGGCCTGGGCCAGGGCCTTGCGGGCGCGCCGCCAGGCCAGCAGGTAGGCCGCGATCGCCATCGGGACGAACACGACACCCAGCGACTTCGACAGCATCGTGAGGCCGAGGAACGCGCCGAGCCAGCAGGCTGTGCGCAGCGACGTGTCGCCGCGCAGCACGTAACACAGCGCGAGGGTCGTGAGCGCTCCGCCGAGCACCAGCAGCGCGTCGTTGTTCACGCTCGACCCGATGTGGGTGAGCATCGGAACCGCCAGCGGCGCCAGCGCGGCGACCCGGCCGGCGACGCGGCTCTCGGTAAGCCGGTCCGCGGCCGCCCAGGCCAGCAGCGGCAGTGGCGCGACCATCAGCACACTCATCAGCCGCAGCAGGCCGATGACAAGGTCGAACCGCAGGTCCTGGGGCGCGCCCGGCGGCAGTTTCACCAGCGCCGCGCCGGCCAGGTAGTAGAGCGGCGGATGCTGCAGCATCTGCTGCACGTCGGGTGCCGGCTGGCCGGGCCTGGCCAGCTCGCCCCACTCGGGCCGGTCCGTGCGCGCGGGGGCGTCCGCCTCCGTGAACGGCCCGACGGCGAGCTCGCGCGGCTTGTCCCGGGTGCCGTAGGGCGCGGCGGCGATGGAGCCGACCGTCTCGGGCGAGACAAGGRCATGCCCGGTGGGCGGCCAGCCCTTGCCCTCGGCCAGGCGCATCACGGCGTCGACGTGGTGCGGCTCGTCCGGTGCGTGGTACTGCGGCACCAGCGCCGACCAGGTGCCCAGCAGCAGGGCGAACGCGGCCGTGATCAGCCAGACGGGCGCCGGTACGGACCGCAGCACCCGCCACGGCCGGAACCGCACCTCAGGCGGCAGGAGCTGGCGGGCGTCGGCGACGGCCGGATGCCGGCCTTCCACAACAGTGGGCACAGTGAAAGACCCCCCGGGCGATGGACGCCTGTCATCGTAGGGGCTCACTGGCGCGCCGCCAGCAACGGATATACCTGATCGGCCCAATTCGCGCCGCCCGGACGGAGCGAACCAGAGACTAGGACCAGGTGTCGGCGGTGCCGACGCCCTTCGCGGGCGAGCCGGCGACGATCGCCTTGGCCGGGACGTCCCGGGTCACCACGGCTCCGGCGGCGACGATGGCGCCCTCACCGATGGTCACACCCTTCAGCACGATCGCCCCGGCGCCGATCCAGACGTGGTCCTCGATCACGACCGGCGCGCTCTGCGGCTGCTGCACGCCGTCGACGACGATCGGGTGGAAGTCGTTGTCCATGATCTGGGTGTTCCACGAGATCGTGCAGTGCTCGCCGATGGACACCCGTTCGCGGACCAGGATCTTCGCGAAGCCGTTGATGTTCACCCCGTGGCCCAGCTGTAGCAGCCCGGAGTCGACGACCACCCGCACACCGCGCTGCAGCGAGACGACGCCCTCGCAGCGCAGCCGCCCTTCGGGATGCACCCGCACGACGGACGAGTCGTGCTTGGTGGACAGGCCGAACGAGCCGAGGCCGACCCGCATCACCCCGCCGGGGGCGAACTCGAAACGCTCGTGGCCCTCGATGATCGTGCGCGAGCCAGTCCAGATCGGCTTGCCATAGGCCAGCGGATAGCGCAGCCCGGCGACGAACGCCAGCGCGGACGTCTCTCCGCCCCCGTGCAGGGCACGGACATGCTGGACATACTCGCGGAGATCACTCCTGAACGCACCCACGGCAAACCAGACTAGGCGCCGCCGCGCCGCCCGCCCGCACCGGGGCCAAAGCCGGTCACGCCCGATGACGGGCGCACGGCAGTCGTCGCATAACGTGTCCACAGCCTGCCCACTGTCTGGGTCTGCGCCACAACGTGTCACCCTGAACGGCGCAGAGGCCATCGGCGGCGTCACCAGGTCCGCCCGCGCGCCCGGTGGCCGAGGCCGCTCAGTTCCGCACGCGACCGGGAGTCAGACCGACGTGAGTGTCAGCGCCATCCGCCAGCCCCACCCCTCGGACGCGTCCATGCTCACCGCGCCCGGCGACGACGAGCAGGCCTCGGTCCAGCGAGACGCGCCGTACGTGACGATCGTGCTGCCGTGTTTCAACGAGCAGGACCACGTCGTCATGGAGCTTGAGCGGATCACCAGGGCGATGGACGCCAGCCGCTACAGCTACGAGCTGCTGGTGATCGACGACAAATCGACCGACAACACGCTCGCGGTGCTCTACGAGGTGGCGTCCCGTTACCCGCGGATGCGGCTGATGCCGTTCCGGCGTAACGGCGGCTCCGGCACCGCCCGCCGGATCGGCACGCGGGACGCCCGCGGTCAGATCGTCGTGTGGACCGACGCCGACATGACCTACCCGAACGAGCGGATCCCCGAGTTCATCAAGTACCTCGACGACCACCAGGACGTCGACCAGGTGGTCGGGGCCCGGCTCACCGAGGAGGGCACCCACAAGTGGGCCCGGGTGCCGGCTAAGTGGTTCATCCGCATGGTCGCGCAGCGGCTGTCCGGGATGAGGATTCCCGACCTGAACTCGGGTCTGCGCGCGTTCCGCCGTGAGGTGTCGCTGCCCTACCTGCGGCTGCTGCCGCCCGGGTTCTCCTGCGTCACCACGATCACGATGGCGTTCCTGTCCAACCAGCACCCGGTGGACTACATCCCGATCGACTACGCGAAGCGGTCCGGGAAGTCGAAGTTCCACCCGTTCCGGGACGCGCGCCGATACATCCTGCAGGTCCTGCGGATGGTCATGTACTTCGACCCGATCAAGGTCCTCATGCCGGTGGCGCTGTGGATCATGGGCCTTGGCTTCGTGAAGCTGATCTACGACGTCATCCGATACAACTTCCACGTCACGACGTCGACGATGCTGGCGATCCTGGTCGGCTTCCAGATCGCGGTTCTCGCGCTGATCGGCGACCTGGTCGCCCGCTCCCGTGGCAGCTCCTGATCCGTCGACGGCCACCGGAACCGGGATCGGAACCAGAACCGTGATCGGGACCGGCGGCAGGGGCGGGAACGGGAGCGGGGGCGGCGCGCCCACCGGCCGCCGGCCGCGTGTCGCGATCGTCGGGCCGACCCATCCGTACAAGGGCGGGATCGCGCAGCACACCACGGAACTCGCCCACCGGCTGGCCGCACGTGGTCACGACGTGTGGATCGAGTCGTGGAGCGAGCAGTACCCCGCCCGGCTCTACCCCGGCCAGCAGCGCGTCGACGTGCCCGAGATGGAGCCGTTCCCGGCCACGGGCTACCCGCTGTCGTGGCGGCGGCCCGACGGCTGGGCGCGGCTCGGCCGCCGGCTGCGGGCCACCGCCGACGTGGTCATCGTCGTCGTGGTCACCCCCATCCAGGCTCCCGCCTATCTGGGCATCCTCGCGGGCCTGGGCCGCTCCCGGCCGCGGGCGGGCACTCGCGGCGGCACCCGTGCCAGCCGGGGCGGACGCCCGCCCGGCGCGTCCGCCGGCCCGGCCCGGCCGTTCGTGCTCGCGCTCTGCCACAACGTGCTGCCGCACGAGCGCCGGCCGGTCGACGAGCCGTTGATCAGGGCCGTGCTGCGCCGTGCCGACGCCGTTCTCGTCCATACCGACGCCGAGGCGGCCCGGGCGGCGGCACTGACCGGGGCACCCGTGCACGTCGCCGCGATGGCCCCCCACCTGTGGGCCGCGCCGACCCGCCGAATGCGCCCGGAAGCCGACGGAACCGTGGACACCGACGCGACCGCGAACACCGTGAACGCCGCCGGGACCGAGGGTGCCGCCGGGACCGAGGGCGTGGCCGGGACAGGCGGTGCCGCGCTGGCCGCCGGTGACCGGGCACCTCGGCGGCGGTTGCTGTTCTTCGGGCTGGTACGTCCCTACAAGGGGCTGGACGTGCTGCTGCGGGCCCTCGCGGCGGGGCCGCCGGACGTCGCGCTCACGGTCGCGGGCGAGTTCTGGGGCGGGGCGGACGAGACCAGGGCGCTCATCGCCGAACTCGGGCTCGCCCACCGGGTCGAGCTGCGTCCCGGCTATGTCGACGCGGCCGACGTGCCGGCGCTGTTCGACGCCGCGGACGCGCTGGTGCTGCCCTATCGCGCCGGTACCGCGTCGCAGAACGTCGATCTCGCGYACCTGCATGGCCTGCCGGTCGTCGCGACGTCGGTCGRCACCCTGCCCGCGGCCGTCGCCGACGGGGTGGACGGCCTGCTGGTCCCGCCGCGGGACCCGGAGGCGCTGGCCGCGGCGCTGCGCCGCCTCTACGAGCCCGGGATGCTCGCGGCGCTGGCCGCCAAGGTGTGCCCGCCGGACACCGCCGGTGGCTGGGAGCGGTACCTCGACGTGCTTGCCGGCGCCGCCCTGGGCGAGACCGCGCCAGGCGAGACCGCGCCAGGCAAGGCGGCGTCGGGCGAGACCACGTGGGGCGAGGTCATTGAGCACAATAAGTAAGCGTTAGAGAGCTGTCCGTACTCTCACGCACTGTGAGAGCGACGACACGCACTGCGCCGATACGTCAGACGAGATCCCGCCGAACGAGGGCACGTCGCACCGAGGCGCGCGGGCGCCAGCTGCGCTACTCCGAGATCGAGCCCCGATCGCTCGACGAGTTCACCCGCCGCCGCAAGGCCCGCAAGCTGATCGCGGTGCTGGCGCACTTCCTCGGCCGTGACCAGACCGTGCCGCGGGCGTTCGCCGGGCTGCGGGTGCTCGACGTGGGCTGCTCCGCCGGCTTCATCTGCGACGAGCTCGCCGCCGCCGGCGCCGAGGTGACCGGCGTCGACATCGACATCGCCGGCCTGCGCCGCGCCAGGGCACGGTTCGCCAGGCGTGCCCGGTTCGTCCAGGCTGACGGGCTCTCCCTGCCGCTGGCGGACGGCGCCGTCGACGTGGTCGTCGCGAACCACATCTACGAGCACGTCGCCGACGCCGACGCGCTCGCCGCCGAGGTACGCCGCGTCCTCGCGCCGGACGGCGTCGCCTACCTGGGCCTCGGCAACCGGCTGGGCGTCATGGAGCCACACCACGGCCTGCCGCTGCTGTCCTGGCTGCCCCCGAGGCTGGCTGACAGGTACCTGCGGGCCACCGGCCGCGGCGAGCACTACTACGAGCGCTACCGCACGCGCGCCGGCCTGCGCCGGATGCTCGCGGCCACCGGGCTGCGGGCCTGGGACTACACGGTGCCGGTCCTGCTCGCGCCCGAGGCCTTCCACGCCGAGGCCGACGTGCCGCGCCTGMCGCCGCTGCCGGGCCCGCTGCGCCGCCTGCCCCTGCCGGGAACGCTGGTGGGCCGGCTGCCGGTGACCGCGCGGGCGTGGGTCGCGCGCGCCGCGCTGCCGCTCGCCCCGACCTACCTGTGGGTCGCCACGCCGAGCCCGCGCCGCCCCGCGGGCCCGCCGCTGCCCATCCCGCCGAGCCTGGTCGGCGCCGCCTTCCCGACCGACTGGCTGTTCAGGGACCTGAGGCCCGGCTGGACCCTCGGCGCCGCGGCGACCGACCGCCAGTCCGTGGAGACCCCGGGGACAGGCTGGCACCGGAGATGAGATCCACCGTGGACCGCCGCACGGCCTCGCGACAGGCACCACGACACGCATGGGTGGGGTTGGTCGCCGACTCGCCGGAATGACCCGGCACGTGCGCCGGTGGGGGCGAAGGGCAGACTGGAGCCATGAGTTCGCTGCGCGACGACGCCTTGGCGTACTTCGGGCACCAGGTGCACGTGATGCGCCGCCGGGAGGTCTCCACCCTGCTGCGCTGGGCCGGCGACCTGCGCGGGYGCACCCTGCTCGACGTCGCCGGCGGCGACGGTTACTGGGCCGGCCAGGCCATCCGACGCGGCGCGCGGGCCGTCTGCCTGGACCTCGCGCGGCGCAAGCTCGAGTTCGGCGGGCGGCTACGCGGCCATCCGGGGCTGATCGAGGGCGACGCGCTCGCGCTGCCGTTCGCCGACGGCTCCTTCGACGTCGTCATGTCCGTCTGCGCGATCGAGCACTTCGACGACGGCGCCGCCGCGCTCGCCGAGATGGCCCGGGTGCTGCGCCCCGGCGGCGATCTCGTGATGTCCGCTGACGCGCTGACCAGGGCCGAACGCTGGCCGGCGATGCTCGCGCGGCACCGGGAGCGCTACCACGTCAAGCACACCTATCCGGCGGACGTGCTGTCCAAGCTGCTGGACGCCGCCGGCCTGGACGTCGTCAACCAGACGCATATGTTCCGTTCCGAGCGAGCCGAGCGGTTCTACCTGACGCTGTCGAGCAAGGGTGGCCGGGCCGGCTGGAACGCCGCGGCCCCGCTGTCCCCGCTGGTCGCGTGGGACGACCGGCGCAGCTCCGACGACGGCGGCAGCGTGGTGCTCACGCACGCCCGCCGCCGGTGAAGACGCAGCGGGCACTGGCCGTCCTGCTCACCGTGGGGCTGTTCGGCCTGGTGATCTTTGGTATGGGAGCCCTGTTCGCGTTGTTCGACCACCGCGTCTGGGGCTACGTCGCCGGCGCCGTCGCCTGCGTGGTGATGGTCGGCGCCGCCATCAACGGCTCCCGTCGGTCCGAGGGCACCGGCGGGTCTGGTCGGTCCTCCGGACGCGCCGGCGGGCCCGGACGCGCCGGCGGGCCCGGACGCGCCGGCGGGCCCGGACGGCCGGGGGGAACCGGCCGGCCGGGCCGCTCCGGGCGTCGCTGAGAGGGGGCCGGACCCGTGCGGGTGGGTTTCCTGGTCGAACAGATGCTCGCGCCGGTGCCGGGCGGCACCGGCCGTTACACGGCCGAGCTGGCCGCCGCGCTGGCACGCACCGCCGCCCCGGGCGACGGCGTCATCAGCTGGTGCGCGCTGCGTCCCGAACACCGGCCTACGGGCCTGCCCGCGCGTCTCGGCGGTGCCGCCGTCGGCCGGCTCACCGGCGGTCGGATCCCCGGTGCGCAGGCGGTGCCGACGGTCGACGCGGCGATTCCCGGCGTGCTCGGCCCGTTGCGGTTCCCGCTGGGGCGCAGAGCGCTGGCGGCGGCCTGGGGACGGGGTGTCGGTCCGGCGCCGACCGGTGTCGACGTCGTGCACGCCCCGACGCTGCTGCTGCCGCCGAGGCGGAACGGCGCGGCGCTCGTGGTCACGATCCACGACGCCGTCCCCTGGACCCACCCCCGCACGCTCACGCCGCACGGCGCCCGCTGGCACCAGGAGATGGGCCAGCGCGCGGCCCGTACCGCCGACGCGATCGTCGTTCCCACCCTCGCCGTCGCCGAGGACCTGCGCCCCTTCCTGCGGGTGCCCGACGGCCGGATGCACGTCATCGGCGAGGGCGCCGMCGACGCGGTCCTGCGCCTCGGCCCGGATGCCGACGGGCGGGCGCGCCGGCTCGGCCTGCCGGACGGTGGCTACCTGCTGACGTTGGCCACCCTGGAGCCGCGCAAGGGCCTGGAGGTGGCGCTCGCGGCCCTGGGGATGCTCACCGGCCCCGCGGCCCGGCTACCGCTGTTGCATGTCGGACAGTCAGGCTGGGGCGGGCTGGACGCGGACGTGGAGGCTTCGAAGCTCGGTGTGCCGGCAGGGCGGTTCCGCTCGCTCGGCCGGATCGACGACGCCGACCTCGCAGTGGTGCTGTCGCGCGCCACCGTGCTGGTCATGCCGTCGCGGTCCGAGGGCTTCGGCCTGCCCGTCCTCGAGGCGATGGCGCACGGGGTGCCGGTCGTCATCTCGGACGTGCCCGCGCTCGTCGAGGTCGCGGGCCCGGCGGGGATCGTCGTGCCGGTCGACGACCCGCGGGCGCTCGCCGCCGCGGTGATCCGGATCGCCGTCGATTTCGCGCTGCGCGCGCGGCTGTCGGACTTCGGACGCGAGCGGGCTCGGCACTTTAACTGGATTGAGGCAGCGCGGGCGAGCTGGGCCCTCTACCGTCGAGTCAGCGGTTCCCCCGGCCATGTCCGTCGCCGCTGACGGGCGGGCGTAGTGTTGCCCCGGTCGCATGCACCGTCCAAGAATTCGAGGGACATCCCTCGGCATGGGCGGCGCGGACGGCGGTAGAAGTGGGCTGACGGGGCGTGATGAGGTGCTGCGCGCTCCCCAGAGATCTGACCCGATTCGGACAGACGAGAGACAGGCAAGCACGTCTCGGTGGAGGGAGCGCCGTGGGACCCCGGGTGCTCGTCGACGCCACCTCGGTTCCAGCGGACCGTGGCGGTGTCGGGCGCTATGTCGATGGGCTGGTAGCGGCTCTTGGCGCGGCCGGCGCCGATCTGGCGCTGGTGTGTCAACGGTCGGACGAAGAAAGATACAGCCGGATGGCACCAGACGCCACCGTTCTGTCCGGGCCCGCCGCCATCGCGCACCGGCCGGCTCGGCTCGCCTGGGAACAGACCGGCCTCCCGCTGGTGGCCGAGCAGGTCGCCGCGGACGTGATCCACTCGCCGCACTACACGATGCCGCTGCGCGCGCAGCGGCCGGTGTGCGTGACGATCCACGACGTCACGTTCTTCACCGAGCCGGAGATGCACACCGCCGTCAAGGGGACGTTCTTCCGCTCGGCGATGCGCACCGCGGTCCGCAAGGCCGACCGGATCATCGTGCCGTCCAAGGCCACCCGTGACGAGCTGGTCCGCGTCCTCGACGGCGAGTCGACCACGACCGACGTCGCCTACCACGGCGTCGACACGGCTACCTTCCACCCGCCGACGGACGAGGACAAGCACCGGGTGCGCATGCGCCTCGGCCTCGGCGGCCGCCGCTACGTCGCCTTCCTCGGCATGCTCGAGCCGCGCAAGAACGTGCCGAACCTCGTCCGCGCCTGGGCCGAGGCCGTGCACTGGCGCGACGAGCCGCCGGCCCTGGTGCTCGCGGGCGGCTCCGGCTGGGACGACGAGGTGGACGCCGCCATCGCCGCCGTGCCGAGCCACCTGCGTGTGCTGCGGCCCGGCTACCTGCGCTTCTCCGACCTGCCCGGGTACCTGGGCGGCTCGGAGCTGGTCGCGTACCCGTCGCACGGCGAGGGGTTCGGCCTGCCGGTGCTGGAGGCGATGGCCTGTGGCGCCCCGGTGCTCACCACCCCCCGGCTCTCGCTGCCGGAGGTCGGCGGCGACGCGGTCGCGTACACCCAGCCCGACGTCGACTCGATCGCCCGTGAGCTGGGCGCGCTGCTCGACGACGCCGACCGGCGAGCCCAGCTCGCCGCCGCCGGCCTCGCCCGCGCCCGCGAGTTCACCTGGGCGGCCTGCGCCGACGCCCACCTGACCAGCTACGCCCGCGCCGCCGCGGACGCCTGAGGCTGGCTTTGGCCCTGGGCGCCAGTCGTCGGAATCCGGTGGGCCCTCCCGGCGCCTGGGCGCTGACCCAGGCGGTCGGTGGGGAGCCGGGCGCGCTAACGTCGTTCCGGCGGGGTGGCAGATCAGGAAGAGGCTTGTAAGTGAGCGCTGAGCCGGAGATTCGGGTCGTCGTTGTGACCTTCCGGTCCGGTGAGGTCATTGGCGCCTTCCTGGACACGTTGGCGAAGGCGACGGCGCGTAGCTACGAGGTCGTCGTCGTCGACAACTCGCCCGAGCTGGACGAGGCCACCGCCGCGGCCGCCAGGCGGCCCGAGGCGCGGCTGGTCCGGCCGGGCCGCAACCTCGGCTACGGCGCCGCCGCGAACCGCGGCGCCGCTGGCGCCCGCGGGGACTGGATCGTCGTCGCCAACGCGGACATCTCGTTCACTCCCGGCTCACTGGACGAGCTGGTCGACGCCGCCGCCCGCTGGCCGCGCGGTGGCGCGTTCGGCCCGGGCATCGTCAACCCGGACGGCGCGCTCTATCCCTCCGCGCGTGACCTGCCCTCGCTCGGCCGTGGCGCCGGGCACGCGCTGTTCGGCTGGTTCTGGCCGACGAACCCGTGGACGGCCTCCTACCGGCGTGAGCGCGGCGCCCCGAAGGAGATGACCACCGGCTGGCTGTCCGGCTCGGTCCAGCTGCTGCGCCGGGAGGCGTTCGAGGCGGTCGCCGGCTTCGACGAGTCGTACTTCATGTTCATGGAGGACGTGGATCTCGACCGCCGGCTCGGGCTCGCCGGCTGGAGCAGCGTCTACGTRCCGAGCGCGGTCGTCGAGCACCTGGGCGGGCATTCCACGACGCGCTCGTCGCGCCGGATGGTCGTCGCCCACCACCGCAGCATGGTGCGCTACCTGTGCCGCCAGTACTCAGGGCCGGCGTACCTGCCGTTGCGGGTGCTGCTCACGCTGGGGCTGGGCGCTCGGCTCGTGCTCGCGCTGACGTTCGCGAARGACAGCGCCGGCGCCCGGGCCACCCGTTCCGCCGAGCTGCTGGCCACCAGTACCCGCCCACGCTGACCCGCGGGTGGCGCCCCGCGCCGTGGGACGGCGTGGAGGCCCTTTCGTGGTTTCTTGACGGATTGGCCAGTTCCCGTCGTACGGGTCTTCCAGGGGCGGCCCCGGAGTTCAGGCGATCTCCGCCCTGTTGTCCGAGCGTGGTCAGGAAGAGTCTTCTGGTGATGATGGTCCGGACCCCGGGTTCGTGCTGTGGGTGGTAAACCGCATACGGCTACGGGGTTTCGTTTTGAGGGCGATCGGGTCCACTTGGACGGGCGGCCTCATCCCCCCGCTGGGAGTCTGGAAAACTGGCGGCCATGGACGCAGTGATGCTGGTGGGGGGCAAGGGCACCCGGCTTCGGCCGTTGACGATGTCTGCCCCCAAGCCGATGCTTCCGGTCGCCGGGGTGCCCGTCACCGCCCACATGCTCGCCCGCGCGCGCGACGCCGGGATCGACCGCGTCGTGCTCGCCACGTCGTACAAGGCCGAGGTCTTCGAGGAGTACTTCGGCGACGGGTCGGCGCACGGCCTGGAGCTGGCGTACGTGACCGAGACCGAGCCGCTGGGTACCGGCGGAGCGATCCGCAACGTCGCCGGCTTCCTGCACGGTGGCCCGGACGACCCGGTGGTCATCTTCAACGGTGACATCCTGTCCGGGCTCGACATCCGGGCGCTCGTCGCCCGGCACACCGACAGCGGCGCCGCGGTCACCCTGCACCTCACCGAGGTGGAGGACCCGCGTGCGTTCGGCGTCGTGCCGACCGACGAGCACGGCCGGGTGACGGAGTTCCTGGAGAAGACCCCCGAGCCGCCGACCAACCTGATCAACGCCGGCTGCTACGTGTTCCGCCGCTCGGTGATCGACGACATCCCCGCTGGACGGCCGGTGTCGGTCGAACGGGAGACCTTCCCCGGCCTGCTTACGGCCGGGGTGCCGATCATGGCCTACCCGGACAGCACCTACTGGCTGGACCTGGGCACCCCGGCCGCCTTCGTCCGCGGCTCACGCGACCTGGTGCAGGGCCGGATCGCGTCCTCTGCCCTGCCCGGGCCGGTCGGCGAGGCGCTGGTGCTGGCCGGGGCGACCGTCGCCGCCGACGCGAAGCTGTGCGGGGGCGCCACCATCGGCGCGGGCGCCACGGTGGGCGGCGGGGCGACCGTGGACGGCGCGGTGCTCTTCGACGGCGCGACCGTCGGCGGCGGCGCGGTGGTCCGCGACTCGGTGGTCGGCCGGGACGCGGTGATCGGTGACGGCGTCGTGCTGGACGGCGTCGTCGTCGGCGACGGCGCCCGCATCGAGCCGGGCAACGAGCTGCGCGCCGGCGTGCGGGTCTTCCCCGGCAGCGTCCTGCCGCCCGGCTGCGTCCGCTTCAGCTCCGACCAGGCCTAAGGAGAAGGGCGGGTAGGCGCTCAGCGCCCGCCCATCGCGGCGACGTCCAGGATCTAGCGGGGGTCGAGGCGGAAGACGCGCAGCACGCGGCCGCCGTCGAGCGTGGGGTCGTTCATCTTCGCGTAGGCCGCGTAACCGGGCCAGAAGGTGGTCAGCCGGGGCCAGATCTCGTCCCGCTCGGCACCGTCGACGAGCCGGGCCCGCAGCTCGCGCCGCTTCCCTCGGTGCGTCACGGCGACGTCCGGGTGGGCCAGCAGGTTCGCCGTCCAGGCGGGATGGCCCGACCGGCCGTAGTTGCTGCCGACCAGCCAGTAGCCCTCACCGTCGGGCATGGTCGCCAGCGGTGTGCGCCGCGGCTGGCCGGTGCGGGCGCCGGTGTGCTCCAGCATCACCATCGGCAGCATCATCTGCCCGATCATCAACCGCCCGCCGCTGACCTTGTGCAGCGCCCGGTCGAGCGGGGGCACGATCGACGGTCCGAACCGCTGAAACATCGGATGCAGTGAGAACCGCTGCGCAAGCCGCCCTGCCCGGGTCTCGGGCCCGATCTTCATAGCGCGAATCGTAACGACTCGGGTCCGTCTGGCGACCGGCCAACGGCCCGCCCCGCCAGTCGGCCTCGGGACAGGCACCACATGCGGGACCGGGGCGCCTCGCCACGCCCGCCAGCGGGCCACGATTCGATGATCGACCGCCTTGGGGGACACGGCTCGGCGTACAGCGGCGGCTCCCGTTGTCGGCCGGTACTAGCCTTTCGAGACGTGAAGGTGACGGCTCTGGCTGGTGGCATCGGCGGCGCGCGGTTCCTGCGCGGGGTGCGGGCGGCGCTCGCGGACGCGGAAGTGACCGTCGTCGGCAACACCGGCGACGACATCATCCTGCATCGACTGAACATCAGCCCCGATCTCGACACGGTGATGTACACCCTCGGCGGGGGCATCTCCGCCGAACGGGGCTGGGGCCGTGAGGACGAGACCTTCACCGTGCGGGCCGAGCTCGCCGAGTACGGCGTCGGCCCCGCCTGGTTCGGCCTCGGCGACCGGGACCTCGCCACCCATCTGGTCCGCACCCAGATGCTGGCCGCCGGCTTCTCGCTCTCCGACGTCACCGCGGCGCTCTGCCAGCGCTGGCGGCCCGGCGTCCGACTGATCCCCATGAGCGATGACCGGGTGGAGACGCACGTCGTCATCTCCGACGAGGCGGGCCGGCGGGCCATCCACTTCCAGGAGTGGTGGCTGCGGCTGCGCGCCGAGGTGCCGGCCGAGGCGATCGTCTCGGTGGGGGCCGCGGACGCGAAGCCGGCGCCCGGCGTGCTCGACGCGCTGGCCGAGGCGGACGTCGTGCTGCTGCCGCCGTCGAACCCCGTGGTCTCGATCGGTGCGATCCTGTCGGTGCCCGGCATCCGGGACGCGCTGCGGGAGACGCCGGCTCCGGTCGTCGGGGTGTCGCCGATCATCGGTGGAAGCCCCGTGCGCGGGATGGCGGACGCCTGCCTGCGCGCGATCGGCGTCGAGACGTCCGCCGAGGCCGTCGGCCGGCACTACGGAGCCCGCCGGGCCGGCGAGGGCGCCCCACCCGGCTCCGCCGAGGGCCTGCTCGACGGCTGGCTGGTCGACACGGTCGACGCCGGCGTGACCGTGCCGGGGATGCGGGTGGCGGCGCACCCGCTGCTCATGAGCGACCTGGACGCGACGGTCGCGATCGTGCGCGCCGCCCTGGAGCTGGCCGGTGTCTGACGAAACGGTGGGCGCGGTGTCCCGAGCCGGGGCCGTCGACCCGGAGCGGGGCGAACTGCGGATCATCCCGGTGCCGGGCATCGGCGAGATCCGCCCCGGTGACGACCTGGCGGAGGCGATCGCCACCGCGGCGGCCGCCGCCGGGATCGTTCTCGTCGACGGCGACGTGCTCGTCGTCACGTCCAAGATCGTCTCCAAGGCGGAGGGGCGGATCGTCCGGGTGACGGGTGACCGCGAGGCCGCCCGGCTCGCCGCTGTGGAGGCCGAGACCGTCCGCGACGTCGCCAGCCGCGGGTCCACGAGGATCGTCGAGACCAGCCACGGCTTCGTGCTGGCCGCGGCCGGCGTGGACGCCTCCAACATCGCCAAGGACAGCCTCGCCCTGCTGCCGCTCGACTCCGACGAGAGCGCGCGACGGCTGCGCGCCGGGCTCACCGCCCGCCTCGGCGCCGAGGTGGCCGTCGTCGTGAGTGACACCGCCGGCCGGCCCTGGCGGCGCGGCGTCGTCGACCAGGCGATCGGGCTGGCCGGGATGGCGGCGCTGCGCAGCCACATCGGCGACGTCGACGGCTACGGCAACGAACTCGGGATGACCGAGGTAGCCGAGGCTGACCAGCTCGCCGCGGCGGCGGAACTGGTCAAGGGCAAGCTCACCGGCACCCCGGTCGCGCTGGTGCGCGGCTTCGCGGCCGTGGCGGACGACGGGCGGGGTGTACGGGCGGTCGTTCGGCCGCCGGCCGAGGACCTGTTCCGCCTCGGCACCCTCGAGGCCCGGCGGGCGGCGCTGGCCGAGCGGCGCACGGTCCGGGCGTTCACCGACTCCCCGGTCGACCCGGCGGCGATCGAGCGGGCCGTCGCGGCGGCCGTGACGGCCCCGGCGCCGCACCACACCACGCCGTGGCGGTTCGTCGTCGTGACCGAGCGGCGGGCCGAGCTGCTCGCCGAGATGCGGGCCGCCTGGGCCGACGACCTGCGCCGCGACGGCTTCGACGAGGAGGCCGTCATCCGGCGGCTGCGGCGCGGGGACGTGCTGGCCGCCGCCCCGGTGCTGGTGGTGCCCCTGGTCACGGACGACGGCGCGCACGCCTACCCGGACGCCCGCCGCGCCGGGGCGGAGGAGCGGATGTTCACCGTCGCGGGCGGCGCCGGGGTGCAGAACTTCCTGGTGGCGTTGGCGACGGAGGGGCTCGGCTCGGCCTGGGTGTCGAGCACGATCTTCTGCGCGGACGTGGTTCGCCGGGTGCTGGACCTGCCGGCGGGGTGGTCTCCGCTCGGCRCCGTGGCCGTCGGCCACCCGGCCGCGCGGGCGGCTCCCCGGGCGCCGCGCGACACTGGAACCTTCCTCCTCCACCGCTGACATTTGACAGTTCGTAGGATTCGACCGTGGCTAAGAAGACCGCCGAGCGCAACGCCCGCCTTGAGGCGCTGCGCCGCGAGCAGAAGCGTAAGGAACGCCGGCGCGCCATCCTCATCTACGGCACGGCCGGCACCCTCGCGGTGGTGCTGCTTGCCGTGGTCCTCATCCTCACGATCTCGAGCAACCACAAGGCGGCGGCGTCCCACAAGGTGGGCTACGTCGCCGCACCGACCGCGGCGGCGACGGCCGCCAACTGCACGGGCGTGCTCAACCAGGCCCAGCAGGGCCAGACCCATGTGAAGCCCAACGAGACGGTCAACTACAAGCAGACTCCGCCGTCGTCCGGCAACCACGACGGCGACCCGCTGCCGGACGCGATCCGCTTCTACAACCCGGACTCCGGCATCCGCATCGAGCGGGCGGTGCACAACATGGAGCACGGCTTCGTGATCGGCTGGTACGACACCAAGCTGCCGAAAGACCAGATCACCCAGCTGAAGAACATCGCGGCCGCCGCCGGCAGCAAGTTCATCGCGGTCCCGTGGACCCGGTCGGACTTCGCCGACAACCGGCACTTCGTGCTCACCGCCTGGGACCGCACCCAGCGCTGCGGCACGGTCTCCTCGGACGCCGTCTTCGAGTTCGTGAAGAAGTACGCCGTCCCAGGGCTGGAAGGCGCCACCTGGGACTCACCGACGGCGCCCGAGTCCGGTGCGTCCGGCGGCACGCTCGACGTCACCGAGAACGGCCCGATCTCCCCTCTCGACGGCGCCAACACCAGCATCCCATCGGGGTCACCGACGACAGGCGGCACCAGCCCGTGACCTAGACGCTCCCGCGACTGTCAGAAGCGCCCCGCGATCCGACCTGGTCGCGGGGCGCTTCTGTTCGCGCCAACCGGGACAGGTCCGCTATGCGGCGAGCGCGGCGAGCAGGTAGCGGACCAGGGAGCTGGTCGGGCGGGTGGGTGCCGGGTTGGCGAGGCCGCCCTCGATCGTCGCGACGACGGCGTCGGCGGCGGTCTCCCGGTCCGGTGCCGGTACCAGATGGGTGACGGCGGCCAGCGCCAGTCCGTGCAGCCATTCGTGCAGCCGCTCGTGGTACTCCATCACCGGCGGCGCGTGCGGTGCCCRCTCGGCGACGCACGGGTGCAGGGTGCGGCGGCGCTCGACCGAGTCCAGCGCGGCGAACAGGCGGTCGGACGGCTCGCCCGGAAGCTCACCGACACGGTCGATCTCCCCGTCGAGCAGCCGGTTGAGCACCGCCGCGAACGCGTGGTCCTTCGTACGGAAATACCAGTACACGGAGCCCGGCTCGATGCCGGCGGCACGCGCGATCTCCGCCACCGATGTTCCGGCGAAGCCACGGGCGAGGAACTGTTCCTCAGCGACCGCGAGGAGCGCATCTATCCGTTCCTCGCGTGGGACCTCCTGGCGGTTTCGTGGCACCCGATCAGGGTAACGACAAGCGGCCTGGGCAGAGGCCGTATATGGAGGAGTGCCGCGTGCCTGTCCGTCCGGGCCTRCTCGAACAAACGTGGACGCTGGGGGTTGGCCGTGGGCGAAGGCTGGCGRCTCGGCCGGATTGGGCCAGTTGGAGAGCTTTGCCATTGCCGTCACAACCTCTTGATTCTTCTCCAAGAGACCTGTGAGAGTGGAGCTGAATCCAACAGTCATGTCGGCGCGGCTCCACCGATCTCCACTGGAACGATCCAGCCCAGTGCCTGCCAGGGGCCCCACCGATCCAGGCTGCTCCGTCGATCCGCCGCCGCGGGCCGACGGGCTCCCAGCACGGGCTCGGTGGGTGAGTTACAGCATCACGGTTCTTCGCGGCAGTGGGGCCGACGCCGGGTTCGCTGAAGGGATTGCCATGTCCGAGAGCCGTCACACCAGGACCAGTAGCTCCAGCACCTCCAGCGCCGCCAACAGCGGCGCGAAGAGCCTCAACTCCCTGTCGGCATCCATGAACCGTGTTCTGGCCGGTGCCCGCGCGCCCCAGGTGGCCGCGGAGCGCCAGGAACAGATCCACCGCGACCTGTCCGACGCCAGCGGCCGGCGCGCCGCGGCCCGCAGCGCCGCCGTGGCCGCGAGACGGCGGACCAACTTCGTGCTCGGCACCCTTGACGGCCTGCGCCGCGGAGCTGGCGCGGGCGCGGCCGCGAGAGCCCGCGGCGCGGGCCGCGGGCCGGGCTAGCGGGCCGGGCTAGCGGGCCGGGCTGGCGGGCCGGGCTGGCGGGCCGGGCTGGCGGGCCGGGCTGGCGGGCCGGGCTAGCGGGCCGGGCTGGCCGGGCTGGCCGGGCTGGCTCGGTTCTTCATCGCCGCGCCGCCGGTCGCGGATCTCCCCGGATCAGCTTTCCCCCGGATCCGGGATGGCCGGGGCGTGGGGGGTGGTTGAAGGGCGTGAGCGTGGGTTGCTCGCGTACCTGGTGGTCCGGGTCCTGTTCTCTGGCGCGGGCGCCGGTATGTGTTGCACAGTCCTGACCGCACCCGTCGCCCCGGCGGCGCCCGCCCGGCCACCTGCCGGTGCCGGGCGTGGCCGACCCGGGCGGGCCGTTCGATCACCAGGTGGACGCATTGACCAGCACCGGTTCCTCCCTCCGTCCCGACGGCCAGCCGGCCCTCCTCGCCGGCCCGCCTGAGCTGCCGCCGTCCGCGTCAGCGCTGCGCCGGGCGCTGCGCCGGGCGCGGGACGGGGCGACGCTGGACGTCACGGAGGCGGCGGTGCTGCTGGCGGCTCGGGGGGACGACCTGCGGGACCTGGCCGCCTCCGCGGCCCGGGTCCGTGACGCCGGGCTCGAGTCGGTCGGCCGACCCGGGGTGGTCACGTACTCACCGAAGGTGTTCATCCCGCTCACCCGGCTCTGCCGGGACCGCTGCCACTACTGCACGTTCGCGACGGTCCCGCACCGGCTTCCCGCCGCCTACCTGGAGATCGAGGAGGTTCTCGAGATCGCGCGCGCCGGCGCGGCGGCCGGCTGCGCCGAGGCGTTGTTCACGCTGGGCGACCGGCCTGAGGACCGCTGGCCGGCGGCCAAGGAGTGGCTCGACGAGCGGGGCTACGACTCCACTCTGGCCTACCTGCGGGCCGCCGCGGTGGCGGTGCTGGAGGAGACCGGCCTGCTGCCGCACCTGAACCCGGGGGTGCTCAGCTGGGCCGAGCTCGCCCGGCTCAAGGCGGTCGCCCCGTCGATGGGGATGATGCTCGAGACGACCGCCCGCCGGCTGTTCACCGAGCAGGGCGGGCCGCACTTCGGCTCCCCGGACAAGGACCCGGACGTCCGGCTGCGCGTGCTGGAGGACGCCGGGCGCCTCAACATCCCGTTCACCACCGGCCTGCTGCTCGRCATCGGCGAGAACAGGACCGAGCGGGCCGAGACGATCTTCGCGCTGCGCCGCGTCTCCCGGGCCTACGGCTCGATCCAGGAGGTGATCGTCCAGAACTTCCGGGCCAAGGACGACACCGCGATGCGCGACGACCCGGACGTGGGCGCCGAGGAGCTCGCCGCCGCGGTGGCCGTCACCCGGCTGGTGCTCGGCCCCGGCGCACGGGTGCAGGCCCCGCCGAACCTGGTCGACGCGGACGAGTGCGCGCTGCTGATCTCCGCCGGCATCGACGACTGGGGCGGCGTCTCGCCGGTCACCCCGGACCACGTGAATCCCGAGCGGCCGTGGCCGGCGCTCGACGTCCTGCGCGCGGCCACCGAGGCGGCCGGCTTCGAGCTGCGCCCCCGGCTGACCGTCTATCCGCCGTACCGGTCCGAGCCCTGGCTCGACCCGCGGCTGGCCGCGCATGTCGGGGCGCTCGCGGGGCCGGACGGGCTGCTCGCGCCGGGAGCCGCGCCCGTCGGCCTGCCCTGGCAGGAGCCGGACGGCGGCTTCGCCGACAGCAGCGGGCGGGCCGACCTGCACACGACGATCGACACCACCGGCCGGGAGGCCGACCGGCGGGCGGACTTCGACAGCGTCTACGGCGACTGGGCGACGCTTCGCGCCCAGGTCAGCGCGGCCGGCACGGGCGCGGACGGGGTCATCGGCACGGGCTCGCGCGCCGCCGCGGCACACGGTGGGGACGCGGCGTCATTGGAGATGTCCGCCGAGGCGGGGGTGCCGACCGGTCTGGGGGAGCCGGCCCTTCCGGCACCCCGGCGCGGTGACCAGGAGGTGCTCGCCGCGCTGCGCCACGCCGCCGCCGACCCCGCCGGAATCTCCGACGCGGAGGCGCTGGCGCTGTTCGGCGCGACCGGGCCGGAGCTGGAGGCGCTGTGCGCGCTCGCCGACGACCTGCGCCGCGACACCGTCGGTGACGACGTCACCTACGTCATCAACCGCAATATCAACTTCACCAACGTCTGCTACACGGGCTGCCGGTTCTGCGCGTTCGCGCAGCGCCGCGACGACGCCGACGCCTACACCCTGTCGTTCACCGAGGTCGGCACGCGCGCCACCGAGGCCTGGGAGATCGGCGCCACCGAGGTGTGCGTGCAGGGCGGCATCCACCCGGACCTGCCGGGGACGGCCTACTTCGACCTCGCCCGCGAGATCAAGCGGGCCGCGCCGGGGCTGCACCTGCACGCGTTCTCACCGATGGAGGTGATGAACGGCGTCAGCAGGACCGGCCTGTCGGTGGCCGACTGGCTGACCGCCGCCAAGGAGGCCGGCCTCGACACGATCCCCGGCACGGCGGCCGAGATCCTCGACGACGAGGTCCGCTGGGTGCTGACCAAGGGCAAGCTGCCCACCTCCGCCTGGGTCGACGTGGTGACGACGGCGCACCGGGTCGGGCTGCGCTCGTCGGCGACGATGATGTACGGCCACGTCGACTCTCCGGCGCACTGGGTGGCACACCTGCGGCTGCTGCGCTCGATCCAGGAGGACACCGGCGGGTTCACCGAGTTCGTCGCGCTGCCGTTCGTCCACCACAGCGCGCCGATCTACCTGGCCGGCGTCGCGCGCCCGGGGCCGACCGCGCAGGAGAACCGGGCCGTACATGCGATGGCGAGGATCCTGCTGCACGGCGCGATCTCCAACATCCAGTGCTCGTGGGTGAAGCTCGGCACCGAGGGCTGCCGGGCCGTGCTCGCGGGCGGCGTGAACGACATCGGCGGCACGTTGATGGAGGAGACGATCAGCCGGATGGCCGGCTCCCAGCACGGCTCCCGGCGCTCCATCGAGGAGCTCGAGGRGGTCGCGGCACTGGCCGGCCGCCCGGCGCGGCAGCGGACCACCACCTATGGGGAGGTCCCGCGGGAGCGACTGGACGCGGCCAGGGCGGAACCCCACCGCACCGCGCTGCCTCTCGTCTTCTGAGTCTGCCTCTCGTCTTCCGAGTTCGCGGAGGCCGGCCCGGGCCCACTGGGTGTAACCGTCGACGTGCGACAGGTAGACCACTGCCATACGCATCACCTGCCGTAGGCATCAGTCCTGACCAGGGTGGGGCGGTGTCGCCGTTCGGCGGCACCCCGTCTGGTGACGGCGCTGTGGCGCTGCTGCAGCCCGGCCATGTCACCGACCTGGTGTCAGGCCTGCCACGGCTATGGGCATGGGCCCCTGTCCAGCGTGGGGAGGGCGCTCAGCGCCCGACGGCGCGAGCGTCCAGCGAAGCGCGCCCCATGGGCGACCCACTGGAATCACTACATCCCGTAACTGGCTGCCGGCTACGCCTTGTGGTTGCAAGGTGGTCCGGGAGGGTACGCGCTTGTTGTCCCCCAGTGTGCGGAGTCCGCTTCCGCAGCGTATGTGGGGGACTACGGCTCGACGATAGCCGGGCGATCCTGAGCGGGTCGCTACTGCTGCGCGTAACGGGGGGCCTCCATGAGGGGACCCTCCGTCACGACGCCCAGTGACTGTGAGCTATGGTCAGGTCGCTGGTTGTAGAAGATGTTGCGCCGGTAGGGTTGACGCAAGTCGACTTCGGCACGTGTAATTACCGGCGTGTCATTCYCCCCGCCGACGGGGCCGTTTTGGTAATGGCGACCCCTGTCGGTGTGGACACCAGTTACCTGCGCGCCGGCGCCCGGGGGGTGACCGACCGCACCGCGACGGGTCTGGAGGGGTCCCTGATGGAACACACCGACGCGGGTGTCCGCGCGACGCCGCCTGTGGGCCTGCGGACGCGCGCCGACGAGCACGCGCCCGGCCGGGTCTTCGCCGATGCCACACGTCCCGTCGACCACCTGGCGGATGGCCGCGACGCCGCGGCCGGGCCGCCGACGCCGCCGCCGCTCGTGCAGCGGCCCAGCGTTCCCGGCATGCCGCGCCCGCCAGTGCCCAGGGCGCCAGCGGACTCGCGCGCCCGCGCCGAGCTGCGCGTGCCCGCTGACCTGGCGGCCTACGCCGCCCGGGTCGCGCCCGAGCCCCTGGACATCCCGCTTACGCCGGGCGGCGTGCCTCAGCCCGCCGCGGCTGGTCTCGCTCAGACCACCCCCCAGTGCGCGGACGAGGCCGCCGTACCCAGAGCCGCGTCCGGGGCCGACGCCCTCGACGCGGACAACGAGCACGCGGACGACGGGGACGACGTGGACGACGACGCCGACATCGAGGACGACGAGGACGGCGACGGCGAGTTGGTCGCGGTGGGGGTGACGGGTGATGGCCAGGGCCATGACCCGTTCGCCGCCGGCGACGCCAGCCGTCCGCCGCTCGCCGAGGTGATCGACATCGGGCTGGGTGACCTGCTCGGTGAGGTCATGGACTGGCAGGAGCGCGCGCTGTGCGCCCAGACCGACCCGGAGGCGTTCTTCCCGGAGAAGGGCGGCTCGACGAGGGAGGCCAAGCGCATCTGCTCCGGCTGCGAGGTCCGCACCGAGTGCCTGGAGTACGCGCTCGCCAACGATGAGCGGTTCGGCATCTGGGGCGGCATGTCCGAGCGCGAACGGCGCAAGCAGCGCCGCCGGGCCGTCTAGCGCGGTCGCGGGCGCCCGGTGGAGACCGCGGTGGGCCAGACGGGCTCAACCGAACCTCCGCCGGGCGCGGCCAGCGAGGGCGATTCGTCGCCATCGCGCCGAACCGCACGCACGGGTGGCTTGGGACCGTCGACCGGTTTGGGCGATATGGCGAGCACGGGTGTCCAGGCCGGCTCGGCGGGCTTGGGGGAGTCTTCCGGCGGCATGGGCACCTCGCCGTCGCCGGTCGTCGTGGCGGTCGTGACGTTGCCCGCCTCCTCCAGAGGACGCGGCGTCGTCATTCCCGTGCGGGGCGAGCCGTCCCAGGAACCCGTTCCGGCCGCCGCGCTCGCGGCCGTCGCCGGCCAGATCCGCCCGGTGGACCGGATCGTCCCTGTCCCGGTCGCCGGTCCCTCGCCCGCCGGCGCGATCGATCGAGCCCTGCGTCAGGCCGGTGCGGCACCACCGGACGGTGGGTTCGTCTGGCTGCTCGACGGGTCCACCCGGCCGGAGCCGGACGCGCTCGACCGCCTGCTCGCCTGCGCGGCGCTCGACCCGGGCGCCGCGGTACTCGGCCCGGTCGGCGTCACCGTGGACCGGACCGGGCGGCGCCGGCCCGCGCCGGGCGACACCCTCGCGGTCCGCGACGTGCTGGCCGTCGAGCGGGCCGGCGCGCTGGTCCGCGCGGACGCCTGGCGACTGCTCGACGGGCCGAACCCGCTCGCCGGCCGGGCCGACGACCTCGATCTGTGCTGGCGCGCCTGGCGCGCCGGGCTGCGCGTCGTCGCGGTCCCATCGGCCCGCCTCCTTCCCGCCATGGCCGCCCCGCCCCGGGGCGGCGCCGGTGCCGAGCCCGAAGGCCTCCGCGGCGGCGCATCGGCCCGCGCGCGGGCCGATCACGTCGAGCGGGCGGACGCCCTGCGGGTCCGGCTCGCGCAGTCCGGCGCGCTGGGCGTCCCCACCGCCGTGGTCGGCCTGGTCCTCGCCGGCGCCGGCCGGGCCGCGCTCGCGCTCGCGCGCGGCCAGGGGCACGCGGCGGCGACCGAGGCGCTCGTGCTCGCGAGCGTGCTCGCCGACCCGGCACGGCTGTGGCGGCTGGCCGGGCGCTGCCGCCAGACACGCCAGGTGCCCGCCCGCGCGTTGCGCGGGCTACTACCTCACCCCGGTCTCCCGCCGGTCGATGTAACTGGCCCGGCTGACGTCGCCGCTGCTGCTGATGTCGCCGCCGCGTCCGATGTCACCCCACCTGCTGGCATCACGCCGCCTACGGACGTGACGCCGCCTACGGACGTGACGCCGCCTACGGACGTCACCGCTCGGGCTGAGGCCACTTCGACCATTGGCGGAGACCCGCGGCCGCGGGCGGCCGCCCGCGTGCCCCGCCCGCCCGCCCGTGCGTCCAGCCAGCCGGCGTTTCTGTTCATGCTGCTGGGTGTGGCCGCGGGCTGGGCGCTCACCGGGATGGGCCGGATCGGCGGCCGGGGCGTCCCGCTGCCACCCGGGGCGGCCGATCTGTGGGCGGCGGTGTGGTCCGGCTGGATCGGCCCGGCCGGCGGGCTGCCCGGCGGGCCGGGCCCCGCACCCTCGTGGACCCCGCTGCTCGCCACGCTGTCGTCGGCCCTGGGCGGGCGTCCCGAGCTGGCCGCGCGCGTCCTGCTGGTCGCCGCTCCGGCCCTCGCAGGGCTCGCCGCCTATCGTGCGGCCCGAGCGATAGGCGCGCTGACGCCGTGGGCGCGACTCGGCCTGGCGGCCTGCTACGCGTTCGCGCCACCGGTCACGACGGCCGCGCTGGCCGGCAACCTGGCGGTGCTGGGCGCCGCCGTGACGGCTCCGCTCATTCTCGGGGGTGCCGTCCGGCTGTTCGCCACGCTCCCAGGAGCCGCGACAGGGCCCGTCCGGGGCATCCGCGAGACGGCTGACGGCTGGTCGCGTGTGTGGGAGCTCGCCGCGGCGCTGGTCGTGGGCGTCGCCTGCTCGCCGAGGCTCCTGCTGGTCGCCGCCGTCGGACTCGTCGCGGGCGCGCTCGTCGCCCGCCCGCGCGCCGCCGGCGCTACCGCAGGCACAGGCGCTTCCGGCGTCGCCGGCGGCCGCGGCCTGACGGGCGCGGGCACGCGTCACGGTCGGCGGCGGGCCGGGCGCGTCGCGGTCGTCGTCGCGGCTGGCTGCGCGCCGCTGCTGCCCGCCCTGTGGGTGGGAGCGCGCGCCGGGAAGGCCGGCGTGCTGTCCGTGCTGGTCGACGAGCCGTCGCCGCGCGGCGGTGACGGGTACGCGGTCGTCGCGTTCGTGCTCACCTGTGTGCTGGCCGCGTCCGTCGGCGGCCGCGCCGCGCGGCCCGCGATCGGCGCCTGTTGGCTGGTCGCCGCCGCCGGCTGGGTCACCGGCCAGGACGCGCTCACCGCCGCCGCGCTGCTGGGGGCTGTCGGGGCCGCCTGGGCGGCATCACTGGGCTCACGTACCGGGCGAGCGGACGCGGGTGCCGGCGGCGCGGCGCCGGCCAGGCGGCTCACGGACAGCCGCGCGGTGGCGCTCACCGGGCTCGTCATCCTCGCGCCGGCCCTGCTGTTCGCGCGGGCCGCGGGCGCGCTTGGCACCCCGCCCGATCCGGCCGGCTGGGCCGACGCGAGCCCGCTCGGCGACGTCGACGACACCGTGGTCGCCGCCCAGCCGGGCGCGGGCCGCACCCTCGTGCTGCGCCCGTCGGCCGGCGGCGTGACATACACGCTGACCGGCGGTCACGGCCCGACGATCGTCGACGCGGCGGGCGGCTCGTCCCGGCCCGCGGCCCAGTTCCTGGCCTTCGCCGTGGCGGACCTGACCGTGGGTGGTGGCTGGGGCGCCGCGGCGCTCCCGGCACTCGGCGCCGGAGCCGTGTTCGTTCCGGCGGATGGTGCCCGGCCCGGCGACGCGGCCCAGGTCCCGGCCGACGCGACCAGCCGGCTCACCGGCGCGCTCGACGCCTCCGACAACCTCGAGCGTGACCAGACCAGGCTCGACGGCTATTACTGGCGGCTCACGCCGGGCCTCGGCGCCGCCGCGGAGGCGCGGTTGCTGCCCCCCGGGCTCGCCGGCGCGGCCCGTTCCGGCCCCGCCGGCCAATCGGGCCGCTCAGGGACGGGCAGTGTCGCGGCGGTCCGCGCCGCGGCCGTCGGTCGGGTGACGATGGGTCCTGGCACGGCGCTCGCGGCCTCCGGTCCCGAGACGCGCACGAGCGCGCCGGTGACGTCCTTCGAGACGTCGTCCGACGGCCGGTTGCCCGCGGGACCGGCCGGGCGGCTGCTGGTGCTGGCGGAACCGACGGACCCCGGCTGGCGGGCGACCCTGGCGGGTCACCCTCTCACCCCTGTGGCCGCCTGGGGCTGGGCGCAGGCGTTCGAGGTGCCCGGGGGCCCGGGGGGCGAGGTCCAGGTGCGCTACGACCACACGCCGCACCGCGCGCTGGTCGTCGTCGAGGCGGCGATCGTCGGCGCCCTGGCACTGGCCGCGGCGTCGACCTGGGCCGGGACCTGGTGGCGGCGGCGGCGCCGAGGCGGCGCGACGGTCTGGTCGGCGGGCGGATGAGCGGCGACGGGACGCGCCGACGCCGGTGGGGGCCGATGCCCGCGACGGTCACGGCCTCGGTGGCGGGGACGGCGGCGATCGTGACCGCGGCGGTGCTGGTACCCGGCAGGCTGCCGATGCTGGCGCCGCCAGGAGAGCCGGTCGCCGCCGGGACCGTCTACCGGGTGGGCGCCCCGCCGAGCAGCCGCGCCCTGGTCTGCCCCGACCTCGGCTCAGCCGGCCGGGCGCCGACCCGGATCGACATCGCCCGTTCCGACACCCGCGGCCAGGTCGCCGCGACCCTCGTCACCGACGGTGAGGGTGGCGAGGGCAGCGGCGCTCCTGGCGGCGAGGACGGCGGTTCGCCCGACCAAGCGGCGGGCGAGGGGACGGCGGGCAGCGACGCCGCGGGCACGGACGGGCCGTCGGCGTGGCGCCCGCCGTCGACGGCGGTGCTGCGCGGCGACGCGCGCCGAGGCCACCTGGAGGTGCCCGGCGCCCAGCCACCGCCGGTCGCGGCCCCGCCCCCCGCTCCGTCGGACCTCTCCGGGCTCGCCAGCCTGTCGCCGGAGACCCGCCAGGCGCTGTCCGCCCTGAAGTCGCGGGCGGACGCGAAGGCGCTGGCCGCGCTCGCGGCGCTGCCGCCCGGGGAGCAGGCCGGGCTCGCCAGGCTCGCCGCGGCCCCGGCGCCGCAGCCTCCGCCCGGCCTCGCGGCGCTCGCCGAGCTGTCGGCGGCCGACCGGGCCGGGCTGACGCGGCTCGCGGTCTCCTCCGGCCGGCCGGTGGCGCTGCGGGGAAGCACCGTGGCGAACCTGTCGGCGACGGTGACGGCGCCCGGCGGCGCGGCGGGGCCGGTGCGGGACCTGTGCGGGCCGTCCGCCGGCTGGACCTGGTTCGCCGGCCCGGCGACCGGGGCCGGTCACGATCCGCTTCTCTTCCTGGCGAATCCCGGCTCGGCGCCGGCCCGGCTCGCGGTCCACGCGCTCGCGCCCGGCAGGGCGCCGACCGTCACCGAGGTCGTGGTGCCTCCCGGTGAGACCGCGAGCCGGCGCCTCGCGGCCGTCGCGCCCGAGGCCGCGGCGGCCGTGGTCGGCGTCGAGGTCAGGGCCGGTCGGGTGTCGCCCTGGCTGGTCGACCGGCCGAGCGACGGCGGCGCCTGGGACCTCGTCCCGGTCCCCGGCACGGCCGCGCCGGGCCGGGCTGTGCTGGTCGGCCCCGTGCTGGCCCCGCCGGGAGCCGGTGGGGCCGCCGCCGAGCTGGTCGTCGCGGCTCCGGCCGCGGACGCACGGGTCCGCGTCCGCCTGGTGACGTCCAGCGGCTGGCCCACCAGTCCGGCCGGCCTCGACGCCGTGGCGGTGCCCGGAGGCGAGGCGACGTCGATCCCGCTGACGCTGCCCCGCGGTGAGTCCGTCGGTGTGCTGGTCGAGACGGCGGGCCCGGCCCCGGTCGTCGCCGGCCTGCGGCTGCCGTCCGGCGCTCCGGACCGTGTCCGCGCGGCCGGCGGCTCGGGCTCGGGCGCCGATGCTGGCGGCGGCGCGGACGCGGATGGTGGGGTCTGGGTCGCCGGCACACCGGTGCCGGCGGATGGGCAGGCGCCCGGTGCCGCCGCGTCCGCCACCGCTCGTTCCTCGCCCGCGGACCACTCGCCGGTGCCGTATCTGGACGTCCCGCCCGTCCCGCCGGGCGCCGCCGGCGAGCTGCTGCTCGCGGCGCCGGCCGGCCCGGCGACGGCGCGGCTCGACGGCCGCACGGTGGTGGTTCCCGGCGGAGGCACGGCCGCCGTCGCTCTCCCGGCCGGCTACTCCGGCGGCGTCCTGTCCGTCTCCGGGGGCCCCGTCGGAGTGACGGAGCTGCTCGGGAAACCGGCCGGACCGCCAGCTGGCACGGACGCCGCGGACGGCGAGACCGGCGCCGACGGCCCGCGCCTGCGCACCGTCAGCTCGGTGCTACCGCTCGTCCCCGCGGATCCCGTCGGCCCCGCCGTCCTGGTCGCGGACCCGTCGGCCGCGCGGTAGGCGACCGACGCCCGGCGCGCCGGCGGAAGGTGGCTCGAGCGAGGTCGTCAGGCCGGCCGAGGGGCTGGCCGGCTGCCGGGGCGGGCGGCGAAGACACGGCCGGTGCCGCGCAGCGTGACCGTGGCCGGCGCGGTGAGCACCGCCGCCTGCCCGCGGGTCAGGCGGATCGACGTGCCCGCGGCGGCCGGGTCGTCGCCGGTCCCGCTTCCCGCCTGCCCGGCCTCCGACGCGGGCTCGACCGTGGATCCGGCCGCCGCCGCGGCGTCGCTCGTGGTCCTGACGTCCACCGTGCCGTCGACGGCGAGCAGCACCATCGGGCGGTTCAACGTGACCTCGCCGCCGGCGCAGATGGCCTCGGCGAGCACGAAGTCGTCGACGGGCACCGGCCAGTAGCGCACCAGCCCACCCGCGCCGGCCCGCAGGATCTTCGCGGTGAGGACGGGCGCGGCCGAGGGCGTCGGGTCGAGCAGGCGCAGCAGCTCGTCGACGTCGATGTGCTTGGGGGTGAGGCCGCCGCGCAGCACGTTGTCCGACGTCGCCATGATCTCGATGCCGACGCCGTGGACATAGGCGTGCAGCAGCTTCGCCGGCTGGAACAGCGCCTCACCCGGGTTGAGGGTGACGTCGTTGAGCAGCAGCGCCGCGGCGATGCCGACGTCTCCGGGGTGGGCGGCGGCGAGCCGGCCGACCAGGTCCGCCGCCCGGGCGACGTCCTTGTCACCATCGTCGCGGGCCGCCACGGTTGACGCCGCGCGGGTGAGCTCACCGGCCAGCGCCCGGCCGCGCTCACGGGGCAGGGTCAGCAGGGTGCGCAGGACGGCGGCCGCGCCGCGGGCGGGGTCGGCGTCGAGCGGCCGGAACGCGGCCGAGAGCTCCGCGACGCCGAACGCCCTGATGACGGCGAGCGTCCGCGCTGGCGCGCGGATCCCGGCCAGCGCCCGGAACGGGGTGAGCGCGACGATCAGTTCGGGCTTGTGGTTGGGGTCGCGGTAGCGGCGCCGCGGCGCGTCCAGCGGGATGCCGGCCCGCTGCTCCGCGTCGAAGCCGGCGCGGGCCTGCCCCCGGTCCGGGTGGACCTGGAGGGAGAGCGCCTTCTCGGCGGCCAGCACCTTGAGCAGGAACGGCAGCGCGCCGATCAGCTCGGCGGCCGGGCGGCGGCGGCCGGCGTCGTCGACCTCCGCCGGGGCGACCGGATGGGTCCCGAGCCACAGCTCGGCGGCCGGCTGCCCCGTGGGCGCCTCACCGAGCAGGTCGTAGATCGCGTCTGGCGAGCCCCACGCGTAGTGCTGCACCTGCCCGTACACCGGCAGCAGGCGCGCCACCGCCGCCACGGCGCCCTGGGCGTGGGCGTCTGCGCTCATCGTGCTGGCTCTCCCGGAGGTCGGGTCGCGGCCGCGCCGCCAAATGCGGGCGGATCCGCCGTCATCGTAGGTCGCCCCCACCTGACCGCGACTACTCCTCTTCGCCCCAGCCGTGGCCTTCGGGGTCGATGACGGCCGGGTCGACACCGAGCATGTCCGCCACCTCGTGGATGATCGCGTCGAGGACGAGCTCGGCGAGGTCCTCGGTGTCGACGGCGCGGGCCTCCAGGGGGCGGCGGTAGACCACGATGCGCCGAGGTGTCGCGGACCGGCCGCGGCCGGTGCCTGGCTGGTAGAGGGCGAGGGGGACGACGTCGTCGGAGACGCCCACGGGCGGCACGTCCTCGACCGCGAACTCCACCCCGGCGAGCTGGTCGGACCAGCGAAGGTCGAGGTGCTCGACCGCGTCGAGCACGAGGTCGTCGAACCGCTCCCCGCGGGTCGAGTACGCCGGCACGTCCGGGGGGAACAGGGTCCCGCGCATTCCGCGGCCGCGCCGGTCCCGCCGGCGGCGTGCGGGGATCGCCCGCCGCATGGGCGTCGGGAAGGGCGCGGCGGGCAGCGGCCCGGGCGCCGGCGCTTCGTCCACCACCGGCCCAGCGTAACGCCGCGCGCCCCGCTGTCGGTCTTTGGGCGTTTTCCCGGTGCGCGCGGGTGAGGTGGCGAGGCGACGTGACCGCGAGGGAGTCGAGGACTCCGGGTGATCGGTTAAATACCTTAAGCTATTGCCCGAAGTTGCTGTTGGGCAACGGAAAGTGATGGATCGGGTCAGGTTAAGTCACAGTCGCGCCGTCTGGGGCGCGACACGGCGGGCGGTTGTGGCCGCCGCCCGTTCCGGGGTCTACCGTCCGGAACGTGAAGCCCCGGCGCTGCTCCCGCTCGGCCTGTTCCGCGGTCGCGGTTGCCACACTCACCTACGCTTACGCGGAGTCCACCGCGGTGCTCGGGCCGCTGTCGCCGTACGTGGAACCACACTCGTACGACCTGTGCGGCCCACACGCCGACCGGCTGACCGTGCCGCGGGGCTGGGCGGTCGTGCGCATCGATCCGGAACCCCCGCGCAACCCGGCCACCGACGACCTGGAAGCACTCGCGGACGTCGTCCGCGAGGTCGCCCGGCCCGGCCCGCTGCCCGGGGAGACGCCGGGGTATGGCCCGGTTCCGGGGTACGGCCCGGTGCCCGGCCACGGCCCGGTGCAGGCCGGGACCGAGGAGCCGCCGCGGGATGACCCCGGCGGGGGCCGTCGCGGTCATCTGCGAGCCGTGCGCACCTCCTAGACGCTCCTGGACGGCGGGGTCGCCCGTCCGGCGGAGAGCGGCGGAGAGCGGGCGATCCGGCTGATCGTCCCGCGCGACGAGGGCCCGTGGCCGTGGTCGGTCTGTGGGTGCCTGGGGTGCCTGGCGGAGGGGCCGGGCGCGCCCGATAGGGTCGGTCGCGTTGCAGACAGAGACAACCAGCCGCGGCGGAGCGCCGACCGTGAGACAGCGCCGACCGTGAGACGGGGTGCGGAAGGTGGAGGGCAATGGGGCTTGACCTCGCCCGGATCTTCAAGGCGTATGACGTGCGCGGAGTCGTGCCGTCCGAGTTCGACGCCGACATCGCTCGCGCCACCGGCGCGGCGTTCGTCCGGCTGACCGGCGCCACCGAGATCGTCATAGCCCACGACATGCGGGACTCGTCCGTCCCGTTGTCCAGCGCGTTCGCCGACGGCGCGACCGGCCAGGGCGCCGACGTCGTGCTCGCCGGTCTCGGCTCGACGGATCTGCTGTACTTCGCCGCCGGTTCGCTGAACATCCCCGGCGCGATGTTCACGGCGTCGCACAACCCGGCGAAGTACAACGGCATCAAGATGTGCCGTGCGGGAGCCGCGCCCATCGGCCAGGAGACCGGTCTCGCCGAGATCCGCGACATGGTCGCCAACGGCGGCCCCGAGCCCACCGGGCGCAGGGGCACGGTGCGCGAGGTCGACCTGCGGGACGCCTACGTCGCCCACCTGCGCGGCCTCGTCGATCTTTCCGGCATCCGGCCGTTGAAGGTGGCCGTGGACGCGGGCAACGGCATGGGCGGGTTCACCGTCCCCGCCGCCTTCGCCGGCCTGCCCGTCGAGCTGGTCCCGCTGTACTTCGAGCTGGACGGCAGCTTCCCGAACCACGAGGCGAACCCGATCGAGCCGGAGAACCTGCGCGACCTGCAGGCCGCCGTCCGGGACAGTGGCGCCGACATCGGCCTCGCCTTCGACGGCGACGCCGACCGTTGCTTCGTCGTCGACGAGCGCGGCGAGCTGGTGTCCCCGTCGACGATCACCGGCCTGGTCGCGGAGCGGGAGCTCGCCCGCGACCCGGGCGGCACGATCATCTACAACGTGATCGTCAGCCGGGGCGTCCCCGAGCTGGTCACCAGGCTGGGCGGCACCCCGGTGCGCACCCGCGTCGGGCACTCGTTCATCAAGGCCGAGATGGCCAGGACCGGCGCCGTCTTCGGCGGCGAGCACTCCGGGCACTTCTACTTCCGCGACTTCTGGCGGGCCGACTCGGGCATGCTCGCCGCGTTGCATGTGCTCGCCGCGCTTGGCGGCCAGGATCGGCCACTGTCGGCGCTGCTGGACGGCTACGCCCGCTACGCCGCGTCCGGTGAGATCAACTCCGAGGTCGCCGACGCGACGGCGTCGATGACGGCGATCGAGGCCGCCTACGCGGACAAGGCGACCGACATCGACCGCCTGGATGGACTGACGATGTCGTTCGCGGACGGCTCCTGGTTCAACCTGCGGCCGTCCAACACCGAACCGCTGCTGCGCCTCAACGTCGAGGCGGAGGATGATGGCACCATGAGCCGGCTCCGGGACGAAGTCCTGGCCAGCATCCGTGGTGGAAGGGACTAGTTGCCAAGATGAGCCTCGATCCGCTGCTGTTGGAGATTCTCGCGTGCCCGTGCCCGCAGCACGCGCCGCTGCGCCAGGACACCCTGGCGGGTGCCCCGGTGCTCGTCTGCACCGCCTGCAACCTTGCGTTCCCGGTGCGTGACGACATTCCGGTGATGCTGCTCGACGAGGCGACGCCCTTCCCGGAACCCGCCGCGCCAGCCTCGTCCTGACATGCGCGGCGAGGCCGGGTTCGCCGGCCCGGAGAGGTCCCCGGATTGCCGGGGACACGAGAGCGGTTGACGACCAACGTGTACGTCGACGAGCGTGTCCTGGACGAGTCGGAACGACTGGCCGCCGCCGACCCTGGCGGGCTACTGCGGGAGCTGGCGACCGGTGGCCGCCAGATCCGTGAGACCTGGCGGCTCGCCGAGGAGGCGGGCGCCGGCCGGTTGGGCGCCGACGGGCGCCCGCGGGCCGTGCTGGTCGTCGGCACGGGCGCGGCGGCAGGGGCGGCCGACGTGCTCGTCGCCGCGGCCGGGGCGACCAGCCCGGTCCCCGTGATCGGTCATCACGACCACGGGCTGCCCGGCTGGGTGGGTGTCGCCGATGTGGTGCTCGCGGTCTCCGGTTCGGGACGGTCACCGCTGACGCTGAACGCCGTCGAGGACGCCGACCGGCGCGGCTGCCGGGTCCTGGCCGTCGGCCCGGCCGACACGCCGCTGCACTACCTCGCCGAGCGGGCCAGAGCTTCTTTCGTCGCGATCGACGGTGCCAGGCCGGAACGGGCGAGCCTCTGGGCGCTGGCCACCCCGCTGCTGGTGGCCGGTGCCGCCCTCGGCGTCTGCCGTGACGTGGCCGCGGGCGTCGAGGCGGCGGCGGCCCGGCTGGAGGAGATCGCCACCCGCAGCCGCCCGTCCAGCGAGTCGTTCGTCAACCCGGCGAAGCTGCTCGCCCTGGAGCTCGCCGGCACGCTGCCGATGATCTGGGGCACGTCGCCGGCGACGGCCGCGGCGGCCAGCCGCGCCGCGACCCAGCTCGCCGTCACCGCGAAGTACCCGGTGCTGCATGGTGGTCTGCCGCACCCGGCGATCTACCAGATCGCCGCCTTCGACGGCGTGTTCGGCGCGCGCGCGGCCGCCGCGACGGGCGGAGACGACGAGCTCGACGACTTCTTCCGTGACCGGGCCGACGATCAGCTCACCACCCGGCTGCGGCTGATCCTGCTGCGTGACCCGGGCAACGAGCACCCGGACGTGAGCCGGCGGGCCGACGCGAGCGTCAGGGTCGCCGCGGAGCGCGGCGTCGGCGTCACCGAGCTCTCTGCGGCCGGCTCCCACCCGGTGGAGCGGCTGGCGTCCCTGGTTGGCCTGCTCGACTACGCCTCGGTGTACCTGGCGATGCTGATCGGCATTGACCCGAGCCTCGAACCCGCGATCCACGACCTCGACCGCATTCACTGACTCGACGCATTCACTGACGGTTCCGCTGGGCTGTCCACCAGGGGAGCGACGTGGTTCGAGCAGGGATTGCGAGGGCGCGTCGCGCTCGGCCGCGGGGGGCCTCAGGAAAAACGTGATGTCGGCCCCCTACGTCGGGGCTACCTCGACCCGTCCGAGGTTGGCGTCTTTCCCCTCGGCGGCTTTCCGGACTGGGTTCGGGTTCGTCAGCGGGAGCGAATCGCCGGGCCCTGCCGGACGGGCAGGGCCCGGCGAGCCCGGGCCAGCGTGTGGGACGACTGGGGGCGGGTCACCGAGGGCCCGGTTCCCCCTGACCGCCGTTGTCGCCGCCTTGGCCCGGGTTCTGTTCGAAGGGGTTCTGGCCGTCGCCGGGCTGACCCGGGAGCTGGGGCGTGACCGTGGGCTGGCCGGGGAGCGGCTGGCCGTCCGGGCCGAGGGTGATCCCGGGGGTGACGGTGGGCGCCGGCACCTTGTCCGGGTTCTGCAGGCCGCTCTTCGTGCCCTGCGCGGTCTTCGGGTCGGCCTTCGGTAGTGCCAGGACCGGTACGTCCTGCAGCGCCGGCTTCAGTGTGCGGCTGAAGATGAGCGCGGGCAGGTCGCCACCAAACACCTCCGGCCAGGTCTGTCCGTTCGCCTGGACGTTCCGCAGCGCGTACTGGGCAGTGCTGCCCCGCGGGTCGCCGACCGCCACCGCGGAGGACATMTGCGGGGTGAAGCCGATGAACCAGGCGCTGGTGAAGTCGTCGTTCGTTCCCGTCTTGCCGGCCACGGGCCGACCGATCGCCGCCTTCGTACCGGTGCCTTTGGTGACGACGCCGGCAAGCACGCTGGCGACGGTGTCGGCGATCTCCTTGCTGATGGCCTGTGTGCAGTTCGGTGCCGGCGCGATGTCCACGTTCTTGTTGGACGAGTCGGTCGCCGACGTCACGAACCTGGGCGTGCAGTACTTCCCGCCGGCGGCGAACGTCGCGTAGGCGCTGGACATGACGAGCGGAGAGATCTTCATCTGCTGGCTGAGCGTCAGGCCACCGAAGGTCGGGTTGAGGATGATCTTTGCGTCTGTGTATGTCGAGTCCGGGATGCCAAGGCGCTTCGCCAGCTCCGCGGTCGGCAGGACGCCGACCTTCGCCAGCAGCTGGATGAAGTAGGTGTTGACCGACTTCCAGGTCGCCTGGCTCATGTCGAAGGTGCCGGCCTCGTTCGCTTCGGCGTTCGAGTAGCCCTTTCTCGCGCACTCGTCGTCGCCGTCCACTTCGCGGCCCCCGAGCGGGAACTCGTCGACTATGACGCAGGCCGGCGAGTAGAACTGGGTCCCCAGGCCATAGCCCTCCTCGAGCGCCTTGGCCATCGTGAACGCCTTGAAGGTCGATCCGGGCTCGAAGCTGGCGTGTGTCGCAAGATTGATCTTGGTCTGGAACTTGGAGGCGTCGTCACCGAATTTCCGGTTGACGGCCATCGCGAGGATGTTGCCCGTGCCGGGCTGGACGATGACCTCGGTGGCCGAGACCCGGTTCCCCTCGCCGACGGTGGCGTCGACAGCGGCCTGCGCCGCCGCCTGGACCTTCGGGTCCAGGGTGGTGTGGATCTGCAGGCCGCCCTCGTAGACCTGGCGATCGCGATCGTCCTGGGTCGCGCCGAGCGCCTTGCTCGCGAGGAGCTGCGTACGGACGTAGTCACAGAAGAACGGCGCGGTCACGGACGCCTCGGCGCAGGAGTCGACGGAGCTGCCGCTGGTGATGTTCAGCGTGATCGGCATCTGCTTGGCGCCGTCGGCCTGCGTCGCCGAGACGAACTTCGACGTGACCATCCGGTCGAGGACGTCGTTGCGCCGATCCAGCGCGTCCTTGGGATTGAGCACGGGGTTGTAGCGCGACGGGCTCTGTACCAGGYCCGCGAGCAGCGCCGCCTGGACCAGCGTCAGCTGGGAGACGTTGACGCCGAAGTAGTGCTGCGCGGCGGTGCCGATGCCGTAGGCGCCGTCGCCGAAGTAGGCGATGTTGAGATAGCGGACGAGGATCTCGTCCTTCGACAGCTCCTTCTCCAGCGTGGTCGCGTAGCGCAGCTCCTGGAGCTTGCGGGACACGGAGGTGTCGATCGCCGCCGCGCGCTCCTCGGGGGTGCGCGCGTTCTGGAGCAGCACGTTCTTGACGTACTGCTGGGTCAGCGTCGAGGCGCCCTGCTGCACGTCGCCGGACTCGCTGTTGCGCAGCAGCGCTCGCAGCATGCCCTTCGAGTCGTATCCGCCGTGCTCGTAGAACCGGGAGTCCTCGATCGCGACGATCGCCTGCCGCATGACCTGCGGGATCTCCTCGGGCTTGGCGAGGACCCGGTTCTGCTCGCCGTGGAGCGTGGCGATCACGCTTCCGTCGGCCGCGAGGATCTGCGAGTTCTGCGCCAGCGGCGGCGTCAGCAGCTCGGACGGCAGACCCAGGAAGTGGTCGGCCGACGCCTTCGCGAACAGCCCGGCACCGGCGACCACGGGCAGCGCGAACAGCGCCATGACCAGGCCGAGCGACAACGAGAGGATCACGCCCCGCTTGGCGAACCACGACCGGCTCCGGCGCGGTGGCGCCGGCGGGCCCGAATCCTCGAGCAGGCTACGCAGGCTGCTCGGCCTGCCCGCCGCGCCCGGGGCGCCGCTCCGGGCCGCCACCAGGGCGGCCCAGCCGTCTCGCGCGGTCCGCGCCTTCGGCCCGGTGTCGCCGTTCTGGGCGGAGTGGCCTCCGCGCCGCCGCGCCGGCGTGGCGCCCGCGGCGCGTCGCGCGGCCCGTCCAGTCGGCGTGACCGGAGTCTGCGTGTCCCGTCCGGCAGCCGTGGCCGTCACCCCCAGCAGGAGATCAGTGACGTCGGCCCGGCCGGGCGAGGCCGGGGACGTGTCGGTGGACCTGTCAAGCATGCGCGAGCCGCCGGAAGGTCGCCGTACGGCGCCCGGTCTGGTGGCCGCCGCCCGGTCCGGCCTCGTCGGCTGGCCAGGTCCACGGCCGGCCGGCGCGTGGGTGGGCTGGCGCCCGCTGACCGGTCCGTGCCCGCGCAAATGGTTCGTCGCGAGCAAGGACAACCGTACCGGACGGCCCTGTCGACTACGGAAGGCTGAGACTGTGTCACTGTAAGTACTTAGCTATGGGTCATAAGGTTGCTCGCCTGATGGTCCCCCATTGCCGCCGGGATGTTCGGTGTGCCCGCCCGAGATCCGGGGCCGTCGCGGACGTGCGCGCCCGGCCGCCGCTGGGCGTGGGTCCGTTGACGTGGTCGGCGGTCGCTGCCTCAGGGGAGGTCGAGGAGGCGGCGGGCCTTCTGGGCCTCGAAGTCGAGGGCGGCCACCGGCGGGGGCGTGTTGATGCGGCGGGTGAGCTCGCCGAGGCGGCGGACGTCGGCCGCGACGGCGGGCTCGGCCAGCACCCGCACCGCGAACGCCAGATCGCTGGGGCTGATCTGGTAGCGGCGCTCCAGCTCGTCGGCGTAGGCGGCGGCGAGCAACTCGCGTTCGCCGTACTCGCGGTGCCCGCCCGGCGACCGGGCGGCCGTCACCAGCCCGAGCGACTCCCGGTAGCGCAGCATCCGCGGCGTCGTCTCCAGCACGTCGGCGGCCTTGGTGATCGGCAGCCGCTGCTCCGGCCGCAGCCGGACGCGCGCCCGCAGCCGGTCGAGCACCTCCCGGACGAACCGTTCCTCTCGCACCTGGGCCTCCATGAAGGCCCGTCGCGGCCCGGCCAGCCACGAAGCTGCCTGATTGGCGCCAGCTCTGGGGGCGATCACGGGGGAAGCGTAGCCGGAGCGAGCCTTCGTTGGCACGGAAGCTTACAGCTCTCTGTCAGTTTCATTGACAGCCCTCGTCCGCGGGTTGGATCGTCGTTCTCGGTACGGCGCCGCGCCACAACTCACCGTGCCCAGCCGTGCCAGCCGTGCCGGCGTGGCCGGCGCCGTACCTGACCCAGCCACACCTGGGTCGAGACCGAGAGGCGGCAGCACCATGACCGTGACCACCTCCATCCCCGCGGCGCCGGCGGCCGGCCTGCCCAGGCACGACGTCGCCGACCTCTCGCTGGCCGAGCAGGGCGTCGCCCGCGTCGAGTGGGCCGACCGGGCCATGCCGGTGCTGCGCCAGGTGCGCGCCCGCTTCGCCCGCGAGCGGCCCTTCGCCGGTGTCAGGATCGCCGCCTGCATGCACGTCACCACCGAGACCGCGAACCTGATGCGCGCACTGGTCGCGGGTGGCGCCGAGGTGGTGCTGTGCGCGTCCAACCCGCTGTCGACCCAGGACGACACGGCCGCGGCGCTGGTCGCCGAGTACGGCGTGTCGACGTACGCCCGCAACGGGGTCGATCGCGACGGGTACTACGCGCACATCGACGCCGCCCTCGACCTCGCCCCGCACTACGTCTTCGACGACGGCTGCGACCTGGTCAACACCCTGCACACCGCCCGCCAGGACGTGCTCGACGGCGTGCTCGCGGGCTGCGAGGAGACCACGACCGGGGTGATCCGGCTGCGGCGGATGGCGGCCGAGGGCGCCCTGCGCTTCCCGGTGGTCGCGGTCAACGACACCGACACCAAGCACATGTTCGACAACCGCTACGGCACCGGTCAGTCCACCCTGGACGCCATCTTCCGGGCCACGAACACGCTGCTCGCGGGCAGGACGGTGGTCGTCGCCGGCTATGGCTACTGCGGCCGGGGCGTGGCGTCGCGGTCCAAGGGGATGGGCGCCAACGTGGTCGTCACCGAGATCGACCCGACCAAGGCGCTCGACGCGGCGATGGACGGCTTCCGGGTGCTGCCGATGACGAAGGCGGCGGCGGTGGGCGACGTGTTCATCACGGTCACCGGCAACCGGGACGTCATCCGGCCCGAGCACATCGAGCTGATGYGCGACGGGGCGATCCTGGCCAACTCCGGGCACTTCGACGTGGAGATCGACATTATTGGGCTGGCCGCGCTCGCCACCCATGGGCCGCGCCGCGTCCGGCCGAGCACCGACGAGTACGTGCTCGCCGACGGCCGGCGGGTGCTGCTGCTCGCGGAGGGAAGGCTGGTCAACCTCGGCGCGGCGGAGGGCCACCCGGCGGCGGTGATGGACATGTCGTTCGCCGACCAGGCGCTGACCGCCGAGTGGCTGACCAAGGCCGCGCGGTCGCTCGCGCCGGGCGTCCACGACGTCCCAGTGGAGATCGACAAGCGGGTCGCCAGCCTCAAGATCGAGACGATGGGTCTCGAGATCGACAGGCTCACGCCGACCCAGGCCGAGTATCTGAACTCGTGGCGGCACGGTTCCTGAGGCCCGCGCTCTTCCGCGCCGACCTGTCCGCGGGGTCCCGCCGACTGGTTACCGGCCGCGGAAGGGCCGGGCGCGCGCCGGAGCTCTCGTCTGGCCAATCGACGACCGGAGGTTCTGACATCAACTGGTCAGATTTTTTGGGCTTCCCTGGTCAAGTGGCGCCAAAACTCTGCCACGACGATGTCAGTTTTTCGGGCCCGCCTCAGCGGTAGAAACCGATACCGACGGGCGGCGGCCCCGGCATGCCAGGCATCGGCTGACCGCCGGTCGGCTGAGGCCCGACGTAGGCGGGCGGCGGGGGCGGGGCGAGGACCTCGGGCGTCAGCAGGTGCCCCGGGTAGTAGTGGAGCGGCACGCCCGGGATCTCGCCCGGGCCGTACCGCGCCCGGGAGACCGCGCGCAGCCGACGGTAGGACCGGCGGGTCCGCTCGGCCAGCACCGCCGACAGATATGCCCACCCGGGAGTGCCCGACGGGGGCGGCGGCGTGACGACGGCGCGGACCTGGGCGACGAGGTCCGCGCCGATCCGCTCCTGGGCCTCGGGGGACAGCTCGTGCATCCGGCCGAGGAACCCGCGCACGGTGCCGGTCAGGTCGTCGTCGAGGCCGGTGAGGTCCAGCCTGGCGACCCAGCCCGCGAGCGGCGCCGGCACCGCGGGCACCACCCCGGCCATCGACGGCACCCCTTCATGGATCACCACGGTGCCGGCGAACAGGTCACCGAGCCGCTTGGAGCGGCGGGAGAACAGCATCGCCACGACCGCGGGCAGCCCGAACAGGCCTCCCGGCCGCTCGACGACCGCCCCGATGAGCCCGCGGACGAACGCGTGGCGGAAGCGGACCGGCCCGCCGTCGTCGCGCACGACGCGCAGCTTCATCAGCATCTTGCCGCAGGTCCGGCCACGCAGGAACGTCTCGAAGATCACCGGGTAGCCGAGCATCGTCGCGACGTAGACGACGAGGAAGATCGCGATCGCGAGGGCCTCGTCCTCCGGATTGACCGTCACCACCGTGGCCACCAGTACGCCGTAGAGCACGACCAGCTGGATGAACAGGTCGACGAGCCCGGCGATCATGCGCGAGCCGAGCTGGGCCGGCCGCAGGTCGATGGCGACCGCCTCGCCGGTGACGACCTGGCTCATCCGGCCGCGCCCCGCGCGCCCCGGTGCTCGCCCATGGTGGGGTTCCCTCCGCTCCGCCGGCCGCCGTCATCGCTGACCGGCGTCCGTACATCGTCGTCCATCGACGCCACCCGCCACCCCCTGGGTCGCTTTCTCGACCGGCGTCGCGGCCCTGGCCGGTCGCCGCCGCCGGCGGGTCGGGTCGGYGACGGGGGTCGCCAGGAGCCGCGAGCGGTCTGACAGTATTTCGGTGCTCGGGTGAGTGCGCGCGGACGGATGTGGCTGTGGCGGTGCCGTGACCGTGGAGCACGGACGGTCAAGGATCGTGGGTGGCTGACGTCTCACGCGGCGCGGCGGCTGGGAAGAGTGGGCAGACTGATGGACCTGGACGCGTACGTCGCCGTCCACCGRCCGGAGTGGTTCCGGCTGCGCTACCTCGTCGACCAGGCGAACCGGCCTCGCAAGATGCCGAGCGAGGAGCTGGAGGAGCTGGTMGAGCTCTATCAGCGAGTCGCCACCCAGCTGTCGGTGATCAGGAGCCGTTCGCGCGACCAGGCCATGGTCGACGACCTGTCCGCGCTGGTGATCCGCGCCCGCGCGGCCGTCACCGGTACCGCCGACCCCGGCTGGCACGTGGTCGCCCGGTACTTCACCATCACCTTCCCCGCGGCGGTCTACGCGCGCCGGTGGTGGGCCATCGCGACGACCGTCCTCTGCCTGCTGTTCGCCCTGGCATGCGCGCTGTGGGTCGTCTACGACCAGACGGCACAGGCACGGCTGGTCCCGTCGGACGAGGTGGCCCAGCTGTGCCGTCACGACTTCGCGTCCTACTACAGCGAGAATCCGGCGGGATCGTTCGCGAGCCAGATCTGGACGAACAACGCGTGGGTGTCCGCGCAGGCGATCGCGCTCGGGGCGCTGCTCGGCGTGCCGACGCTGGTCGTCCTGCTGGAGAACTCGCTGAACCTCGGCGTCGTCGGCGGCTACATGTCGAGCTGCGGAGAGAGCCACCAGTTCTTCTCGTTGATCCTGCCGCACGGGATGCTTGAGCTGACCGTCGTCTTCGTCGCTGGAGCGGTCGGCCTGCGGCTCGGCTGGTCGATCATCGCGCCGGGCGGTCGGCGCCGTTCGGAGGCGCTCGCGGCGGAGGGCCGCGCCGCCGTGTCGATCGCGATCGGGCTCGCCGTCGCGCTCGCGCTCTCCGGCGTCATCGAGGCGTTCGTGACGCCGTCCGGCCTGCCGACCGCGATCCGGATCGGCATCGGCGTGCTGGCCTGGGGACTGTTCGTGGCCTATATCTGGATCTACGGCTCCCGCGCCGCCTCCCACGGCGAAAAGGGCGACCTGGAGGCCTCCCTCCGAGAGGACCTCGCCCCCGTCACCTAGCCCGGTGGCCCGGGCCTCAGCCGCCGCCTGTTCGTTCGCCGCCTGTTCGTTCGAAGACCAGGGCGGCGACGGCGGGGAGGGGAAGGTCCACCGTGCCGTCGGCCGTCGGGATGAGTGCCGGGGCCGGGGCCGCCGGAGCGCCCCGGCCGCCGTAGATCGCGGCGTCGGTGCTCAGCCGGAGGTGCCAGGGGGCGCCCGACAGCGATGGGTGACGCAGCAGGTAACTCGGGAACGAGGCGTTGTTCAGGCTGACGACGACGAGAAGCTCCTCGCTCCGGGTCTCGCCGGCGATCGGGCCGGACCAGCGACGAAAGGCGATCACCCGGGCCGGGTCGTTCGTGTGCAGGATCTCGACGTCGCGGGACCTCGCGGCGGACGAGGCGAGCCGGAGTCGGGCCAGGTCGCGGTGGGCGGCGAACAGGCCCGCGCCGGTTGTCTCGCGCAGCCCGTGGAGATCCTCCTTGTCCTCGGTGAAATGGTTGTAGGTGTACGCCTTGGTCGCACCGACCTCGTCGCCCATGAGGAACATCGGCGTGCCCGGGGCGAGCAGGGACAGCGCCGTGACGCAGCGGATTCTCGCCTCGGCGTACCAGCGGGTCTCGCCGACGAGCGGCGCGTCGTTCACCGAGACCAGGATGTTGCGTTCCGAGTGCTCCGAGTTTCCCGCCTCGTCATGGCTTTCCGGGTAGACGACAGTCCGGTCCGCCGAGCCGGCCAGCGCCCCGGCGAAAAGGCCCATCGCCAACGGGCCGGCCAGGTCCCTGCCGGCGGTGTCGAGGAGCCGCGCGTACTCCGGCCCCTCGCCCTTGTCGCCGATCAGGTGGTGGTAGAAGTCCACGTACCAGCGAGCGTCGAAACCGAGGCCGCCCGCGGGCGCCGGGCGGGTCACCGCGTCCCGGCCGGAATGGTCCTCGGCGATGAGGATGACGTCCCCGGCGACGGTCTTCAGCGTCTGGCAGAGCTCGCGCAGGAACTTGCGGCCGGCGACGTTCGCCGCCGCGGCCGTCCGGCCGTCCGCGTGCAGCGCGTTGTACAGGTGGATCGACGTCGTCTGGTCCAGCCGGAAGCCGTCGACGTGGAACTCCTCGAGGAGCGCGACAGCGCTCGCGACGAACAGCGCGCGTACCTGTTCCTCGCGGTAGCGGGGTGCGTAGCCGGAGGACAGATTGTCGACGTAGCCGCCGTCCGGAAAGTCGGCGTGGTCGGCGTCCGAGCCCTCGTACCAGTAGTACCCGTTGTGGCTTGGCGTCGTGGTGTCGTACATCCACGCGGCCCGCTCGGCGTCCTGCGTGTAGTGGTTGAAGACGAGGTCCACGAGGACCGCGATGCCGCGTCGGTGGCAGGCGCGGACGAAGCCGGCGAGCCCGTCGCGGCCGCCGGCGCTCTTCTCCACGGCGAGGAAATGCGAGGTGCCGTATCCCCAGGACCGGGTGCCGCTGAACTCGAGCACCGGCAGCAGCTCGACGGCGTTGACGCCAAGGTCGGCGAGGTAGTCGACGAAGGCGACCGCGTCGGCGAAGGTGCCCGCCCGCGTCTCCCCGAAGCCGAGGGCGCCGACGTGCAACTCATAGATGACCAGGTCCTCGACCCGGCGCGGCACGGGGCTGGCCGGGTCGAACTCGTCGGCCCAGAAGTCCGCCGGCTGGGGCCGCGGGTCGACGACCACCGAGCAGCTGACGGTTCCGTCCAGATCGGCCGCCGTCCCGTCGTAGTGCGCCCCGCGCGGGTTGACGTCGCCGCCTCCGCACTGCTGACGGGAGTACATGTCCGTGCGCCAGGCGACCGAGCCGTCCTCCCGGGTGACCCGGTAGAGGTAACGCCGTCCCGCCCAGCCGGCGAAGCCCGCCGCCGAGGCCTCCCACACCCCGTCCGGCCCCGGCCGCATCGGTAGGCGGGCGATGGCCGCGTCCTCGCCGTGGCCGTCGTCAGCGATATAGCCGCTCTCGCCGCCGAACGCGACCTCGACGGCCCTGGCGTGCGGCGCCCAGACCCGGAACAGGATCCGCTCCGCGTCCGCCGCCGTGCCCGTGCTTTCGCTTTCGCCCTTACCCTCGCCTTCGCCGTCGCTCGCGCCGTCGCTCGCGCTGTCGCTCCCGTTCTCGCTGTCGACGTCCCCGGCGGTGTCGTCCCGGACGTCATCGGCGGGGGCGGGGGCGGCGACCGGAACGGCACCGAGGAAGTGATGACTGCTCAGCGTGAAGGTCGTGCTCATCTCGGCCGGGACGTCCGGCCCGAGGTCGAGCGAAAGGACCTGGTCTGTGGAAGCCGGGTCCGCTACTTCACCGGGGATTCCCCAGAATTGCGACCCGTCGTCGCGCACCAGCCATACGCCCCAGCGGAAGGTGGTAGGCGTGTGGACATCGAGAGTCACACGGGCCCGGAACGCCATGCAGCCGTCCGGGCCGATGGTCGCCGTCATCGGTGCCGAGGCCCACGCGTCGCTCGGCCGGCCGTCCGCGTCCCAGCTCCCGACCAACCGCGCCCCTGCCGCGATCCGACGGCGCACGCCGGTGCGGTACTCGATGTCGACGCGGGTCATCGGACGGTCGCGTCACGTGCGCGATCGTGTGCGCGGTCGCGGTCAGCGACAGATACGTGGCCCATGGCCATCAGCGTAGGTCGTCACGATTCGCGGCCCTTTAAGGCCCTTCGTGGCGCCTCATCGATGGGCGAGGGCCACTACGGAGCATTAGCCCCGAACGACGTCCTCGACAGTGGTCGCTGTGGCCGCGCGGCGGAGCCACTGGTCGAGCTGCGTGGTGTCGACGCTGGCGAGGATCCGCTCGCGGATCGCGTCGGGCACGGGTACGCCGCGACTCTCGAGTACGAGCAGCACCGACTTCGCCTCGCCGCGGGCTTCGCCGCGGGCGTCGATCTCGTTGTACTCCTCGTTGTGATACCGCCGGCCGAGAGCTGTCGTCATCAGAAACGCCTTCCATCGTGCCCGGGCCGCCRCGGGCAGGCTACCCACCGTCTCATCATCGTAAAAGATCTTCACGCCCGGTTCCAGCGCGTCCAGTGCGGCCAGCAGCGCCGGGAACATCTCGTCGATGCGGGTGTCATGGAGGTGGCACATGGCCGAGAGCAGCACCCGCGCGGGCCGGGTCGCCGCCAGCTCCTCGTCGACGATCATCGGTACGTCCGCGGGGGTGAAGAAGAAGGGGCGTAGCCACGCGCCGCTTCGGGTGTCGCGGGCGACCAGGTCGCGGTACCAGTTGGCGACCGCCGGGTCCGGGACGAAGACCACCAGCGATGCCTTGAGCGGAAACTCGGACTCCATCTGCCCTACGTATGGCTTCCAGGATCCGAGCTTGTCCGGGTCCCGGCCGCGTTGGACCTCGTAGACGGCGGCACGCAGCGGCGCGTCGTCGGGTCCGCAGTACAGCACCATCGCGTCCGCCTGGTAGGTCCGCGGGCGGACGTTCGGGTCGTACAGCCGTGCGTGGTCGAAGGCGGGGGCATCGTCGCCGAGCAGGTCGTTCTGCACCCAGTCGGGCAGGGACGGGTCGAGCCGGAGCAGCTCGAGCGGCGTCTCGTGGGCGGAGGTGGGCATATCGCCACCATGCCTGATGGGTCCGGCAGGTCCGGTTCGTGTGGTGCACCCCCCGAATTCACGGAGCGTCAACGCCGCCAGGGACAACCGCTCTGATCAGCGCTTCCGTCCGATTTGTCCGTCAGGGCTGGGCTGGCCAACGATCGGCGTCGGGGACCGGTCTCGGGCGCGGACGCGGATGTCGCCGGTCAGGAGTCCTGGCAACAGTGTGTCCCGTATCTCGGCCAGTTTTCTGTTCTGGCGGGCCATGCCGTCTACAAGCTCAAGCAGAGGGCGAACCGCCGAGGTGAAATCCGCGATGGCGGAGTCACTGAAGTCAGGGACCCGCGTGGACAGGGCCGCGGTTCTGTTCAGGCCGGGGATGGCCGAGTCGCCGACGCGCTCTTCCAGGTGTGCGCTTCTCAGGAGAAAATACGCGAACTCGGGGGTCACCTTCGCGTGGCGCGGTGCCGCGTAGAACGCCGTGTCAATGACCCAGCATGGCGCCGGGGACCATGAGACGGTGCCCGCGTTGGTTCCCTTGCGCCCGACGACCGCTCCGGGATCTCTGCTGAGTGCTCGGTCGTGCCAGCCGACCTGGCCGGTGCATCCGAATACGGGCACCTCGCCCGGGCGACGTTCTGGCTCCCGCAGCGCCTTGCCATAGACGAGGTCCACGAACGTGCCGAGCTCGCCGTCACGGCCAGGTTCAGGGGCAAGCGCGTCGAATTTCACGTCGGCGAGCTCCGCGGCCGTGCTGGCCGTCKCCAGGTTGGCGGATACCTTGTCGTCCAGTGCTCGGAATATGTCCGCCACGGCGTCCTGCTCGGGGCGCGGGGGTACGGCGACGGGAAATCTCTCTATCATTCCCTTCGTTATCGCCTGGCGTGTTCCTCCGGCGCTCAGCGAGAGTATGAATCTCTTGTATTCGGGTCTGGCCAGATATTTCTGGAGGAAAACCGGGTTCAGGCGTTCGGTGGTTCTGATGATGACGACATGCTGGCTGACGAACGCGGGTAGCGAGTCGTCTCCGGCGACACAGCATCGAGCGATCGAGTCGCCGGTGATATTGAGGAGGACGTCGCCGGCGCGCACCGCCACACCCCGCAGGGCCCGCGCCGCCTCCTCGTCGATTCGTGCCACGCCGTCGAGTACGAGTCGATGGTCCAGAACGTTCTGGGAACGAATGAACGCCGCCCCGCTGGTGGCGTATACCTCCTTGCCTCCTCTCGGGGTCGCGCCCGACCCGATCTTCGTGGTCAGCTCTCCGAGCGGTTGAACCGGCCACACGGAGCCGTTCGCCACGGCCTCAGGCATCGAGGCGTTCCAGATGGGCGCGGACTTCCTTCTCCAGACGGGCGGACTCGGCGAAGTGGGCGAGAAGCTCCTGGGTGAGGCGGTCGATCTTCTCCGCGATCGGCCCGTCGCCCGACGTGTCGACCTCGGTGGTGCCGACGTAGCGGCCGGGGGCGAGGACGTGGTCGTGGGCGCGGATGTCGTCGGTCGACACGGAGCGGCAGAAGCCCGGGACGTCGGCGTAGGCCAGGCCCTTGTCCCGGGCGGAGTGGGTGCCGCGCCAGGCATGGTAGGTGTCGGCGATCCTCGCCAGGTCCTCGTCGGCGAGGACGCGCTCCGCACGGTCGACCATCATGCCCAGGCCGCGGGCGTCGATGAACAGGGTCTCGCCGCGGCGGTCGATGAGGGACCTGTCGCCCATCGAGGTCTTGTCCTTGGCGAAGAACCACAGGCAGGYGGGGATGGGGGTGGTACGGAACAGCCGTGGCGGCAGGGCCACCACGCAGGCGACCAGGTCGGCCTCGACGAGCGCGGCCCGGATCTGGCCCTCGCCGGACTGCTTCGACGACATCGACCCGTTCGCCATCACCACGCCGGCGACACCGTTCGTGGCGAGCTTCGAGACGATGTGCTGCATCCAGGCGAAGTTCGCGTTGCCGGCCGGCGGGACACCGTAGCGCCAGCGCGGGTCATCGGTGATCCGGGCCCAGTCGGACATGTTGAACGGCGGGTTCGCGAGAATGAAGTCCGCGCGCAGGTCCGGGTGGCGATCGACGCGAAGCGTGTCGTCCCATTTCTCGCTCAGGTCGCCCGCGATGCCGTGTATGGCGAGGTTCATCTTCGCCAGCCGCCAGGTGCGCTCGTTGTTCTCCTGGCCGTAGACCGAGATGTCGTCACGGCGTCCCTGGTGTTCGTCGATGAACTTCTCGGCCTGGACGAACATGCCGCCCGACCCGCAGCACGGGTCGTAGACCCGCCCCTGATAGGGCTCCATGATCTCGACCATCAGCCGGACGACACTCGCCGGCGTGTAGAACTCGCCGCCGCGTTTGCCCTCGGCCCGGGCGAACTTCTCCAGGAAGTACTCGTAGACCTCGCCAAGCACGTCACGCGCCGACCGGCTGGCGGCGTCGTCGTCGTCGGCGGCGGCGGCGCCGTGCTGGGCCGGGACGGTGGGCCGGTGGCCGGTGAAGCGGGCGTCGCCGAGCAGATCGACCAGTTCGCCCAGGCGGCGCTGGTCGACACCCGGGCCCGTGAAGATCTTTGGGAGGACGCCGGCCAGTGCCTCGTTCTCGCGCATGACCGCGTCCATGGCGGCGTCGAGGAGCCGGCCGATGCCTGTGTCCCCGGCGCTCGCCGCCAGCTCGTCCCACCGCGCCCGCCGAGGAACCCAGAAGACCCCCTGCCCCGTGTACTCGTCCTTGTCGTCGACCACGTCGCCGAGGAGCCGCTCGCCCCGAGCCCCCGGGACGCCCTCGGCTGGCGCGTGCGCACGGATCGCCTCGCGGCGTTCGGCGAAGGCGTCCGAGACGTACTTGAGGAAGACGAGGCCGAGGACGAAGTCCTTGTACTGGGCGGCGTCCACGGAGCCACGCAGTTTGTCCGCCGCCTTCCACAGCGTCTCGCGCAGCTCGGCCATGGTCGGCGGGCCGGCCGCGGTTTTCCTCCTCGGGGACATGGCGCTCCTTGGCGGTACAACATCAATTCGGCTGGGCTGAGTTGCCGAGGGACCCGCGACGCGGGTCCGCCAGACCCGACCCGCGCGCCCCCGCCGACCGGACCCGACCGGACCCGACCCGACCCGACCCCGCCCCGCCCCGCTCGCTCGCCGATCGTCCCGCCGTCGGCGGCTGCCCGAGCGGGGACGTTCGACGATGAGCTACAGGCGGCCGAGGGCCTTCAGGGACAGGTAGGTGTCGGTGACGGCGGGAGCGTAGCGGTCGGGCCCGGCGTCGACGACCTCGACGCCGCGGCTGCGCAGCTCCTCGGTGAGCTGGCGGCGGCGCAGCAGGGTCTGCTCGGCCGACGCCGCCGCGTAGACGTCGCGGACGTCGCCGCGGCCGGCGGCGAGCTCGGCGAGCCTCGGGTCGCGCAGGGCGGCGACCAGCACGGTGTGCCTGGCGGCCAGGGCCGGCAGCGCGGGCAACAGCGACTCCTCGATCACCGCCGGCACCAGATCGCTGAAGATGACGACCAGCGCGCGCCGGCGGGTCATGCGCAGCACCGTCGAGACGATGCCCTCGTGGTCGGCCTCGACGAGCGCCGGCTCCAGCGTCGCCATCGCCTCGCTCATCCGCGACAGCAGGTTCGCCTCGCTCGACTCCGGCAGCACCAGGCGTGCCTCGCTGTCGTGCGCGACGAGCCCGACGCGGTCGCCGGCGCGCAGCGCGACGGCCGTCAGCAGCAGCGCGGCGTCGAGCGCGTGGTCGAGCCGAGGGGCGTCGCCGACCCTGCCGGCCGAGGTGCGGGCCGTGTCGAGCACGCAGACGACCCGCCGGTCGCGTTCCGGGCGGAACGTCCTCACGACCACCGAGCCGCGCCGGGCGGTGCCGCGCCAGTCGATGTTGCGGACGTCGTCGCCGATCACGTAGTCGCGCAGGCTGTCGAACTCGGAGCCCGCGCCGCCGCCGCGGATGGCGACCTGGCCCTCGACCTCGCGCAGCCGGGCGAGCGCCGACGGCAGGTGCCGGCGGGAGTGGAACGGCGGCAGCACCCGCACGCGCCACGGGCAGTAGTGGCGGCCCTGCCGCCCGGCCAGGCCCAGCGGGCCGAGCGAGCGAACGGTGATCCGGAACGGCTCCCGGTCACCGCGCCGCGTCGGGTAGAGGGTCGCCTCCAGGAAGCGCCGCTCGCCGGCCGGGATGGTGACGCTGTAGGTCAGCGGCCGCGCGCCGGCCGACGGCGGCCAGGCGTCCCGGATCCTGGCCCGCACCGCCCGGGTGCCGTTGTTGCTGACGGTGAGCACCAGCGGCACCGGCTGTCCGAGCCGCGCGCCGCGCGGCCCGCTCCGGGAGAACTCCAGCGCTCGGACCGAGCCGGCGAGCGCCAGGTCGAGCAGCACCAGCCCGACGATCAGCAGGTCGACGATCAGGATCACAAGGCCGGGGACGGGCGCGAGCGCCACCGCCACCGCGCCGAGGAACGCGCACGCCGCCGCCCGCCCGGTTATCGCCATCCGCTGCTCAGCGGGGGACGGGGACGGTCGCGAGCACCTGTTCGAGCACCACGTCCGCGGTGACGCCGTCCAGCTCGGCCTCCGGTCGCAGGCTGATCCGGTGCCGCAGCGTCGCGCGGGCGAGCGCCTTCACGTCGTCCGGGGTGGCGTAGCCGCGGCCGGACAGCCACGCCCACGCCTTCGACGTCGCGAGCAGCGCCGTCGCGCCTCGCGGCGACACCCCGAGCAGGACCGACGGCGCGGAGCGGGTCGCCCGGGCGAGGTCGACGACGTACGCCAGCACCTCGGGATGGACCTGCACGGCGCGGGCACTGGCCCGAGCGATGGCGAGCTCGGCCGGGCCGGCGACCGCCGTCACGCCCGCGGCGTCGAGGTCGCCAGGGTCGAAGCCCGCCGCGTGGTGGGCGAGCACCCGGACCTCGTCGTCGCGGGACGGCAGCGGCAGCGTCACCTTGACCAGGAACCGGTCGAGCTGGGCCTCGGGCAGCGGGTAGGTGCCCTCGTGCTCGACCGGGTTCTGCGTGGCCAGCACGGCGAACGGGCTGGGCAGCGGGCGGGGCTTGCCGTCGACGCTGACCTGGCGCTCCTCCATGACCTCCAGCAGCGCCGCCTGGGTCTTCGGCGGGGTGCGGTTGATCTCGTCGGCGAGCAGCAGGTTGGTGAAGACCGGGCCCTCGCGGAAGGCGAACTCGGAGCTGCGGTTGTCGTAGAACAGCGAGCCGGTGACGTCGCCGGGCATCAGGTCGGGGGTGAACTGCAGTCTCTTGGTCTCCAGCGCGAGCGCCCTGGCCAGGGTGCGCACCAGCAGGGTCTTCGCCACGCCGGGAACGCCCTCCAGCAGCGCGTGGCCGCGGCAGAGCAGCGCCACGACCAGGCCGCTGACGGCGGCGTCCTGGCCGATGACGGCCTTCCCCACCTCGGAACGCAGCCGGACCAGTGCCGCCCTCGCGGCCTCCTGTTCCTGCGCGGACGGCATGCCGGCGTGCGCCGCCGGCGTGTGCGCCGGCCACGCCGTGGGCGGCGGCACCGGAGGCTGCCGCGGCACCGGAGGCGGCGGTGGCGGTGGCGGTGGTGGCGGTGGGACGGTCAACGCCGGGCCCGCGGCCGGCGCGGGCGTGCCTGGAGCGGGCGCGGCCGGCCATGGCGCCGGCGCCGGGGGTGGCTGTTCCGACGGCGGGGGCGTCGAGGACCGGGCGGCCGGCGGCGGGGGCCCGAGCGGCGTCCGGGTCACGTCGCGCCCGACGATGGTGACCTCACCGGCCGCCTCGTCCTCGATCGCCGGGTCCTCGGGCGGCACCGTCGTTCCGGGCGGCACCGTCGTTCCGGGCGGCCTAGGGGCGCCAGGGTAGCCCTGGCCGCCGGCCGCGCCGGGTTCCGGCGCCGGAACACCGGGGACATAGGCGCCGGGATGCGGAGTTGTCACCTTCCACCCACCTGCCGATCAAGCTTGTCGAGTGCCTTGGCGAGCCGAAGCAACGCGGCGTCGTCCAGCGGTTCTGGTTGCTGGGGGCCCGGCGCGACGGGCCAGCCGGCGCTGGGAGCCGGCCAGGCCCCCGGCGCCCGCATGACCGCGGCCGGCGGCGCGGCCTGGGGCGCGGGCGACCAGCCCGAACCGTACAGGAGCGCCCAGATCTTCATCGGCGGGCGACCGGTCCGCTCGGCGACCGAGGCCACGAGGGCCGCGGGGTCCGGCCCGCCGATCTCCTTCGCCACGGCGCCGGCCCGCACCGTGCCACCGGCGCCGGCCGCGCCGTGCGGTGGCAGGCCCAGCCGGTCGGCGAGCCGGGCGCGCAGGCCCGCGCGCAACGCCTCGGCGGCGAGGCCACGCGCCCTGGCCGCCGCGTACAGCCGGCCGCGGCCCTCCGTGGTCTCGGAGGCACGCACGACGACGGGCAGCGGTTCCGGCACCGGTGGGCCGAGCCGCCGTCCGCGCCAGAGCGCCAACAGGACGAGCGCGACGAGAATCTGCAGGCAGGTCAGCCAGAAGGCGGGCCCCAGCAGGTCCCCGATGCCGCCGCGGTCGGCCGGGTCCGTGAGAACCTGTTCCTGGATCACCCAGTCCAGGTGGGAGTGACGGGCCAGCAGGCCGAGGGCGAGCGCGGCGTTGCCCTCGCGGTCGAGATCGGCGTTGGTGAGGAAACCCGCCCCGCCGAGCAGCACCAGCCGCCCGGCCCAGTTCGGCGCCGTCACCACGGCCAGCGGCGCGCCGCCCCCGGATGACGCGTAGCAGAACGTGGCCGTGAGGTTGGCCGCCGCCGGGCCTGGAGCCTCGACGGGCCGGTCGTAGTGGGCCGAGCCGGAGATCGTCGTGCGGCCCGCCGTACGTGCCTCGGCGAGGTCGCAGGCCGGGGTCTTCGCGCCGGGCAGGGTGACCGCGCCGACGGTGTCGACGGGCACGTCCAGCGCGGACAGCACGTCGCCGTCGGCTCCCACCAGCACCACGTCGGCGCCGTCCTCGGCGACTTGGCGCAGGTTGCCGAGGGTGTAGCTGTCGAGCCGACCAGGTCTGATCACGACCATCGTCAGGTCGGCGGCGTCTCCCGGGGTGCCCAGTGCCGCCAGCACGTCGTCGCGGGCGGTGACGTCGACCCCGCGGTGGCGCAGGATCTCGGCGAGCGCCATCGTGCCGGCCGGCGCCGGCGACCTGGTGTCGAGGGAGTCCTTGTTGCCGTTCGACGGGGCGCCGATCACCACGGCGAGCAGGGAGTAGACGACGACGACCACGCCGAGGACAGCGAGCGCGATCGTCACCCGTCGCCGCGTGGCCGGGCGCGGCCCGCTCCGCTGGAACGTCGAGCCGGTCGGCCCAGGCCCGCCCGGCCCACCCGTGCCAGGCGTCCCGCCCAGCTGGCCCGGCTGGGCCTGGGGCGGCGCGGGGGCGGTCGGGGCGGTCACGCGGGCACCGCGTGGGTGGGGCCGGAGGGACGGTTGTCGTGGGCCGGCCGGCGGACGTCCGCGAGCGCGTCGTCGGCCCGCGCGACAGCCTGGTACGACTCGGGGCTGGCCGGCCGGCCGCCGTACCAGATGTCGCTGAACTCGGCCACGGCGACGCGTAGCTCGTCGATACCGGTCGTCGTGACCGCCGTCATCTCCATGACCAGCTCACCGGCGGTGCGGCTGGCCCTCGGGTCGAGGACACCCTTCTCCTCCAGCATCCGCACCACGGCGCGCAGCCGGGAGCGCACCGCCTCGGCGTAGCGGCCGGCGGCCGCGTGCCCCTCCGCCTCGGCGCGAAGCGCGCGTGCGGACAGCGCGCTCGCGAGGTCGGTGTCCCGCGAGCGGTCTCTGGCCGAGCGGCGGACCGGGCCGAGCCACAGCCGCAGCACCACCGCCAGCACGACCAGCACCAGCAGCACGGCGAAGATGCCCAGCCCGGTGTAGTTCCCACCGCCGCGCTGGTTGACGTGGGGGTCGAGCCAGCCGAAGAGCTGGCCCAGCTTGTCGTTGATCCAGTCGACGGCCCGGTGCAGCCAGTTCGGCGAGTGGCGCCCGTCCTGACGGCCGTAGATGTCGCGGGAGAGCTCGCGGCGTGCCTCGTCCTGGGCGCCCTCCCGGGTGACCGCGCCACCGAGCGTCGCCATCAGGACCACCCGCCGTGGGGCGGCCAGCCGCCATGGCCCGGCGGCGCCGGTGGTCGGGCTCCGGCCGGCGGGAACCCGGGAACCGGTACGCCAGGAACCGGCACACCAGGAACTGGTGCACCAGGAACCGGGATGCCGGCGGCCGGGAAGCCGGCCGTGGGGAAGCCCGCGCCGGGCGGGGGGGCCGCCGCGGCGACGGCGTCGGTGGCGCCGGTGGCCGCGGCCCGCGCGAGGGTGACGTCGAGGGCCTCCCGGCGGATCCGCCGGTCGATGTAGAGGATCGCGATGACACCGGCGAGCACCGGGGTGACGATCGTGACGATCAGAAGGCTCCCCAGGGCCTGGACGACGAGGCCGGTGGTGCTTGGACGCCCGGACGATTCGGTGAGCGACGACGGTGTGGGCGTGAACAGGGCGACCGGCACGCTCACGACGAGCACCAGCGTTCCGGCGATGACCCCAGCGAGCAGCAGGATGCCGAAGGTCCGCCACCAGGCGCCCCGGATCAGGTAACGCGACCGGCGCAGCGCGCCCGTGACCGTCCCGCCCTCCAGCGCGTACACCGGGGTCGCGAAGCAGAACAACACCCCCAGCCAGACCGACACCACGCCGAGCGTGACCAGGCCGAGGACCATCAGCAGGGTGAGCAGCAGGGCCAGCCTCATCAGCCCCGGCAACCGGGGCACGGCCCGGCGGACCGCCGCCCCGAGCCCGATCCGGGACCTGCCGGCGGGCCCGGGGCCGAGGCTCGCCTCGGCGACGACGACCGCGAGCACTCCGGCCAGCAGGATCACCAGCATGAAGTCGAGCCCGCGCAGCACGACCTGCAGCAGCGCGTAGAAGGCGAACGACGCGTCCTGGGCGGCGAGCGTCACGATCGCGCCCACGGTCTCGAACACGGCTCCGGTGACCAGGGTGAGCCCGAGCGTGGCGCCCGGGTTCGTCCGCATCGTCACGAACGCGCCGTCGAGGATCTCGCTGACGCTCAGCGGGCGCAACGGGACCACGCTCGCCGCGGCGTCGACCGGTCTTCCAGCCGGCCGGCGGAAGGCGCCACGGTGGCCGTCGCCGCCCGCGCCGCCGGCGCCCGCGAGCTCGGAACCGGGAGCCGACCAGCCGGCGGCCGAGGCCCCGGGAGCCTGCCGTCCCTGCCCGCCCGGGCTGGGTGCGGGTGCCGGGCCCCATCCTCCTGCTCCCGGCGCCGGGCCGGTCGGCACAGCGGGCCCCCACTGACCAGGCCCCCAAGGGCCAAGCGGGGGCTGGCCGGGGCCGTAAGGGGGTGGCACAGGCCGGCCGGGACCGTACGGGGGCGGCGGCGGATACGGGCCGGTGACCGGCCCATCTACGGCCATGCGCGCTCCCGTCGTCCCGGATGATCGGGCTCATCCTTTCAGAGCCGGGCTGGAGCGGTACGGGCGCCGTCGGGCGGCCGACGCCGGTGGACACTCCGTGCCCGTCCCGGGCGGGCGGCCCGGAGATCGCCACCGGCGCGCGTTGTCCACAGGGCAAGCGCCGGGGCTGGCGTGGGCGAGGTCGCTGCCCGATGCTGCGCGGGTGACCGGATCACGGCGCCGTGGCGAGTGGGCGCACCAGGCCACTCGCGGGCCGGCGCGCACGGCGCTCGGCACCCTGGCCGACCTGGTGCTGCCGCGGGCCTGCGCCGGCTGCGGGCGTGCCGGCGCCGCGGTGTGCACGGCCTGCGACGTGGCGCTGGCCGGTCCCCCGATTCTCGCCGCCCCGGGTAGTGCGGCCACCCCGGGGCGGCGAGGCCCGCCGCCCTGCGTCGCGGCCGCCCGCTACGCGGGCCCGGCCGGTTCACTGGTGATCGCGTACAAGGAGCGAGGCCGCCTGGATCTCACCGGTCCGCTCGGCGGTGCCCTGGCCCGCGCGGTCAGCGCGGCCCTCGCCGTCACGCGCCCGGTTGGCGGGCCGGGCGGCGCAACGGTCCTGCTCGTACCGGTGCCGGCGAGCAGGGCGGCGTTGCGCCAGCGAGGGTTCGACCATGTCGGCAGGGTGGCGGCGGCCGCTGCCCGGGTGGCGACCCGCGCCGGCACGCCGACGTGGGTCGCGCCGCTGTTGCGCCCCGTCCGCCGGACGGCTGACCAGGCTGGGCTCGGGGCGCGCGAGCGGGCCGTGAACGTCGCCGGGGCGTTCGCGGCGCGGCCGGCCGCGGCGGCCCGGGTGGCGGCGGCCCGCGGGGTCGACGTCGTGGTGGTGGACGACGTGGCGACCACGGGCGCCACGCTCGCCGAGGCGGTACGGGCGCTTCGCCAGGTCGGGGTGCCGGTGCTGGCGGCGGCCGTCATCGCGGCGGCCGGCGGCACACCGGCACGCCGACGTGTCCGATTGCCCACCACGCGGGTACCGGATGGGTGAAACTAGATGGCCTACCGGTGAACGGGCGGGTCGTCCGACCACCCGCGCTCCGGTGGGCGGGCGCCGACATTCGCCACACCAGGCGAGACCACACGAGGGGAGTGGACCGGCAGGCAGGACCGATCCAGAACACAAATGGCGACAGGCGCGCGTTATTTCCTGAGATGGGGGACAGCCAGTACGACGAAGACGAGATCCGGTTCGGTCGGGCCCGCTCGGGCCCGTGCCAGCACCGGAGCGCCGGGCTCCGTCCCGGATGCGGCGCCAAGCCGCCGCATCGCGGACGGGACACCCGGCTGGCGAACGGGAGGTGGATCGCGTGGACATCGTGGTCAAGGGCCGGCACACGGCGGTTCCAGAACGGTTCCGTACGCACGTCCAGAGCAAGCTCGCGAAGCTCGAACGGTACGACGGCAAGGTCATCCGGGTCGACGTCGAGCTGTCCAGGGAGCGCAACCCCCGCATGTCGGACGTCCGCGAGCGGGTCGAGCTCACTCTTTACAGCCGTGGTCCGGTGATCCGCGCCGAGGCCGCCGCCGCCGACCCCTACTCCGCGCTGGACGGGGCGACGAACAAGCTCGCCGAACGGCTGCGCCGCGCGGCCGAGCGCCGCGCCGACCACCAGCACGGTAACCACGGTCAGGGCCACGGGCGCGCCTATGTCGGGCCGCCGCCGACGGTCCACGGGGACCTGGAGCCCGCCGCGCCGGAGCAGAACGGGCGCCGGGCGGCGTCCGCCCCGCCTGGTCAAGGCCCGGCTACGCCCGAGACACCGGCACCTTCCGGCGGCATGGTCACCCCGGCCGATGTCGCGGCCGCCGTGGGCAGGCGCGGTACGGCCGGCACCGGCCAGCGATCCGCGGGTACCTCGAACGGCGCCCGGCCCGCCGACAGTGAGCACGAACGCGAGCTCGAGGGCATCGACGTGGACCGTTACGAGCAGCCGGACCGCTCGCCCATGGTCGTGCGCACCAAGACGCACCGGGCGGCGCCGATGACACTGGACGACGCGCTGTCGAACATGGAACTCGTCGGTCACGACTTCTACCTCTTCCAGGACCAGGTGACCGGGCGGGCGAGTGTCGTGTACCGCCGGCGAGGCTACGACTACGGCGTCATCCACCTGATCGACCCGGACGACCCGGCGGCGGCCTCGGACGAGGAGCGTGAGCCCATGGGAGCGACGTCGTAGGAGGCCCCACGCACACCCGCGGTGGGCCGGCCAGGCCGGCCCACCGCGACGGCCCTCTGGAAAGCCCTGTCGGGCTTCCCAGAGGGCCGTTTCGTGTCTGGCCGCCCTGAAAACGGAGGTCCCCACCGGTCTCAGGAGTCCCGCCAGTCCGGTGACCACCGCGTATCACAGCGCTCCCTGCCGATCCCCCTACAGGCCCCGGATGTGGCCGAAACTGGAAATTGGTGCCTTGTCCGGTGTTGGCTGATCGGTGGGGAAGGTGGATCGGTGCGGGAAAGTCCCGCCGACGTGGGATCATCGGCGTCGGGTGGCGGGGCGCCGCGGGCCGACGGGAGGGTTCGGCCCGGTCTGGCCGTCGGACTGGTGCGTGGGCGGGCAGCGTCCGCGTCAGGGTCCGGCCGCGCCGCCGCCCGCGATGTCGGGGCAGTGGTTTAGGGAGGCCAGATGACGGTGGACGAGCAGCGCTCGCCCGAGACGCCGCGGGCGCCATCGGAGGAGAACCCGATCCGGGTGCTGATCGTCGACGATCATGCGCTGTTTCGCCGCGGGCTGGAGATGGTGCTCGCGCAGGAGCCGGATATCGAGGTCGTCGGCGAGGCCGCTGACGGTACCGAGGCGGTGACGATGGCCAGCGAGATGGCTCCGGACATCGTCCTGATGGACGTACGGATGCCGCGCCGAGGGGGAATCGACGCGACCAGCGTCATCAAGCAGGCGGTGCCCAGCGCGAAAATCGTCATGCTGACGATCAGYGACGAGGAGGCCGACCTCTACGACGCCATCAAGGCCGGCGCGATGGGCTACCTGCTCAAGGAGATCTCGATCGACGAGGTCGCGGCCGACATCCGCGCCGTGTACAACGGRCAGAGCCTGATCAGCCCGTCGATGGCGTCGAAGCTGCTCAGCGAGTTCGCCTCGATGATCAAGAACAAGGACGACCGGCCGCAGCTGCCCACCCCTCGCCTGACCGACCGGGAGATGGAGGTGCTCCGGCTCGTCGCGAAGGGCATGAACAACCGCGACATCGCCAAGCAGCTCTTCATCAGCGAGAACACGGTCAAGAACCACATCCGCAACATCCTGGAGAAGCTCCAGCTGCACTCGCGGATGGAGGCCGTCGTCTACGCCGTCCGCGAGAAGCTCCTCGAGATCACCTGAGGCTGGCGCGCGGCGCCGGCCTCAGCGCGCTGGCAGCAGGACGCCGGCCCAGTGGCCGGTGAGGTCGCCGCCTCGGCGGTTGGGGAGGGGGCGGGGGACGGGGGCGACGGTGAACCCGGCCCTGACCGCCACCTGTCGCGACGCCTCATTGCCCGCCAACGCCATCCATCGGATCGTGGCCAGCCCCAGCCCGCCGAAGCCCCAGCGGCACAACACCCGCACCGCGTCCGTAGTGACGCCGCGCCCGCGCGCCGCCGGCGCGCACCAGTAGCCGACCTCGGCGTCCCCGCCCGGCGCGACGCCCGGCAGCCCGTCGGCGTCGCGCATGTCGCCCAGGCTGACCGAGGCGAGCAGGTCGCCGGTGGTCGCGTCGACGACGGCGAGATACGCGCCCGTGCCGGTGCGCCACGCGGCCTGGGTCCTCGCCCCGACGAACCCGGTCGCGTCCTCGTGCCGGTAGGGCACCGGCACGCTGGTCCAGCGCTGGATCTCCGGGTCCTGGCAGGCGGCGAACACGGCGTCGGCGTCGTCTGGCCGCCAGGGGCGCAGGTGCAGCGCGCCGGCGGTGATCTCGACCGGCTCCAGCATGGACATGGAGAGTTCCTCCCGAAACAGGCGGACGGGCGCGGACCGGCCGGTGCGCACCGCCGCCGCCCGCGCCCCACACGATGGCAGGACGGTGGGTGTACGGCTTCCGCTTTCCGGCCGTCGATCTCGCGGCCGTTCCCGCTGTTCGGCGGGGACCGGCACCCAACACATCCCGGGAAGCCGGCGCCGGGAGTGTCGCGGGTTCCGATCGAGGGCCGTCGAAGGGCTAGCATCGTGGTGTCGGCCCGCTCGCCGACATGCCAGCCGGAGGAGCCTCGCCCGTGGTACTAGACAAGATCCTGCGCGCCGGCGAAGGACGGATCCTGCGCAAGCTCCATGCCATCGCCGAGCAGGTGAACCTCATCGAGGACGACTTCGTCGGCCTCTCGGACGCCGAGCTGCGCGGCATGACCGACGAGTTCCGCCAGCGCCTCGCCGACGGCGAGGAGACGCTCGACTCGCTGCTGCCGGAGGCGTTCGCCACGGTGCGCGAGGCGGCCCGGCGCACCCTCGGCCAGCGGCACTTCGACGTGCAGATCATGGGCGGGGCCGCGCTTCATCTCGGCAACATCTCCGAGATGAAGACCGGTGAGGGAAAGACGCTGGTCTCCACGCTGCCGGCATATCTGAACGCGCTCGCCGGCGAGGGCGTGCACGTGATCACGGTGAACGACTACCTGGCCCAGCGCGACGCCGAGAACATGGGCCGTGTCCACCGCTTCCTCGGTCTCTCGATCGGCGTGATCCACCCGCAGATGCCGCCGTCGGCGCGTCGCGAGCAGTACGCCTGCGACATCACCTACGGCACGAACAACGAGTTCGGCTTCGACTACCTGCGCGACAACATGGCGTGGAGCGGCGAGGAGCTGGTCCAGCGCGGCCACAACTTCGCCATCATCGACGAGGCCGACTCGATCCTCATCGACGAGGCGCGTACCCCGCTCATCATCAGCGGCCCGGCGGACCAGCCGACCCGTTGGTACACGGAGTTCGCGCGGATCGCCCCGCTGCTCATCCGCGACGTCGACTACGAGGTCGAGGAGGGCAAGCGGACCGTCGCCATCACCGAGTCCGGGGTCGAGAAGGTCGAGGACCAGCTCGGCATCGAGAACCTCTACGAGTCGGTGAACACCCCGCTGGTCGGMTACCTGAACAACTCCCTGAAGGCCAAGGAGCTTTACAAGCTGGACAAGGACTACATCGTCACCGACGGTGAGGTCCTGATCGTCGACGAGTTCACCGGCCGCGTCCTGCACGGCCGGCGCTACAGCGAGGGCATGCACCAGGCGATCGAGGCCAAGGAAAAGGTCGAGATCAAGCAGGAGAACCAGACCCTCGCGACGATCACGCTGCAGAACTACTTCCGGCTGTACGAGAAGCTGTCCGGGATGACCGGTACGGCCATGACCGAGGCCGCGGAGTTCCACCAGACCTACAAGCTGGGTGTGGTGCCGATCCCGACCAACAAGCCGATGATCCGGGCCGACCAGCCCGACGTCGTCTACAAGACCGAGGTCGCGAAGTTCTCCGCCGTCGTCGACGACATCGTCGCCCGGCACAAGAAGGGCCAGCCGGTCCTCGTCGGCACCACCAGCGTCGAGAAGTCCGAGTACCTGTCCAAACAGMTCACGAAAGAAGGCGTCAAGCACGAGGTGCTCAACGCCAAGCACCACGAGCGTGAGGCGCTGATCATCGCGGAGGCCGGCCGGCGTGGCGCCGTCACGGTCGCGACGAACATGGCCGGCCGCGGTACGGACATCATGCTGGGCGGCAACCCCGAGTTCATCGCCCAGGGGGAGCTGCGTTCTCGCGGGCTGTCCCCGCTCGAGACGCCCGAGGACTACGAGGCCGCCTGGCCGGAAGCCCTGGAGAAGGCCAGGTCGTCGGTCGCCACCGAGCACGACGAGGTCCGCGAGCTCGGTGGGCTGTACGTGCTCGGCACGGAGCGGCACGAGTCCCGCCGGATCGACAACCAGCTGCGCGGCCGTGCCGGGCGTCAGGGCGACAGCGGCGAGTCCCGGTTCTACCTCTCCCTCGGCGACGACCTGATGCGGCTGTTCAACGCGTCCACGGTCGAGGGGATCATGGACCGGCTCCAGATCCCCGAGGACGTGCCGATCGAGTCGAAGATCGTCACCCGCGCGATCCGGTCGGCCCAGACACAGGTCGAGGGCCAGAACTTCGAGATCCGCAAGAACGTCCTCAAGTACGACGAGGTCATGAACAAGCAGCGCACCGTCATCTACGAGGAGCGCCGCAAGGTTCTCGAGGGCGCCGACCTGCACGAGCAGGTCCGCCACTTCGTCGACGACACGATCGCCRGCTACGTGCAGGGCGCCACCGCCGAGGGCTTCGCGGAGGAGTGGGACCTCGACACGCTGTGGACCGGCCTCGGACAGCTCTACCCGGTCGGCGTCGAGGCYCCGGCCGCCGACGACCGCGACGGCCTGAGCACGGACATGCTCCTCGAGGACATCCAGACCGACGCGCAGGACGCCTACGACCGGCGGGAGTCCGAGCTCGGCGTCGGCCCCGACGGCGAGCCGGTGATGCGTGAGCTCGAGCGGCGGGTCGTGCTCGCCGTGCTCGACAAGAAGTGGCGCGAGCATCTCTACGAGATGGACTACCTGCAGGAGGGCATCGGCCTGCGGGCGATGGGTCAGCGTGACCCGCTGGTGGAGTACCAGCGCGAGGGCTACTCGATGTTCCAGACCATGATGGAAGGGATCAAGGAGGAGTCCGTCCGGCTGCTGTTCAACGTCGAGGTCCAGGTCGCGGGCCGCGACGAGGGGMCGGAGGGCCAGCAGGCGGCGGGGACCGCTCCCACGCTGGGCGCGCCGACGCCGCTGACCGCGGTGAACCCGCCGGCCGCCGAGCGCGACGTGCCGCCGGCCGCGCAGACAGCCCCGCTGGCGCGGGGCGGTGCGCGTCCCACCCGCAGGACGCAAGGGGGGGCCCAGGCTCCGGCCCGTCCGGCCGCGCCCACCCCGCCGGTGCAAGCGGCTCCCACACCTCCGCCGGTGTTCGTCAAGGGTCTGGAACCTCGCCGGCCGAGCGGGGGCCTGCAGTACTCGGCGCCGTCGGTCGACGGCGGCCCGGAGTCGGCGACGGCCTACGGGCGCGATGGGGCCGCTGGCGGGGCCGCGGCGGCCGGCGGTCTGGGTGGCGAGCCGAAGGGCCCCGCCCGCAACGCGCCGTGCCCGTGCGGATCCGGCCGCAAGTACAAGCGCTGCCACGGCGACCCGGCCCGCCGAGGCTAGCCAGCCGTCTCGCCTTCAGATCGGCTGACCGCCCCCCTCCGGGCGGTCAGCCGATCTGGAGGCTGGTCACCTGCCAGCGACCACCGGTCGACTCCATCCGCAGCGCGAGGGCGGCCACCCGGTCGCCGCGGTTGACGACCGCCACGATCTCGGCGACGCCCGGCCTCGGTTCACCGATCCTGATGCTGCGGACGGAGCCGCGGCCCGGGTAGCGGCCGCCGAGCTTTTCCAGCGMGGCCTGCAGCCGCGGGGTGGCCCAGCCAGCCAGGTGCGAGACCGGCCGCACGCCGGAGAGTACCTCGACGATCGCCCGGACGACGATGGTCGCGGCCGGGGCCGGACTCTCCAGGAAACGGCTGTCACGGACCTGCGGCGGGATCCGGAGCGGCGCGTGGCGCGTCGCCGGGTGCGCCGTCACGTTCGGCCGCCCGGAGACGGTGCGCAGCGAGACGTCCTCCGCCGCTCGGGAATGACCACGCGCACCCGTGCCGGCCGCCGGCGGGGGCGGGGGCGGGGGAAGCCGGACGCCGCCGGGCCCGCGGTGGGGGGCGGCGCCGTGCCGCGTGCCTCGCCCGTGGGAGGAGCCGGCGGTGCCGGGGCCGCGCCGCCCACCGGTCTGGAGGGTGCGCCGGCCGGCATGGGCCCGCGGCGCCTCACCGTCACCCGCCCGCCGCGGCTTGTCCGCGCCGTCGCCGCGCGGCGCGTCGTCCCGGGTGTTCCGCTCGTCCCGGGTGTTCCGCGCGGCATCGCCGTCGCTGGTGCCTCGCGTCGCGCCTTCGCGGGCGCCGCGCGTCGCCTCGGGTCGGGCGCTGTGCGCCTCGTCGTCATAGGGCGGCTCGGTCATGAACGCCGGGTGCCCGCGCAACGCCGCGGGCGAGGGCGGCTCGGGTACGTCGGGCTGCCCCGCGCGAGCGTCGGGAAGGGTCATGTGCGCGCCTCCGGGAGCGGGCCGGTGTGGGCGGGGTCAGGGCCCGGAGGGCGGCTGTAGCCGCTGGCCGGGGAGGAGCAGGTTCGGGTCTGAACCGATCACGTCCTGGTTGGCCGCCCACCACCGTGGCCATTCGGCCGCGATCTGGGCGTCGGTCGCGTTCGGGCCGAGGTGGCGGGCGGCGATCGTCCACAGGGAGTCGCCGCGGTGGACGACCACCTCCGTCCGCGAGCCGTCGTCGGACGGCCCGCCGATCCCACGAGGCGCCGAACCCCCCAGCGGATCGAGGCCCGGCGAGGGCGAGCTCGAAGGAGAAGGAGTGGGCGACGAAAGCGGCGGCGACAGGTCGGGCCAGCCGGACGCGGGCATCGCGGCCGGTCGCAGGACGGAGGCGGGCGGCTCGCTTGTGGGCATCGTCGGCGTCCAGGGCGCTGGGCTGGTGGACGGCGTCGGCGAGGCCGCCGGCGTCCACGTCGGGTCGGCCGTCGGGGCCGGCGAGGACGGGAGCGTGGTGGGGGAGGACGAGGAGGCCGCCGACGCGCTGGCGGAAGGCGACGGGGCGCCGGGGGCAGGGGCGCCCGTCTCGGGAGTGGCGGTGGGCGAGACGCCTTGGTCTCGGGGAGTGAGCACGACGATCGGGGTGCCTTCGGGCAGCCCGGCCCGCGGCCCGGCCCCGTCCGGGGAGGTCGACGCCGGGACGGTGGGCGAAACGGAAGGCTGATCGGAGGCGGCCGGCGCGCTGGGAGCCGGGCTGGGGGTGAGCGACGCCGGCCCGGCCGGCGTCGCGGCCGGATCGGCTGATGGCGTCGGATTGGCTGACAGCGTCGGATTGGCCGGCGCCGCTGGTGCGGTGGTCGTGACCGGTGCCGGAACGGCCGGCGCCGACGTGGCTGGTGCGGCCGCTGTGGTGGGGGCTGGCACGGCTGGTGCTGGTGCTGGTACGGCTGGCGGTGGTGCCGGTGCGGGTGGTGGGGCGGCGGGCGTGGTGGGGGCCGGCGCCGCCGGCCGGGTTGTCGGGGGCCGCGTCGTGGGCGCGGGTGGGTTTCGGGTGGGTGGGCGCGGCGCCTGGCTCGCCGGTGCCGGTGCCGGTGCCGGCGCGGAACCGCTTGGCGGGGAGAGGTCGGGCCAGTTCGTGCCAGGTGCCGAGGTGGTGACCGGGGGCGAGAGGTCCGGCCACGAGCCGGACGTCCCGGTCCCGGATGAGGCCGGTCCCTGGGCGATGGGTGGGGAGAGGTCGGGCCAGGCCTGGGTCTGGGAGGCGGCCGGTGAGTTCTGGGGCACGCTCGCCGACGCGGGCGTCGCGGCGATCAGCCCGCTGGCGCTGCTCGCGACGATCGTCAGGCCGAGGCTGACCTCGAGCAGGCGGTGCATCGCGCGCGGCAGCATCCAGCGCGACAGCTGCCCGGCGCCGCGCCCGGCCGCCCCGGGCAGCGCCGCGAGCGAACCGATGACGACGCCGAGGCACAGCCACAGCAGGCAGGCCCAGGCGGCCGCTGCCACCGCCGTGACCAGAGCCTGCTCCGGGGCGTCGGAGAACCAGCGCGGGACGTCAGAGAGGCCGGACGGCAGGTCGGCGAGGCCCGGGCCGGCGACGATCAGGACCGCGGCGACGCTGCCCGCCAACGCGATCGGGAAGACGGCCCGCACCACGTGCCGGATCGATCTCATCGCGCCTCGCTTCGCGCTGTGGGCCGTCGCGCGGCCGCCCTGTGGGCAGCGAACACGGTAGGTCCGCCTCGGATGATTCGGGGGGTCGTCCCCCCGAACTGGCACGCACCTGCCTGCCCGCCGTCCACGGCGCCGCCTTGGGAGAGGCGGTCTCCGCGGTGGCGGGTCACCGGGGGATCACCCAGGGCGGTGCGCAAGCCGCTTCGTCGAAGTCGGTTCCGTCGGAGTCGCCTGTAATCGGTCCCCGTTCGCTGCGACCCCTTTCCGGATGGCCCCGGCGGTGCGGAGTACTTCGTTTGCTTCTGTTTGCCTGTGTAACCCTCTGGCGGCAAAGTGTCAATCCTGGTTGTCTGACCAGATACCGGCCGATGACCCTCGGCCCGCGCTGGCTCGTCTGGTGGTCGACGGGCGCGTCCGTCCGTCGGATGGCCGGCTGCCTGGGGTGACGTCGCCGGTCCGTATTGTCGGGACGGCCAAGGGGGGTGTCAGGTTGCGTTGGGAGGCGTTGTTCGCGGATCTTGAGGCGCAGTGGGACGCGGCCGAGGCCGCCGAGCTGTCCGCCGAGATCGCGGACCGGAGCCGTCGGGAGATCGGCTACCTGAGACTCGTCGACCGGCTGCGCCCGGCCGTCGGGCATCGGCTGCGCTTCGACATCACCGGCCAGCCAGGGCCGGAGCGAGGCGTGATCACCGGTCGGCTGCTCGCGCTGGGGGCGGACTGGCTGCTCGCCGAGGACGTCGCCGGGGGCGAGGCCCTGGTCCCGTTCTCGTCCCTGCTGGCGGTGCGTGGGCTGCGCGGCGCGGCGGCGCACCCGGGACACGAGGGCAGGGTCGGTGCCAGTCTCGACCTGCGGCACGTGCTGCGCGGAGTCGCCAGGGACCGGTCCAGCTGTCTGGTCGTGCTGAGTGACGGCCGGACGGTCAGTGGAACGATCGACCGGGTGGGTGTCGACTTCGTCGACCTCGCCGAGCACGCTCCCGGCGAGTTCCGCCGGCCACGCGCCGTCGAGGCCTGCACCGTTCCGCTGGCCGCGATCGTTCTGCTCCGCAGAAACTGACCCGAGCCGAAAGGCGCCTGTGCTGAGTCAGTCCTCCGGCACAGGCTCGTGGCGGGCCAGCGGGTTGGCGAGCACGAATGCCCTTGTCTGCTCATAGGCGCGCTGGATGTAGGCCTCCAGCTCGGTGCGCTCCACCCGCCACTGGCCGCGCCCGCCGATCTTGATGGCCGGCAGCTCGCCGCTACGGACGAGCGCATAGGTCTGCGACGCCGAGATGTTGAGAATCTCCGCGACGTCGCTGAGCTGCAGGAACCGTTCGTTCATCGAGCTGCCCTCCATCCCTCCGCCGCCCGTCCGGCAGTCGTCCGGCTCCTGATGGGGTGAAGGGTTCAGGGGAGGCCGGCCGGTGTCTACGACGTGTGTACCAGTTTTTCGCGCTGGGATGCGCCCGGATGCCTTCGGTTGTGGATAACTGACCTCGATCGCCCTCGGTCGTGCCCCGACACTGGAGAGATGGCGACGGTCCGCACCCGTTCGCATACTTCTTGTGTTCAAACGGTCGGGACTTCGCGGCGTCGACGAGCGCGAATTACGAACTGCCGCTCCAAGGGCATCGTGTCGGCCCTCTGAAGCGTCCAACTCGGTGTCCCGTGGGAGATCCCCACAAGTGCCACGACGGGGTTCCTGCCCGATTGCGAAGCAAACGGGGAGGTTCGGGTCCATAGGCGCGTACGCTGTGCAACGCCGCATGTCCGTACGCGTCGCCCCCCGAGCGCACGGCGCGACGAATCGACCATGCCCTGCCCGGTCGCCTCGTCAACCGGGCCGGGACCCCGTCGTGGGAACCGCCGCCATCCAGGGCGCACGCCCGCGGGTGACCGAGCACGATGAGGAGATCACCGGTGACCGACCTGGCGCCCGCGTTCGGCCCTGGGTCCCTGCCGGATGGGCGAGGCTCATCCGGCAGGTCGGCGGACCCGATCATCCCGCCGTCGCCGCCGGCCCGCCGGCTCGGCCGCCGCGGCTGGCGTGACACCCGACTCCTTTTCGGCGTGCTGCTCGTGCTGGTATCCGTGGTGATAGGCGCCCGGCTGTTCGCCACGGCCGACCGGACGGCCGCCTGGGTGGCCGCGAAGGCGAACCTGCCCGCCGGTCACGTCGTCACCGCGGCGGACCTCGTCACCGTGCGCGCGCAGCTCGACGATGACACGGCGGCCCGCTACTACCCGGGACGGCGGTCGAAGGAGGTCATCGGCGGCACGCTCGCCCGCCCCGTCGGTAAGGGCGAGCTCCTCAGCGGCGCCGACTTCGCCGGCCCGGACGCCGGGGCGACCCGGATCGTGCCCGTGGTGGTCAAGGCCGGCCGGGTGCCTCCCCTGACCCCCGGCGACCACGTCGACGTGTACGTCTACCAGCCGTCGGGCGCCGTCGACGGGACCGACGCCTCCGGCGGATCCGGCACCTCCGGCGGAGCCGCCAGCCCGAGCGACGTGGGTTCCCCGGCGGCCGGCGGCGCCGGCGCCGAGGTCCTGGTCCTGCACGACGTCGAGTTCCTCGGCGAGCAGCGGATCGCGACGGGTGACCGGTCCCTGACGTTGCGGGTGTCCGTGGACGCGGCCATCCGGGCGGTCGCGGCATCGCAGAGCGAACGTGTCGACGTCGTGAAGCTGCAGCGTGACGGCCGCGGCCAGGTGGGCGACGCGGGGCCGACGGCGGCCCAGGGGTACGGCCGGTGAGCCTGCCGATCCTGACCGCCGTCACGGACTCGGTCGTCGAGGCCGGGCTGGTCTCGGCCTTCGACCGCCATGACCTCGGCGTCACCGTCGTCCGCCGCTGTGTCGACCTGCCGGACCTGATCGCCGCCGCGACGACGGGGGCGGCGCGGGCCGCGCTGCTGTCGGCCGACCTGCGCCGCCTCGATCGGGAGTCGCTCGCCCGGCTCGCGCAGGCGGGCGTGGCCGTGGTCGGCCTGATCTCGCCCGGCGACGAGCCGGGCGACCGGCGGCTGCGCCAGCTCGGCGTCGTCGCCGTGATCGCGACCGACGCGACCGCCCAGATGGTGGCCGCCGCCGTCGTGGAGGCCGCCAAGGCCCTGACCACCCGTCCGGCCATCGGCCCGGTGTCGATCAGCCACGGCTTCAGCGACCCGGTCGTGGGCTACGGCGCCATGCCGCCCGCCCTCGAGGAGGCGGGCGAGCTCGACGACGAGCGTGCGCGGTCGCCGGTCGCTCAGGGACGGGTGATCGCCGTCTGGGGCCCGACCGGCGCCCCCGGGAGGACGACGGTCGCGTTGAGCCTCGCGGCGGAGCTCGCCGACCTCGGTTCGTCCACGCTGCTTGTCGACGCGGACTCCTACGGCGGGTCCATCGGCCAGCTCGTCGGCCTGCTCGAGGAGGCTCCTGGCATCGCCGCCGCCGCGCGGGCCGCCAACCAGGGCACGCTCGACGTGCCGCGGCTCGCCGTGCTGTGCCGCGATCTCGGCGGCGGCCTGCGGGTGCTGCCGGGCATCGCCAGGCCGTCGCGCTGGCCGGAGCTGCGGCCGTCCGCGCTCGAGAACGTGCTGGACCTGTCCCGGCGGCTCGCCCAGTTCGTCATCGTCGACTGCGGGTTCTGCCTGGAGGCCGACGAGGAGCTGAGCTTCGACACCTCGGCCCCGCGACGCAACGGCGCGACGCTCACGGTGCTCGCCGAGGCCGACACGGTCGTGGCGGTGACGTCGGCCGAGCCCGTTGGTCTGGTCCGGTTCGTCCGCGGGCTCGCGGACCTGCGCGAGCTGGTCCCCGGCGTCGAGCCGCTCGTCGTCGTCAACCGGCTGCGCGCCTCGGTGGCCGGCGGCGATCCCCGCCGCGAGATCGCCAGGGCGCTCAACCGGCACACCGGCGCCCAGCCCATCGCCCTGATCCCCTACGACCTGGCGTCGTTCGACGCGGCGCAGGCGGCCGGCCAGCTGTTGCGCGACATCGCCCCCGCGTCACCCGCGCGGGCGGCGATCCGCGATCTCGCGACCCGCCTGACCGGCCGGACACCCCGCGGCCAGCGCCGCCGCCTGCCCGCCCGCCGCTGAAGGCGGCGGCCAGCGGTCAAGGCCGGAGTTCAGGCGTCCGCTCACGCGGTGCGCCGCTTCCGAGGCGTGCCCTCGCGAGACGCCGGCGCACCCGTCTCAGCCGGCGAGACCGGGCTCCTCGCGGACCGTGAGGCCGGGCTCCTCGCGGACGGCCGGGCGCCGTACCGGCCCGGTTCGGCGGGTGGGGGCGGTCGCCAGGCGGGCCGGACCGGCGACGGGGGGCGCGGTCGCCGGCACCGTCGGCCTTCTCGGCCTGGTCGGCCTGGTCGGCTTCGTCGGGTCGAGCGTCACCGCGGCCGCCTTCTCCGGCACGGTCACGCCACCGGCCGCGCCGGCCTCGGCGGCGGCGCCGGCCGCCCGGTCGGCGAACACGGCGGCGCAGGTGCGCAGCGCGGTCTCGAACACCTCGGCCCGCCGGGTGACGTCCATGACGTTGCCGCCCATCACCTCAAGGTCCTCCCTGCCGGGGGACAGCGCGCACACGCTGGTGCCGGTCGTCTCGGCCAGCACGATCTCCCTGGCGAGCCGGCGGGTGGCGGCGCGGCGCAACTGGCGTTCGGCGATGGCGACGGGATGCCGCGGCCGATCGCAGTCGAACGCGCACGCCGGCGCCAGCACGAGGATCTCGTCGAGCCCCGCGTCCACGCACAGGTCCAGCGACGTCGGCGAGCGGGTTCCGCCGTCGACGAAGCGTCGCCCGCCGATCGTGACGGGTGCGTACCAGCCGGGAATGGCGCAGGACGCCATCACGGCCTGGGGAGCGGCGACCTCGGGCGCGCCGTTCGCGCCGAACAGCACGCGCGTGCCGGTGTCGAAGTCCATCGCGACGACCCGCAGCCGTCGCGGCCAGCCGGTGGCGCTCGCGGCGTGCTGCGCGGCGGCGCTCGCGACCAGGTCGCCGACCGCGGCGATCGTGCCGCGGCCCTGTGGCAGGAGCGCGGCCAGCGCCACCAGCGGCGTCGTCCGGCGGGGGTGCAGCACCGCGCTGGTCAGCAGGCGAGGGGATCCCATCCGCATGCGCGGTGGCGGCGGCAGCGACACCCCGAGATCCCGGTAGTCCAGGACGGGCGTGCCCGGCTCGTACAGCCCTCGCTCGGAGTCAGCCATGGCGTCGACTCCCACGCCGAGGCTGAGGAGCGCCGCGACCACCGAGCCGGCCGATGTGCCCACGATGACGTCAAAGGACCGGGCATCGTCGCCGGTCTGCGCCTGGTAGGCCCGTAGGGCACCAATCATCCAGGCAGAGCCGAGTACCCCACCAGCGCCGAGGACCAACCCTCGGCGTGGGGCTCGTTTGCGTGGCATCGTCACCACCTCCCAGCGCGGCGACCGAAGCCCGCGCGACCGGCCTCGCGGCCGCCGACGGCGTCCGGCCGTTGGCGGGGCGCCTGTGGCGTGGCATGTCCGCGGCGGTCTGGCGGCGGCTCGCGACGGCCCCGGTCGGCGGTGACCGGGCCGTGCGGGTCGCGCGGGCACGGTCGCGTCCGCGTGGGCCGTTCACAAGGGTGTTCTCGGACCGACCGCGTGGCGGCGGAGGCCCGCCGGGGTCCGGCCGAAGTCACCGAGGTTCCGGTCCACGGTCCGCATTGACCGTTCGTACTGCTCGGTACGTGGGCTCCCTGCCCGGAACCAGCCGGGTCGGGTGCCCCGCGCCCGACGGCGAGGGTGCCTTGCGCCCTCGCCCTACTCGGGCTCGTCGGGTTCCGGGAAGGTGGTCTCCAGGACCCCCCAGGAACGCAGCCGGTCGGCGAACTCCTGTGGGGTGGTGTCGTGCAGCAGGGCAAGCGCGCGCAGGTCTCCATCCCGGATGGAGAGGACGTGGCCCGCGTAGTCGTCGCGCTGCCGTTGGATCTGGGCGACCCACCTGCGCACGAGGGCGGAGGTGTCGGGCGGGGCCTGGGCCAGCTTCTCGAGGTTCAGCACGGTCCTGGGCCGTCGCTCGCGTGGAGGCAGCTGATCCTCGTTCGGCAGCAGCGCCGAGACCGGTACTCCGTAGAAACCGGCCAGCTCCGAGAGCTGATGCACGCTGATCATCCGGTCGCCGCGCTCGTAGGAGCCGACCGCGGCGGTCTTCCAACGACCGCGCGACTTCTGCTCCACACCTTGCAGCGAAAGACCTTGCTGAATACGGATTGCCCTCAGGCGAGAACCAACGGCCTTCGCGTACTCCCGGCTCACCCGACTCACCCCCAGCCTCGAACGAGCATCCGGACCCTCCGTAACGTCACGATGACCCCTCTCGATCGTCAGGCTCGCCGTCGGAATCGGGCGGGATCACCGGGCGCGGCAACGTTTGTAACGTTGCCGAAAGAGTCCGTTTACCATGTTACCTAGATCAAAAATACGCTAGGTATCGATCTTGCGCTGAATACCGGACAAACCGCCATCAAAAGGGACAGTTTTGACTACCGGTTGCCATCGGTGTGCCCCCTCGCTGGCGAGTGGTGGCTCCCCCGTGGCTCGCGAGCGGGTCGAGGGGAACCCCGCTGGGCTGGCGGCGGCGACTGCCTCCGTCACTGCTTGTGCACTGCTCGTGTCGATGCCCGCGAATCGCTCCGCGTAACCCCCCGTCACGCGCAGCTATCAGCCCCCGTTCACAGGTTCGCGACGGAAGGGGCAGACTGGCGGGGTGCGTGTCTACCTGCCGTCAACGCTGACGGCCGCGCGGTCGGTGCTCGATGAGCGCGCCGTGCCTGCCGGACTGGGGTTCGCGGTCACCCCCGCCGTTCGTGAGTGGTATGCCTGGTCGGACGCGGAGGAGATGGAGTACGCGGCGCTGCTCGCCGCGGCTCGCGCCTGCCTCCGCCTCCTCGACGCCGATCTCGCGGCGCCCAGGCGCCGAGTGGTGTTCGCCGTCGACATCGACGAGGCTGGAGTCCGGGTCCGCGACGACCTCGACCGGGGCGTCGTCGAGGTCGTCGCGCCCGTGCCGCTGTCCGGCGTCCGCGCCGTGCATGTGGACGACGCCGACGCCGAGCCCGCCGTGGCCGCCGCCGCCGACGCCGTCATGGCGGCCGACCTGGGCAGCGAGGACTCCGCGTTCATCGTGGACGGCGCGGACGGCCACGAGCTCCTCTGGTACGCCACCCAGGAGATCGCCGACCTGTTCTGACGCTGGGGCCGGCGTTGTCCCAGGTTGGCGAGGTGGCTGGGCGATGTGTCCGGCCTGTGTCACTCGGCGGGTCGCTGTCCGGTCTGGGGCGGCTGGCGCGCTATTGTCCCGTGCCAGACGAGCACGTCTCGGACAACGCGGCGCGGTACCGGAGTCGGTCACCATGGCGTGTTGCCCGAACAGGCGATTTTCCTCAACAGACGATCACCGCCTCGCCTGCGCGCGCCCGCGCGCGGGCTTGGGCCGGTGGTCGGTCGTCCGTAGCTCCAGGTCCGCCGGCCTGTGACGATTTCGCTCTCGTCGTCGCTCGCCGCGGTCCCCCGCTGATCGCTGTCCGCGTTCGACCGCCCGCGCCCGGGATCCGCGCGCGGGAGGGAGGCTGGTTCCCGTGCTCTACCTCGCCGGGCAGATCCTGGCGTTCATGCTGGTGGCGCTGGTTCTCGGTGCCGCGCTGGCGTGGGTCTTCCTGATCGGGCCGATCCGGCGGCAGCGGCCGGCGCTCGCCGGCGTGGGCGCCGCCGCGGCGATGCCCGCCTCCAGGCGTGCCAGAGGCCCGGCGATGCTCGCCGCGGCCACCAACGTGTCGGTTCTCGGCGGCGGCGGGCGTGCCCGGACGGCGGAGCCGGGCCGGACCGCCCGTGAGCAGGTGCCGACCGGCCAGGGTGAAGACCGGGCCGGTGAGACCCCTGGCACCGCCGAGGCCGAGATCGCCCTGGGCGAGATCGCCGAGAGCGGCGCCGCCGGGGACGAGACCGGCCACGCCGAGACCGCCTACGCCGAGACCGCCTACGCCGAGACCGCCTACGCCGAGACCGCCTACGCCGAGACCGCCTACGCCGAGACCGCCTACGCC
>NZ_MOMC01000118.1 GCF_001983105.1 Pseudofrankia asymbiotica | reverse complement strand
GTGACCAACCGAGCCCACCCGACCTGCCCGCCACACCGCGCAGATCAGAAACAGACCACCCGCAGTCCACACCACCAAGATTCAGGACAGGCTCTTAGACCTGCGGCTTTGCATGTCCTGCTAGGTGACTCGCCGCGGAGCCGCAGCCCGGGCGGGTGTACATCTTGTGCTGCCGGCACGGGTGCTGGCAGAGTCGCGGACCCGTGGCCGGGGGAGGCGGCGTGCGACGCGGTCGTCACCGAGTACGGCCCGACCCATCCGCTGCCGCCTGGTGAGATCGCGCTGCTGACCGGGCCACGGGTCGGCTTCTATGACCTGCAACCCTTCGACGGCGAGGCGCTGGCACGTTTCGCGGGCCGCTGGTTCGACCCCGACGAGTCCCCGCCGGGGCGCTGGCGGTTCGCGAGTTCCTCGACGAAGTCGCCCCGCCGGCCTCGGTGATGTGCTCGCGGTTCCGCTGCTGGCCGCACTCGCGGCCTAGGTCTACGAATCCCAGATGGACCCCGGCCCGGCATCCGCAACGAACTGTACGAGCGCTACATCGACCGGCTCACCGCCAGCCGAGGCTCCGGGTTGACCCGGGCCGGCGGCTCCTCGGCGACCRCAGGCCAGTCGGGCGCCGCCGCGAGCTACCTGCGATGGCTGGACGGGCAGCGCAGCGAGCTGCTCGCGGTGCTTGCCACCGGACATATCGGCTTTTCGAAACCGCTCCTGCCTTCGAGCGCGACCATCCGAACCCGCCAGCGCGGGTTCCGGCCGAGCGTGACGATCTGCTCGTCGACTGGCTGTCACGCACCGGGTTTGTCAGCTTGCGCGGTCGCCGGCCGTTTTCTCCACCAGACCTTCGCTGAGCACCTGGCCGCGAGTTGTCGGGCCCGGAGCCTGCGCATCAAGCGCCAAGATCGAACACCGCTGATGCCGTTCACCAGGTCACGGCCATTGCGTTGACGCCGTACCCGATCCCGTCGTTCATGAACGAGACCTCCTCGAGGTCGCTGGCCAGGGCCAGCGTCGGAATACGGTGGAACAGGGTGGCGAACACGACCTGGAGCTCGAGCCGGGCCAGCGGCTGGCCGACGCACTGGTGTACGCCGAGCCCGAAGGCAAGGTGCGGGTGGGCGTCGCGGCGCAGATCCAGCGTCCCGGCATCGGGATACACGCTGTCGTCGCGGTTGCTGATCTCATCCGGGAGCACCAGGCCCTCTCCGGCGCGGATCACCTGCCCTGCGATCTCGATGTCCGCCACGGCCACCCGCCGACGGCCGGGCTGGACGGTGGTCAGATATCGCAGCAGCTCTTCGACGGCTGCAATGACCCCGGCTTCGTCGGCTTCCTTCAGCACGGCGATCTGGCCGGGATTCTGCAGCAGGGCCAGCGTGCCCAGCGCGATCATGCTGGCCGTGGTCTCGTGCCCCGAGATCAGCAGGAACAGTACCAGCATCACCAGGTCGTGCCGGTTCAGCTGGCCGGTGGCCAGCCGCTCGGTGGCCAGTTGGGACAGCAGGTCGTCGTCGGGAGCAGCGAGCTTGCGGCCGATCAGCTGGTCGAGGTAGCGGTACAGTTTGCCCTCGAACTCGCCCACGACCTCGTCCGGGAGTTCGCGGTTGGTCACCGTCGTGATGGCGCGCTGGAAGAAGTCGTGGTCTTCGTAGGGGACGCCGAGCAGGCGGCAGATGACGATGGACGGCACCGGCAGGGAGAACTTCGCCACGAAATCGGCCGGCTTCGGGCCGGCCAGCAGGGCGTCGATGTGGTCGTCGACGGTCTGCTGGATCGCGGGCCGCAGCCTCTCGACCTTGCGAAAGGTGAACGGCCGGGCGACCATGCGGCGCAGTCGGATRTGCTCGGGGCCTTCCATCATGGTCAGGAACTGGCCCTCTTGGCGGTGGTCCCGCATGTACTGGTTGAAGAACGGATAGCCCGGCAGCATCCAGTCCGCGCTGACCCGGCGGTCCGTCAGCAGGGCGGTCTGCTCCGCATGCCGCGTCACCAGCCACGGGGTGCTGCCGTCCCACAGCCGGACCCGGATCAGCGGCGCCTGCGCCTGCAGCTCCGCGAGCCCGGGTGCCGGATCCATCGGACATCCAGCCGCCCTGGGCATCGGAAAGAACGGGACTTCCGTGGCTTCAAGGTCGGGAACGTTCGCCTGAGAAGACGTCACTGTCCTAGCTCCACACCAATGTCATGTTTTGCAAAGTTATCAGCATGAAGCTACCGATGGTAATGGTAATAGAGATCCCGGGTCAGCGGGCGCGCCTGACGCGGGCCTCGTCCCAGACGGGTTCGGTGGTCTCGCGGACGGCGCCGTCGGCGCCGAAGACGAGGAACCGATCGAAGGTGCGGGCGAACCAGCGGTCGTGGGTGACCGCCAGCACCGTGCCCTCGTAGGACTCCAGGCCCTCCTGCAGGGCCTCGGCGGACTCCAGGTCGAGATTGTCGGTGGGCTCGTCGAGCAGCAGCGCCGTCGCGCCTTCCAGCTCCAGCAGCAGGATCTGGAAGCGCGCCTGCTGGCCGCCCGAGAGCTTTCCGAACGGCTGGTCGCCCTGGCGCTCCAGCTCATAGCGGCGCAGCACGCTCATCGCCGCACCGCGGTCCCTGGCATGCTCCTCCCAGAGGATGTCGATCAGGGCCCGGTCCTGTAGCTCGGGGTGATCGTGCGTCTGGGCGAAGAATCCGGGGACGACCCGTGCGCCAAGCTTCCAGGTGCCGGTGTGGGCGACATCCTGGCCGGCCAGCAGTCGCAGGAAATGCGACTTCCCCGATCCGTTGGAGCCGAGCACCGCGACCCGCTCGCCGTAGAAGACCTCCAGGCTGAACGGGCGCATCAGCCCGGTCAGCACCAGGTTCCGGCAGGTGACGGCCCGCAGCCCGGTACGGGCGCCGCGCAGCCGCATCGTGATGTCCTGCTTGCGGGGCGGCTCCGGCGGCGGTCCGGCCTCCTCGAACATCCGCAGCCGGGTCTGGGCCGCCGCGTACCGAGAGGCCATCGCGTCGCTGCGCGCCGCGAACTGGCGCATGTCGAGCACGAGCTTCTTCAGCTGGGCGTGCTTCTCGTCCCAGCGGCGGCGCAGCTCGTCGAACCGCTCGAACCGCTGCTCGCGCGCCTCGTGGAAGGACGCGAACCCGCTGCCGTGCACCCACACCTGGGAGCCGCTGGGCGTGGGCTCGACACTGGCGACCATGTCGGCGGCCACCGACAACAGCTCCCGGTCATGTGAGACGAACAGCACGGTCTTCGCGGTGTTCCGTAGCTGCTCCTCCAGCCAGCGCTTGCCCGGCACGTCGAGGTAGTTGTCCGGCTCGTCGAGGAGCAACACCTCGTCGGGCCCGCGCAGCAGCGCCTCGAGAACCAGGCGCTTCTGCTCGCCGCCGGACAGGGTCCGCACGTCCCGCCACTGGGCCCTGTCGTAGGGCACGCCGAGGGCGGCCATCGTGCACCTGTCCCAGAGGTTCTCCGCCTCGTATCCGCCCGCGTCGCCCCAGTCGCCCAGCGCCTGCGCGTACGCCATCTGCGCGGCTTCGTCGTCGCGTTCCATGAGCGCCAGCTCGGCCGCGTCGACCGCCTTCGCGGCTGCGGCGACCGCCGGCCGGGCGACCGAGACGAGCAGATCCCGGACCGTCTGGTCGTCGCGGACCGACCCGATGGCCTGCGGCATGACGCCCAGGCCGCCGCTGCTGGTGATCGTGCCCTCGTCGGGCTGCAGCTCCCCGGCGATCAGTCGCATCAGGGTGGATTTCCCGGCCCCGTTCGGCCCGACCAGGGCCACGGCCGCGCCTTGCCCGACCCGGAAGCTGGCGTCGGCTAGGAGCAGCCGCCCATCTGGCAGGTAGTAGTCGACATGCGCGACCTCCAGGTGACCCATAGCTGCCATCTTCGCCCATGCGCCGGACTGCTTCGTCCATGCGCCGGACGCGCGGGCAAGACCAGCGCCGTGCTGGTTCGTTCCCCCGGGTTCCGCAGTTCGTGGGCACACGGCGAAGATCGCTGACGTGAAGTCGAAGGACCACCGGATGACCTGTCGCAGGTCGTTATCGGCCTGGCGGTCACCAGGAAGGGGGTCCCGGTGCGGGTCTGGTGCTGGCCCGGCAACTCCATCGATCAGAGCGTGCTGGAACAGGTGGAGGATGACCTGCGGACCTGGAGACTCGGCGGTGTGATCACCGTCGACCGGGTTTCTCCTCGGTGTCGAACCTGGCCTACTGCGCCGCGGCGGCGGCCATTTCCTGGCCGGGACGCGGATAGTAACCCGCTCGTCGAGCCGAGTCCAGAAGACCATCTACCAGGGCGTTTCCATTCCACCACCCGCCCGGGCCACTRCCTTCAACCCCGCCTAAACACACCGCGACACCCCTCGTCAGGGACGGCCAGAGCGTGGACACGCGCCCCCACCTGGTTCTATACGCGTTTCCCCAGGTAAACACCATGATCAGCGCATTTCCGTGACCACCAACTGCGAAACTCGGGCTCCCTGCGTGCGAGTTATCACAACGCTCTTGACAAAATTCATAAGATGCACAAAGATGCCGATAGTCGTCTAGGAGCAAGGAAGGGAACAATATGGAACAGGAAGTCGTGATGGAGCGTCCGGCGGGCCAGCTGGACGAGGCGGCCCCGAATATGGTCCTCTTCTCCGACGAGGAGGGCGTCGACCTCGTCGATGACATCGAGCTCGTCACACTGACGTCGRCCAGCCTCGGCGCTATCGTTGCGCGGCGCTGCTGATTCCATTGATGTCGACTCCTAAGCGATTGGCCCTCTCCGTTGCTGGGGAGGGCCAACTTTCTGTTCGGTCGTCGACGCGGCAGGCTCGTGTGGCGCTCGGTCGGCCCCTGATCAACGCCGATGTCAATTCTCCGTTCTTCGTTCCCCTCGGTCTGATCTGCATAGCCTCGCCGTTGCAGGAGCGTGGTCATCCTACCGTCATCGTCGACCTAGAATACGAACATCGAATCGGCGGTTTCGAACCCAGCGACACCAACTGGCTCGAACAGACGTGTGCCCGCATGCTCGCCACCGAGYCCGACATCCTCGGTCTCACTTGTCTTGCGGATACCCTCCCGGCCTGTCTACTCATCGGGCGTGAGGTCAAGCGGCTCCGGCCGCATGTCACGGTGGTCCTGGGCGGACCTGGGACGTTCGGTGTCTTCCCCGATGCCCTCCCGCGCTTCGCCGACTGCGTCGACTTCGTGTGCAGAGGTGAAGGAGAGCTGGCCATAGCCGCTCTCGCGGACGCTGTCGCCGACGGCTCCGATTCCGCCGACGTACTCGGCTTCTGGTCGTGTGAGAACGGCCAGGTCGTGTCCCGCRGACCTCAGCCGACCACGAACCTGAACCTTGTGCCTATGCCCGCATACGGCGCGGTCCCGATGGGCGACTACATCCGGCTGTCCACCCCGCACATCTTTGATGTGCATATCGGCTCCGGGTGCACCTACTCCTGCAAATTCTGCATGACATCGACATTCTGGGATCGCGACTTCCGGATCAAGGACCCTGCGGTCATCCTCAATGAGCTCCGCTTCCTCAACCGTGCCTACGGGGTAACTCGGTTCAACTTCCTGCACGACAACTTCGCCAACAACCGAAGATATCTTGACGAGTTTCTGTCCTACTTCGCCGGGCACAACGACATGTTCGAGTGGGGCTGCGCGGTACGGCCGGACAATGTCAACCCGAGTCTTCTGCGCCGAATGGCCGACGTGGGGTGCTTCAATATCTTCTGCGGCACGGACGCGGGCTCGGAGAAGATTCTCAAGGCCATGCTCAAAATGCCCTCGACGAAGCGGACCTATGAATTCTTCCAGTCTGCCCGGGAAGTCGGCATCCAGTTCGAGACGAACACGATCGTGGGATATCCGGACGAGAGCGCCGACGACCTCGAGAAGTCTTTGGAAGTCGTCTTCGACGCGATTGCCCACGGCGCCACCAGCAGCGACCTCAGTGTGCTCCAGCCGCTGCCCGGCGCTGAGATCACGAATGAGTACCGAGCCGCACTCGAGCCGCTCGAGAGCGGGCTGGACGCCATGGGGACCTTCCTCCCATCGGATGTCCGCGCGCTCATCACGAGCGACCTGGCGACCTTCACCGGGTTCAGCTTTATTCGCAGCGAGAACCGGGAGTACGAGTACTATGTGGGCGTACTGCGTCTTTCGCGGTACTTCACGCGTCGCTATTACCACCTGCTGCGATTCTTCAAGCAGGTCGCGGGACTCACCTATGTCGAGGTGTTTGACGCTCTGTTCGAACAGGCCGACGTAACGGTTCAGGACGGGCTCGTCAAGATCTTGAAGCAGCTGGACGACGTGCATGTGCCGGCCGCCAGGGCGCTGTTCRAGTACGACACGATGCTCGCGGAGTTCCGGGGCGACGAGATCGAGGAAGAACTCGTCAACGTCTATCGGCAGCCCGCCACCGTGGAGGCCAAGCCGCACTTCCTGGTTGCGGATCTCGACGTCGACGTCGTCACGATGGTGTCCGACCCGCGCGAGATCGCGTGGACGCCGGAGCTCAGCCGCCCGATCGTCGCGGTCGTGTATCGCACGAGTGCGGCCGAGGTGTGCACCATCCGCTTGACGCCGGGGCAGGCCAGGCTCTTCAGGGCTCTTATGCCACGCGAGCGGGACGAGCGTGACGCTCTCGTCGCAGATCTCGCCCCCGGTCGGCCGCGCGATGTCGCGACGATGGTGGCCGGACTGTGCGCCCGGATCGACGATTCGCCAGATGCCCCCAGGCCGGTGCCTTTAGCGGTCGACAGTCGTCTCCTGTCCATATGAGCGCACGGCGCCCCGTCGTCGTCGAGGTGGACGACGACCCGCTTCGATGGCACGGGCCCACGGGGGGCGACTACCTGAGCCGCTGGTTCGCCTCGGCGAGTCAGCGCAGCCGCCTCGATCTCGTCCGGGTCGAGGGTCGCGGAAAGTGCCAGCACTACCGCGTGCGGCAGGGCGCGTCCTTCTCCGATGGCAGCCCGGTGCTGGCGCGGGATCATGCCCGGGCGATCCGGGCCGCGCTCGCGGTCCCGTCCCTCCAGCGGTTTCTCCTCGACATCAGCGGTGTCCACACGTCGAAGGACGCCCTCGTCATCGAGCTGCGCCGCCCGGTGCCGCACTTGCCTGGCTTGCTCCGGAGCGTCGACCTCGCTCCGACCTCGACGTGCGGGGAGCTGTCGTCCGGTGCCTACGAGCGTGCTGTGCGCACCGCCGACGACGAGTACTGGCTCAAACCCGTGAACGTCGGCACACCCCCTGTGCGAGTGCTCGTTCGCCGCGATCCTCACAGTGCACCGGAGCGGTTCCAACGGGGCGAGGTCGACGTCACGTGCGCGACGGCGTTTCCGCTCGACCGGATCCCGGACTTCGCTGGCAGCCGGGCGTTCCACACGGCGCCGACCGCGATCGAGATGTGCCTGGAGACCGTCCCCGGCAGCTCGTCGGCGGCGAGCGACCCGGCGTTCCGGCGCCGACTCCTAGGAGCGATCCGCTACGACCGTCTTGTCGCACGTTGCGGGCACGGTGTGGAGGCGGCAGCCCCCGAGCACCACATCGAGGCTCCGATCAGCACCATCGGGTCCGGTGAGCGGCTGCGCCTGGGCTACTGGGACTACTACCCCAACCTGATCGTGGCTGAGGAGATCGCGGCTCAACTGACCGAGAACGTCGGCGTCGAGGTCGAGCTGGTCCCCGCCGAGTTCGCCGCAGGCTCGGCGCAGTCCTGCGACCTGCTCCTCGCGTTGCGCGGCCCGTTCTTCGAGGATCCGATCTGTGCTCTGGACATGCTCGACCCGGCGCGGCGCGACCCTGTCCTCGCACCTCTGCTGCATCGGTTGTCCGAAGTCCCGGACGACGAGACCGCGCGCGACGAGCTGTGCCGAGCGGTCCGCGAGCTGTGTCCGCTTATTTCACTTCTGCGCCTCCGTGGTCACTGGCTGCAGCGAGAGGGGCTGACAGGTCGCCCCTGGCCGCCCATGGATGCCGTGCGCTTCCCCCGGTTCAGGTGGAGCGCCGATGGCTGACGGAATCAACCGCTATGTCCTCTCGCCCGCGGCCACCTGGTCTCGCGATGGTGACGACCTGCGAGTGTTCGCGGACGCGGTCCTGCTGGTCCAGCGCTGCCCAGAAGAGATGTTCACATGGCTCGAAGCAGTCTCTGCCGAGCCAGCCGGCTTCCCGGCGCCGCGAGGTGTCCACGTCGATGCCATCGTGAGCACACTCATCCGGCTCCATCTCATCGTCGCGCCGTTCGACCGTTCCTGGCATTCGTCCGCCTGGCGGAATCAGGTCGAGTACTTCGCGGCGCTCGGCCTGGACGCCGGCGCGGCACAAGAGCGGTTGCGTGCGGCGCATGTTACAGTCCTCGGCGTCGGCGGAATCGGAGGAGCGGTGCTGGCCGAGTTGGTGGGTGCCGGTGTGGGCGGGCTCACGCTTGTGGACGGCGACCGGGTCGCGTTGGAGAACTTGAACCGCCAGTATCTGTACCGACGGTGCGATGTGGGACGACCAAAGGTCGATGTGGCCCTCGAATGGGTGCGCGAGCGTCTTCCCGAAACGGAGCCGATCGCCGTCATGGAACACATCGCCACCACCGACGCGTTGCTGCCCTACCTGCGCGAAGGCGGGTTCCTGGTCGTCGCGGCGGACAGTCCTGCGTCGCTGCCGGAAATCTGTGCTCAGGCCTGCCTCGATCGTGGAACGACGATGATCTTAGGAAGCTGCGGCCTCCGGGTCGGGTCGAGCGGCCCGCTGATCCGGCCCGCTGACGTGCTGGCCTTCATCGCGTCACTCCAGGAGGCACGGACGGCGGTCGGTGCCGCGAGCACTCCGATGGCGGCATCGTTTGGCCCGGTCAATACCCTGGTGGGTGCGACAATGGGTCGTGACCTCATTTTCGGCATACTCGGCGTGCGCACGGAACCGACCGCGGAGCGCGTCGAGCTGCTAGGAGCGGGTTGGTGACGGCTCTGAAGTCCACGGGCTCGACTGCTTCGCCGACGCCACTCGAATAGGACCCACGGCACCGTATGATCACCTGTACATCCACATCGGCGGGACCAGAATGAACTTCCCGCGCCCACGCACCACCCGGAACGCAAGGCTGTTCCTCTTCGCGGCGTTGTCGAATACGTTGCTGCAACAAGGGATCTTCGTTCTCTACCTGCTGCATCGCGGTCTGAGCACCCTGGAAGTAAGCCTGCTCCAGACCATGATCTATCTCTCGATCTCTCTGTCGAGTGTTCCTGTCGGCTTTTTCATCGACCGGGTCGGTGCGCGGGCCGCGGCAGGGTTGGGTCAGCTCATCATCAGCGCGGTCCTCATCGGCCAAGTGCTGGCTCCACCCTCGCTCGTATTCTTTCTCCTGCTGTTCTTGATTCATGGCGTGGGTCTTGCGATCAAGTTGAATTCCGAGCTCGTCATCCTCTACGAGGCTGCCGCGCAATCCTCGGAGGACGCCGCCGTCGCATTCCCGGTGCTGCGGTCGCGGTTCACCGCGGTAAGCGCCGCCACCGTGTCGGTCGCCATCGTCATTGGCGGGCTCCTCCAGCCGGTCAGCTGGACGCTGGTCTACGTGATCTCGGGCATCGCCACCGGCCTTGCCGGCATCCTTGCCACGGTCCTCCTTCCTGGACCGGCGAAGGCCCCGACGTCGCAGGACGAAGAGCGGGCCGCCGCGTCGACGAAGGTGATCGACAGCCGGTGGACGGCGCTTCGTGCCATGGGTGGGTCCTGGGCCTTGCTGTTGATCGTCTCCTCGCTCCTGCATGGCACGCTCACACCGTTCCTGATCTTCAGTCAGGATATTCTGGCCACCCAGAGCCTGCCCACCCCTGCGATCGCAGTCACCATGGCTGCTGTCTATACGCTCGGCGCGCTTGCGCCGCTGCTCGCACCACGCGTCATGCGCCGGTTCTCCACGGCCGCGCTGGCAAGCTCGACGCTCACCATTCTGGCCGTCGGTCTCCTGCTCACCAGCAGTGGCATAGGGGGTGTCACGGTAGTTGTCGTTCTTGTCGCGGCTTCGCTGCCCGAGGTCACGGCGATCTCGCTTGATTTCGCGATCCAGGACCGGATCCCGTCGGACTATCGAGGAGCCATCACCGGCGTGGCGGGATTCTTCGAATCCCTTGCCATCGCTGGTTCCTATCTCATCTTCGGTGCTCTGACGGAGGCTTTCGGCTCGTCATCCTCGGCGGGCGTCTTCGCTGTGGTTCCCGTCGCGGCTCTCGTGCTCTTTGCAGTCTCACGACTCCTTGGACGTCGGCGGCGTGACGCGCTCGAACCAGACGGGCAGTTCGATGAGCCCGTTCATCACTCCGGTGCCGTGCCAACGCAGCTCCGAGGTATCGACGGCGAGGCCGAAACGAGTTGTGCCGTCGAGGATCGCGCGAAAGGCGTTCTCCGCGATCATCCGGGTGTATCGGATGCCCAAGCATGAATGGCGGCCATGGCCGAATGTCAGATGCCCGAAGTCGTTGCCGCGCTTGGGRTCGAAGTGGTCGGCGTCCGGAAACGCAGCATTGTCCCTGTTGCAATGATCCACGCCGATGACGATCAGAGTCCCTGCAGGAACGGTGCACCGGCCGATCGTGGACGGCGCCTTGGTGACGCGATAGATCCCTCGAGCGACCGGGCTTGCGAACCGCAGCACCTCCTGCACGAACCCGGACAGCAACGCCTCATCGGCTCGGACGAGATCCTGTAGGTTCAGATCCTGTGCAAGACACAGGACTCCGTTGCTGACGAGCGCTGACAACACCTCGACGTTCGACATTGCGAGGAGCCGGGTGTTCGCCGCGACCGGCCGATTCCCGGAGGAAGGCATCTGGGTGATCAGGTCTGACACAAGGTCATCGGTAGGGTGCGCACGTCGTTCCCGCACGAGGTCGACGAGGGTGGCATCGATCTCGTGCACCGGGTCACCCTGATATGCCGACGTCCGCAAGGCGTTGATGAGGTCAGGATCAAGTCCGAGCAGGCGAGAGATCGCATTGTCGGCGATGGGCGCACCGACGTCCGCGACCGCGTCGAAGCGGCCGTCACCGAGGGCGTGTTCGATCGTCTGGTGGATGTCTTGCAAGAGTCCGTCCGACACGCGCCTGACGCGGTCGTCGACCACCTTCCGAAGTGCACGCCGCACCTGGYGGTGCTCGTCGCCATCGGTTTGGTTCACGGCGAAGACTCGCCCGCACGTCGCGTCTGGAGACGGGCTGGTGGAGCCGCTGAAGGCAGCCTCGATCAGCTCCCCTGCGCTCCCGTAGGTTTCGACGTCGGACAGTATTCGAAGGGCCTCGCGATGGTCGTTGACGATCAATCCGAGACCTGCGGATCCCATGCGTACCGGAACGACAKGAGTGGTTCCCGCCTTCCCGTTTGGCTCATCACTCGTCATACGGAATCGAATGAATCCCTCAGACACACCAGACCCCTTGGCGTACGGGAAGCCCCACGCAGTAGTTGCCAGAACAGAAAGCCAGGCCATCCATGGCGAGCCTCTGAACGCCTGCCCGCTCCCCGGGAGTGATCGCGCGCCCCCAGTCGGTGGCTTCGAGAACTTTCGCCGCGGGCGTGGAGCGGTCGATGACGATGTGCCGACGGGGACCAGCACGCGTGTCGTCTACGAGTATGGACGACGGACCTCGCCGCGCGAGGAGGAACGCCTCCGAGGGCGGCGACCACGCGAGGGTGCTGTCGGGCTGACGCGGCGGATCGAGGTGCCGGAGCCATCGGACGTCGAGGTTGCCGCACTCGCCGCTCCACGAGACCCGCATACCGACGCCGCGCGCATCGCGCAGCAGCGCGATCAGCGCGACGAGATCGCGATCGTGCATGTCCGTCATGACGTGGTGCCCGGACAGCCGGACTCCGGCGTAACCCGTTCGGGCCAGGGCGGCGAGGCTCGCCCGATTGTCAATGGAGCCAAACTCCATCGGCACGAACAGCCGGCGCCGGCCCGCACGCGGGTGTGCTTCCTGAGGCATCACCAGCGTAGTCCCGTTGCGAGCGCCACGTAGGTAGAGCCGTCACGGAACGTGAGTCCGAGCGCGGTCCACTCATCGACGAGCGTTTCGAGCCGACCATCGATCACGGCGATCCCGAGAGCGTCCATCGTGTGAGYGAGTGCGGAGAGCGTCCTTCCTTTGGCGAGCGCACGGTAGGCCTCAGTTTCAAGACCAGGTGCCAGCACCAGTTCGCGTGAAGGCCAACCAGATCGGTCGTCGACGACGACGAGGGAGTCTTCCGATGCCGGCAAAGCGACCAGCCGTGACCTCGATGAGCTCGCCCTCCATACGGAGACCGCGTCGGACAACGTCCCGTACATTTCCGCTGATATGCCAGCAGGCTCGGAGTCGTACACATAGACGAGGTCCTCGAGATCGTCAGCTACCCCTTCGTAGGCGCACGCGAGCTCACGAGATGGCCCGAGCGCCTTCAACCCGAGCTCGGAGTCGTCGAAATAAGGGCTGAACCGCATCAACTGGATCCGGCGGACGCCGGAGGGCGGCGTGAGGTGGTGGAGGGTCGTGAGCGACGCGGCCAATGCCGCGTACTCTCGGTCCTCCTCTCCCGGGAAACCGACGAGGACGTTCCATGATGGATAGATCCTGCAGGTCGCGCAATCTCGCAAGAACCGCACGTTCTGCCATGCTGTGACTCCCTTGCGCATGATGCGCAGAACGGAGGTGCACAGACTCTCCACGCCCGGCTGCAGCTGGGTGAAGCCGCCTCGGGAGAGCGACTCGAGTTGCTGGAATGTGAGGTTCGACTTCACCTCGGCGAACAGCCGGACATCCCAGTCCGCCGGCAGCGCCAGGTCGGTGGTCAGCTGGGTGAGATGGTCGGGGCTCAGGATGTTGTCCGAGAACACCAGGTCGAGCACGTCGTGCCGCTGGATGGCCCGAGCGGCCTCGGCCTGGACTCGCTCCGGGGGCTTGGCGCGGTGCGCCATGGCGGATCCATTCAGGCCGCAGAACGTGCAGTGGTGTTTGGCCCCCCACCAGCACCCTCTACTGGCCTCGAGGGGGATCTTGACATCAACGAACTCGGTGACCGCGGATTTGCTCAGATCGCGGAAGTAGTGGTCGTAGACAGGCTCTGGGACGGCATTCATGAAGACGGGCTTGGGYCCGATGGGATTGCTGACCGTGGCGCCGGCCGGCCCGGATCGCCAGCACAGACCTKGAATCGCGCGCACCAGATCATTCCGTTGATCGACTCGGCCGCTCCGCGAGGCCGCGATGTGCGCGACGAGTGGTGCGATCGAGTGCTCCGCCTCGCCCCGGATCACATAGTCGAGCTCGGGCCGGGCCCGGTGGATCGCCGTGCCCTGGACGCCGTCGCAGTTCGCCCCGCCGAGAACCGTGACGGTACTCGGACGCAGCTCCTTCACACGCCGCGCAAGCGCGAACGAGGAGATGTTCTGATCGAAGGTCGTGGTCAGGCCGAGCACGTCCGCGCGGGACTCGACGACCTCTTCGGCCAATTTGTCGACGAAGCTCGGAGCAGCGCGGAACATCTCGCAGTAAGCCTCGGCCTGATCGCTGCCCTTCAGCAATTCGAAGAAACTCGTCCGGCGCGGATCTGTATCAGGGCGGAAGCAGCTGGAGAATACCCATTCTCCGATTCCGAGCACCTCGGCGTCGCAGACCAGCTCGTAGTGCGCACGACCGAGGCCGACCCTGCGGATGAGGAAGTCGAGCCATCGGATGTTGCCGTAGACGACATCCAGACTTCTTACTTCGTCACGCTGTGCAAAGAGGGGCGCGACCGTGCTGAGTGCCAGGGACGGCATGTCGACCACAGCCCAGGGCATGCATACCAGCGCGACCGAAAGCACACCCTCCTCCGTCGCCAGCGGATTTGGCGCTGGCTCCGGCCGGTCGCGTCCGATCTGCAGCAACTCCACTCCGGCTCCCGTCACTGGTATGTCTAAGGCTAAGCCGTCACAGAGAGTGTACTTCTGGCAGAATTGTCGCAAACCAGAGCAGAGTCTGCAAACAGGAGGCTCCGTCAGGACGCCCGCCGTGACTCTGGCGCTCGGCGGCCAATCGGAGATTGCGGGCAGGTCGGAAGTGGCGATGCGGGCGCCGCGGACCTTGACCCGTCTGTCGGCCGGGAACGGGCACGGCAGCGTCTTGGCCAGGACGCCGTCGCGGACAACGTGGATGAGATGGCCATCCATGCGGAGGGCGACCTTCTGGCGGGCGGGTTCGACTTTGACCTCGAGTTGCTCACCGCCCAGACTGGCCTTGTCTTCGAGGCCGAGGACACAGCCGTGCTCGATGACCGTGCCGACGGGCGCCGTACCCGTCATGCTAGCCCCTAGTATGACTGACTATTGAGCACGGAGGTATTTTTGTGACGGTGTCGCGGGCCGACGTTCCTGACATGGGTACCACAGCCGTCCCGTTCTTTCCGATGCCCAAGGCGGCGGCCTGCCCGCTGGATCCGGCACCTGGGCTCGCCGAGCTGCAGGCGCGGGCGCCGCTGGTGCGGGTCCGGCTGTGGGACGGCAGCACTCCGTGGCTGGTGACGCGGCATGCCGAACAGCGGGCGCTGCTGGCCGACCGCCGGGTCAGCGCGGACTGGATGCGACCGGGCTACCCGTTCAACAACCAGCACATGCGGGACGCCGCCCATCAAGGGGGCCGGTTCCTGACCACCATGGACGATCCGGAGCACGGCCGGCTGCGCCGGATGATCCTCGGGCACTTCACCTTCCGCAAGGTCGAACGGCTGCGGCCCGCGGTCCAACGGATCGTCGACGACCGCATCGACGCCCTGCTGGCTGGCCCGAAGCCGGCCGATTTCGTGGCCGACTTCGCCATGCCGGTCCCGACCCTGGTCTTCAGCCGGCTGTTCGGTGTCCCCTACGAAGACGACGACTTCTTCCGGCGCGCCAGCCTGACCCTGATCAGCCGCGACATCCCGACAGAGGTCATGCACCAGACCCAGGGTGAGCTTTACCGCTACCTCGACCAGCTGGTCAGCCGGAAGCTCAGGGCCCCCGACAACGACCTGCTGTCCCAACTGGCCACTGAACGGCTGGCCACCGGCCAGCTGAACCGGCACGACCTGGTGATGATGGCCTTGTTCCTGATGATCGCAGGGCACGAGACCACCGCCAGCATGATCTCGCTGACCACGCTGGCCCTTCTCCTGCATCCGCGGCAGCTCGCGATGCTGAAGGACGCCGACGCCCCGGGGATCGCCGCAGCCGTCGAGGAGCTGCTGCGTTATGTGGGGGCCGCCGCCCGGTTCGGCCGTCGCCGCTYGGCCCTGGAAGACATCGAGATTGCCGGGCAGGTGATCCGCGCCGGCGAGGGTCTGGTGTTCCCGGACGAGATCGCCAGCCGCGATGAACGCGCCTACCCCGGTGCCGGGGTGCTCGACCTGCGCCGCGACGCCAGCAAGCACCTTACCTTCGGGGCCGGCGTGCACCAGTGCGTTGGCCAGGTGCTGGCCCGGCTGGAGCTCCAGGTCGTGGTCGCCACCTTGTTCCGCCGAATCCCGACGCTGGCCCTCGCCGTCGGCCTCGGCGATCTCCCGTTCATGAACGACGGGCTCGGGGTCGGGTACGGCGTCTACGAAATGCCCGTGACCTGGTAAGCGGATACGGGCCAGGGTGGACGGCCAGACCGGGCAAGCGTTCCGTCTTGAGGCCGGCGACACCGCCCCCGCACGCCAGCACCTCAGCTGGCGACCACCGGCCTTGACCAGGCCGTGTCCAACGCGCGAAGAGCCCCGACGGTGTCGCCCAGGAGATCTACGCGCTGCTCGTCGTCTGAACGCCACACCCAGGAGGTGGGGATGGTCTTGGAAGACGTTGGCGAGGAGCTCGGCCAGCGCGTCGACCTTCTGGGCCAGAGGATACGAGGCGAACTCTGTCAGCGGCCAGAGCGAGCCGTTATCCGCGAGCCAGACCCAGGCCGCACCAGTCGACGCCGTCTATCGTGCCTTGACTCTGATCGCGTTGGTGACTCGATGGCCTTGGGGCAGAGCGAGGTTAGGGCTGACCAAGGTCACGCCCGCGGCCTTCGCCTCGGGGAAGGTGGTGAGCGTGCCGTCGTTGTTGGTGACGACGTCTCGGGGCAGATCTGACTCGGCGGCCTCCTGTGYGGCCTGCTCGGTGTCGATGCGCCACTGCGTCGTGACCTTCGTGGGTAGGTCGCCAGTCCAGCCAACCTGGTACTGAGACTCCGATGCCCACAGGTGCTGCCGAGCGCTGTTGACATTGGCTTGGTGGTCTATGAACGCCGCTCCCGGGCCGAGCCCACGGATCTCGATGAACACGTCGGCGTCGCCTTGTACGATGCGGAGATCACCCGGTCCACCGCTTGGCTTTTTCGGCTCGATCTCGACGTAGGTTTCGGCGAGCTGRCCTGGACCGCAAGGCGGGCCGACGTCACATGGTGGTGGAACTCGTCGCTCACGGGATTGGACTGCAGGTTCCTGCGGAGCACCTCCCCATTTGGTGGCGGTCGACAGGTAGGACTGGACGACGGCGAAGTCGGCGAGGCCGGTGAGGGTGTGCTAGGCGCCGCCGGAGGTGTTCTGCTGGACCTTGACGGGTCTGGCGGCCGCCTCGGCCAGGTTGTTCGTGAACGGCACCGCGAGGTCGACGGCGAAGCGCAAGATCATGTCCTCGTGGCGGCGCATCCGCCCGATCAGGGTGCGGGCGTCCCGGTCCGCGAGCAGGCGCCCGAGATCCTCGTACGTCGGCCGACCACCAGGCTCCACCCCCGCGACGCTAACGGATCACCACCCACCGCCACGCGATCACACGAACGATCACCACACAAGATCCGGAAGGCACCCGCTCAACCGAGCTGAACAGCTACCTGCTGAACGGCTCGGTGCAGCCAGCCCGGCCCGAAGAACGCCTCCAGGTCGACGGCCATGCGGCGCAGGACGCCTCGGCCCGCTTCGCTGAGGAAAACGGCGTCCTCGGGATCGCCAAGCGCGATCGACCAATCCGGCTCGCGAAGGCCACGGTMCACGTCAGCACATGCCCTGCCCATATGGTCATTGTCGTCCACGACCACCGACACCCGAAATTGGCAGCATCCGAAGCCGGCGACGCGAGATGGTCGATCTGCTTGCCTGGCTTCCAGAGAACTGGCTGGTTCGACCGCCCGCCGTCGAAACTGACGGTCCGCGGGTTCGCGCCGCGCGTCGGGAGGGTAAGACGGCTGCCCAGCCGCGTTTTGCGCCGTCGGCGTCTGTTCTGTAGCTACCGGTGTAGCACAGCCGACGACCGATGCCGAGGACGCGCGGCGCGCTGCTCGCCAGTGCTGAATCCGCAGGTCCGGGAGTTCTACCGGTCCGTTCCCATGGAGAGCGCGCCGGACCAGTGTTTCGCGGCGGACCCGTGACCAGCGTGTTTGTGCGACCTCGGGTGCGCGCATCGCGGCGGCGAAGTCGGGTTTCGACCGTGTTGTCTCGAAGCGGACGGTCTGCCGGAAGCATTTGTGCAGGTCGGCGCTGGTGTACGAGTGACCGTCCGCCGCTTGCCTGCGGTCAGCGTTGCTACACCCGTTGCTACATAACGATCTACAAAAGCGCGTAAACGATCTCTCCGGCGAAACAAAACCCCTGGTCAGAGGTGGTGGGCAGGGGCGGGGTCGAACCGCCGACCTTCCGCTTTTCAGTGCCACGGTGGCTCGTGCACCAGACTTCACCGCGGTTCGCGCCCCTGCCCGGGAGATGCCACTGTGTGGTCTCGAACGCCGCTGAACGACCCTGAACGAGACCAAGACTGAGACCAAGCGCGTCCATATGGCCGGAGGAAGGAGAGGGTGCGCAGCGTCCACCGGCGGCCATCGACCACACCGCCCTGCCGGGCGGCGTGCGTGCCCACAGTGGTCCAGGGATGCCCGCCGGCTTGGGTGCCAGCCTCTTCGCCCGCTGCGGACTGATACGACAATGGTACGGCCGTCGGTTCGATACGCCAAACTTATCGCCGCTGATTCTCTCGCAGATTAAATTCTTCCGGAATAACCATCGGAATTCTACCGATTTTGCCGAATCGACCTATAGTCTCCATGACGGACTCTTCGCTCACGGCACTGTATAGTGGTAGCTCAAAAATTGCGTATGCGGTTTCGTATGTCTCAATAATCATACGGATGAGGCAGTCTAGTGCGAATACATACTGATGCGTACGTCGTATATCTCCTAGGTGCAGGGGTATGTCATCGTCAAACCAGGAGTTGCGGAATATCTCGCCGACGGAGAAATGGACCGCGCGACTCGATGCGCTAAAGAGATACCTGTAAGTTTTGTAGTCGTCGACTTCCTTAGCGATCCAGTCGGTAGATGGCAGCACTTTATTTCCTTTGGGCCATCCTAGCTCTCTTGCTAGTTCACCGAGATCTTTCTTGGCGACCTTTAGTGACGACTCACCTTGCAGCAAAAATGAAAGAGGAAATCCGAATCGGATGGTCTCCTTAAGATCGGCGAACTCCACGAAAGCGCGGAGCCCGCGCATCGCATCATAAAGCGCCATGGATTTAAGCAGCTTGTTCACGAGGTTTGCGGGTACGGTCGTCAGGTACTTCAGCCACACCTTTTCTTCGTATATTTGACGAATGAAGGAGGCCGCCAATTGGCCATTTCCACTCTCGCCAAGAATGATAGAGGAGCCGAGCGTTTTTGTCTGTCGATCAAAGACCGATTTTCCGGCGATTTTAAGAAGCGGTGTTTCTGTAGAGTACTCCAACTCGATGAAATTGCACAGAGCTTCGAATAAGCCATGAAACTCGCGAGCAGATTTGTCTATCATTGCGTCCAGGGTTTCGGTGTTCCCTGTGTCGTCGTCATGAGACGAAGAATGGTTCGTCACGGCCATCACTCTCCCCGGTTGGCCGGCAGTGTAGGACATGCCACGCAAGACAGCGACTCGATACCTCACGACGCGCTGGTGAGCACGGCCCCGTCAGGGCGCCGCCGAGTTGTTGGGTGTGACAGATCGGCCATCGCGGAGCGCCACGCCGCGGCGCGGCCCGCGGTCCAGGGGCACCACGCCAAGCCGGCGGCTACCGTGCGCAACAGTGCTCGCCCGTCGCTTGCAGGAGCAGACGAGATAGGACACCCGAGCCTGCCGGCGCTGCAACTGAGACCAGTGAGGCCATCCGGTAGGTGTCAAGTCAAATGAGACAGTTGATCTTCGGTTGGTTGGCTTGGTACTGGCTGGTTGATCCACACGGTCTCGGGTAGCCGGGGCGGCCGTGGCCGGCGGGCGAACCGCTCGGGGTGCGCCGCGTGGGCGCGGTCGAGGGTGGCCTGGCGGTGGTCCTGGACCTGGTGGGCGGTGTCGAAGTGGACCGAGGCGGGGGTGTGGAACCCGATCCCGGAATGACGGTGGTCGTGGTTGTAGGAGGTGAAGAACCCCTCACAGAAAGCGCGGGCATCGGCCAGTGACCCGAACCGGTCCGGGAAGTCGTAGCTGTACTTGAGGGTCTTGAACTGCGCCTCGGAATACGGGTTGTCATTCGACGTGCGGGGTCGGGAATGCGACCGGGCAACGCCCAAGTCGACGAGGAGCTCGGAGACGGGTTTCGAGACCATCGCCCCGCCGCGGTCCGCGTGGATCGCCCGCGGTGCGGCGCCGTTGCGGTGGATGGCGTCGGCGAGGAAGTCCTTGGCGATGACGGCGTCCTCGGCGGCGGCGACGAGCCAGCCAGTCACATAGCGGGAGTAGATATCGAGGATGACGTAGAGCTTGTACCAGACGCCTTTGACGGGTCCTTTCAACGCGGTGATGTCCCACGACCAGATCTCGCCGGGTCCGGTCGCACACAGCTCCGGGCGGACCCGTGGCGGGTGGGTCGCCTGGGCGCGGCGCTCGCGGGTCTGCCCGGCCGTGCGGGCGATCCGGTACATCGTCGACAGTGAGCACCAGTACCGGCCCGCGTCCAGCTCACGGGCCCAGACCTGCGGGATCGACAGATCCGCGTAGTCGGCCTGGGCCAGCAGCGCCAGCACCTGCGCGCGCTCGACGTCGCTCAACGCCGCCGGCGGCGGCCGCCGCGCCAGCCACGGCCCGTGCCGACGGCCACCCGGCGCCGTGTGACGGTAATGCGTCGCCCGCGACCGGCCCGTATACGCGCAGGCCCGCTTCACCGACACCCCCGCGGCACGCAGCTCATCGAAAGCACCGCCCAGAACCTGGTCTACGGCTTCTCGGTGTCCGTGCTCTCGGAGATCTGTTCCAAGAGCACGCGCGCTTTTCCCATGATATCGAGCGCCGTCTCCGTGGTCGCGAGCCGCGTTTTCAGCCGCTCGTTCTCCCGACGCAGCTTCTCCAACTCGACCTGCTCCGCCGACCTCCCCGGCTTCTTCTCCGGATTATCCGTCACGGCACGGGTTCCTCCCAGAGCACCCGCGTCACGAGCCCGTGTCCATTCCACAATATGAGAAGAGAACAATCCCTCCCGACGCAGGATCGCACCCTTCTCCCCATGCGGCGCGTTCTCGTACTCGGCGACGATCCGCAGCTTGTACGCCGTACTGAACACCCGCCGCGACGGACGCGGCGCCGGATCACGCCCCGACGACGGCGAGGACCCGCCCGGCCGCTCCTGCGACTCTGACTCCACGAACACAAGGATCTCCGATCACACCCCCTGTAGCCAACCCGCACTCAGCAGGTGTCTCACCCAAGACTGGCACAGAGGGATCAGCGTCGCCGGTGGCCTCTGTCTTGCCTGCATATGGTGGCGGCGTCGAACCGCCGACCTTCCGCTTTCAGTGCCACGGTGGTCTGTCTACGGAGGTTCCAGGAGTTTCGGCGCCCTGGCTAGGGCGCCGATCGTGCCCGTCGTGACCGGGGCTGAACGACTGTGAACGAGACCAGGACTTGAGACCGGCTTCTCCCGATAGTCCCTCAGAACCGCCAGCAGACTCGGGCGCTGTTCGAAGCCAGCTCGCCGATCCGGCGCTCCATGGATTGCGCTATGTAGCTCTGGCAGACTAGCTCTCAATTGTAGGAGTCAGGGGTGAAATAACTTGCCAACCGTCTTTAGCGCTTAGGTATAGTGACACCACGCCCGGATAGTTGCACACAATCCAGCAGTGCGTGACTTCCGACGGCAAACGCGGAATCGTTGCGGGCGGCTCACGTCTTCCCATCCCTATTGCCATCAGCGCCCAAAAGGTGTCGCGCGCTGACGCTGGAGTGAACGGGATTACTACTGCGAGATGACGCTCCGAAAATCCGCTTGCCGCAAGCTTCGCCCGCTCCCCAGCACACCGTGCGGAGGCGACGAAATCTTCGAGCCACTTGCTTGGGTAGTTCCGATCTTTCGACTCGGACCACCAGCCAAACTCAAGAAAAGCTTCTCCGCTTGGAACAATGTTTTGAGTAACCTGGGCGGAAACGAATCCGAGATCGCGAAGCGACGGTGGAATCTTCACCCACACTGGAGAGCTTGGGTAGATAGTCGTCTTTGCGATGTTCCTCTTCTCTAGCTCAAGAAGGAAGGGTTCAAGTTCTTTCTTCGCCCATTTTCTAGGCTTTTCTGGCGGATGATCCATTTCTACTCGCCAACCATGGTGGCATTGCGTTACTGGAACGCGGGGAGTATTTTGACTGGCCCATTGGGCAAAGGCGTTGTCGAGGTCTTCTGTGACTTCCACCGCCGCATATGGACCATCGTGAGCATCGATTTCAATGTCGTGTTTTGCCTGGCCAGAATTAAGGTCTACATGCC
>NZ_MOMC01000117.1 GCF_001983105.1 Pseudofrankia asymbiotica | reverse complement strand
CCAGCAAATGGGGCCTCGACACCCTCGACGCCCTCACCCGGCTCTTCACCACCGGCCCCTGGCTACCACCAGCGGCACAACCCGTCTGATGACCAGCACAATCAGCTACGACGCCAGCTGAACAGCTACGTCCAGACAGGGTCGAAGGGGCACACCCTCCCTCCCGACGGTGATCGCGACGCATGTTCAGGCCGCCTGCGTTGAGGTCCGCACCGATCTGGCAGCCCCATCCTCGAGAGTGGGTACGTGCTGCAGGGGTCAGCAAACTGGCTGATGAACTCAAGGGCGGCCCGCGGGGTCGACCCGGTCTTGCATAGACACTGCCGTACCGCCCTCGGCTGCGGACGATGAGCGAAGCACCAAGRCCGCGCGGGTGCGCGCCTTTCGCGTTCGAGGTTGTCGTGGAGGATGAAGGTATGGATCCCCAGCCGCCGTTGAAGCAGCAACTGCCCTTCCCTTACGATCAGGATCTCTCGCAGGTGCTGCGCCGTCTTAAACGGCAAACTCCGTTCAGCCGGGCCAGGCTTGCCAACGACCCGGTGACTGCAGCGTACATTGTGGCGGCAGAGCGATTGATTCAGCAGACCCTCGGTCCCAAAACAGAGGCGACATCTCCCGATCTCGATGGTAACGACGGTGTGGAGCGCCCAGTACTCAGCTTCCTTTCGCAGCGAGCCGTGGCGGCTGAGGTGGACAACAACTGCCATCCTTTTCCTCGCAAGGGAAAGGTATCGACGATGAGGGACAAGTGGGATACACATTCCGACTTCCTCGCGGATCTGTTGCGCTTCGGTCTGTGGTATAGGCACTACCTCGCCGACCAAAGCGATGAGATGGACTCGACCATTCAGAGGTTCATTGCGGGAGAAGATCCGGCCGGGGCGATTGGCGAGATTGCCTACCTTTATTTGAACTCTTTTGTAAATCGGTCGATGTTCCGGTTGAAGCTCATCGCAGCGGCGGYGGCCGAAGGTGACGACGCGATACATGAGGCGATGCTCGACAGTTATCGGGGAGGCGTTGAACCCTGGAAACTAGTGTTCGAGGAGTTTATGCGAGCGCGTGGTCTACGCCTGCGGCGCGGAATCTCGATCGGRGACTTCGTGGACCTCCTAGCCACCGTCCTAGAAGGCGCAGCCCTCCGGGCGCTCGCCGAGCCCGGCGCCCAGATCGTTGACCGCGACGGTCGTCATTCTATTCTCGGAACTGCCGCTCTTGCACTTATGATCGGTTGTCTGGAACGCATCGGGCAGGAACCAGGTCTGACCCTCGAACAAGCCGTTCACGGATTGATCTACGGTACTGTGGACTAGGCGGAGGTTTTCCGGCTCGCCGCGGCGCTACGACTGCGAGTGGCACCGCCGATCGATCGAGGAGACCTCGATGCTCGGCTTCCGATTTGTGTATGGAACGGGAGCCCTCGCTTCGGGAGTCCTATGCGAAGTAATGAGAAACGAGGAGCATCCTTGTCCGATGATGCGAACGATCTTTGTGGATGCGCGACACCCGAGCATGCCAGTCCGGACGCCGCGCAGCGTAGGAGGCGATGGGCAGGCCCCATGGCTGGCGCTGTGCTTGGTGTCGGCCTCGCGCTGATCGATCAGAAGCTCGGTATGGCGCTCGCCACTGGGTGTGGTACCGCGGCAGCCTTGGAACAGCTCGGAAAGCCGCGATCCTGAGGATCTTGATAGGCGCGGTCCCGCGTCCGCCGATGGCGGGCGCGGGAACCATTTTGCTTGTCATTTACTCACTGGGCAGCTGGCGTCCGCTATCGGCATAGCTCGCCGCACCTCCGATCTTGGTGTGGGTGTCGGTGCGTAGCTGGGTGACGCGCTCGCGGGCGGGGGCGGCGCCGATGCGGAGTCGTTTGCGGAGGGTCTCTGCGGAGATGGGGCGTTGGTGGTGTTGCCAGTGGAGGACGTCTTCGGCTCGGGCGCGGTGGAGGAGGTCCTGTTCCCGGGCTCCGGGTTCGTTCTGTGGGGACGTCTTGCCGGCCGGGGAAGCTTCGGTTCGTTTAGTCTCAGGGTCCTGTGTCGGTCTTGACGGCTGGGTGATCGTCGCCACGGCGGGTTGATCATCCGTGGTCGGTGGTGCTGGCGGGTGTGTGCTTGCCCCGTTGGTCTGCATGGCTTGGATGAGGTCGGGTGCGACTTCGGCCCAGCCGATCATGAGTAGTGGTCCGATGGCGTCGAAGGCTGCTTTGCCGTAGTGGCCGGCGATGAGGGGTTCGGCGATGTTGAGGGCGAGGGTGACGAGGCTGGCGAAGATGAGGAGCCGCCGGGCGGATCGTTGAACCTTGGCGGGGCCGCTGTGCGCCCAGGTTGCGCGTCCCTATAGCCATCCCTATAGCTATAGGGACGGCCACCCCGTATAGGGATGACAGACAGCGCGCACCCCGCGGCACCGGCTCGCTGCGCGAGCGATCACCCGGCGTCTGGGAGATCCGCATCGTCGTCGGCTACGACCTGGTCCGGGACCGCAGCATGCAACGCTCCTTCACCGTCCGCGGCGACCGCGAGTACGCCGAGKCGCGGCGGCGAGAGCTGGTCGCCGACGTCGGGATCACCCACGTGGACGCCACGGCCGTCGGGGGCCGCACGACCGTCGGTAAGCTGCTCGAGCGTTTCCTCGCCGGGTCGCACGCCTGGCAGCCGGCGACCCTGGCCTCGCACCGGCATGTGGTCCAGACGCTGCTGGCGGACCGGCTGGCGCTGCGACGGCTGGCCTCTCTCACGCCTGGATACATGCGGGCGACCATTAGGCGCTGGCAGCAGGAGGGCCTGTCGGTGCCGACGGTGTCAGGCCGATGGTTGGTGCTGCGCTCGGCCGTGTCATGGGCCGTCGACGAGGAACTGCTGCCCGCCAACCCGCTCGCCGGGATGCGAGGTCCACCGCGGCCGGCGCCGCGCCGCCATCACACCCTCGACGAGGTCCGCCAACTCCTGCGCACGGCCGAGGCCCAGGTCGCCGCCGCCGAAGATGCGGTCCGTGCCCGCCCGGACCGCGCCGGGCCGCTGCGGGAGCTGTTCACCGCCGAGCAGAATCTGTTGCTGGTGCGGGTCGCGGCCGATTCCGGTGCCCGCAGGGGAGAACTGGCCTGCCTGCGCCGCGCCGATCTGGGTGGCCGGGTTCTCACGATCGAACGGGGGCTGTCCGTGGGGGAGCTAGGCCCGACGAAGTCGAAACGGACCCGGCGTCTTACCCTCGGCCAGACCACCACGGACATGATCATCAGGCATTTCGAGGTCTGGACCGCTCGCGCCGGTACCCCGACCGCCGACTGGATCTTCACGGCGTCACCCGACCGCAGCACGTTCATCACCGCGGAGGCGCTCTCGCACCGGTTCCGCCGCCTCGGCCGAGCCGCCGGCGTCGAACGACCTGCGCTACACCGCCTCCGCCACGGCGTCGCCACCTACCTGGTCGGCAGCGGCAAGCTGCTCAAGGCCCAGGCCCGCCTCGGCCATCGCGACGCAGCTACGACCCTGCGCCACTACTCCCATGCCACCCCGCTGGACGATCAGGACATCGCCGACGAGCCCGCGCACCGGGGAAAAATGACCTTCATCGCATAACTCCCTCCGGCTCTCGTCAAATCTGAGGTGCTGTCCGGGGAAGGCCTGAACACAGGAACTGAGGAACGCGCTCGAAGCAGCAGGAAATAGTGCCCCAGACCTTCACCGTCATACTCTTGGACGGGCTCACAGCACCAAACGCACGCGACGTCGACCCGGACAGCACCGCGATTGGCCCACAGGACGACCTCGTCTGCGGCCGTCACGGCAAGGAAGCCCACACACAGATCACGGCCGGACGCGCCACCAGCAGCAAATTCTCATCCCGAAAGGGTGGCGGCACGCCGCCATGACTGCTCTCTCTTGGAACAGATCTCTTGGAACAGATCTCCGAGAGCGCGGAGCGCGACAAGCAGTAGGCCGGATATTGAACGACGCMTTCGACGAGCTTCGGGCCGCGGGTGTTGCGGTGAGCCGGGCGTGTACGTTCACCGGCCGGTCGCGGGCGACGCACTACTGTCACACCGCCCCAGGTGGGCGGCTGCATGGGCCGTGGCCGGCGCGGAGGTCCCCGCCGGCGGCGCTGGGCGAGACCGAGCGCTCCCGGGTGTTGGCGGTGATGAACAGCCCGGGCTACCAGGATCTGGCGATCCCGCAGGTCTGGGCCCGTGAGCTGGACGCCGGCCGGTACTGATGCTCCCTGTCGACGATGTACCGGATCGCCCGGGCGGATCGACTGTCGGCAGCCGACATCGAGACCTTGATCGGCCCATTCCTCGCAGGTCGGGCCAGATCAGCGTGGCAGGCTGGTCGGTCTGCCCGTGGCGCCCCGTGGTGCTTCGACGCCGCCGCCTCCTCTTGGGCGGGGTCGCGTGCGGAGCCGTCGTGTTGTCCAGAGGTCCAGGTGGATGAGCGTGATTCCCAGGGTGAGGCTGGCGCCGGCGATGAGCCAGCAGCCAAAGTCGCCTGGTGGTTGCCTCGTCCAGTCCCACCATGAATCGGTGCCGTCAGCATTCTGCTGGAAGAACGTCAGAGGCAGGATGCTGACGAGCGGTAGGACCCAGCTGAGGGTGGTGCTGAAGAGTCGTGCGGAGAGGAGCGCGATCCCTTCCCAAATGAGAACTGAGCGTAGCGCGGTGACGCCAGCAGGCAAGGAATCGGAGGCGGCCTCGACTCCCAGTTGCAGTGCGGCGGTCAGGAACACGGCGAGGATAAGGTGCACGCGGCGAACGTGCTGGTAGCGGCCGGCCGCGCCTTGTTCGAAGTCGGCCATCGGGCTGTGCAACGTAGCGGCCGGCAGCACCGCGTAGGCGGCCGGGAGCTCGTGACGGTAGGCGATCGGGACATCCGCCAAGGGCAGCACGAGTTCACGGCTTCCGAACAGGACGTCAGCGGTTGCCAGAACCACGAGGCCAGCGAGGTATCCGGCGGCGTGATGAGTCCGGCCGTAGCGGACAGCTGCGTGGAGATGCTCACGCACAGGTAGTGTTCCGGATTGTGGCCATGCGCTGCCGGACCCAGGTCAACTGGCTCTCTTGCGGGGTGTAAATCAACTTGCCAATCGCCTGGACGTCGACGCCTGGAGGGCCACCATGGACAGATGGTGGCTGGGGTGCTCCGGTTATCCGGGATTCGAGCCAGGTCCCTAGCTCAAACTCGGCATGAAAGAATACCGCACTGTCATTCTCGGTCGCCCCGGTGCACGGCTTGGGGAAGGTCTCGTTGATGATCTGGATGGCAATGTTGGTGGCAACCTCCCACATGGCACCCTCGGGGATGGCGAAGTCGACATATCTGTACTGGCTGCCGCGCAGGCCCTGCTCGTAGAACCGGGCCGGTACGGTGAACTGGCCGGCGGGTAGCTCGTTGAGGCGGGAGGCCATAGCCGAAAGTTGCGGGAGGTACTTCTGGTCATCCGGCCAGACACAGACGGCCGGCTTGGTGCCGGTACACGGATAGTTCGTCGGGATTGGGCGGTTGACCTGTATTGGACCGGCGCTCGCGTAGGCGGCCAGGCAGCCGATGAGCGCCGCCACAGCAGCGACCACGGAGTAGGTCTCGCCACGTCCGTAATGCCTGTTCACGGGGCGCTGAAGCCTAAGCCGAGGCTTCGGCGCGCTGACCGCGACCGCTACGGCGGCAACCGTGAGCAGTAGCCGAGTCGTCAGCGGYCAGTACGCGATGCGGGCATCGGGCGGACCGACGAGCACCATGAAGCCGAGTGTTCCGCCCAGTGATCCAAGTAGCAGGAAGCAGGCGAGCGCGCCGAACATCGGCGCTATGATGCGGGACTGGCTCCAGCGGCCGAGCGCATGCCCGACCGCGGTGCAGCCGACGATGACACTTGCTCCAAGCAAGAGGTAGCCCGGCCAGAGGAAGCCCGGCCCTGCGGACCCGACTGACGTGACGGCGGCGGCGGCAATGCCGACGAGGTAAGCGGCCAAGCCGAAGGAGGCGGTCCCGGCAAGCTGCAGGCCCTCGGCCTGCCATCTCGGCCGGGCGGCGGCGGCGAGCTGCTCATCCATGCCCTGCCGCGAGGCCCGGCCGGCGGACCACGCTGCGAGCGCCGCGCAGAGGGGTCCGAAGTAGAAGGCAGGAATCTGTGCGGCGACGCTGGTCTGGGGCCAGACCCCGATCCACCACCGCCCCCGTTCGTACAGCACGATGAGATCGACAGCCACCAGCGCCGGCAGCCACCACCGGAATGCGGAACGCCGGAGCTCCGTCCAGTAGGAATAGATCATCCGCGGACGCCCGTCCTTAGCACACTCATATAGCCACGTTCGATCGCTGTATCTCCCGGGGCATCCGGCGCCGCCAACTTGCTGAGCTCCTCAGTGCGGCCATTGAACACTACCCGGCCCTCGTCGAGGACCACCACGGTGTCGCAGAGAGCGGCTACGTCCTCGACAAGGTGAGTGGACAACACGACCGCGCGCGAACTCAGCGAGCGGATCAGGGCACGGAACTCGAGACGCTGCGCAGGGTCGAGCCCGACCGTCGGCTCGTCGAGTAGTACCAGCTTCGGGTCACCGACAATTGCGCTGGCGATTCCCGCGCGCCGCAACATTCCACCGGACAGAGTGCGCAGCCGGTCGTGCATCCGGTCCGACAGGCCCACTCCCTCGATAGCTCGCAGAGTTCCCTCGTGCGCGGCTCCACGAGGAACTTCGCGTAGCCAAGCGACGTAACGCACGAAATCATAGACCGAGAACCCGGGAAGATATCCGAAGTCTTGCGGCAGATAGCCGATCCCCCGCCTCGCCAACCGCGCTTCTCGACCTGTCTGGACTGCACTGCCCGCCACGCGCACCTCCCCCTGGGCTGGTGGCGCGACGGTCGCCAGCGTGCGCAGGAGGGAAGTCTTGCCGGCGCCGTTGGGACCGAGCAGGCCCATCATGCCCTCCTGCAGGGAAAAGCTCACATCCGCAAGAACCGTCCGTCTGCCATACACCTGCCGCAGTCCGGTCACGGACACGACGTCTTCTACCACAGGAGATCTCCCTCGCCGCGCGGCCGGGCCGCGCGTGTCCCGCACGGCCCGCCCTTATGCGAGTTAACCGTGGAAGTCAACCCGGGAACTGTTGAT
>NZ_MOMC01000116.1 GCF_001983105.1 Pseudofrankia asymbiotica | reverse complement strand
CGAGCTGTCCAGGATGACCCTGGACGACGGACTGTGATCTACTGGCTCGTAGATTGGTGGCACATGTAACAGAAAGTTATGGCGACATAGGCCATYGCCTGCCCGATGCTCGGCGAGCGCCTCGGCCGGGATCTTGGCAAGTCCACCACAGCGACACCGGCAGTCAGTACACCTCGATCGCGTTCACCGAACGCCTCGCCGCCGCCGGCGTCGACCCGTCGGTCGGCAGCGTCGGAGACGCCTACGACAAAGCCCTGGCCGAGACCACGATCGGCCTCTACAAGACCGAACTGCTCAACCCCGCGGACCCTGGAAGACAGCTGGCCAGGTCGAGGTCGCGACCGGCGCGAAACGGAAGCCGCAGTTGCCCATCACCATCGTGGTCACGCCGTGCCAGGACGAGGGCTGCATCCGGCCGTCCCGCACCGCCTGGCCGTCGTAGTGGATGTGGATGTCGACGGATTCGGTCGACGACGGCGCCGTCTCGCGCGGCGACGTCGACCAGCACAGGCGCCGGCCGCGGCGCGGCCGGCGCCTGTGCTGGTCATTGCAGTCGGTCAGGGGGCCGCCGAGCCCTGCGAGACCGATCGATCGTCGGACGCATCGATGATCGTTTTTGGTTGCGCTTCTTGGCGTAGGTAGGATCATGCTGGAAGTCAGTGCTTCGTGGACGTGGTGGGTGTCCTCGTTGGTTGCACCTGTTGGTGGATCATCGGTTGGGGTTCGATTCCCTGGAGTGCGCGCCTGGTCGAGGCAGGTCAGAGCCCCGCAGCCGCTTCTCGTGGCGCGGGGCTCTGGCGTTTTCCGACGCCGCCGAGGCCGGCTCGTCCCGTTGCGGTCCGTGGCCGACCAGGCGTGACCATGGCCTCTGCGTATGGGCCTTCGGTTAGACGGCTTGCCCGGGTTCACCGTCCGGCGACCCAGCGCCGCGTTCGATCTTGGTGTGGGTGTCGGTGCGTAGCTGGGTGACGAGTTTGCGGGCGGCGGGGGCGCCGATGCGGAGTCGTTTGCGGAGGGTTTCTGCGGAGATGGGGCGTTGGTGGTGTTGCCAGTGCAGGACGTCTTCGGCTCGGGCTCGATGAAGTAGGTCCTGGTCGCGGGCTCCCGGATCAATTCGTGTGGGCGTCCCACCCGGCGTGGGCTCTTCGGGCTGTTCGCCTTCGCGTGCCCGTGTGGGCGCTGCCGGCTGGTCGGTCGGCTTCGAGTCATGTGGATCATTCGTGGCTGGTGGTGCTGGCGGGGGCGTGCTTGATCCGGTTGTCTGGATGGCTTGGATGAGGTCGGGTGCGACTTCGGCCCAGCCGATCATGAGTAGTGGTCCGATGGCGTCGAAGGCTGCTTTGCCGTAGTGGCCGGCGATGAGTGGTTCGGCGATGTTGAGGGCGAGGGTGACGAGGCTGGCGAAGATGAGCAGCCGCCGCGCGGATCGTTGAACCTTGGCGGGGCCGCCGTTCAGGGCCAGTTGGCGGATGCCCAGCAGTAGGCCGACGACGGACAGGTCGACTGCTGGGGCGACGAGGGGTGCGATGAAGATCGGGACGCCGAGGCGGAGGCCGAGGGCGAAGGAGTTCCCGAAGCCGAAGAGAAATGTGAGCGCGACGACGATGCCGATCATGGCGGTGACGAGCTTCCCGGCATTTACGGGTCCGGCCGCGACCAGGGCGTCCTTGTGGGGCGGGGTGGCCGCGATCTTCCGAAGCTGACTCATCGGGCACCGGCCCGGAGCGGCTTCGAAGCGGCTGTGCTGATTGGCCGGCCTTGGGCGGGCGCGAGGGTTGCCGCACCGGCGATCGCTGAGGTCCTCCGGGCCGCGCCTGCGGCGGCGTAGCCGTTCTCCTTCGGGCGGGGGAGGCGGCCGGTTCGATCTCGACCGCGGTGGTGGTTGGCGCGGAAAGGTGTCGTCGTTGGATGGGTGAGCTGACTGCGGTGTGCGCGACGTGTGCGCGGACGTGCCGTCCCTGCCTGGCACAGACCGACACTGACCGGCATGGGAAGGCCCTGTGTGCCGGACGGTGCGGGATAGGTCGGCATCACGCGACACCGACAAACACGACAAACAGCGCACTACGGATCAGAAGGTTGGGGGTTCGAGTCCCTCCGAGCGCACGTCTGGTCGAGACAGGTCAGAGCCCCGCAGCAGCCCCCAGGGCAGCGCGGGGCTCTGCTCTTTCCGGGGTCCGTACTGCAGTTCGTACTGCAATTGGCTTCGATCAAGGTTTCCTGGCAGGGCGTGGCCTTGGCTTGCTGTCACTGTCCGTGACGTCGGCCGGAGCGTGCAGCCGGGTCAGGATGCCGTCCATGCTGTGGGCCGTTCCTCGTCGGACGTCGTCGAAGACGTCGACGTAGATGTCGGCTGTCGTGCCGATTCGGGTGTGCCGTAGTAGGGCACGAATCTCGTTCAGGTCGACGCCAGCGCGGAACAGCAGCGTCGCCGCCGTGTGTCGGAGGTCGTGAACGCGGACGCGCCGGACGCCGGCCTGTTCGCACACGRCATCCCACCAGCGGTTGACGTTGCGTGGATCGATCGGTCGGCCCGCCGCGGTCGTGAACACCAGGCCGTCATCCGCCCAGAAGACCGCACGTTCGACGCCCAGGTCTTCAGCCTGCTGCGTGGCCCGCGTCTTGACCTCATCCTGCCGGCGTTCGTGCTCGCGCAGCACGGTGACGACCATGTCTGGGAGCGCGAGGACTGCCTTTGACCCCTTCGTCTTCAGGTACTCGTCTTCGACCAGCTCCCAGCGCTGCCGACCGGTTTCCGGGTCGATGCCAGCGCGGCGCCGTCGCTGCTTGCGCTGAATGGCCACCGTGCCCGCGTCCAGGTCGAGGGCTTCCCAGCGCAGCGCGAGCGCTTCACCTTTGCGAAGCCCGAGAGCGAGCAGAACCAGCCACAGCGGCGCCATCCGGTCGACGAGCGCGACCGCGACGACCTTGCGCGCTTCCCCCTCGTCGAGCGAGCGCACCGGCGCGTCTGTGTCCCGAGGCGGTTGCACGAGCGTCGCGACGTTGCGCGTGAGCAGCTCCTCGCGGACCGCGTCGCCGAGGGCGGCTGTCAGGATCGCGAGCACGTAGCGCACCGACCGAGCGGAGAGCGGCTTGATTGGCTTGCGCTCCGGCGGCGCCGACGCCTGCTTCGCCGCTGGCCGCTTTCGAGACCGGGAAGACGCGGGCTTTTCGGCCGCTTCCTTGGCGCGCTGCTCGGCCTTGCGTGTGGCCGCAGCGTCCCAGGCCGCGCGTTGCGCCAGTCCGGCCGCCGAGGGTTCGGTCAGCTTCCGCGTCATCCACTGTCGAACGTGCGCGGGGGTGAGCTTGCGCAGCTCGTGACGCCCGAGGATCGGCACCAGATGCAGCCGGACCTGATCGGCGTACGAGTCCGCGGTCGACTCGGCGAGCGTCCCCGCGACGACCCGGGACGGCAGAACGACCGTGACCCACTGCTCCAGATACTCGCCGACCGTCATCCGCGTCGTGACGACCGGAACGCCGTCCTCCAACGCGCGGAGCGCCTTTCGAATCTTATCTTGCACGTCTTCTTTAGTTACGCCGTAGTACGTCGGTCGCGAACCGTCGGGCAGGCTGACCTGACCGGCCCAGCCATTGCGGTACCGATAGATAGATCCCTCGTTGTTGCCCCGACGACTGCCCTTGCGCGCGGCCATCAGGCCCCCTCGTGGCGGTCGTTGGAGGATTCGCTCGCCACCTCGGCCAGGGCGATTGCGTAGCGGGCGRCTCCGACGGTGAATTCGTCCGTGCGTCCGCTGACGAGTTCCTCGGCGACGAACCGTAGGGCGCCGCAGGCGTACGAGTACCGGACGTCGAGCGGGTAGTGGGCCACTTCGGCACGTGCCTTGGTCAACTCGGCCGCAGTGGGGCGGTAGTCCGCCGAGTCCTTGGCCGACGGTTCGGGGCTGTTTTCGGGCATGACGGTTCGTAACTATTCAGCTTGTTTCTGATCTTGGGTGATGTTGTGGGTTGTGGCTGGTTGGGTCGGCTGGGTGGCTGGCGGGACCGGCTGGGGTGTGGTGTGTGGGTGATCGTCTCGTAGGGTGCGGGCTGTGTCTGACGATCGGTTGGTGCCGTCGTATGACGTGCTCGCGGCGCTGGTCGTGCGTTTGGAGCGGGAGCTGGCCGAGGAGCGGGCCGCGCGTGGGGTGCTCGCGGAGGCTTTGGAACGGGCGTTGGCGCGGGTCGCGGAGTTGGAGGCCCGGGTCGGGGCGAACTCGCGGAACTCCTCGAAGCCCCCGAGCTCGGACGGGCTGGGCAAACCGGCGCCGAAGTCGCTGCGGCCCAGGACCGGACGCCGCCCTGGCGGGCAGGACGGCCATGGTGGTTCGACGCTGCGGATGGTCGCCGAACCGGACGAGACCGTGGTCCACGAGCCGGGACCGTGCGGCGGCTGTGGGGCGTCGCTTACGGGCCGGCCGGTCAGCCGCCGCACGCTGCGTCAGGTAGTCGACCTGCCCGAGCTGAAACCGCGGGTCATCGAGCATCAGCTCATCGAGCGGGAGTGCGGCTGCGGAACGGCGACCGGCGCGGCCGCGCCGGCGGGGGTGAACGCGCCGGTCCAGTACGGGCCGGGCGTCGCCGCGGCGGCGGTCTACCTCTATACCGGCCAGTTCCTGTCCGCGGACCGGACCGCCAAGACCCTGGCCGAGCTGTGCGGGCTGCCGGTCTCGGCCGGCACCGTCGTCGCGATGGCGAGCCGCGCCGCGGCCGGCCTGAGCGGGTTGCTCGACGAGGTCCGTGGCCAGCTGCGCGCCGCCGACGTCGTCGGGGCCGACGAGACCGGGCTGCGCGTCGAGGGCCGGCTGCGCTGGATCCATCTCGCCCGCACGGACCGGCTCACCCTGCTGACCTGCCACGACAAGCGCGGCGTCGACGGGATCGACGACCTGGGCGTGCTTCCCGGCTTCACCGGCGTCACGGTCCACGACGCCTGGAGCCCCTACGACACCTACGCGACCGCGTCCCATCAGCTCTGCTGCGCCCACGTCCTGCGTGAACTCGTCGCCGTCATCGAGACAGCGCCCGCCGGCGAGTGGTGCTGGGCCGGCCAGGTCGCGGACGCCCTCGTCGCGCTCCAGAAACTCGCCGCCGACGGCGAGATCGACCCGGCGGCGCTCGCGGAACAGACCCGGCTCTACCGGAACGCCACCCACATCGGGATCAGCGAGACCGCCCACCGCTCCACCCCCCTCGCCCAGAAACGAAACGCCCTGGCCAACCGGCTGATCGACCGCCAAGACGACTACCTACGCTTCACCAAAGACCATCGCGTCCCACCCGACAACAACGGCTCCGAACGCGACCTACGCATGGTCAAACTCCGCCAGAAGGTCTCCGGCTGCCTGAGAACCCTCACCGGCGCCCGCCAGTTCTGCGCACTACGCAGCTACCTGTCGACGGYGGCCAAACACGGCATCTCGACCTTCAAAGCCCCCGTCCGACTCGCCGAGGGTAACCCCTGGCTGCCCGCGGCAGCCTGAACCAAATCAAGATCACCGACAACCTGAATAGTTACCCCAAACTTTAGTCCAGATAAGCAGGCCGACCACGGACAGGTCCACCGCTGGGGCTACCAGGGTCAGGCGTGCGGCGAACCGGCCCCCGGCCCCCGGGCCGGGGCAGGTGGGCGGCCGTGCCGGCCTCCGGGCCGGGTCAGCCGGGCGGGGTGCCGGCCGCCTTCCATCCCCGGAACGCCCCGAGCAGCCGTTCACGCATGTCCGGCCGCAGCTCCTGCGCCCGCAGCGTGCCGGCGATCCGCGCGGTCTCCAGCATCTGTTCGACGTAGGTCGCGCAGCCGTCGCACTGCGCGAGGTGCTCGCTGACCCGGCGGTGGGTGCCGGCGTCCAGCGCCCCGTCGAGATAGTCCGTGACGATCTCGACCAGCTCGTCGCAGTCGATGTCCAGGCCGTCGGTCACGCTCGGTCCCCGTTCAGGTAGTCCTCCAGCGCCTGACGGAGCCGGGCCCGGCCCCGGTGCAGCAGCACCCGCTGGTTGCCCGGCTCGATGCCGAGCACCGCGCAGACCTCGTCGGCGGCGAGGCCCTGCACGTCGCGCAGGTGCACGACCATGCGCTGCCGCGGTGGCAACACGTCCAGGGCCGCGCGCAGCCGGTCGCGTACCTCCCCGGCCAGCAGGGCCGACTCGGGCAGGTCCCACGGCCGGGGAGGGCTCGCCCAGTGCCCCGGCCACTCGTCGTCGCGGCCACGGAACCGGCCCGGGTCGACCGTCGGCCCCACCTCGTCCCCGGCCTCGCCGGCGAAGGCGAAGGCGTCGCTGAACGGGACGCTGCGCCGTTCCCGGGCTCCCCGGCGCCGAGCGACGTTGACGACGATGCCGAACACCCAGGTCCGCAGGCTCGACCTGCCCTCGAACCGGTCGAGACCAGTCAGCACCGCGAGCCACGCCTCCTGCACGACCTCCTCGGCGACGGACCGGCCGGGCACGTATCCGGCCGCGATCGCCAGCATCGCCGGCGTCATCCGGTCGACCAGCTCCGCGAACACCCGCTCGTCGCCGGCGCGCAGCTCCCGCACGAGGGCGCCGTCGCCGTCGTCGGCTGCCGCACCGGGGGCGGCCCCGGCCCGACCGGACTGTCGAACGTCCACGAACCGAACCTAGGCGGTACCGTCGCCGGCCTCAAACCCGCCATCCCACGCCGACGCGGCACTGTAACGTCCGGCCGGCCCGGTGCACTGAACCCGTATGACCACGATGCAGCACACCCCCAGTCTCGCGGCCGACGCGGCGTCGCCGAGCCCCGCCGGCGGCCGATCGCCACTGTTCTGCGACGGCCCGCTCGCCGAGCGCATCGAGCGCGCGGAGGCACAGCTGATGGCCGAGGCCTGCGCCGCCGCCCGGCGCCGGCGAGCCGACACGGCCGGCTTCGTGATGAAGGTGGCCGGGGGCGTCGCCAGCTACGCCGAGCCGGAGTCGCCGTTCAACAAGGTCGCCGGGCTCGGCTTCGGCGGCGTGCCGAGCGCCGGCGACCTCGACGAGGTCGAGCGCGCGTTCGCCGCCCACGGCTCGCCGGTGCAGGTCGAGCTTCCGCATCTCGTCGACGCCGAGATCGGCGCGGTCCTGACGGAGCGCGGCTACCGGCTGGTGTCGTTCGAGAACGTGCTCGGCCGCCCGCTGGGCGACGAGCGCGTCCGGGACCTGCCCGAAGGCGTCGAGATCCGGACGAGCGGGCCGGACGAGCTGGACGACTGGCTCGACGTCGTCGCCGACGGCATCCTCGAACCGGACACCCAGGGGCTCCCCTCGCACGAGGAGTTCCCGCGCGACGTCGCGATCGGCGCGATGCACGACCTCACGGCCGCGACCGGGATGGTGCGGTACAGCGCGCTGCGCGGCGGCGTCCTCGCCGGCGGCGCCAGCCACCGGATCACGGGCGGTCTTCTGCAGCTCGGCGGTGCGGCGACCGCCCCGGCCCATCGCCGACGGGGCATCCACACCGCGCTCGTGGCCGCCCGGCTCGCCGCCGCCGCGGCCGCCGGCTGCGACCTGGCCGTCGTCACGACGCAGCCGGCCTCCCGGTCCCAGCAGAACGTGCAGCGCAGCGGGTTCGAGCTGCTCTACACCCGTGCCATCCTCGTGAAGGAGCTGACATGACCGGCCCGTCGTCCGTCGCGGTCCACCCGCGGGTCCAGCCGTACGAGGGAGACCGGCGCGCGCTGCGGGCGTCGTTCGAGCTGGCCGAGGACTCGTCGGCCGCGCTCGACGCCTACCTCGACGAGGGCCGGGTCCTCGTCGCGCTGATCGACGAGCAGGTCGTGGGCCACCTGCAGGCCGTGCCGACGGCCCGGACCGACCAGATCGAGATCAAGAACATGGCGGTGCTGACCTCCCACCAGGGACGCGGCATCGGCCGGGCGCTGATCACGTCACTCGTCGACCGGCTCGCGGACGAACCGGTGACGACGCTGCTCGTCGCGACCGCGGCGGCCGACGTCGACAACCTGCGCTTCTACCAGCGGTGCGGCTTCCGGATGCGCTCGATCGAGCGGGACGCGTTCACGGAGGCCACCGGCTACGACGCCGGCATCGTCATCGACGGCATCGAGCTGCGCGACCGCGTCTGGCTGGACCGGTCCCTGCGGTAGCGCCATCCCGCCTCGCCCGGACCGGCGTCGGGCGAGGCGGGCGAGCGGGGCGCAGCGCTCTGCGCCGGGCCGAGTTCGGCTTCGTCTTCCAGTTCGGCCAGCTCGTGCCCGAGTTGACGTGCGCCGAGAACGTCGCCCTGCCGCTGCGGCTGGCTGGCATCCGTCGGCGCGAGGCACAGCGGCGCGCGCTCGGCCAGCTCGAGCGCCTCGGCGTCGCCGACGTCGCGGGCCAGCGGCCCGGCGAGGTGTCCGGAGGCCAGGGTCAGCGGGTCGCCGTCGCCCGGGCGCTGGCCACCGAGCCGAAGGCCATCTTCGCCGACGAGCCGACCGGGGCGCTGGACTCGCTCAACGGCGAGCAGGTGATGGGCCTGCTCACCCAGGCCGCTCGGGAGACGTCTGCCGCGGTCGTCCTGGTCACCCACGACGCCCGCGTCGCCGCATACTCCGACCGCGAGGTCATCGTCCGTGACGGCCGTACCCAGGCGCCGGCCGGATGACTGCCCTGGGGGTGACCACGCGGCCGTCCGCGCCCGCGCCGGGCGAGCCGTCCCGGGCCGGCGGCGGTCGGCCCGGGGGCGCAGGGCCGCTGGCGCAGTTGCTCCTCGGCGCGCGGCTCATGCTCGCGGGCGGGCCGACGGCGTGGCTGCGGGTGGCGATGACCGGCCTCGGGGTCGGCCTCGGGGTCGCGCTGCTGCTCGTCGCCACGGCGCTGCCCGCGATCCTCGACGCCCGCGACGGCCGCCGGGAAGCGCGGTCGTGGGACTGGGCGGGTGTCTCCGGGCCCAGCGACACCACGATGATGCTGCGCGGCTTCCACGCCGAGATCCGGGGCCACCAGGTCGACGGCTACGTGCTGCGGCCGGACGGCGCGCACCCGCCGCTTCCGCCGGGGGTGTCCGCGTTGCCCGGGCCTGGCGAGATGGTCGTGTCCCCGGCGCTCGCCCGGCTGCTCGGCTCGGCGGGCGACGGGTCCGAGGCCGCGCGGCGGCTGCCCTACGAGCGGGTTGGCACGATCGGCGGCGAGGGGCTGTCGGGTCCGAACGAGCTGTACGTCTACATCGGTGCCCCAGCCGAGACCGAGCTGCGGACCGCCGAAGTCTCGGAAACGATCCGCATCGTTGGCTTCGGCGGGCCGGTCAACTTCATGCCGATGCCGGTCGAGCTGGTGATATTGATGATCGTCGTCGTCGTCGTGCTGCTACTGCCCATCGGGGCGTTCACGGCGGCGGCGGTCCGGTTCGGCGGCGAGGCGCGCGACCGGCAGCTGGCCGCGGTGCGGCTGCTCGGCGCCGACCCGGCGATGGCGCGGCTGGTCGCCGCGGGCGGGGCGCTGGTGAGTGCGCTGGCGGGCTGCGCCGCCGGGGCGGCGCTGTTCGCCGCCGGCCGTGCGCTGGTCGGGCACTTCACGCTGTTCGGCGCGAGCGTGTTCACCGCCGACGTCCGCCCTTCGCCGGTGCTTGGGGCGCTGGTGCTGGCCGCGGTGCCGGTGAGCGCGGTCGCGCTCACCGTGATCTTGCTGCGCCGTGTCGTCATCGAGCCGTTGGGCGTGGTCCGCCGGGCCGTGCCGGCCCGGCGGCGGTTGTGGTGGCGGCTGGTGCTGCCGGTCGTCGGGCTCGCGCTGGTCCTGCCGCTCGACGCGAACGACGACTTCGGTCTGATGCGCCAGGCCCAGCTGGGCACCGGGATGGTGCTCACGCTGCTCGGGGTGACAGTGCTGCTGCCATGGGCCGTCGAGGCGGGGGTCCGCCGCCTCGGCGCTGGGCCGACCTCCTGGCAGCTCGCGGTGCGCCGGCTGCAGCTCGACAACGCTTCGGCGGTGCGCGCGGTCGCCGCCGTGTCGGTGGCTGTGGCAGGCGCGATCGCCTTGCAGATGGTGTTCGCCGTCGCCGAGAAGGCCTTTGTCCAGCGCGCGGTCCTTACCGACGACGGCCTGGCTCGGATGCTGATCGAGGGCTCGACCAGCGGCCTGGACACGTCGACGCTGGCCCAGGCGATCTCGGCCGCCGGTACAGGGGCGACCGCGCGGGTCTTCGCCCAGGGCTATGTGAGCTCGGTCGACCCTGTCGGCGGCGATCCCCAGCGCAGGCTGGGCGCGACGCTGATCGTCGCGGACTGCGCGACGCTGCGCGAGCTCGCCGACCTCGCCGCATGCGCGGACGGGGACGTCTTCCTCACCCACTCCGTCCCCAAGGGAGCCGGCGCGAACGTCCCGCCGGCTGCGCCGCCGGTGACCGCGGTCGTGGACGCCGCCCAGCTCGCCGACCCGGCAACCCTCGCCGTGTTGTCGTCCGGGTCGGCAGTCCTGGCCGGGCCCGGAGTGCGCCTCGTCGTCGGCGACCCGTCAGCGACCCCCGGCGACCCCGTCGCGGAGTCCCAGTGGACGGTGCCGCCAGGGGCGGCCGAGGCCGCCAGCACCGAACCGATGTTCCAGGGCGTGCTCGCGACCCCGGGCGCCGTCCCCGCCAAGGTCGTCGACGCGCTGCGGCCGACCGCGTTCGCCGACGTCCCACCAGGGGCGGCCGACGTCATCGACCGGCTGCGCGGCGCCATCGCCGACGCCGACCCGCTGGCGAACGTGTCCACCTACGGCGAGGTCGTGCTCGACCCGCGGTTCCCGCAGATCCGCACGGCGCTGTATGTCGGCACGGTCCTGGTGTTGGGGCTGATCGGGGCGAGCCTGCTGGTGACGACGGTCGAGCAGCTGCGCGAGCGCCGCCGGGTGCTGGCCGTGCTGGTCGCCTTTGGCACCCGCCGGGGCACTCTGGCGCTCTGGCGCTCTCTGTGCTGTGGCAGACAGCCGTGCCAATGTTGCTCGGCTTGGGGTTGGCGATCGGGGTCGGCGTCGGGCTCGGCAGCGCGCTGCTGCGCATGGTGCACCGGTCACCGGAGCTCGACTGGGTAAACATCGCCACCGTCTCGGCCACCACCGCCGTGGTCGTCCTCGGGGTCACGGTGGCGAGCTTGCCGGTCCTATGGCGGCTAATGCGGCCCGACGGCCTGCGTACCGAGTAGACCCGTCCGCCACCAAGCCCGTCGGCGCCCTGTACGGTGCCGAAACTTGATTCGGGTGCGTGACCTGCGGTTTCGCTGTTCGATCAAGCGGYACGGTCGCACTGGCTGCGCGTGTGCCGCGCCAGGGCATGCCGCTGGCACTGAGCCAGCGCTGCGGCCGTCGCCCGGTGCTCCAGGGCCATTCCCGGCGGCGGGGCGAGCGCCCTGCGCTTCTTCACAGTCCTACTCATCTTTGCTCGCAGCTGGCCGTCCCTGCCCCCGTGCATGCTTGGGTGATCTCACCCAGGCGGGTGTCAGACGGCGCCGACCGGTGCCGGCTCCGCCACGGCGGCGCGTGCCCGGCGCCGCTCGCGCGTGTGGGCGTAGCCGACGAGGCCGAACAGCAGCGCGAGCAGGACCGTGGATGACCCAAGCGTGCCGAGGGCGAGCCCGCCCTTGGCCGCGGGCTTCGTCAGGAGGTCGCCGACGGTGGCGCCAAGCGGGCGGGTGAGCACGAACGCGAGCCAGAACAGCAGCACGTTCGACACCGCCGGAACGTACCTGAGTGCCAGCAGAACGCCCAGGAGCCCGAGGATGAGCGTCGCGCTGCCCGCATAGCCGAGGCCGGAGCTGTCCGACAGGAAGTCGCCCATCGAGGTTCCCAGGGTGTTCGACACGAGAATGGCCGACCAGAACAGGCCCTCACCGCGGAGGGAGTCGATGTCGCGGATGGCGAAGGTCAGCCCGGTGTGCCGCCAGACGATGAAGACGGCGATCAGCAGGGAGACGAGTATGGCCGCGCCGGCCGGGTAGCCGAGACCGAGGCCCTGCGGCCCCCAGCCCAGCGATTCGGTGCCCGTGGCAAGGTATTTGGCGCTGGCGTCGCGGTTCATGAAGTCCGATATGGTGGTGCCGGCGGTACTGGTCGAGAGGATCACCGTCCAGTAGAAGAACGGGTTGTATGTCCTGGACCTCAGCTGGACGGCGAGCGTGCCGACGAAGACGAGCACGAGTACGACCGTCGTCACGAAGTAGCCGAGGCGGAGCGTCTGCGCGAGCAGGTCGCCGGCGGTCTCGCCCAGCGTCGTCGCGGCGATCTTCATCACCCAGAACGCCACCGTGATTTCCGGTAGCTTTTTGACTACATACCTGCCGGCGTCGGTGTGGTCGAAAACTGTGCCCACTTTTGTCATGTCGCCTCCTGGTGGGGATACGAATGGTGTTCACCATCGTGAAGGCGAACCGTAGGCATGCCAACGTGTGAGCCCCATGTGAAGAAATGAACTCAGGGATTCCCGCGTTTGAATTGCAGTGTTTTCTGTGGATCCGTGCGGTCACTGCGGTCACTGCGGATCGTCGGGCTGGTCCCGTCCGATCCATGCGAGCAGGGCGGCCAGCCAGGGCAGGCCGACGGCGGCCAGCACGGTGGCCAGCAGCCATCCGGCGAGGACATCCGTTGGCCAGTGCACCCCGAGGCAGACCCGGCTCACCCCGACGGCGAGCGCCCACAGGCCCGCGCCGGCCGCCGCGGCGGTGCGGGCGGCGGGCCGGCGTGCCCGGTGGTGGATCGCCGCCGCCAAGCCGGCGGCGACGAGGGCGGAGGTGGTCGTGTGCCCGGACGGGAAGGCGAAGCCCGACGCGTGCGAGATCCAGTCGACCGTCCGTGGCCGTGCCCTGCCGACCGCGAGCGCGAGGGCGGCCCGGACCAGCTGGCCCACGGCCAGCGCCGCGGCCCCGACGGCCGCACCCAGCCACCACCGGGGCCGCGGCGCGAGCGCGACGGCCCCGCTGACGGCGGCGAGAAAACAGGCGAAGACGCCGGTGCCGGTGAACGACACCGCGACGGCCGCATCGGACAACGTCGAGCCCCGATGGTCGAGGAACCATCGGTGCGTGGCCGCGTCGAGCGCGGTCGGCGTCCCGCCGCGCAGCACGACGAGGACCGTCAGGGCGACCAGCGCGAGCCCCGACGCGACGGCGAGCAGCAGGCGGGGCCGTCCGAGCCCGATCCGCCGCGGGGCGGGCGGGCCCTCCAGCCCGGCCGGCTCCGCGCGCATCGGCAGCTCCTCTGGCGTCGGCGGACTCCCAGGACGGGAGCTCCGGACCCCGCGGTGTGACGCTCCCTGCGAGGCGACGCTCCCCGCGACGCGACGACACTCCGACGACTCTCCGACGACGCGATGCGCCGCGTGCGTGACGCCGACCGGAAGTCTGCGCGGACCGGCATGTGAGGAACGTGTGCGCTCGTCGCCGCCCACCGCGCGGCCGGAGCCCGGCGGGTGGTGCCGAGCCGGCACATCGCCCTCACATGGGGCCGGGGCATGCTGTCGGCGCTCGGCGGGCGGACGCCGGGGCACCCACGGTCACGTCGTCCTCGACGATCAGGAGCTTCGCCAGCGCGCACCGCCTGCCACGCAGGTCACAGCGGCCTGTCCGTCCCGGCGCGCATCACGGCACCCGGACGGACTGAGGCGCCAGACCCGACGGCGCCGTCATCGGTCCGTCGGCTACGCGGCCGGCCGGCCCGCCGGGTCGCGGTAGGGAGCGCCGTACTGGGTGGGCACGGATGCCCGTCCCTGGTGCGACGGCGGCATCGGTTCCCCGTCCTC
>NZ_MOMC01000115.1 GCF_001983105.1 Pseudofrankia asymbiotica | reverse complement strand
GGCGGGTTTGTCCGGGATCGTCTCGGTCGCCGTCTCGGTCGTCGTGCTGGCCATCTGGTGCCTCCTCTACCTGCGCCTATGCACAGAGTGTCACAAGGGAGTTACACCGTTGTTCTTACAGGCCCAAATTACGTCCAGGCCGGTCAGGCGGCGTGTTCGTACTCGTGCAGGATGCCGCCGAGGCGGTCGTGTCGGCGGATGTCGAGGTGGGTGAGCCGGTCCGGGTCGATGATCGGTTCGGGCAGCGGCCGGAGCGGTCTAGCGTTGGCGATGCCCTGGTGGGGCCGGTGTGCGTTGTAGAACGCCTCATAGGTGCGCAGGGCGTGCAGGAGATGCCGCTGGTTGTAGATCAGGGTTCGGTCGAGGAGTTCGCGCCAGCAGGTTCTCACCCACCTTTCCATGATCGCGTTCATGCGTGGGACTCGGACGCCGCGGCGCACGATCGTGATCCCGGTGTCGGCGAGGATAGCGTCGAACAGGGCTGGGTATTTGCCGTCGCGGTCGCGGATGAGGTAGCGGGCGGTCGAGGCTGCGTCGTCGAGGTCCATGGCGAGGTTGCGGGCGGCTTGGGTGACCCAGGCGGCTGTGGGGTGCGTGGTGGCGCCGAGGACGCGGATCCGGCGGCTGGCGTGTTCGATCACCGCGAGGATGTACAAGCGCGTTCCGGCCAGGGTCACCGTTTCGAAGAAGTCGGCGGCGAGGATCGCGTGTGCCTGGGAGCGCAGGAAGTCGGCCCAGGTGGTCGCGGTCCGCTCGGGTGCGGGGTCGAGGCCTGCCTGATGCGGGATTTCCCAGACCGTGGACGGGGCGACTTTTACGCCGAGGACGAGGAGTTCGCCGTGGACCCGGCGGTAGCTCCAGGTGCTGTTCTCTCGGGCCAGGCGCAGCACGAGGATGCGGATCGAGGCCACGATGCGAGGCCGGCCCCGCCGCCTGGGACGGGAGGCGGCGTGGCGGCGGGAGAGCAGGTCGCGGTGCCAGCGCAGGATGGTCTCCGGGCGCACGAGTAGCCGAAGCCTGTGCAGGGTTGGCTTCGGCAGCGCGCGCAGGAGCGCGGCGAGTAGGGCGCGGTCGGCGGGCCGGAACTGGATGCGTTGGCCGTCGAGCTGGTGTTGGAGCACGGCGATCTGGTGTCGCAGGGTGAGAATCTCGATGTCCTTGTCGCGGTCACTGCGGGGCAGCAGGCGCAGCAGTGCGAACGTGTTGGTGACGCCGAGGTAGGTCAGCCGAAGCAGCACGATGCGGGATCCTCACGCAACAGCGGGCTTCGATGGGAGAGGGGCGGGCACTGGCGTGCCACGTTCGGTCCCGACGGCTGCGACCGGCCTGACCAGGGTGGATGGACTTTTCGGCAGGGACAACGCTGCGGCGCCCGTCATCGTGCATCGCACGGCTGTGTGAGGCCTCGGCCAGCGGCGTAGCGGTCCCATTCGGTGTCGCTCACTGAGATGCCGACGTCGCAGGCGGTTTCGATGACTCGCTCGACGGCGTCGACGACCGTGTGTGGGCGGCGGGGGAGCGCCCCGATCGTGACTCCGGTCGGTTGCTGGGGCGGCGGCGGCGAGTAGGGCCCGGTGCGTCATGACGCCCGCGAGAGCAACGGTCGCGTAGCGGTGGCGCGGCGGGCGACCGAGGCCGGCGCGACGTGGAGGCTGGATCGCCGGCCAACCGCCGCCGCGCCGCGACGACGAACATGACCCGCCATGGGGAGGTGTGTTCGACCTGACATGGCGGGTCATACCGGAATGTCTCGTCCGCTTGCTAGCGTCAAAACGGACGATCCGTTCCGCTACGGGGGGAAGCTTCATGATCGACGAGGCCCAGCGGCCCAACGCGGCGGTGACTTTCTCCGTGATCACGTTGGGTGTGATGGCGTACACGCTGTTGCAGTCCCTGGTGGTCCCGGTGCTGCACACGTTCCAGGTAGACCTGCACACCTCGCAGACCAACGTGACGTGGGTGCTGACCGTGTACCTGCTGTCGGCGTCGATCTTCACGCCGATCATGGGCAGGATCGGGGACGCGGCCGGCAAGAAGAAGGTCTTCGTCCTCTCCCTGGCCGCTCTGGCGGCGGGGTGCCTGCTCGCGGCCCTGGCCACGAGCCTYCCGGTCATGATCATCGCGCGCGCGGTCCAGGGTGTGGGCGGTGGCGTGCTGCCGCTGGCGTTCGGGATCATCCGTGACGAGTTCCCGAAGGAGCGCGTCGCGGGCGCGGTCGGCGTCATCGCCGCGATGAGCGCGGTCGGCGGTGGCGCCGGCATCGTCCTGGCCGGGCCGATCGTCGACGGCCTGAACTACCACTGGCTGTTCTGGGTGCCGATGGTCATGGCGCTTCTCTCGGCTGGTGCGGCGCTGCTGTTCGTGCCGGAGTCTCCCCGCCTTCCCGGGCGCATCAGTCTGCTACCAGGGTTGCTGCTGTCCGCCTGGCTGGTCGCGTTGCTGGTGCCGTTGTCCGAGGCCAGCGAGTGGGGCTGGGCCTCGGGTCGGACGATCGGGCTGCTGGTCGCGGCGGTCGTGCTCGCGGGGTCCTGGGTGGTGTCCGAGCAGCGGGCCTCGATGCCGCTGATCGATCTGACGATGATGCGCCGCCGTGGGGTGTGGACCGCCAACCTGGTGGCCCTGCTGCTCGGCGTCGGTATGTATGCCGCGTTCGGCTTCGTGCCGCAGTTCGTGCAGACGCCGTCGTCGGCGGGTTACGGCTTCGGCATGGACATCACGCAGTCCGGCCTGATCCTGCTGCCGCTGACCGCCGGCACGTTCCTGACCGGCTCGGTCGCAGCCCCGCTCGCCGAGCGCCTCGGCGGGCGCATCGTGTTGTTCGTCGGCAGCCTTCTGGGACTCGGCGGAGTCGCCATGCTGGCCTGGACGCACGACGAGCAGTGGGAGCTCTACGTCGCGACGGGGTTGTTCGGCCTGGGCCTCGGCCTGGCCTACGCGACCATGTCCAGCCTCGTCGTGCGCGCCGTGCCAGCCGAGCAGACCGGCGTGGCCAGCGGGATGAACGCCAACATCCGCACCATCGGCGGTTCGATCGGCTCAGCCGTCATGGCGAGCATCGTCACCGCCAAGCTCCAGCCGAGCGGACTGCCGAAGGAGAGCGGCTACACCGTCGGCTTCGCGGTGCTGGTCGGCGCTATGCTCGTCGCCGCGCTGGTCGCGCTGCTCGTCCCCCGCGACGAGGCCGACGAGCCGGAGGTGATCCTGCGGCACGCTGAACTCGGTCTCGTCGCGGCTGGCACGCTGGTCGGTGACGAATCCGAATGAGCCGGGTCGCAGGAGCTCTGGTGGCGGGAGCTACCGCGGCTTTGTCGTAGCGACAGGCAAGGGTGTGACGGGCGTGGCTGAGCTGGACGCACCGCCGCGGCGCCGAGACGCCGTGCGGAACCTTGAGCGTGTGCTGACCTCTGCCGGGGAGCTCCTCGACCAGTACGGCGACGACCTGACCATGGAGATGATCGCCCGGCACGCCGGGGTCGGCGTCGGCACCATCTACCGGCGCTTCCCGAACAAGGACGCCCTGCTCGAGGAGCTCGCCCGCGCGATCTCCGAAAGCATGCTCGCCGCCGGGCGAGCCGACCTGGCGCGCGCGGACGGGACGGGCCTGCGGGACTTCCTTCGAACGGTCGGGCACACCATGGTCCGCCATCGCGGCCACGCCGGCCTGCTCGTCGGGCGCGGCTCGGCCGCCGAACGGGCCCGCAACCTCGAAGCGCTCCTCGCCGACCTGCTCGCCGATGCCCAGCTCCACGGCCAGGCTGCCGCCGAGGTCGCCGTCGGCGATCTGATGACGATCATCTGGGCGCTGCGCGGGGTCATCGAGTCCACCGCCGACGTCGCACCGGACGCCTGGATGCGCCACCTCGACCTGCACCTCGCCGCGCTACGAGACCACGTTCCCTCGACCGACACCCGGCCGGCGCTGTCCGCCCGCCAGCTGGAGCGCATCTCCGAGATCCAGCGACCCAGGCGCTGACGGCGGCGCTGTTGCGGACCAGGTTCCTGACAGGGAACTTCGCCGCGGTCTCGCTGATGAGGAGGCGCGCGCCGATGGACCGGTCGCTCTCGCCCGCGCCAGGATGGCGAGGATGTCCTGTTCGCGCTCGGTGATCGCGGGCATGAGGGCATCGGAGGGTCGGGCATCGATGTAAGCCGGCCCCGCGAGGTGAGGACGGCGTGGAAGGTCTCGCCTCGCCGGACGGCGTTCATCGCCGAGGTCAGCCCGTCCAGGCGGCWCCGGTTCGACCGGCCGCCGATCCACGCGTCGCGGCGGACGAGCGCGATGACTGCGGTGGACGGTTGAGATTYGATGACGACATCGAGCTGGGCTCACGGTGGCTCGTGCCGGGTTGGCCGGCCGCGGTGTGTACCCACCCCACCGCGCGTTTCCCGGGCTGTTGGTTGCGCTGACGGCCACCGTCGCGGGATCTTCCCGCCAGCGTTGGTTACCCACTCTTTGCAGAATCCTCGATGTAGGGATCGTCGACGGACGGATGTCTACCGACCGCTAACCGAGATGGCTCACCCGCGAACGGCCGATCTTGCTGGCTCTGATCTGGCGGCAGCGAGTGGACCGAAGCTGCCCTGTTGTCGTTGCCTTGATCGGGGCATCCTTGGCATGTGGGCGGCATATGACGAAGCGTAGGGTTGGTTGATGGGTTCCGAGCGCAGGACGCCGGGCCGTGATCCCCCGGTGGCGGTGCATACCGAGCTGCTGCATGAGTCGGAGCGGACTCGCGTGTCTCGGCTGGTGTTTCCTGCCGGGAGTGTGATCCGGAAGGAGCCGTTGGGGCCGGGGGCGCAGTGCCGGTTGCGGCGTGAGGTGGCGGTCCTGGAGCGGTTGTCCGGGGCTGAGGGAGTCGGGCAGCTGGCGGCCGGGGCGCCGTCGTTCCCGGGGTCGTTGGTTTTGGCCGACGTCGGCGGCACGGCGCTGTCCGAGCGGACTACCCCCTGGGACCCGGCACGGTTGGTGGAGTTGGGCGAGCTGCTGGCGCGGGCCGTGGCGGAGATGCACCGCCGGGGCGTGGTGCATCGGGACATCAACCCAGCGAACATCCTGGTGAGTTCCGGCGGTCACGTCCCATATCTGATCGATTTCGCGCTGGCGACGGTCTTCACGGCAGTTCAGCCGGCTTTCCTGCATCACAGGGAGATTGTGGGAACGGTGCCGTATCTGGCGCCGGAGCAGACGGGTCGGACCGGTCGGCCGGTGGACCAGCGGGCAGACCTGTACGCGGTCGGTGCGACCCTGTACGAGCTGGCCACGGGCGCGCCACCCTTCGGCGCGGGCGACCCGTTGCGGTTGATCCATGACCATCTCGCGCGGATACCGGTGCCGCCGTCGGTGGTGAACCCGGCGGTGCCGGCGGCGCTGTCGGCGATCATCATGCACCTGCTGGCAAAGGAACCAGACGATCGTTACCAGAGTGCCGACGGCTTAGTGCATGATCTTGCGCTGGTGCGTCGCGGTGCCACGGTGGTGCATCCTGGCGAGCATGATCTTCTGGATCGGCCGCTGACGCCCTCGCGCCTGGCGGGGCGTGACCGGGAGATCGATGAGCTGCAGGAGGTGTTCGCCGAGGCGATGGCGGACCGCTGCCCCGGGGTCCTGCTCGGTGGTATGCCAGGAGTGGGCAAGACGTCGCTGGCCAACGAGCTGCGACCAGTCGTCGCCGGTGCCGACGGCTGGTTCGTGACGGGCAAGTTCGACCAGTTGCGCCGGGACCGGGAGTACGACGGGGTTCTGCAGGCGTTCCGGGCGCTGGGCCGGCTGTTGCTGGCCGAGCCGGAGGAGTGCCTGGCCGAAGCGCGGGACCGGATGCTGCGGGCGTTGGGACCGAACGCCGGGCTGGCAGCCGCCGCTGTGCCGGAGCTGGCGGCGCTGCTGAAGGTTCGACCGGAGCCAGGGGATCCGATGACCGCGCAGGTGCGCGCGCAAAACAACGCCGTCGAAGTGTTGCGTGCGGTGGCGTCTCGGAAGCGGCCGGTGGTGTTCTTCATTGACGACCTGCAGTGGGCCGGGCGGACAGAGCTGGGCATCCTCGACCCGATCCTCAGCGGCACCGAACACATCGAGGGGTTGCTGCTGGTGGGCACCTACCGGGACAGCGAGGTGGACGCCGCCCATCCGCTGACGCCGATGCTCGCCCGCTGGCGTCGCCAGCGCGCCGGGCCGCGCCTGCTGTGGGTGGGCAACCTGACACCGGAGGGCCAGGCTGCCATGGTGGCCGACCTGCTGCACCTGGACCTGGGGCGCGCCGCGGAGCTGGCACGGCTGATCGCACCGTCTACCGGTGGCAATCCGTGCGACACGATGGAGCTACTGGGCGCTTTGCGCCACGACGGCATCCTGGCTCCCTGCGAGGGCGGGTGGCGATGGGAGCAGACCACACTGCGTCGCCGGCTGCACCATGTGGAGGTGCCTGGGCTGTCGACCGCTCGCATGGCTTCGCTGCCGCCGGGGACCCGGGAGACGCTGGTGGTGATGGCATGCCTGGCCAGTCGGGTCGAGATGGGTCTTTTGGAGGTCGCGACCGGGCTTGCGGGGGACGAGCTCGAGCGGCGGCTCGCGCCCGCGTTCGCCGCTGGCCTGCTGGTGCTGGAGTCCGATGGACGGCGAAGCGTGCGGTTCCGCCACGACCGGACGCAGGAGTCCGTCCTGGACGGCCTCACCTCGCGGGTGGGGCAGGCCGTGCGGCTGGGTCTGGCCCGACGCCTTGCCGACCGACACGAGTTCTTCGCCGCGGCGGCGGAGCAGTACCTGCTCGTGGCGGACGCCGTGCATGCAGAGCAGGAGCGGCAGCTGATGGTCGGGCTGTTCCGGTGGACGGCCGACCGGGCGCGGATGCTGAGCGACTACCCGCTGGCGGGAAAGTTCCTGACCGCCGCGGTGAAGTTCATCGACCCGACCGACACCGACCAGTTGCTCGCGGTCCACATCGACCGGCATGCCGCCCTGTACAGCCTGGGCCGGCTGGAGGAGGCAGACGAGGAATACCAGGCCATCAGCCGGCTATGTACCCATCCGGTCGGATGCGCCGCCGCCACCGCGGTACAGGTCAGCAGCCTCTTCAACCGGCACCGCGTCAGCGAGGCGCTGCGGCTCGGCCTCGAGGCGCTGCAGAACCTCGGCCTCGCCGTCCCCGACCGGGACCATCTCGATGCGGAGATCGACCGCGGACTCGACGAGCTCTACCAGTGGATCGACCAGACCAGCGCATCCGACGACCTGTGCCGACCGGAAATCAGCGACCGTTTGCGCCTTGGCGCCATTCAGATCATCGACCGGGTCATGTCCCCGGCCTTCTATGGTGACCAGACGATGCTGGCGTGGCTGGCCGTGACGACGCTGCGGATGTGGGCGCGGGATGGCCCCGATCCCGCCCTGGTTGGCCCCTGTGGCTGCGGCGGATCTGTGATCATCTCCCGCAGGCACGACTACCCCACCGCGTACCGCATGATGCGGCGGATCCTCGAGGTCAGCCGGATGCGTGGCTATGAGCCGCACTTGTGGCTGGCGCAGTTCCTGTACGTGGCCTTTGCCGGCCACTGGTTCGACCCCCTGGAGGACAACGTGCCCGCGGCGCGGCGCGCGCTGGAAGGTCTTGTCCGGGGCGGTGATCTCCAGAACGCGTGCCACACCCACTATGTGCTCATATATAACCTGCTCGACTCCGCGTCATCGCTCGACGTCGTTGCAGCCGAGGTCGACGAGGCGATCGCGTTCGCCGTACGTATCGGCAACGGACAGGCCGAAGATGCGTTCAGGACATACCGTCAGYTGGCACGAGTGCTGCGCGGAGAGGCCGCCGAGCCGGCGGCCGACGAGGCGGCCGTGCCGAGCCTGYTGGCCACCGACCTGGCCGTCGTCTTCCACCTGCATGTGGCCTGGGCGCTCGCCGCTGCCATCCTCGGTCGTCCGGCTGACCTGGATCGGCACACGGCCGCCGTGATGCCTTTGCTGCCGACCTTCGAAACGAACTATCCGACCGCGGTGGCCCGCGTGTTGCGGATGCTGGCGTTGGCGGGGCGGGTCCGCGCGGCGGATGAGGGCGAGCACGACGCCTTGGTGGCTGAGCTGGATGAGCTGGTCGCCTGGCTGGCGAAGCGCGCGGTGGACGCGCCGGTCAACTTCTCTCATCTGCTGCGTCTGGTGGAGGCGGAGCGGGCCTGGGCCGTCGGGGACTTCCGCACGGCGGTGTACGCGTTCGACGTGGCGCAGCGGGAGGCCGCCGGTCGGACGCGTCCATGGCATCGAGCACTGATCCTGGAACGCGCCGCGCGGTTCTACCTGGCACACGGCATCGAAGAAGCCGGCCGTGGGTTGCTGGCCGCTGCCCGTAGCCAGTACGCGGCCTGGGGCGCGGCCGCGAAGGTCAGCCAGCTCGACTACGCCCACCCGGCGCTGCGCATCGAGTCTGCCGGCGCCCTGCCGGCCGCGCAGCCACCGGCCCAGCCTGCCGGCAGCCGTGTCACCGTCACGACCGGCACCGTCGACCTGTTGGGCGTCGTCGCGGCTTCCCAGACCCTGAGCTCGGAGACCGGCATCGATGGCCTGCGGTCCAAGCTCGGGGGCGTCCTGCGCGACATGACCGGCGCCACCGGGGTGTGCCTCCTGCTGCGTGACCGGGAGGAGCGCGGGTGGTCGGTGCCGGTGGACGACGGTGGYGCGGTCTCGCTCGAGGAGGCCGGCCGTCGGCGTCTGCTGCCACCCTCGGTCATCTGGTACGCCGAACGTACCCATGAACCTGTCGTCGTCGCCGACGCCACCCGTGATGACCGGTTCGTCCGCGACCCCTATGTCACCGGCCTGGACCGCTGCTCGCTGCTCGCGATTCCCATCATGATCCAGGGGGAGTTGCGGGCAATGCTGCTGCTGGAGAACCGGCTGATCCGCGGCGCGTTCACCACCGAACGCCTCGAAGGGATCATGCTTATCGCCGGTCAGCTGGCGGTGTCCCTCGACAACGCACTGGTCTATGCCTCGCTGGAACGCAAGGTCGCCGAGCGCACGGAACAGCTCGCCACCGCCAACCGGCGCCTCGAACAGCTCTCGGCCACCGACCCACTCACGGGGCTGGCTAACCGGCGACAACTCGACGAGGTCCTCGACGCCGAATGGCACCGCGCGCAGCGCCAGGCAACACCTCTCGCGCTCGCCATGATCGACATTGATCACTTCAAATCCTACAACGACCACTATGGGCACGCCGCTGGCGACCGGTGCCTGCAGCGGGTCGCCGCCTGCGTGGACGCCGGCACCCGGCACAACGACCTCGCTGCCCGCTACGGCGGCGAGGAGTTCGCCGTCGTCATGCCTGGCACCGACACCGCCACCGCCGCCCACATCGCCCACCGCCTCCGCGCTGCCATCGCGGAACTGGCCGAACCACACCCGCCGGCCACCGAATGGATCGTCACGGTCAGTATCGGCGTCGCGGCGATCACTCCCACCCGAGACGACGACACGGCAGCACTCGTCGAACTCGCCGACGCCGCGCTATACCGGGCCAAAAGCGCCGGACGCAACCGCGTGGAAGCAACGCACCCACTCCCCACACCGCAATAGACGCGGGTCGTCGTGTTCCGGGGCGCACTGTCCTTCTGGTCCATATATGGCCTGTCTGTGCTAAATCCGATCGTCGGAGGCTCGGTTTGGGGCGGTGCGATGGTCGTCGGGGCGCTCATAGCCGGTTGTAGCGTGCCAAAATTCGATCTGGGGGCGTGACCTGCGGTTTCGCTGCCCGGTCACGCGGCGCGGTGGTACTCGTTGATGACGCCGCCCAGGACCTTGTGGCGACGGATCGGCGCGTGGAGCGGTGTGACGGTGGCCGGGTCGTGGTTCGGTGGGTGCTGGTCTCGTCCTTGATGAGGACGATGATCCCAACAGGCCGCTGGCCTGGCCCTTGAGGAAGGTACGCCAGGTGGTGTCGGCGTGTCGGCGTGTCGGCGTGGCGTCGGGGCGCTGGGCCGAGTTCTGCGCGGGCGAGGATTCGGCGGGTCGTGCCCGTGCCGATCCGGTGGCCGAGGCCGAGGAGTTCTCCTTGGATGCGGCGGTGCCCCCAGGTGGGGTTGTCTCTGGCCAGGCGGATCACCAGCGTCCGCGGTTCCTCGTCCACCGGCGGGCGGCTGACCCGGTGCGGGTAGGCCCACCGTCGCCTGACCAGGCGACGGTGCCAGGCCAGCAGCGTCGCCGGGGTCACCAGCCGGCAGGACCGGACCTCCCGGGGCGATAGCCGGGCCAGCGCGGCCAGGACCGCGCGGTCGGGCCAGGTGAACCGAGGCTGGCCGACCTGGCGACGTAGCACGGCTACCTCGTGGCGCGGCACGAGCAGCTCCGCCGTCCTTGCCGCATCGCTACGGGTGAGCAGGACGAGCCAGCCGAACACTCGCACCATGACCAAGTACACCAGCCGCAGCCCCATGAGGGCGATCATCCACCACGGGGCCGAGCGACGAACCGCAGGTCAGCGACCCGAAATCGAGTTCTGGCACGCTACAGGCTGTGGCTGCTCGACAACTGCGACCTCGAGCCGCTGCGTGCCGCGTGCGCCGCGCGCGAACGCTGGGAGTTCTGCCTCGCGTTCGCGCCGCTGCGGCTGCAGGGCGCGACCCGGGAGCCCGGTGAACCCTCTCGCGCTGTTCTGAGACGGGGTGCTCGTCGCGCGGCTCGGCGGCCGCGCCCGGGTCACGCGTACATGCCGTGTTCGCGGAACGCGAAGCCGCGGAACTCGGGTACCTCCGACGGGGGGACGGGGTTGCGGATCTCGGAGATCGTCGGGCCGATCCGGTCGGCGACCGTGCGCAGCGCCGCACGGTCGAGGTTGAAAATGCGCACCGCGTTCTCGCCGAGGATCGCCCGGAACTCGTCGTCGTCCACGTCCGAGTTCGCGAACGCGAAGCGGATCGAGAGCTGCGAGCGGGGCCAGCACCCTTCGGAATGGGGGTAGTCGCCGCCCCACATGAGCCGGTCGGCCCCCACGTCGTGGCGCTCGTCGACCTCGTACGCGGCCATCATGCYCGCGGCGACGCTGCAGTTGGCGGCGAAGTACTCGCTCGGCGTCCTGGGCAGCCGGCCGTTGCGGTGCTCGTTCCACAGCTCGTTGAAGTAGATCGAGTCCAGGTCGCGCAGCGTCTCGCGAACCCAGGACGAACGCTGTTCGGTGAACACCAGCTTGAGACGGGGGTGCCGCTCGAAGACCCCACCGAAGATCATCTGCCAGAGGGAGCGCCGAGCCATCCACGGGTTCTCGGCCATGATCACCAGACCGCCGCCCACGCCGGTGCTGCCGAGCGGCCGCTCACCACCCGCGATGTGCGTGCACAGCGGCAGGTCGAGGTCCTMGCACGCCGACCAGAAGTCCTCGTACACCGATTCCTCGTTGTAGGCGGGGAAGTCGGCGCGCGGTGCCGGGAAGTTCACGGCCGTCAACCCCGCCTCGCGTGCGCGGGTCATCGCCGGAATGGTCGCCTCGAGATCGAACGTGAGCGGCAGCTGCATCAGACCGACGTGGCGGGCGGGCTCGGACGAGATGAAGTCGGCCTGCCACCGGTTCCAGATCTCGAGCGCCTCACGCTCGAGATCGGGGTCGAAATCCGAGAGCCGCGCATCGCTGGGCTTGAGACCGCCGAGTCCGTCCAGGCGCACCGAGAACGGCATCTGGTTGCCGTTCTGCCCGCCGCCGTAGAGCACGTCGGCCGCGACACCCTCGGCGTCCATGTCGCGGTGCCGCGCAGCGGGATCGTGCGAGCCGGCGCAGTTCCAGGCGCGGTCGACCGCTTCGCCGTACGCATCGCCCCAGCCCTTGCCCAGAGCCAGTTCGTTAGCGGCTCCCAGCCTGCTCTGCTCCTTGCGCTGCTCGATGAGAGCGGCCGCCTCGTCGAACTGAGGCAGGTACCTCGTCGAGCAGAACGGGCGCAGCTCGGCCTGGCTCGGACCGACGTGCGCATCGGAGGAGACGATGAGCACGCGGTCCTCGGCGTCGAAAGCTTCCATCAGAGCCACTCTTTCTCTCTGCCGTCGTCACCGGGCGAGCCGCACGAAGCCTGTCGAGGGCGGACTCGTATCCTGTATCCAGGTCTGACTCTAGGGTGGACCGACGAGGGTGTCAACGCACCGCCTGTTCGCCGGCCTGCGGATGCCGATCGCCATCCAAAGGGGGATGCTGTTCGGTTGTCTCGTATCCACGTGACCACGGTTGCGCTGACCGTCGCCGGTTGCGGTTCCTCGGGCGGCTCCGGTGGCTCGGACACGGCATCCGGGGGGTCCGCGTCGGCTGCGGCCAGCGGTAAGCCGATCAAGGTCTTCGCGATCACGACCCCGATCACCGAGAAGGAAGACAAAGAGGGTCTGGACGTCGGCCTGAAGGAGGTCAACGCGACCGGTGGCGTGAACGGCCGGCCGATCCAGCTCACCGTCTGCAGCGATCAGCAGGATCCGAGTGCTGCTGATCGTGACCACCAAGGTCACCGGCAGAGGCCATGGTGTCCAYCAAAGGCGGCGCACCGCAAAGAGTGGACCGGCAGTCCGGCGACGGGTCAGCACCATCGCGCGGGAAGATCAGCGACCAAAGGTCCCCGGCACGGCCCGGGACGGCGTCGCGTGGACACCCGCAGACCCCTCACGCCCTCCCTGCCTGGGCCCCGCTTCGTAGTCCTGGCCCGGCCATGCTGCTTGCCGGAGTGCCGTCGCATGTCCTTGTCGCCGTCCCACTGGTGGCTCGCCCCACTCGAGTTCGCCGGGCGCGTTGAAGCACCTGCCTGCTTCAGCTTCCTCGCGCTCCTGGCCGTCRTCGTGCTCCTCGCCGTCCTTGCTGCCTTCCGGCCGTCGTCAGCAGGCGCGATCGCGACCGTGCTGCGCGCGKTCGCCGAGATCCTCCGGGCGCTCCGGGGTCGCCGTTAGATAGCGCCCGTCCGGACCGAACTGCCCGCGCTGGCGGAGGTGCCAGCACTGCGGCCAGCGCGGGCAGTAGCCCAGGCGCCAGACCTGACGAACAGTGACGATCAGCGGGTGTGATCTTGCGAATTCGAGTCACTTGAACACGCGACTCTTGCCAGTATCGGACCCCGGCCCGGTCCGGCTGGATGGCGACGGGTGGACATTGAGGGAGAGTTGGCGCAGCTCGGGCCGACCGGCTACCGGCCGCTACGCGTCGCGGCACCCTGTTCTGGCCATGTCAGGCGGGCTGGGCGATGAAAGCGGTGATGGCTTCCAGGCCGGGGTGGTAGCCGCCGCTGGTGTCGACGGTGAGGCGCGGGAGGTCCGGGCGGATGTCGACGAAGGCGTCCAAGGAGTGCTGGCCCACGGCGATAGCGTCGAGGAGTTCGCGGTCGCAGGTAGAACCCCTCCTCGGACACGGTGGGCTTCGCGGTGCGGTCTTCTTGCGCCGGGTCCGTCGGCACAGCTCGAAGATCTGCCTGGTGCCCCGGAAGCCGACGAGCCTCGGGGTGGTGACGGTGAGCGCCTTCAGGGAGCGGACGCGGTCCCACTCTTGGATGATCATGGTGTAGAAGCCTTGATCATCCCGTGACGCCGCGTCCGCCCGTTGCCGGCCGGCCCGACGGCGCCCAGCCCCGCTCCCACCCGCGCGGAGCCGTGGAAGTCCAGGTAGCAGGCCCAGCCCGGCGACCCCACGCGATCAGCCGGGCGGACGCCGATCAGACACGCGACCGCCGGTGCGGGCAGACAAGCTCGGCCGCCAGAGCCAATACCAGCCCTCGACGCCAGCCGACACACCGCTCACGACTGTGTCGCTGGCCTGGCTTCGAGGTGGAGGATCCGACCGGAACTCGCCCCGGCGGCCGTCCCCGCAGCGGCCTCGATGCCCTCGGCGTAGCTTGAACGGGGGATGACGACCCGGGTGATCTTGGTGCGGCGTCGCCCCGCCCGTTCAGCTCCTCGGACGTCCGCCCGAGGAAGGCGAGCGCGGCCCGCCGGCCGGGTTGGACTGGACCGAACTGCCGAAACGCTCGGGATGGTCGCGCTTCGCGTTCCAGCCCTCGGCCGCGAAGTAGCTCGGACACAGGATCGACACCCCGCCGCCGGGCCGGCACGAGGTCGCGCCGGCCGGCGTCGGACAGGCGAGCAGCGCGTGCCTGGACGGCGTGTACGCCGGCCCGGGTCAGCCGAGCRCGACCGGTAGTTCCATGAGGGCGTTGATGAACACCGTGTGCCCGCGCTTCGGTGTGCCGGCGGAGCGGAACCGCAGGTCGCGGCGGACGATCTCGTCGAGCAGCACCCGGCCCTCGAGGCGGGCCAGGTGGTTGCCGATGCAGAAGTGCGGGCCGCCGGCGCCGAACGAGGTGTGGGCGGCCAGCCGGCGGGAGATGTCGAACCGGTGCGGGTCGGGGAAGACCTCCGGGTCGCGGTTGGCCGCGACGTACCACATCACCACCATCTCGCCGGCCTTGATCGCCGTTCCGCCGACGACGGTGTCCGTCCTGGCGAGGCGGGCCATCTGCATGGCCGGGGTGACGTAGCGGAGGAACTCCTCGACCGGGCGCGACGGCCCGTCGGCGGCCGTCGCCGTCCGGACCTGCCCGTCGATCTCGACGTCCTCGATCATCAGGCGGAGGCTCTGGCCGATGAGGGTGTGGGTCGTCTCGAACCCGGCGATCAGCAGGGACATGACGAACTGGCGGTACTCGCTGTCGGTGATCGGCACACCGTCGTACTCGGCGTCCGCCAGATCGGTGATCATGTCGGCGGCCGGGCTGCGCCGCTTGATCTCCCGCAGCTCCTCGGCGTAGGCGAAGACCTGGGCCAGCGCGGCCTGGGCCCGCTCGGGGCCGCCGGGCTGTTCCCGGGCGAAGATGTCCGACGCCCAGGCCACGATCCGGTGGCGGTCCTCCTCCGGCGCTCCCATCACCGACGCGATGACCTGCGCGGGGAGCTCGGCGGCGATCAGCGGGACCGCGTCGAACGCCTCGTCCGCCGGCAGCGCGTCGAGGATCAGGTTCACCCGCTCACGGACCCAGTCCTCGAACCGGGCCACGACCCGCGGGCTGAACCCCCGCGAGGCCAGCCCGCGGATACGGGTATGCCGGGGCGGGTCGTTCCACATCACGTTGTCCCGCATCCTCGCCGCATCGGACGGATCGGTCGGGTAGTGCATGCCCTCGGCCGAGGTGAACGTGGCGGTGTCCCGCGACACCGCGCCCACGTCCGCGTGCCGGGTCAGCGCCCAGAATCCCCCGCCCGGCGCTCCTCCGCGCTCGGTCGGGTTCCAGAACACCGGCGCCGATCGCCGTAACTCGTCGAACACGTCGTGCGGAACCCCGTCCGCGAACATCGCGGGATCGGACAGGTCGACTGTGGTCGTATCACTTACTGACACGGGGCGCTCCGCTGGGTGAGGGCTGACTGTTCGTTAGTGGCCGTAGCGATTGGCTGTCGCGCCGGTTGTTACACCGAAGCCGGGCCGGCGAGCGAGAACATCCACCCCGGTGGATGTTCTCGCTCGCCGGCCCGGCCTGCTCAGGCGTTGCCGAGCGGCAGGTTGTAGAGCTTGGCCGCGTTGTCCTGCATGATCTTCCGGAGCGACTCCCGGGGCACGTCCTTCAACGCGGCCGCGGAACGCTCGACCGGCGACGGGTACAGACACGTCGGGTGCGGGAAAGCGGTCTCCCACATGATGTTCTCGTCACCCAGGTAGTCCAGCAGCAGGTTCGACCCCGCGTGCTCGAACCAGAACGTACCGTAGATGTTGCGCCGGAACATCTCGAACGCCGGCGCCACGTCGCGGCAGGCCTGGTTGAGCAGCCCGTTCCAGGGGGTGATCACACCGATCACACCGATCACACCGTAGGGCTGCCGGCGGGTGAAGGCCATCGAGCCGGACCCGAGATCGAGCGACTCCCCGGCTACGGCCCGCACGACCGCGCCGTAGTAGGAGAAGTACTCCGCGGACGCCTCCACCTCCCGCTCCGGCGCGATCTTGCCGGTTTCGGCCGACTCCAGAGCCGACAGCTCGGCCTCCGAGGCGCGGATGGACGCGGCGATCGCCAGCAGGACCGCGGCCCGCTGCGCCGGCGTCCGCGCGGCCCAGGCGAGCTGCGTCTCCTGGGCCCCGCGAACGGCGCACGCCACGTCAGGAGTGGTTCCCCGCGCGATATGGGCGACGGTCTCTCCCGTGGTCGGACTGGTGGACGGCAGGTACCCCCCACCGGCGGGCGAGACACTCTTCCCGTCGATCCAGGGCGCTGTTGCATTGGCTGAGGCCGCAGTCCGGGCTGGTGGCCGAGGCATGATCGGATGGTGTCTCGCTGCCGTCCTCGTCCGCTGGTCCCGGTCTCGGAGTTCACCGGGTTCCGGTTCCCGCCCGAGGTGATCGTTCTGGGCGTCCGCTGGTACCTGCGGTTCGCCCTGTCGTACCGAGATGTCGAGGAGCTGCTGGTCGAGCGCGGCATCGCCGTCGATCACGTCAGCGTCTACCGGTGGGTGCAGCGGTTCACGCCGTTGCTGGTCGACGCGGCCCGGCCGTGCCGCCACAGCCCGGGCGACAGGTGGTTCACGGACGAGACGTATGTGAAGGTCGCCGGTCGCTGGATGTACCTGTACCGAGCGATCGACCAGTTCGGCCAGGTCATCGACGTCCTCGCTTCCGAGAGGCGGGATCTCGCCGCGGCACGCCGGTTCTTCACCCGAGCACTGGCCCACGGCCGCCGGCCGGTCGAGGTGACCACCGACCGGGCCGCGGCCTACCCGCGGGTCCTCGACGAACAGTTGCCCGCCGCCCACCATGTGGATGGCCGATATGCGAACAACCAGGTTGAAGCCGACCACGGCGGGTTGAAGGCACGGCTGCGGCCGATGCGAGGGCTCAAACGGCTCCGCTCCGCCCAGGTGATCGGATCCGGGCACGCCCTGGTCCAGAACATTCGTCGCGGGCACTACGAACTCGCCACCCACGCCGAACCCCGTCACCGACTCGCAGCAGCGTTCACCGAACTCGCCTTGGCCCTCTGACCAGGCAACCAACCCGCCCCAGCCMTGCCCCGGACCAGCTCAATGCAACAGCGCCCGCCATCGCCAACAAGATCAACCACTCGCTGGCTGTCTGCCTCCGCGAGGACACCATCGTCCCGGAACTCGACGCCTGGCTCGCCCGCGCGTTCGACCCCGCACACGTCGAGYGGACGCTCCTGGCGTTCGACCCGGCGCAGCACTCGTCGACAGGCGATTCATCCTCAGAGCCGCTTCGTCGGCTCATCGCCGACTGCGACCGCAAGCTCGCCATCCACCGCCACGCCCTCGAGGCCGGCGGCGCCACCGAGACCATCCTCGGATGGATCAACGAGGTGACCGCCCAACGCCAGGCCACCGAGGCCCGTCTCGCCCTGCTCCTGCCCTCGGGCGGCACACCCGACCGGCTCACCGGCCAGCAGATCCAGAACCTGGCCGAGGCGCTCGGAGGGATCCTCGCCGCGCTCGCTGATGCGGAGGCCGCGGACAAGGCCAAGCTGTACCAGGAGCTCGGCTTGCAACTGATCTACGACGAAGCGGCGAACGAAATCGTCGCCGAGGCCCACCCAAGATCATCCGTGGACCTATTGGTTGTGTCCGAGGGGGGAGTCGACCCATTCGTACATGATCGGTCTTCGTGAGATTTTCGACCTGACGCTCCTAGCGGCGGCGACCGGTGCATAGCGATGACCGGTCGCGGCGTCRCCACCCTCGCCGCGCGCTGCGGGCGAACCGGGGCTGCTGCGGCGCGATCAGAGTTGGTGTTCGACGCGGTGGCGTAGGTACTCGTCTGGATGTGTGCGGGCGATGCGGATCGCTTCTTCCACCGTCGGGCGTTGTACCTCAGGTCGGTGCTGCGCGCGGAGGTTGAGCCCGGGAAGAAGGCACCGCCGGACGTCGAGGTCGTCATGGGTGRCGAAGACCTGCAGCGCCGTTTCCTGCCACACGTCTCGCAGGTCGATGAACGAGTCGTACAGAGCCCTGCTCTGCGGCGTCGGCGTGCGTGACCCCGCGGCGAAGGTCAGCGGGACCTGTGTCCAGTACCAGGCCCGTGCCGCTCCTGCGCGTTCTGGGTTGGTTCCGGTCCTCAGATAGTCGATGAGCGTCAGCTTCACTCGACGGCGGCCGAAGAGGGTGAGCGCCGGTTCGACGAGTTGCCGGTTGAAGCTCGGGTTCGGGTCGTAGACCGCGGCGCGTACCAGCGGCTCGAACCACTCCTCGCGCGCGGGCTGGTCACCCACCGCGTGCGCGACCACCTGCCGGGCTGCGTGCTGCCACTCCCAGCGCGCGTACTTGTCATCCGAGGTCAGCGACGGGCGCTGGGCGCCGAGCAGGTCGATCAGCTCCATCAGGCGCCGCTCAAAGACCGCCGAGTTGTCCTCGGTACGCTCGGGCAACGCGGGGAGTCCGCGTAGAGGCTTGTCGGTGCCCGGCACGGCAACCGTCGCCGGTTTGTCTTCGGCATCCACGGTCATCAGCCTAATGTCCCTGTGTCAATCGCAGCCTGGGATTGCCGTAGCGGCGCCGCCTGGCTCGTTTGGGTGTGGTCTCTTGGACTCTGACCGGCGGCCGGGTGTGTGGCACTCTGTGATGTGGCGGACCGGATCGGCAATGCGCTGTGGGGAGACGACGCCAGTGGCGACCGACAGCCTGATGAGAAGGAAGGGATGGCGGGCCGAGTCGCGATGATCGGCTGTGACGGTGGGCAAGAATGGGTCCGTGTCCGATCTGGCTTGGGACGACGTGCGCGTCCTCTTTGATCCCGAACTGAACGGAACCTTGCCCGATGTGGCCATCGACTCGACAGGCGTGGACGACTGACAGGCGGTCTTCGACCTGGTCCGGGCTTGGGGCTGGGTCTGTGAGTACACGGAGGACTCCGTGGTACTCGACCCGCCCTCCGCCAGGGAGATCTTCGCTCGGCGCGGGCAGGAGTACGTCCTGCTGAAGGTGTGGCCGACCCCAGGTGTTCAGGTGAACTTCCGGCCGATGAGCGCGGACTGTGTCGATTCGATGTCGACCTCCAAGAGCTGCAGGGCCAGGACCGCCTGGACGATCTGTGCGAGCTGCTGCGAATGCTCGGGCGCCTGTTGGGCAAGCCGGTGGTGATGACGGCAGAAGGCAGCTACCAGGACCGGCTACTCGGATACAACGTCGAAGCCGATCGGGTCGTCCTGCTGACCGATCCGACCGTCGGCTTGCCTCCTTGGGCCGTAGGCGGCCCGAGGGCCTAATACGGACGAGCGGCTGCCGGCAACGATCAAGATCAACGGGATTGATCATAAAAGTCTCGCCGGCCTTCAAGGATTACACAGAGTGAGTATGATCTAGGTGTAGTTCCAATGCAGGGCCGGAGGATTATGAGTCTTCTTCCCTGGCCGGCCGAGTTGTTGTCGTCGGCTGATGTGGGCTGCCGTTCACAGTCGTTTTGTGCTGCGGTGTTTGGTATTCGGGCGTGAGATCTGGCTGTCGTAGTCGTTGATCGTGCCGGTTGGTGGCGGCTCGTGCCGTCGGCTGTGCTGCTGTTCGTCACCGGTTTGGCACCGGTCGACCCTCGCGCCTGTCCTGATGGCGGTCACGATCGGTCACGCCTTGAGAAGGAGAAATCGTAGCGCGTTTCCTATCTGCAAGCGGAGGGCCTTTGGTCGGTGTCCCGTTAGTGGTCGGGATCACAGGAAATCATCGGTGGATCGAGGCTGAATCGGCGACGGGGGTTGGCACCGTTTCCGGTGTCGCGCCACCGCCGCTGTGATTGGCCGTGACCGTGGCGAGAAGTTCTTGGTGACGGCGCCCGCAGGCCGCCAAAYAGATCGCAGGCTGGCGCGGGGCGGGAGACGTTCTCGCTGGGAGGAGGTCTGGCGCGGGAGGCGGACTGCTGAATTTCGATCGGGACCTGCGCCGCGGCTCGATGGCCGCGTTGGCGTGCTCGGCCTATTCCGGTTCGGTGAGGTCTGTCTGGTGGTAGCGCCGCCGTTCGTGGGCGTTGATCACTCTGGTGGTGGGGTCGTCGGAGTCTGGGGTGTGGAGACGGTCGGTGAGCAGGAAGCCCGGCAGGGTGAAGTGGGCGGCATGGTCGCGTTCGGTCAGGGTGAAGGTGCCGCCGCGTCTTTCTGGCTGCCATCCGTGGGCGAGGCCGTAGAGGATGACTGCACGCACGTCGGCCAGCGTGGGGTAGGCCCCATCGGTCGTGCAGGCGCCCCACGGCGCCGGCCAGGTGAGYGAGAGCAGGTCTGCCTGGAGTGCCTGGCGGGTCTTGTCGTCTACCCAGGCGCGGACGCGGATGCATCGGTGACAGTCGCCGCTGCCCGGGGCGTGATGGATCCCCGCGCGCCAGGTGAAGGCCTGGCCGTCGACGTGCAGGCGGCGCAGTCGGGTTCTCATGGGGCATCTGTATTCGCTGTCGCGGTGGCTTCGCCAGTTCTTTTGCGCGCAACGCGGGGGTGCTTAGGGGGTCGTCTGTGTCGAGGCCCGGGTCTCGGGGCTTGGGCTGGTTGATAGGGATGGTGCTGGGTTGCTGGGGGTGGGGGTCGGCGGGGCTGTGGTGCCTGGGCGGGTGATGCCGGTGATGGTGAGGGTGATCAGGGTTTGGGTGGGGCAGCCGGTCGGGGTGGTGGTGAGGGTGACGGTGATGGTGGTGGTGTGGCCGGGAGTGGTGAGGTGGTCGAGGGGTAGGCGGGTGAGCAGGGTAGGGCTGGTCGGTGGTGTGGTGGGGATGGTGGTGTCGGTGGTGGTGAGGGTGTGGCCCGTGGTGTCGCGGGCTTCGGCGTGGAGGACCGTCGCCGGCCCCGTGCCGGTGCTGTTGGCGGTGGTGTAACGACCGGTGATGTCGAGAGTGGTGGTGCTGGTTGTCGCGGTGAGGGTGCTGGTGGTCAGGGTGATTGTCGGGCAGGTTGGGGTGGTCGCTGGCGGTGAGGTGGATGTGGYCGGTGGGGTGGTGGGTCGTGGTGTCAGGGTGATGATCGGGAAGGGTGTGGCCGGCGCGCTGGGGAGGGCGTTCGGCGGGGTCGGTGTTGGTGTTGGTGTCGCGCTGGGCTGTGTGTTGTTGACGGGGGTGGGGGTGGAACCGGTGTAGCCGGTGGTCCAGGCGAGGACGGCGCGGACGTAGGTGTCGGAGGGGTTGTAGGCGCGGATGGCGACGTACAGGTCGCCCGGGTTGGCGAGGTCGCGCCGGTGGGCGCAGAGGTAGGTGCCGGTGGTGAGGGTGGCGTCGTCGATGTTGTTCGGGTTCTTGGCGGCGTCGTGGTTGGCGTCGCGGCCTGCGGCGGTCCAGGTGCCGGGGAGGAACTGCATCGGGCCGACGGCGCGGTCGTAGGTGGTGTCGTGGTCGAGCCTGCCTTTGTCGGTGTCGGGGATGCGGGCGAAGCCGCCCTGGCCGTTGAGGCGGGGTCCGAGGATGGCTGGGCTGATGGTGCCGTCGGGGTGATGGCCCGGCCGATGGCGTGGTTCGACTCGACCTTGCCGATGCCGGCGAGGAGCTGCCAGCGCAGATGGCAACCGGGTAGCTCGGCGGTCAGAGTCGTGGCGGCTTGTTGGTAGGCGGTCAGGATGCGGGCGGGGATCTGGCGTTCGGTGGCGGTGAGCTGGACCAGGCCGGTGATGGTGCCGGGGGAGGCAGCGGCGGTGGCGAGGTTGTCGGTGGGGACCTGCCCTGTCGCGCCGTCGGGGGTTGTGAGGCCGGCGGGTAGGGCGTTCGGGTTGAGGGTGGGCATGGGGTAGTCGTGGCCGGTGGTGGGTGGGGTGGTTGAGGTGTCGTGGCTGTCGGTGTGCAGGGGGGCGTCGGCGCCGGACAGCAGCATGATGATCAGGGCTGGGATTCCGAGGACGGGCAGACCGACGGCATGCAGCAAGCCGACTGTGCGTGCCGGTGATCGGCGGCGGCGGTGTCGGCCGCTTGTCCGGTGCGCTGGCGGATCGCAGGGGGGCGGCGCCGGTGGGGTGGCGCCCATGGCGCCCTGGGGGTCGATGCCGTTGGTGCTGTGTGCCGCGGTGGTGGGCGGGTCATCGGGGCTGGTCGTGCCCGTGGCGGGACTGCCAGCGTGGGGATCACTGGACTTTTCGTCGGCGGGGGCGCTGCCCGGGGCGGTCGGTGGTGTCGGGGGCGGTTCCTGGGTGGCCGGTCCGGTCAGCGCGGTGGAGTTGGGTTGGGCGGGAGCGGGCTGCGTCACGACGACTGGCTCACCGGGTGCGGAGGTGAGGTGGTCGCGYCGACGCATCGATGCGCTCCTTCCTGAGTCCTTCGAGCACTGGGCGCGGTGTTATCGCACCGTTGACGTGGTGCCCATGACGGGCGCGACAAGGCGCCCCGCTGGGCTGCCGGTGTGAGCTTTTCTGCCCGGTCCGGTGGAACAGGGTGAGGCGTTGCGGGTGTGTGGGCAGGCTGAATACCCGGCGGGGGCGGTAGCCGGGGGCACTGTTCAGAGCTGGTGGGGCTGCGGCGGGTTATGGCGTGGGTAGCCGCCAGCTCGGTGAATCCCGCGGGCGCGTGTAGGCAGCCTTAAGAGAGCCATGGCCGGTGCACGAGCCGTGCCTGGTAATGGGGCTCTTCGAGGTTAGGCGGGGTTGAGGCATCCGCGGGCTCGGCGGGTGGTTGCGCAGCGTGTGCGTAGGCGCTGGTTGGTGGGGTTGCGGTATCCGTAGGCGTTGCGGGCGTCGAGTTTGACGACCCGGTTGTAGCCTTCACTGGCCGCGTTGGTGATCTTTGTGTGGAGGAACGCCTCGATGCATGGCCACCAGGTGCTGATCGTGGTGGCGAGGCGTTCGAGCTCGGGGATGCCGGCGCTGGCGCACCAGGTGTAGAACTTCGTGAGCCGGTGGGCGATCACGGTGCGGTCGGGGTGGGTACCGGCGAGCGCGAACAGCGCGCGGAGTTCTTCCTTCGCGATCCAGGCGGCCAGGATCGTCAGGCCGGGTTCGCCGAGGTCGGTCAGGGTGTTCCACAG
>NZ_MOMC01000114.1 GCF_001983105.1 Pseudofrankia asymbiotica | reverse complement strand
CCGCCCGCGCCGCCCACGCCGCCCACGCCGCCTCGACGATCCGGCGGGTCCGACGCGTCGGCCCCGTCCACGACCAGCTCGCTGGCGATGCCGTCGAGGAAACGCGCCATGCCGTAGGAGAAGACCTGGTCGGCGGGCACCGACACGTAGTCGGAAGACGTGACCCGTCGGTGCGACCAGACCGGACCAGACAGGAAAGCCGTCCTCAGCAGCCCCACCATCGCAGGCCTGGAACGTCGCGTTCGGCCACGTGAGCACCAGTCGAGGACTGACATGAACATCGACGACATGATCCTGGTGAGCATCGACGACCACGTGGTCGAGCCGCCCKACATGTTCGACCGCCACGTGCCGGCCAGGTGGGCCGATGAGGCGCCGCATGTGCGGACCGACGACAACGGTGTCGACCGGTGGATCTACCAGGGACGGGTGACCGGCGTCAGCGGCCTGAACGCGGTGGCGTCCTGGCCGCCCGAGGAGTGGGGCCGCGACCCGGCCGGGTTCGCCGGGATGCGCCCCGGTGTCTACGACATCCACGACCGGGTCCGGGACATGGACCGCAACGGCATCCTCGCCTCGATGTGCTTCCCGACGTTCGCCGGGTTCAGCGCCGGCCACCTGAACCACTTCAAGGACCCGCTGACGGTCGTCATGATCCAGGCCTACAACGACTGGCACATCGACGAGTGGGCCGGCACCTGTCCCGGCCGGTTCATCCCGCTAGCGCTGCTGCCGACCTGGGATCCCCAGCTGATGGTCGACGGGATCCGCCGGCTCGCGGCCAAGGGCTGCCGGGCGGTCACCATGCCCGAGCTGCCGCACCTGGAGGGCCTGCCCAGCTATCACGACATCGAGTACTGGGGTTCGGTCTTCCAGGCTCTCTCCGACAACGACATGGTCATGTGCCTGCACATCGGCACGGGGTTCGGCGCCCTCAGGATGGCGCCGGACGCGCCGATCGACAATCTCATCATCCTGGCCTGCCAGGTCTCCTCGCTCGCGGCACAGGACCTGCTGTGGGGTCCCGCGATGCGCTCCTTCCCGGACCTGCGGTTCGCGTTCTCCGAGGGCGGCATCGGCCGGATCCCGTTCTACCTGGACCGCTGCGACCGGCACTACACCAACCAGCGCTGGCTGCGCCGTGACTTCGGCGGCAAGCTGCCCAGCGAGGTCTTCCGCGAGCACTCGCTCGCCTGCTACGTCACGGATCCGACCTCACTCAGACTCCGCAACGAGATCGGCATCGACAACATCGCCTGGGAGTGCGACCACCCACACGCCGACTCGATCTGGCCGAACGCCCCCGAGTTCGTCCACGCCGAACTCGTCGGCGCCGGCGCCACTGACGACGAGATCGACAAGATCACCTGGCGGAACGCCTGCCGGTTCTTCAACTGGGACCCGTTCGCCGTGATCCCCCGGGGCAGCGCCACCGTGGGCGCCCGCAGGGCGGTCGCCGCCGATGTCGACATCTCCATCCGCTCGCGGCGGGAGTGGGCCCGGCTCTACGCCGAGCGACGGTCGTCCTAGACATCCGCGAGGACATTCACCAGCCCCGGTCAGGAACGGAGCACACGACGATGGAACGGCGACGCCTCGGTGCGAGCGGGCTCGACATCTCGATCCTGTCGCTCGGCGCGATGACGTTCGGCTCGGCGATGCCGCCGATCACGACCGTCGACGAACGCAACGCCCACGCCATGGTCGAGCGGGCGCTCGACGCGGGTATCAACATGATCGACACCGCGGACGTCTACTCCTCCGGCCAGTCAGAGGAGATTCTCGGGGCCTGTCTGCGACGCCGCCGTGACGAGGTGCTGATCGCCACCAAGGTCGGCTTCGGCTCCCTGAAGCCGGGGGCGCTGGCGTACGACGCCGTGGTCGCGTCCTGCGAGGCCAGTCTCCGCCGGCTCGGCACCGATCGGATCGACCTCTACCTGCTCCACCGGCCCGACCGCGCGACACCCCTCGAGGAGACGCTCCGCGCGCTCGACGACCTCGTGGCACGTGGGCTCGTCCGCGCCGTCGGCACCAGCAACTTCCGCGCCTGGGAGACGGCGGCCGCGGTCGCCCGTCAACGTGCCCTGGGCCGCACCCCGCCCAGCGCCGCCCAGCTCTACTACTCGCTGGTCGGACGCGAGGCCGAGCACGAGCTCATTCCCCAGTGCCGGGCCGACGACGTCGGCGTGATCGTGTGGAGCCCGCTCGCGGGCGGGTACCTGACCGGGCGCTACCGCGACGGCGCGGGAAGCGGACGCCGCGGCGTGCACTCGTTCCCGCCCGTCGCGCCCGACCTCGGCCCGCGCGCACTCGACGCGGCCGGCCGGATCGCCGCCGCGCGCGGGGTGTCCCTCGCCCAGGTGGCGCTCGCCTGGGTCCTGGTGCGACCAGGCGTCACCTCCGTCATCGTCGGCGCGAGCACCCTGGAGCAGCTGGACGACAACCTCGCCGCGGCCAAACTCGACCTCGGCGCCGACGAGATCGCCGCCTTGGACGCCGCGACCGCGCTCACGCCCATCTACCCGGCGTGGTGGGACCCGGCGATGGGTATCCCAGGCCCGAACGACCCCTCGCTGCGGACCTGACGCCGGCCGGGGCCAGGTCAGACCTCGGGAAGATGGGCGGTCAGCAGAGCGGCGAGGCGGTCCATCTCCACGGTCGGCACCCTGTCGTGCTCCGGGCCGCGCAGGTACCCGAACACGGCCGGCCCACGCTCGTGCGCGGGCAGGTCCGGCGCGCGCGGGACGATGTGGACGTGCAGATGCTCGAAGCCGCTCGCCTCGCAGAAACAGGCGACGTAGGTCTTCTGGGCGCCGAGCGCCGCCGCGAGCGCCCGGCTCAGCCGCCAGGTCACCAGTCCGAACTCCGCGGCCTCGGCCGCCGTGAGCTCCGCCCACGACAGCACGTGGCGGCGGGAGACGACGACCAGCCAACCAGGCATCGCCGCCGTCACCGCGTGCGCCACCCGCCAGCCCGCACCGATCAGGATCCGCTCCCGCGGCGGAAGCTCGGCCGGCTCCACCTCGTTGCGCTGGCACGAGAAACAGTCGACATCCGGCAGCCGCCCACCATCCACAAGATCGACGCTACCCCGACGCGGGGCGGACCACGCTCGGCGCGGAACGAAATCCGTGGTTACAGGTCGATCGACGCGCCTGGCGGTGCCGCCTGCCACCGCGGGAGCCCACCCCCTCGCCAAGGCCGGTGGTGTCAAGCCAGTTGGCGACTCCGGGGTCCTCGTGAGCGAGAACGAAGGTGAAGGTCCCGTCAAAGGCGACCGGCTCGGTGTCGTCGAGCGGGCGCAGCCGCATCCTTCGATGAACCGGTTGCCTACTGGGGAATCGATATTAGGGCGCCATCGCCTGTCGCGACCAATACAAATTTCGACGTCGGGATATACCGTCCCGGCATGGCGCCTCATATCGCGATGGCCGTGCACGCCCGATGAGTGCGGGTACCTTGTCTGCGTCGCCCCGGGAGTTCGACACCGCGAGGGTTCGATACCGCGCGGATGCGATCACAGGGCGACCGCGGGCCAGGCAGATGTCCGACGAGCGAGAGGTTGCCTGACACTGATGCATCCTGACCGACTGGACGCGGCGAGCGATCCGTCCGGGGCGAAGGATCTGTCCGGGGTGCCGCTGCCGCCGGACTCGGTGGGCCTGCTGGAGGGGCTGACGACCACTCGGGCCATCCGGCGCTACCACGACGAGCCGGTACCGGAGGAGGCGCTGCGGGCGATCCTGTTCGCCGCGACCCGAGCGCCCAGTGGATCCAATCGCCAGCCGTTCCGGTTCATCGTGCTGACCGACGGCCCGAACGCGCGGGCGGCCAAAGAGCTCATCGGCGCCGGTGGCCGCCGCATCTGGGGCGGCAAGCGGAGCGCGGACCAGTACGAGCAGGCCTCGGGGGCGGTGGCCGACTCGCCCAAGGCCCGGATGGCCCGGACGATGCAGGAGTTCGTGGACACCTTCGAGCGGGTGCCCGTCCTGATCCTGCCGTGCCTCGTCCGCTACCGCGATCCGACGCCGAGCGAGGGCGCGTCGGTCTACCCGGCCTGTCAGAACCTGCTGCTCGCGGCACGGGCCCTGGGCTACGGCGGCGTGTTCACGGGCTTCAACTTCACCGTCGACGCGGAGCTACGGGCGTTGCTGGGCGTGCCCGACACCACGTTCATCGCCGGCACCATCACCCTCGGACGGCCGGTCGGCCATCAGGGGCCGGTGCGCCGCCGTCCGATGCCGGAACTGGTCTTCGGCGACTCCTGGGGTGAGCCCGCGCCGTGGGCGATCGACCCGCCAGGCACCGCCTTCACCTCCGCCGGGCCGCCCAGATCCACCGCGACCCGACAGGGTTAGGAGCGCGGGAGGAACGGCCGAGGTGCCACCTCAACGCTGGGCGCGGACCTGCTCTATGGTTGTCTTATGATGGACGAAGTTGATAGCAGGCTCGGTCTCGCGCACGTCCAGGAGCTCATCGACAGGCAGCCCATCCGGGACCGCCTGTGCCGCTACCGCCGTGGCGTCGGCATCGCCCGCGATCGCACGGACATCCCCTATCTGCGTCCGCTGGTCCTCGAGGGCTGAGCCGATGAGCGACGACCTCACCATCGACGAGCTGCTCACCACGACCCGGTCGATTCGCCGTCGTCTGGACCTCGAGGCACCGGTCGACAACGCGGAGATCGAAGAGTGCCTGCGGACGGCGCTGCAGGCTCCCAGCGGTTCCAACGAACAGTCCTGGCGCTGGATCGTCGTCACCGACCCCCAGATCCGCGGCAGGYTGGCCGCCCTGTACCAGGAGGCCTTCCAGGAACGGCGCGACCGGGCCGCCGCGCGGTCTGACGAGACGTCACCGCCACCGCCCGTCGACGAGACCCGCCGGCGCGTCCTGTCCTCCTCGGCCTATCTGGCCGAGCACCTGGCCGAGGTCCCGGTACTGGTGGTGCCCTGCGTCCGCCCCTACCTGCCGCCGGAGCCGAACGACGCCGAACTGATCCGCGCCACGCTCTACGCGTCCGTCTATCCGGCCGTCTGGAACTTCCAGCTCGCCCTGCGCGCGCAGGGGTACGGCACGTGCCTGACAACCCTRCACCTGATGYGCCACGCGCAGGCGRCCGACATCCTCGGCATCCCCGCCGGCTGGACTCAGGCGTGCCTGTTGCCCGTCGCCCGCATCCGCGGGGAGAACCGGTTCACCAAGGCGGCGCGTCGGCCGCTCGAACTGGTCCTGAGCTACGACCGCTTCTGACGGGAGCTGGTCTTCATATCTCGTGTCGCGCCACGGGCCCACCCGAGACGGCCACCACAGCGGCCACAGGCACGCCCGCCCGCGGCCGAAGGACCAGAACGCAAGGACCATCATTAGAACGAGTCCCTGCATGTAAGGTCCAATATAGCGGTACCTCCGCGGACCCAGGACGAGGATTGGGTGAGAGATGACGTCGGCACTTGCCTCCCCGGTGCGGCACCCTGATCGTCTGTTCATCGGCGGTGCCTGGACGCCGTCGGCGGGCGGTTCGAGCTTCGCGGTCACGGACTCCAACGACGAGGGCTTGTACGTCGATATCGTCGCGGCCGGTCCGGAGGACGTGTCACGGGCGGTCGTGGCCGCGCGAACGGCCTTCGACTCCGGTCCCTGGCCCCGGATGACCCCGGCCGAGCGTGCCCCGTACCTGCGGGCGTTCGTGAACGCCATCCGCGAGCGCTCCGACCTCATCGCCGACAGCTGGGCGCGCGAGACCGGCACCGTGGTCGGCCTCGGCCGGGGCGGCGGCAACGCGGCCGCGCGATTCTGGGAGCAGGCCGCGGACCTGGCCGACTCCGTCGAGTGGACCGAGCGCCATCCCACGTCGGACGGGCGGGGCTACGGACTGCTGGCCCGCACGCCGGCCGGGGTGGTCGGGGCGATCATCCCCTGGAACTCGCCGATGCTGACCGGCTCGATGAAGCTCGCTCCCGCCCTGCTCGCCGGGTGCACCGTCGTGCTGAAGGCGTCGCCCGAGGCACCGGTGTCGGCCTACCTGCTGGCCGAGATCGCCGAGGAGGTCGGCCTGCCGGACGGCGTGCTCAACGTGCTGACGGCCGACCGAGAGGTCTCGGAACTGCTGGTGACCGACCCGCGGGTCGACAAGATCACATTTACCGGGTCGACCGCGGCCGGGCGCCGGATCGGCTCGATCGTCGGCGGCCGGATCGGCCGGATGACACTCGAGCTCGGGGGCAAGTCGGCCGCGGTCGTCCTGGACGACGCCGACATCGAGGCCGCCGCCCGGTCTCTTGCCCTGTCCGAGATCAACATGACCGGCCAGGCGTGCCTGTCGTTGACCCGGATCGTGGTACAGCGCGACAGGCACGACGAGATGCTGGAGGCGATCGCCGAGACGTTCCGCCAGGTCGCCGTCGGCAGTGCGCTCGAGACAGGCAGCCAGATGGGCCCGCTCGCGTCCGCCGCCCAGCTCGAGCGCGTCGCCGGCTACATCGAGATCGGCAGGCGGTCCGGCGCCGTACTGGCCGCCGGTGGCGGCCGGCCGGAGCACCTGCCCCGCGGCTACTTCGTCGAGCCGACGGTCTTCGGCGGGGTGGACAACTCCTCACGCATCGCCCAGGAGGAGATCTTCGGACCGGTGCTCTCGGTGATCCCGGCCGACAGCGAGGACGAGGCCATTCGCATCGCCAACGACACGGTCTACGGCCTGTACGGCTCCGTGTTCACGTCGGACACCGACCGCTATGCCCGCGTCGCCGGCGAGATCCGCGCGGGCACGGTCTCGCAGAACGGGTTCCGCAGCAGCACCAGCATCGCCTTCGGCGGGTTCAAGCAGTCCGGCGTGGGCCGCGAAGGCGGCAAGGAGGGCATCCTGGATTTCACCGAGACCAAGGTGCTGCTCTACGACGACCCGGCCTGACGCTGACCGGGAAAGTGGCCACGCGAAGGCGAGGTTCTACCTGTTCGGCGACAACCTCCCGGGAAGGAAGCGCACTTACGTCGCGTACTCGGTATCACGGGTGCCGCCAACGGCATGGTTCATCGAGCGGGTCCGAACAGCCCGGCGCTCCGGGACGAATCCGTCCCGTCAGCTCTGCTTCGACGCCTCGACCGGGGCGGCGCCGTTCACCGAGCGGGTGCCGGTCGGGACGGCCGGCGCCGGGGCGATCTCGGCGACCGGGGTCGGCTTCGGGGCCGGCTCCGGGGCCGGCGTGTCGTCCTCGCGGAGGCCCTTCGTCTCCGCCTTGAAGATCCGCAGCGAGCGGCCGAGAGAACGCGACGCCTCGGGCAGCTTCTTCGCCCCGAAGAGCACCATGACCACGACCGCGATGATGATGATCTCGGTGGTGCCCAGATTCGGCATAGCAGACATCCTTCGGTATCCGGGCATCGGCGCAGCGGCCGGTGCGGGCCTGGTACTACGTCGCGAGCACAGGTAGGAACGGCCGGGTATCCCACAGGTGACGCAGATCGGATGACACCCGTTTCCACCCGACGCAGGTGTTGGCAAGATCGAGCGGAGGACTGGTTCGCATGGGCCAGGTGATCGGCCGACACGTGTGCCCTCCCTGCCACGCGATCGGCGAGGTCCGGCGACGGCACCCGGAACCCTGGCGGCGGAGGTCGGGAACCCCTCCGGCCGCTCCACGACGGGTCAGGAGGGTCAGGACGGGCGGTTGATCTGCGGGATCTCGATGCTGATCGTCTGCCCCTCGGAGAGGAACAGCAGGGCGAGCTTGCGGATGAACTCGTCGATGAGCCAGTAGCCCTGCGGGGCCAGCGGGAGGGGCAGCAGGCCTTCCCGGACGGCGATGAAGGGGCCCCAGGCCACATTCAGGAGCGTGTCCCAGATCAGGTCGCGAGGGATGTCCAGCCAGCCAGCGATCTTGTCGCCGAGCAGGAACCGTGTGAACGAGCCGAGAATGGGCTTGGTGAGGATACCGGCGTCGATCGTGGTGCCGAGGCCGAGGAGGACATCGGCCAGGATTTTGCCCTCCGGGGTCGGGGCCAGTATTGGGTCCAGGACCTGCTTGGMCTGGGAGTTGGCCTCGGACCAGGACGCGGGGATGTACTCGTCCTTGACGCCGAGCATGTGCGCGCCGAGCTGCCACGAGTGCAGGAAGGCCGTGGACTCGTTGGCGGGAATGGGYACCTTCCACGCGGTCAGCTTCTGCATGACGGTCGTGGGCAGGCTGTGCCAGGTGACCATGATGTCGGCCTGGCTGATCGGGATGTCCTCCGGCGCGGCGTTCGCCCATTCCGGCGACTGTGGGAGCAGGTGCCGCACCGCCGCGTGCACCAGTCGGGTCTTCACGCACGTCACGATCATCTCGCCGTCGGCGGCGAAGGAGTTCCGGGTCCCGATGTCGTACCCGAGCTTGGCGGTCTTGGAGATGYGGTCCTTCATGTCCGCGCCGCCCTTGGAGTAGTAGACCGCGCGCGCCTCCTTCGGGATGACCGTGCTCATCATGCCGCTGGCCAGGCCGTACAGCACCCCGAGGTAGAGCCCTCGCTTCTCGTTGAACTGGTACGCGGTCGCCAGCTTGCCCTGGTCGGCCCAGGACGGCAGCTGCCGCGCCTGCTCCATGAAGTCCTTCAGATCTGTCGGCAGGCCAGCCGGCAGGGGTTGTCCGTTCTTCGTCCAGGTCCGCAGTAACTCGTTGACCCTCGGCACGTCACCCCGGTCGAGCAGCGATGCGACCAGCGAGTCGGCCTCCGGGTCCCAGACCCACCGCGGGTCGGCTCCGGCACCCGTGYCCGCCACCGACCCCTTGGCCGACCAGGTCCACGGCACGGGCGCCGCGACGCTCAGGGCGCCGAGTGTGCCCAGCGCCCCACCGACCACCAGAACGTTGCGCCTGCTGATCTTTTCCATGCTGCCGTTCCTCCTCGAGGAGTTCGACGCGAGACGGAGAGACCCGATGCAATGAAACACATTCCGAGTCCATGTATCATTGAACCATAGCGTTTAGATCATCACAAGATTTGTCGCAACGAAGGCCGTTGAGGAAGAATCGGGATGTGGCCATGGAACCCTCGCTGTCCGCGCTCATGACGCCGGGCCTGGAATCGGTACTGCAACGCGCGTACACCGACGCCGTAGAACGGGTCGACGACACAGAGGAGACGCGAACGCGGATTCTTGACGCTGCTTATGAGCAGTTCTGCCGGATGGGCATCAAGCGGTCCACCATGGAGGATGTGGCGCGGCGGGCCGGGGTTTCGCGGATCACCGTCTACCGCCGGTTCGCGACGAAGGACGTGCTCGTCGAACATGTGGTGCGACGCGAGTTCCGCCGGTACTTCGACCAGTTCCTCGTCGACATCCGGCAGGCCGAGACCGTCGCCGACCGCCTGGTACTCGGTTTCGTGAGCTCGTTGCGCGCGGTCAGGGGCAACCCGCTGATCGGTGGTCTGATCGCCACGGAACCCGACCTGTTGATGGCCTCGATGCTCGGCGACGGTGGGCAGACCCTCGCGACCGTACGACAGTTCCTCGCCGGTCAGCTACGTCGTGAGCAGCGCGCGGGTGCCGTGTCGAGCGACCTGGATACCGAGCTCGCGGCCGAGCTGATGGTCCGGCTGTCCGCTTCCTTTCTGGTAATACCCAGCCATGTCGTCGACATCGACGATGACGAGCAGCTGGCCGCGGTCGCCCGCCGGTTTCTCGTGCCCATGCTGAAACCAGCGGGCGACGAGGACTGACCGCCGGATCCACCTCACATGTTCGCGGCGCCGGCCCTGATGGCTTCGCGGATGCGGAAGTAGGTGCCACAGCGACACATGTTGCGCAGGCCGTCGAGGTCGTCGTCCGTGATCCCACGCCCCTGGGCGGCGACCCGGCGGACCAGCGCCACCGCCGCCATGATCTGGCCCGGCTGGCAGTAGCCGCACTGGACGACGTCGTGGTCGAGCCACGCCTGCTGCATGGGGTGCAGCTCCTTGCCGACCGTGGCCGGCAGTCCTTCGATGGTGGTGACCTCGTCGGTCGGCTGGATGTCCCTGACGGGGATCGCGCAGGGGTTGACCGCCTTGCCGTTGAGGTGGCTCGTGCAGGCCTTGCAGACGTTGATGCCGCAGCCGTACTTGGGGCCGGTGATGCCGAGGACGTCGCGTAGCACCCACAGCAGGCGCACGTCGTCGGGGACGTCGACCGTGACCTGCCTGCCGTTGACGCGGAAAGTGCGCTCGGGCACGGACATCTCCCTTCTCAGCTGGCGTGGTTCTCAGCTGGCGTAGTTCAGACCGTCGGTCGGTGACGGGGGAACGGGCGGGACGGTCGGTTTGGGCTCGAAGGAGAGCGTGCCGTGGTTGATCGGGAAGCTGGTGGGCATGGTCCCGGTCGCGCGGCCGTACGCGCAGGCCACCGCCGCCATGGATGGCGCGACGCCCAGCTCCCCCGCGCCGCCCGGCCGCTCGGAGGTGCTGGGCATGACGATGATCTGGAGTTCGAGCGGCGTGTTCCACTGCCGCGTGTAGAAGTAGTTGTCCCAGCTGGCTTCCAGGAAGTACCCGTCGCGCAGGTGCAGGCTGGAGGTCAGGGCCAGTGCGATGCCGTCGGAGACGCCGCCCATCATCTGCGCTTCCAGACCGCGCGGGTTCACGGCCAGACCAACGTCCACGGCGAAGACGGCCCTGGTGACCCGCGGCCCGGTGACGCCCTCGCGGATGGGCCGGTTGACGGTGGCCGGCCGGCAGTCGATCTCCACCAGCACGGCACTGACGGACTTGTACTCGGCGTGGAAGGCGATGCCCTGGGCCGTGCCGGCCGGCATCTGCCGACCCCACTGGCCTACCTCGGCGACCTTGTCGAGTACCGCCCTGGAGCGGTCGTCGTGCAGGAAGTCGCGCCGGAACTGGTAGGGGTCCCTGCGCATCCGCGCGGCGACCTGGTCGACGATCAGCTCGCGGGCGCAGGTGGCGTCGGGCGAGTAGACATTGCGCATGCTGCCGGTGTTGAAGCCCTTGTCGGTCTCGGACAGCAGCAGGCTGGTCGCCCCGAAGTCGTAGGGCGTCGTCTGGCTGAGCTTGAAGAAGATCTCGGAGAACCCGATGTCGCCCACCGGCAGCTGCGCGGCCAGGCCAGTGATGATCTCGCCGATCCCATGGCCGAGGTCGGTGGCGACGCTGGTGTGCCGCTGCTCGTAGCCGAGCACGGTGCCGCCGAGGTAGGAGACCCGCACCCGGGAGGTGACCATCGGGTGGGCGCGGCCCTGGCGGGCGTCGTCGGCGCGGTGCCACATGAGCTTGACCGGTTTGCCGATCTTCTGTGACACCTCGGCCGCTTCCAGCGCGGCGTCGAAGAACAGCTTGCGCCCAAAGGAACCACCGCCCTGGACCACGTGCACGGCGACCCTGGACGCCGGGAGGCCGAGCTTCGCGGCGATGGTCTGCTGGGCGACGATCGGTGACTTCAACCCCGACCAGATCTCGGCACGGTCGGCCCGGACGTCGGCGACGGCGCAGTTGGTTTCCAACGCACTGTTGCCGCGGAAGTAGAAGGTGAACTTCCCTTCCACGGTCGGCGTCAGCGGCGGGAGCCCGAGAGGCAGCTCCGCGCGCTCCAACTCCTGACGCACGGTCTCGTCGGACTTTCCTGCCGCGGTGCCGGGTTTCCAGGTGACACGCAGTGCCCGCACCGCGTCGATGCACTGGCCGAAGGTCTCCGCGCGCACCGCCACCCCGGTCGAGATCACGACGACATGGGTGACTCCCGCCATCGCGCGCACCTCGGTGAGGTTGGCCACCGAGCCGACCTTGCCGTTGATGGTGGGCGGGCGGCACACCATCGTCGGCTTCGCATCCGGCACGTCGAGGTCCATCGCGAACTTCTTGCGCCCGGTGACCGCGTCCAGCGCGTCGATCCGGCTGTGCGGCTTGCCGATCACGGTGAAGCTCTCGCGTGGCGCGAGCTCGACGGACACCTGCTGGGTCTGCGTGCTCGCGGCCTTGTCCGCCAGCGCGCCGATGTCGATGCTCCGGCCGGAACGGCTGACGATCGTGCCGGCGCGCAGGGACAGGTCCGTGACCGCGGAACCAAGCGCGATCGCCGCCGCGTCCAGCAGCCGACGCCGGGCGATCGCGGCGGCGACCCGGATCGGCGTGTAGGTCGCGAAGGTCGTGTTCGACCCGCCGGTGAGCTGGTTGAACACCAGCTCCGGCCGGGCATCGGCCAGGGTGATCCGCACCCGTTCCAGCGGCACCGAGAGCTCCTCGGCGATCAGCATGGCTGTCGAGGTGGTGATGCCCTGTCCCACCTCGGCCCTGGGCAATGCGAACGACACCATGCCGTCCTGGCCGACCTCGACCGCGATCAGACCCGAGGTCGGCGTCGCCGCCAGGGTCATCAGGTCGTTGAGGTCGACTATGTTCGTGATGTTCGGTGATGGCAGCTGGGCATCGGCCGAGGACGCCGCCGCGACCGACGGTCGCAGACCGATCTCCGCCGCCGTCACCAACGTCGGCGCGGCGAGCACGTACCCGAGGAACCGGCGCCGCCCGATGGGCTCTCTCATCTCGCCGGCTCAGCTCGGACGGTTGCCCGTGGGGATGACGATCTTCGTCTCCTGACCCTTGGTGAGGAAGAACAGGACGTACTGCCGCAGGGCCTCGTCGATGGTCCAGGCGATCGACGGCACCAGCGGCAGCGGGATGAGCCCCTCCCGGACCTTCACCAGAACCGGCCATACGGTCTTGATCGTCCCCTCCCAGAGCGGCTCATGGGGGATCTGGTCCCAGTCGGCCACCTGTTCGCTGACCAGGAACCGGGCCAGCGCGTTGACCAGGGGCCGGCCGACGCCGCCCGGGCTCGTCTGCTCGGCGAGCTGGCCGAGCAGGATGTCGGTCAGTTCCACGCCTTCGGGTGTCGGGCCCATGTTCGGCGGCAGGACCAGGTCCGACTGGGAGTTGGCCGAGTCCCACGTGGCGGGGATGTACTCGTCCCGGACGCCGAGCAGGTGCGCGGTCACCTGCCACACGTGCAGGTAGGCGGTGGAGTCGGCCGCGCTCATCGGGACCTTCCACTCGAGCATCTTGCGCATCGCGTAGGTCGGCAGGGTGTGCCAGGTCACCAGGATGTCCTCCTGGGTGATCGGGACGGGGCCGGACCAGTTGGGCGACTGYGGCAGCAGGTGGCGCACACCCGCGTGCGTCAGCCGGGTCTTCACCGCGTTGACGATGCAGTTGCCGTCCGGCCGGTACGCGTTCAGCGCACCGACGGCGAAGCCCAGAATGCTCGTCTTGGCGACGCGGTCCTCCATGTTCGCGCCGCCCGCCGAGTAGTAGACCGAGCGCGCCTCCTTGGGAATGGCGGTGCTCAGCATGCCACCGCCGACGCCGTTGAGCAGGTTGAGATACAGCCCCCGCGCCTTGTTGAACTGGGCGGCGGTCTCCAGCTTGGCCCGGTCCGCCCACGAGGGCAGCTGACGGGCGTGCTCGATGAAGTCCCGCAGATCCGCCGGTAAGCCGGCCGGCAACGGCTGGTCGTTGCGGGTCCAGTTCCACAACAGCTCGTTGACCTGGGGCACCAGGCCGCGGTCGAACAACGAGGCGACCACCGGATCGGCCTCGGCATCCCACACCCATGCCGGGTCGGCGCCAGCGCCGCTACCCGCCACCGAGCCACTGGCCGGCCACGTCCAGGCCGCCGCCGCGGCGCGCGCCTGCGTCGGCGCGACCGCACCCAGCGCACCGAGCGCGCCCAGGGCTCCACCCGAGATCAACACCTTGCGCCTGCTCAGGTCCACCATGTCCCGAACTCCTTCGTGAGCCGCACCGTGCGCGTGATGACACCGTGATACATATCACGTATCTGCGTATCTCAACAAGATGTCCAGTCGGCCCGGAAACGCGTCCGTCCGCTTGGTGTTTGTTTCGTCAAATAGATCGGGAGGCGGCAGGCTCTCGACAGCGCGGAACGACAGGATTTCCCGGCGGCGACGGCGCCCGATACGCTCTTTCGCACCCGCGACACGTCGCGGCCGGTTCAGCCGCGGCCGACGACGGCGCAGGTCACGGAGTCCCGCGGCTCCGGCCGCTCCTCGCCCCGCGGGGTCACGGGCCGTGGGGTCACAGGCCGTAGGAGTGGCCGATGATGTCGCGCTGGATCTCACTGGTGCCGCCGTAGACGGTGGAGACGATGGTGGCGCGCAGGTGGGACTCCATGTCGAACTCCGTGGCGTAGCCGTAGCCGCCCATCATCTGCATGCCTTCGATCGCGACCTTCTTGGCGGTCTCGGTGGCCTTGAGCTTGGCCATGGACGCCTCGCGCGGAAGCTGCCGAGCGGGCTCGGCGTCGACCTTGGCCACGACGTCGTAGACGAGCAGATCGGCGCAGGCGATCTCGGTGGCGAGATCCGCGAGGCGGTGTCGCAGGGCCTGGAACGAGCCGATCGGCCGGCCGAACTGCCTGCGGTCGGTGACGTACGCCAGGGTGTCGTCGAAGGTGCGCTTGGCCCGGCCGAGCATGGTGGCGGCGAGGATCAGCCGCTCGCTGTTGAGCCCGGCCATCAGCTGGGGCCAGGCACGGTCGACCGTGCCGACGACGGCGCCTGCCGGCAGGAAGCAGTTCGTGAAGAAGAGGTCGCAGATGTCCCTGCCACCCATGGTCGGGATGTCGCGAACGGTGAGCCCCTCCGTCCCGGCCGGGACACAGAACATGGTCAGCCCGGCGTGCCGCTCCCCCACGGTCCACGAGGTGCGGGCCACCAGCAGGATGTGGTCGGCGATCTGGGCGTTGGAGCACCAGGTCTTCTGGCCGTTGATCACATAGCCGCCGGCCACGGCCTCGGCCCGGCAGCGGACGGCGGCGACGTCCGACCCGGCGCCCGGCTCGGACATCGAGATCGCCTCGACCGCGCCGTTCACCGCCCCGCTCACGACGGTCTTGCGCTGCTCGTCACCGCCGAACGTCAGGTAGGGCCCGACGGCGACCATGGTGGTGACGAAGCCGCCCAGTGGGGCAAGCCCGTAGGCGATCCGCTCGGCGAAGATGACGGTCTCCGTCATCCCGCCGCCGACGCCTCCGTAGGCCTCCGGCAGCCCGGCGCCGAGCCAGCCGAGCCGGGCGCAGGCGGCGTAGAGCTCGTGGTTGTGCGCCCGGGCGCCGTTGTCGCTGAGCAGGTCACGCTGCTCACGCGTGCCGGCGTGGCGGCCGCAGAAGTCGTCGACCGCCTCGGCGAACGCCCGCTGTTCGGCTGTTCTCACCGAGTTCCTCCAGCCGGCTGCTCGTCGTACAGCCTGGCGATCTCGTCGGCGTAGCGGTCCAGGATGAACCGCCGGCGCAGTTTCAGGGTGGGGGTGAGCTCACCGGACTCCGGCGACCAGGTCCGCGGCAGCACCTCATGGCGCTTGACCTGTTCCGAGCGGGCGAGCCGCGCGTTGACCGACCCGACGAGCCGGTCGATCTCCTCGCGTACCGCCGGCTCGGCGGCCAGGTCCGCCATCGACGTGGCGGCCAGCCCGTGCGCGTGGGCCCACCGCGGCGTCGCCTCGTCGTCGAGCGCGACCAGGGCGGTGAGGTAGGGCCGGCGGTCGCCGACGGCGATCGCCTGGGCCACCAGCGGATGCGCGCGCAGCAGACCTTCGATCTTGCTGGCGGTACGTTCTTGCCGCTGGAGGTGATCAGGATCTCCTTCTTGCGGTCCGTGATGGTGAGAAAGCCGTCGTCGTCGAACGTTCCGATGTCGCCGGTGGCGAGCCAGCCGTCGTCGTCGACCGCGGGCACGATCCGGCCTTCGGCGTCGAGGTAACCGAGGAAGACGACGGGGCCGCGGACGAAGATCTCGCCGTCCTCGGCGATCCGGACGTCGACCCCCGGAAGGGCCTGGCCGACGGCGCCGACGCGGAAGGCGTCCGGCCGGTTCACCGTCGCGCAGCCGGTGGTCTCGCTCATGCCCCAGACCTCGAGCACGCGGATGCCGAACCCGGCCAGGTAGTCGAGCACCTCGACCGGGATCGGCGCCGAGCCGCTGCTGGCCCGTTGGAGGGCGTCCAGGCCGAGGCGGGCGCGCAGCGGCCGCAGGACCGTCTGCTCGACCTCGGCGAGGGTCGCCGCCTGTTCCGGGCGCAGGCGACCGCCGGAACCCTCGATCCGGTACGCCTCGGCGGCCACCGAGTGCGCTCGCATGATCGCGGCGCGGCGCGGCTCCGGCAGCGCGCCGACCTGCGTCCGCAACCCGGCGGCCAGCTTCTCCCACACCCGCGGCACCCCGAAGAACGCCGGCGGCCGGGTCTGGGCCAGGGCGCTCACCACCTGGGCGGGGTCGGGACAGACCAACACGTGCAGCGCCTTGTAGGCGGCGCAGTAGATGCCCAGCTCACGCTCCCCGATGTGCGCCAGTGGCAGGTAGGCGATCGACCGGGCGTGCATGGGCGCCGGCGCCGCCAGGTCCACGGCCGCCGCCTCGTAGAAGGCGTTGCGGTGGCTCAGTACGACCCCCTTGGGGTCGCCGGTGGTGCCAGACGTGTAGATCAGGCACAGCGGGTCGTCCGGGGCGATGGTCTGCCAGGCTTCCTCGAAGACGGCCGGATCCTCGGCATGCCGGCGCCGGCCGGCGGCCAGCACGTCCGGCCAGGCGAGGAAGCGGGTGTCGTCGGGCGGGATCGCCGCCGGGTCGATGACGAGCACCCGCTGGAGCGCGGGGAGCGAGTCGAGCACCGGCAACCAGCGCCGTACCTCGTCGGCGCCCTCGAGAACGACGATGGAGGCGTCGCAGTGCCGCGCCACGTAGCCGATCTGCTCGACGCTGAGGGTCTGGTAGGCGGTGCAGGGGATCGCGGCCAGGTGCGTCGCGCCGAGGTCGACGATCCAGTGCTCGACCCGACTCGACATCATGATCATCATTCGCTCGCCGGCGCGCAGGCCGAGCCAGCGCAGGGCACGCGCCGCGGCGGCGGCCTCGGCGCGCAGCTCGGACCAGGTCAACGTCGTGTCGCCGGCCGTGAGCGCCGGTAGGTCGCCGAACTCCACCGCGTTGCGGCGTAGCACGAGGGGCAGCGTCAGATCATCGGTGAGCTCGGCGAGTTTCGCGGCCGCCGGGTCGGCTGACAGCGTCACGGTGCACTCCCTGCGCGGATGGGACGGGGGAAGGGCTGGACATCGGCTCGAGGGACGGACGGGGAGTCGGCGGGTGACCGGAGGTCCGCGGTGCCCCTCACAGGCGGCCGAAGTAGGCGGCTTCCATGAGGTCACGGCGTTCGCGCAGCTGGGCGGCCGGGCCGGCGAGCGCGACCTGGCCGTGGTGCAGCACCACCGCCCGGTCGGCGATCGACAGGGCGATGTCCAGGTGCTGCTCGACGAGCACCACCGCCATGCGCCGCTCGTCGGCGAGCGAACGGACGGCCGGCAGCAGGCCCTGCACCACGATCGGCGCGAGCCCGAGGCTCATCTCGTCGATGAGGAGCACGCGCGGTCGCGGGAGGAGTGCCTTGGCCAGGGCGACCATCTGCTGCTCGCCCCCCGAGAGCAGCCCGCACCGCCGTCCCAGCAGCGGGCGCAGCTGGGGAAACAGGTCGAGGGTGCCCGCGAGGTCGGCGCGGGCGCGGCGCCCGCTGGCGAGGCGCAGGTTCTCGGCGACCGTGAGCCGCTGGAAGACGCCGCGGTTGTCCGGTACGAGGCTCACGCCCGCGCGGGCGATCTTCTCGACCCGGCGGCCGCGCACCGGCGTGCCGAGCGCCACGACACCGCCGCGCATCGCCGGCAGCAGCCCGACCGCGGCGAGCAGGGTGGTGGTCTTGCCCGCGCCGTTCGGCCCGAGCAGCGCCAGTACCTCGCCCTCGGCGACGCTGATCGACAGGTCACGGACGGCCGGCACGCCGTTGTAGCCGGCGGTCAGTCCGGTGATCTCCAGAGCGGGCCGGCGCTCGGTCGTCACGGTGGCCGCCGGCCCGGTCGTCGCGGGCTGGTCGGTCACTGGGCCACCGCGCTTCCGAGATAGGCGGCCAGGACGGCGGGGTCGTCACGGATCCGCTCCGGCGGCCCCGACGTGATCACCGCGCCGAAGTCCATGACGTAGACGCGATCGCAGACGTCCAGCACGAGCGTCATGTCGTGGTCGATGAGCAGCACGCCGAGCCCGGTGTCCGCGATCCGGCGCAGCTCGCCGCCGAACTCGGCGCTCTCCCGGGTGTCCAGCCCGGCGGCCGGCTCGTCGAGCAGCAGCATCGTCGTGCCGCCGACGAGGGCACGGGCGACGCCGACGAGCTTCTGCTGCCCGAGCGTCAGCTCCCCCGGCAGCCGGCCGGCGGCGTCGGCGAGGCCCAGCACCGCCAGGGCCCGCTCGACGTCGCCTGCGGCGTCCGGAGGGCGCCGGGCGCCGAACACGTCGCCGAGCGCCGTGCGCCAGCCGGGCCGGTGGACCGCGACCGACAGGTTCTGTGCCACGGTGAGGTCGGCGAACAGCTCCCCCGCCTGCCAGGTACGGGCGAGGCCCGCGGCGCGGCGCCGGTGCGGCGGCTCGCCGTCGAGGCGGCGGCCGGCGAGACTCACCGCGCCGTCCGAGCGGGTGAACCCGCTGACGGCGTCGACGAACGTGGTCTTGCCGGCGCCGTTCGAGCCGATCAGTCCCACGATCTCGCCGCAGGCCGCGGTCAGGCAGACGTCGTCGTTGGCCAGCACGCCGCCGTAGCGCACGGTCAACGCGTGGGTGGCGAACAGCTCGTCAGTTGGCATGGCTGGGCTCCGGGGTGGTCGCGACGTCGGCGGCCTCGACCGGCGGTGGTGGGCCGGAAGGTGCCCGCCCTCGCCGGCCGGGCCGGTACCGGGCGAGCACGACCCGTAGCTGGCCCCCGGTGGCGCCCGCGATGCCGCGTGGGTTGAGAACCACGGTCAGCAGCAGGCCGCCGGCGGCGATCAGCTGGTAGTAGTCGCCGACGTCGAGGGTGCGGGTGAGAAAGGTGTGGAGCACCCCGAGCGGGCCGATCAGCCCGGCGACGACGGCGCCGCCGACGCTGGTGATGCCACCGACGTATGCCATGGCCAGCAGGGTCAGGCCGGCCAGCACGGTGAACGACCCGTCGGACAGCTGGCCACGGCTGTACCCGATCAGGCACCCGCCTGTCCCGCCCAGGAAGGCGGACAGGCCGAAGCCGAGCAGCTTGGTGGCGGCGACGTTGATGCCGGCCGCCGCCGCCGCCCGTTCGTTGGACCGCACGGCCAGGAAGCCCTGGCCGGTGCGCCCGCTCATCAGCCGCGCCACGGCCAGCGTCAGGATCGTCACGATCACCAGCACGGTCAGCGCGAACCGGGCCGTGGTGAGGGTGGTGCCGCTGCGTACGGCGAGGCTCCACCCGAACAGGGAGGGGTCGCGGATCCGGTTGCCCTCGAACGGGGTCAGCGCCGGGTTGCTGAAGACGAAGCTCTGCACCGCTATCCCGGCCGCGAGGGTGACGACCGCCAACTGGGCGCCGCGGACCCGCAGCGCCGGGATGCCCACGACGACGCCGAGGGCGGTCGCCAGCAGGGCCGCGAGCAGGATCGACAGCGGGAACGGCACGTGCGCGCTCACGGTCAGTTTCGACAGCGCGAATCCGGCGGTGCCGGCGAACGCCATCGTGGCCAGCGAGATCTGGCCGAGGTAGCCGGTCAGCAGCACCTGCGACAGCGCCAGCAACGCGAGAATGGCCGAGGTCACGACCGCGAAGCGCCAGATGCCCGAGGTCAGCAGGGTCGCGGCCGTCGCGGCGCCGATCAGCAGGGCGGCCGGCACGAGGCGCGGCCGAGGGATCGTCACGGCGGGCAGCCGGGTCTCGGCCGCGTCGCCGCGCGCCGGGATCCGCCCACCGAGCAGGAACAGCGCGACGATCACGACGACGAACGGCACCGCGTCCCCAAGGCCGGCCTGCGCCCAGCCGGGCCACCAGGTCTTCGAGCTCCCCCAGAGGATGACGGACTGGAACGAGCCGAGAACCAGGCCGGCCGCGCAGGCCAGCCCGACCGAGACCAGCCGACCGAGCAGCGCGGCGGCGAGCGCTGGCACCACGTAGAACGTGTAGGTGGTGGGATCAAGGCCGACCGTCGGCGCCGCCAGCACGGCGACCAGCCCGGACAGCGCGCCGGTGAGCGCCCAGACCACGGCGGCCAGGCGGTCTGGCGCCAGCCCGGTCAGCCGGGCCGCGCGTTCGTCCTCGGCCGCGGCCCGGGTGGCGATCCCCGGCCGGGTGAACCGGAAGTACGCCCAGAGCGCCACGGCGATCACGATCGCCGTGCCGGCGAGGATCAGGTCGCTGACGTCGACGTGCGCGCCGGCGAGCGTCACGTCGCTGGCCGGCAGGATCGGCTGGGCCATGGAAATCGTGATGTCGAACCGCAGGGTGACGAGCGCCTGCAGGAAGATCATCAGCCCGACGGACGCGACGACCTGGGCCAGCGAGGGGGCCCGGCGCAGCGGCCGGAACATGAGCAGGTGCGCCAGCAGTGCCCAGGCCACCGCCGTGGCCACCCCGATCGCGACCGACGGTGCCGCGGCCAGGGGCTCCGGCCCGAGCGAGACGCTGCCGACCGGCAGGACGAGCGTTCCGTCGGTACGTAGCGCGGCCACCGTCCAGACCGCCCACAGCGCGGTGGAACCCTGGGCGAAGTTGACGACCCCGGTCGCCATGTGGACGGCGACCAGCGAGGACGCGAGCACCGCGTAGACCGCGCCGGCCGACAGGCCGAGGAACACGAACTGCAGAAACTGAGCCATCAGCACCCACCTGCTGGGACGGAGGTCGGATTCGGTGCCGGCGGCCCGGCCGGGGCCGGGCCGGGCCGCCGACGAGTGGGTCAGCTCGCGCCCGGGATGTTCTTGAGAATCTCGGGCAGGGCGGTGATGAAGCCGCCGGTGGCGGGCTTGGTCGTGCCGTCCGGCTGCACGTTGAACAGCAGCATCTGGGTGGTGCAGTTGGGCGAGGTCTTCTTGCCGCAGCTGACCTCGGGGCCGAGGAAGCTGGGGAACCTGTCCAGCGCCTTGAGGGTGTCGAGGGCGCCCGCGCCGGTCAGTTCGGCCGCGGAGCTGGTCGCGAGTCCTCTGGCGACGTTGGTGAACAGCGAGAACGTCCCGTAGGCGAAGTARTCCGCCGTTCCCTTCCGCGCGTCGATGTACCTGCCGGCGGTCTTCAGCTCCGCCTGGGCGGAGGCAGGGGCGTAGCTGGCCGCGGTCGGCAGCCAGTTGGACGAGTAGATCGCCGAGTTCGCGGCGTCCTTCGGCGCGTTCTTGATGAAGCCGGTGCACGCGGCGAGCAGGGCCGTGCCGTCGAAACCCTGCTGGCGCAGCGCCTGCAGCAGCCGGGTGCAGGACGCGTCGTTGGGTGACGCGATCAGGCCGCCGACCTTGGGCTTGGAGGACACGATGGTCGAGGCGACCGCGTTGAAGTTCGGGCTCGTCGCGGAGTAGTACACACCGGTCACGTCGACGCCGAGGGCCGCGCCGACCGGCTTGAGCACCAGGTCGATCGTCTGATGCGACGACGGGGTGTCGACCAGGACCAGCGTGGCCGTGTCCTTGTTCTCCGCGTGGAAGGCCTGCAGCGCGCCGATGAGGAACGCGGCCTGCGGAGCGGCGAAGAAGACCCGGTTGTCAKGCGAGGAACCGGTGACCGAGTCGAACGGGATCATGCCGACGAGCGGGATCTTGGCGGATGTGAGAATCGGTAGCGCGGCGCTCGACGTGAGGTTGTAGCCATCGAGGGCGGCGACCACGCGCTCCGAGACGAACTGGTTGGCGCAGGAGATCGTCGACTCAGGAGTGCCGTCGACCGCGCAGTCGACCAGCTTGATCGGGTGCCCCTTGATGCCTCCGAGTTCCTTGTTGACGTACTCGACGCCGGCTGCCGCCCCGGTACCGACACCTGGTGAGGCCAGGGGCCCTTCCGACGGGTCGAACAAGCCGATCCTGATCGGGCTGCCGGTCGCGGCGCTCCCGCCCGGTGGACTGGGCGCGCTCGGCGCTCCGTCGTCGCCTCCGCCACATGCGGCCAGCCCGACGGTCAGGCAGGCCGCGGCCAGGAGGCCCGCTCCCAACCGGACAGCTAATCGCTGCATCTGTAGTTCCTCTCCGCGCCCGCCCGCTCGGCGGGGGGTGTGATCCAGGCCAGTCGGGACAGTAAATAAGAATGAGGCTGACATCAACCTTTTTTTTCAACGCCCAGGTGGGTAGCATCCGAGCCGGAGCCGCCGAGTCCGYCGGACGACGGACGCCGGTCCGCGGTGGCGCGAGGCGCCCGGACCACGGCAGGGGAGGTACGTGGTGGCCCGTCCTGGGCAGATCCACGGGGAGAGCGCGGTTCCCGCGGCAGAGGGCGCGCTGGTCCCGCGGGCCCGCACGAGGAACGACCCACGCCGGGAACAGACGCCGAAGAGGCTGCTCGCCGCCGCGCGGGTGGTGTTCGAGCGGGACGGCTTCTACACCGCCCGGCTGTCCGACATCACGGCCGAGGCGAACCTGGCCTCCGGCACGCTGTACAACTACTACCGCTCCAAGCACGACCTGTTTCACGACGTGATGCAGGAGGTGATCGCCGAGATCACGGCGATCGACCAGGACCACGTCAGCGGCCAGGTCGACYCGGTGTGCCGGCTGGAAGAGGTGAACCGGGTCTCCCTGCAGGCGTTCCGCCGCAACGCGCGCCTGCTCAGCGTGCTCTACCAGGCCCGCGAGGGCGATCAGCGGCTACGCGACGAGTGGGACCAGATCGCGGCTCACTTCCAGGGCCGGGTCGTCGCCGCCGTCCGGTCCTGGCAGGCCGCCGGGCTGGCCTACCCCGACCTGGACCCGGTGCACACCGCGCACGCGCTGACCTTCATGGTCGAGCGCGTCGCCATCGCCTGGTCCCACGACGGTGCCGACTACGACGAGGAGACTCTGATCGACACGGTCAACAAGATCTGGACACGCGCCCTCGGCCTCGCCAGCCGCCCACACCCGCCCGCGCCACRCCGCCCGGCGGGGTAAGGCCACGCCGCCCGGCCGGGCAAGCGTCTCGCGGGCCGCCGCGCGCCACTCCCCCACAGGTCCGCGCGATGGGTCAGTCGCCCTCGTAAGGAACGCATGCTGTTCGCCGAGGCGATCGAGACCGTGAGGTGCTTCGACGAGGGTGCGCTTCGATCTGTGCTCGACGCCAACGTCGGCTCGCTCCTGGGCATCGGCTTTCCCGCCTGGACCGATGGGACGGCGCAGTACATCAACGGGTACGAGGGGCCGACAGGCACGGGGCCCGCCGGTTTCGTGGCCCGCGCCTGGGACCTCGCGCGGCGAAACGGCGACCGCTTCCTGCCGCCGCGTTCGGTGGTGCTGGCCGCCGAGCAGGGCCGGCTGGTAGCGCGGTGATCCAGTCGGAGCCGGCGCCCTGCTCGGTCAGCGCGAACGACGCGGCCCACTCCCCCGAGGCGATCTTCGGCAGCCAGGTCTTCTTCTGCTCCTCGGTCACGCCCTCCAACAGCACATGGCCGGCGATCCCGTTGCCCAGGTGCGCATGGACGCCCCGGACATGACCGTACGACGCACGTCACTGCCCGCCCGCGGGCTTCGGGGGGTCCGGGCGCCAGGCGGTGACCAGCAGGCCGGCGGAGCCGACCACACCCAGCACGAGGGCGATCAGGCCGCCAAGCCAGCCGTCGAGGTTGTCATCGATCGTGAACGCGTGATCCAGCGAGGCGTACCCCGGGCCGAACGTCGCGATGGCCAGGCAGACCACCGCGATCATCAGGACGTACTCGTAGCCCTGGCCCGGCTTGAAGATGAAGAAACCGTTCCTGCGGTGCGCCGTCATCCCGGCGACGACCATGATGCCGATGATCGCGCCCGCGCTGAACGGCGTGAACAACCCGACAGCCAGACCCGCGCCCGCGGCCAGCTCGATCAGGCCGCTCGCCCAGGCGTGCACGATGCCGGGTCGCAGCCCCATGCTCGCGAACCAACCCGCGGTGCCCTGGATGCCTCCCGGCCCGAAGATGTGGTTATAGCCGTGCGCGACGATCGTCAGCCCAACGACGACCCGTAGCACGAGGTC
>NZ_MOMC01000113.1 GCF_001983105.1 Pseudofrankia asymbiotica | reverse complement strand
CCCGGCGTGTGCCCCGATCGGGCACTGGAAACACCATGACAGCCAGCCCACCGGCCTGGCAAACCCCAAAAACAACGTGACCCGCATCACCCGCGATGAGAGGCCGAAAACAAATACCGCCCGGCCGGAAAACGGGTCGCCAATCGTCGCGCCGCGCACCCGACCGCAGCCGCCGCGTGCACATGCTTCATCAGGGTGACCGGGTCGCCACGGGCCTGTGCGCCCCGTCTATCAACCAACTGCACCCGGTCAATGTCTGTGACGAGCGCCACAGGAAATGGCCGTCACCCGACATAAGTGTCATTAGGCCGACTTGACGGGCGCCTTCACGCGCCTTTTAGGCCACGGCCCGCGTGGTGCGTTCCGCCGCTTTCGGCGGGCTTCAGCCAGTTGGACCGGAAATGGTTGGCGGTGGCCCGCCGGGCCGGCCGCCGGCGCGGGCCGGCCGCGCCGGCGGCCAGCCCGGTCGCCCGGCTAACGGGTGGCGACGGTGGTGGTGTCCCGGCCGGAACGCAGCAGGGTGCCGGGGGTGGCGCCGGTCGGCTGGCCGTCGGCGACGATCTGGACTCCGCCCACGAAGACGGCGGTGACGCCGACCGAGCCGGCGGTGAGCCGGGCCGCCCCGGCCGGCAGGTCGCGCACGAGCCGCGCGGGCTCGGAGTCGACCGTCGCCGGGTCGAAGACGACGAGATCCGCGGCGTTGCCCTCGGCGACGACGCCGCGCCCGCGCAGGCCGAACGCCGCGGCGGGCTCGGCGGTCATCATCGCGACCGCCCGCTCCAGGCCGACGAGCCGGCGCCCGCGCAGGCAGTCGCCGAGGAAACGGGTGGGGTAGGGGGCGCCGGCCATCCGGTCCAGGTGGGCGCCGGCGTCGGAGCCGCCGAGCAGCACGTCCTCGTGCTCCCAGGTCTCGGCGCGCAGCGCCCAGGACTCGGGGTTGTTGTCGGTCGGCATCGGCCAGAGCACGGTGCGCAGTTCGTCGGCGGCCGCGATCTCGATCAGGGTGGCGAACGGGTCCTGGCCGCGCTCGGCCGCGATGTCGTCGACGACCCGCCCGGACAGGCCCTCGTTCGCGGGAGAGTAGGTGTCTCCGATGACATAGCGGCCGAAGTTCGCCAGACGCCGCAGGACGCCGGCCTCCGGCGCGTCCGCGGCGGTGAGCATCCGCTCCCGCATGTCCGCGTTTCGCAGGGCGGCGATCCGTTCGGGGACGGGCAGGGCCATCACCTCGCCCCAGCCAGGGATGAGGTGCAGGGCGCAGAACGTCCGCAGGCTCATGTTCATCGGGACCAGCGTCGGCATGGTCAGCGCGATCACCCGCCCGCCCAGCTCGCGGGCCCGTGCCGAGGCCGCGAGCTGGCGCGGCACCCGCTCCGGCGCGGCGGCGTCGATCGTCAGCACGTTCCAGTTCAGCGGCCGCCCGGCCGCCGCCGACAGCTCGGCGAGCAGCTCGATCTCGTCGTCGCTGAACATGTTCAGGCAGCCAGGGACGATGCCCTCCAGGACCGTCCCCTCGTGGTCGCCCACCGCCCTGGCGAGCGCCGTGAGCTCGGCCCGGTCCGCCCAGCGGGAGGCGACCGGCTGGCCGTCCCCGTCGCTGTGGGTGCCGGACAGTGTGGTGGAGAAGCCCAGCGCGCCCGCCTCGAGCGCGGCGTGCAGCCCGGCGGCCATCGCGGCGACCGCCTCCTGGCCCGCGGCCGAGCCGATCGCCGCCGGGCCCATCACGTAGCGGCGCAGCGCGCAGTGCCCGACCAGGAAGCCCGCGTTGACGGCGATCCGGCCGTCCAGCCCGTCCAGGTACTCGGCGAAGGACTCCCAGCCCCAGGCGACACCCGACTCGAGCGCCGCCAGCGGCATGCCCTCGACCCGCGCCATCATCCGGCGCAGGTAGTCGGCCTCGTCCTGCCCGTTCCGCCCGCCCTGCCCGTCCTGTCCGCCTTCTCCGTGCTGCCGGCCGGCGCCGCCGGGCCCGGCGGCGCGTGGGCGCAGGGGGGCCAGGGTGAAGCCGCAGTTGCCGCCGAGGACGGTCGTCACCCCGTGCTGGCTCGACGGTGTGGCATACGGGTCCCACCACAGCTGGGCGTCGTAGTGGGTGTGGACGTCGATGAACCCGGGGGAGACGACCAGTCCGGTGGCGTCGACGGTCACCTCGCCGGCCGGCGCCTCGGCGGTCCCGATGGTGCCCGGGGCGCCGACCGCCACGATCCGTCCGTCCCGCACGCCGACGTCGGCGGCGCGTGCCGGCGCCCCGGTGCCGTCGACGAGCAGCCCACCCCGCACGACCATGTCGAGCACTGCGCTCTCCTCCCACGCGACGTCCCGACAGTAGCCCCGAACCTGACGACTCGTCAGGTCCTTGGCCGGAAGCCGGCGCGCCGCCGCCGGCCGTCGGTCACCTGCGTGCGCCGACGGGTCGGCCGTGCCCTGACGAACGGTCAGGGAGTCGTCGGATTCGCTTTCGTCCGGAGGGGAACCTGTTCTAGTCTGTGGCGGCGCTCACGTCACCAGGGAGTATCGCCGTGACCACGGGCGCGGGTCACGGGCCTTCGGGATCCGGGCCGTCGCGACCGCCCGCCGACGCGTATCGGCCGGCGGGCGCCCCAGACGCGAACAGACCGCTGGACCGAACACGACCGCAGGACTGACGACGGAGAGGTCCGATGGCCCGCAGACACGTCCCCCCGATGTTCCTAGGGGCAACCGGACCTACCAGATCGCTTCGCAATCCGGCAGGAACCCCGGCCGGGCGTGCGAAGAAAGATCATTTTCGCATGCTCTCTGGCCGGCCAGCCGGCCGCCGACGCGCACGACTCGCGCCGGTTCTCGCCGCGGCCAGCGCGCTGCTGGTCGTCGTGGCCGGCTGTACCCGCTCGTCGGACGAGACCGAGACGGGCGGCGGCGGCTCGGCGGCCCCGGCCACGTCGGCGCCCGCCGCCGCGGCGGCGGGCGACTTCGGCACCGAGAAGGGCATCTGCGGCCCGGGCACCGCCTCGAAGGCGACCGGCCGCGGCGTCACCGCCAGCTCGATCACGCTCGGCACCTTCGGGGACCCAAGCAGCACCATCACCCCTGGCCTCGGCCAGGAGTTCTTCGACGTCGGCGAGGCGTTCGTCGCCTGGTGCAACAAGGCCGGCGGCATCAACGGCCGGCAGCTGGCGCTCAACAAGCACGACGGGAAGCTGACCGACGTCGCCGCCCGCATGATCGACGCCTGCCAGACCGACTTCATGATCGTCGGTGGTGGCAACGCCGTCGACGCCCCCGGCGTCCAGCCGCGCGAGGAGTGCAAGCTCGGCTCGGTCCCGGCCTACGGCGTCTCCCCGGAGGCGCTGAACGCCAAGCTGCAGGTGCGTGCCCAGCCGAACACGGCGGCGCGCTACCCGATCGGCGGCTTCCAGTCGATGGCCCGGCTGTACCCGGACGCGATGAAGGCGCTCGGCGTCGGCGGCAGCACGCTCGGGACACTGCGGCCCCAGGGCCTGCGGCTGCAGGAGGCGCTCACCCAGACCGGCTACACCGTGGCCGACTACCAGGAGCTGCCGCCGCTGGTCACGAACTTCCGCCCGTTCGTCGAGCAGCTCAAGAACAAGGGCGTGCAGGGCTACCAGCCGATCGGTCTTCAGGACCCGTCGCCGCTGGTCACCGCGATGAACGACGTCGGCCTGTCGCTCAAGTTCATGATCTTCGAGAACCAGCTGTACGACCCGCTGACGATCCAGGCCGCCAAGGCGACCAGGTTCCCGACGACGTACGTCGTGATCGACCACGTCCCCTGGGAGCTGGCACCGCAGAGCCCGGTGACCAAGGAGGCCGTCGACCTGGTGCACGCGACCGTGCCGAACGCGAAGCTCACCGACTTCACCGCGCTGTCCCTCAACGCCTGGGTGCTGTGGGCCAAGGCGGCGACCGCCTGCGGTGACGACCTCACCGTCGACTGCGTGCTCGGCAAGGCCGGCGCCCAGACCGCCTGGACCGCGGGCGGCCTCTACCCGGAGCGCGACCTCGTCGCCGGCCAGCAGAAGACCACGAACTGCTACCTGCTGATGAAGGTCACGCCGGACGGCTTCGTCTACGACAAGGACGCCACCGGCCCGAACAAGGGCTTCTTCAACTGCGACGACAAGAACGTCGTGACGCTCGCCAATCCCTTTACCGACGTCTCCGGCTGAGCGGTCCCGGGTGGGCATCGGCATGATCTACTTTGGAGCGGTGACGTGAGCGGCGAGCCGGAGCCGGGGCCGGAAACCCGACCGGAGCCCAGCTCGGTGCCCAGCCCGGAGCCCGGGCCGGGCACCGGGCGGGATTCCAGGCCGGGCAGCGGGCCGATCAACTTCGCGGACATGCTCGAACTGATGGCCGACGCGGTGCCCGACCGGCTCGCGCTGGTGGCCCCGCCGGTCCGGTTGACGTTCGGCGAGCTCGACGCCCGCGTCGACCGGGCGGCCCGGCTGCTGCGCGGGGCCGGCGTGCGCGCGGGCCAGCATGTCGGGATCTACGCGGTCAACCGGGCCGAGTGGGTCGAGTCGATGTTCGCCTGCATGAAGCTGCGGGCCTCGTCGATCAATATCAACTTTCGTTACGTGCCGGCCGAGCTGCGTTACCTCGCCGCCAACGCCGACCTGACGGCGATGGTGGTCGAGCGCCGCTACCTGCCGACCGTCGCCGAGATCCTGGCCGACGCGCCGGACCTGCGGGCGCTGGTCGTCCTGGAGGACGGCACCCACCCGGCCGACGACGGCGGGATCGGCGCGCTCACCGCTCCCGGCGGCGCGCTCGCCGACCGCGGGATCCGGCTGGTCGAGTACGAGGGCGAGCCGGCCGACGACGGCCCGGTGCGTGCCCCGCGCAGCGGCGACGACGTGTTCGTCCTCTACACCGGCGGTACCACCGGCATGCCAAAAGGCGTCCTGTGGCGCCACGAGGACCTGTTCCACGCGGCGATCGGCCGCCCGCTGCCGGACGGGTCGCAGCCGCGGGTGCTCGCCGACACCCTCGCCCACACCGCGAACCCGCCGCTGAGGTACATGGTCATGGCGCCGCTCATGCACGGCGCCGCCGAGCTCAGCCTGCTGATCAGCGTCGGCACCGCCGGGACGGCCGTGCTCTGGTGCGGCCGCCACTTCGACGCCGACGGCGTGCTCCGCCTGGCGGCCGAGGAGCGGGCGACGTCGATGACGGTCGTCGGCGACGCGATGGCCCGCCCGCTCGCCGACGCGCTGGCGGCGGCCCCGGGCCGGTACGACCTCTCCGGGCTGCTCGCGTTCTCGAACACGGGCGCGCCGATGTCCGGCCAGGTCCGCGACGACCTCGCCGCGGCCCTGCCGAACGTGTTCCTGCTCGACTCCTACGGCGCCTCCGAGTTCGGCCACAACGGCAGCGCGACCGGCGGGCGCCGTGTCTTCCAGCTGACCCCCGACACCGCCGTGCTCGACGAGAACCTCGAACCGGTCGTGCCTGGCTCGCCGGAGCCGGGGCGGATCGCCCGGCGCGGCGCCATCCCGCTCGGCTACTACAAGGACAAGGAGAAGACGGCCGCGACGTTCCCGCGCGACGCCCGCGGTGTGCGCTGGGTCGTGCCCGGCGACCTCGCGCTGGCCCTGGCGGACGGCACCGCCCAGCTGCTCGGGCGCGGCAGCACGGTGGTGAACACCGGCGGCGAGAAGGTCTTCCCCGACGAGGTCGAGGACGCGCTCAAGGCGCACGGGGCGGTGTTCGACGTCGCGGTCGTCGGCGTGCCGGACGAGCGGTACGGCGAGCGGGTGGTCGCGCTGGTCGCGCTGCGCGCACTGGTGCCGGCAGCAGCGGGGGCGGAGACGGGGACCGCGCCGCCCGGCGGGCCGACGACCGCCGCGGAGCTGCTCGCCCACACCCGCCTGCACGTGGCTGGCTACAAGGTTCCCAAGGAGATCCACATCGTGGACGCGATCGCCCGCAACCCGGCCGGCAAACCGGACACCGTCTGGGGGCGGACGACCGCGCGGCGCCTGTCCGACGAGGCCGCCGCCGTCCGCGCCGCGACCGAGGCGCGGGCCACGGCTGCCCACGCCCCCGAGGAGGTGAACGCGTGACCACCACCGCCGAGACGTCCGCCACCGAAGCGCCCGCCGGCGACGCCGACCAGGCCTCCGCCGGCACGCCCGCGTCCGCGGCCGTCGCCACGACCCAGGCCCCGCAGTCAGGCGATCTGTACCGGCCGTCGTTCCTGCCCGACCTGCTCATCGCCGCGCTCGGGCGCAACCCCGACAAGCCCGCCGTCTACATCGGCGACGTCGCGCTCACCGCCGCCGAGGTGGCGGCCGAGATCAGCCGCTACGCGCAGGCCTACGCCTCGGTCGGCCTGCGGGTCGGCAGCCGGACGGCGATGCTCTCGCCGAACCGGCCCGAGGTCCTGTTCGCGATGGGCGCCAACATGATCACCGGCTGCCGCTCGACGTCGCTGCACCCGCTCGGCTCCGTCGACGACCACGTCTACGTGCTCACCGACGCCGAGGTCGAGACGCTCGTCGTCGACGAGAAATTCGCCGACCGCGCCGCCGCGTACCTGGAGCGGGTGCCGACGCTGCGCCAGGTCCTCACGTTCGGCCCGACCGACCTGGGGCCCGACCTGCTCGCGCTCGCCCCCGGCTTCACCCCGGCGCCGCTGCGCGCCCCGGCCGTCGGCCCCGACGACGTCGGCGGCCTGACCTACACCGGCGGTACCACCGGGCGCCCGAAGGGCGTGCTCGGCACCTACCGCAACTCCGCCGCGATGACGCACATCCAGCTCACCGAATGGCAGTGGCCCGACGAGCCGCGTTTCCTCATGTGCACCCCGCTGAGCCACGCGGGCGCGGCGTTCTTCATCCCCGTGCTGCTGCGCGGCGGCTGCCTGGTGGTGCTGCCCGGTTTCGAGCCGGGCGCGGTGATCGACGCGATCGAGAAGTACCGGATCAGCGCGACGATGCTGGTCCCCACGATGATCTACGTGCTGCTCGACCACCCGAAGCTCGCCACCGCCGACGTCTCCAGCCTGAGCACCATCTACTACGGCGCCGCCGCGATGTCCCCGGCCCGGCTGGTGGAGGGGATCAACCGGTTCGGCCAGGTCTTCTTCCAGTACTACGGCCAGTCCGAGTCGCCGATGACGGTCACCGTGCTGCGAAAGGAGGAGCACGACCTGTCCCGGCCGGAGCGGCTGGCGAGCTGCGGCCGCCCGGTGCCGTGGGTCCGGGTCGCGCTGCTCGACGACGACGGCGACGAGGTGGCGGACGGCGAGCCGGGGGAGATCTGCGTGCGCGGGCCGCTGAACTGCGGCGGCTACTGGAAGCTGCCCGAGCAGACCGCCGAGCTGTTCAAGTACGGCTGGCTGCACACGGGCGACATCGCCCGGCGCGACGAGGAGGGCTACCTCTACATCGTCGACCGCAAGAAGGACATGGTCATCTCCGGCGGCTTCAACATCTTCCCGCGCGAGGTCGAGGACGTCCTGTCCGCCCACCCGGCGGTGTCGGCCGCCGCCGTCATCGGCGTCCCCGACGAGAAGTGGGGGGAGGCGGTGAAGGCCGTCGTCGTGCGCCGCCCGGGCGTCGCCGTTCCCGACGACGAGCTGGCCGCGGAGCTGACCGCTCTCGTCCGCGACCGCAAGGGGCCCCACCACGCCCCGAAGACGGTGGACTTCGCCGACTCGATCCCCGTCAGCCCCCTCGGCAAGCCCGACAAGAAGGCGCTGCGCGCCCGGTACTGGTCCACGACCAACCGCCAGGTCCACTGACCGCCCCGCGGCGCGCGCGCCGAGCGCGGCCCCGCGCGGTCGCGGTACAAACAGACCACCGGACCGAGCCAAGGAGCGTCATGCCCGTCATCGTCGCCAGCGTCGTCCCGAAGCCCGAGCACGTCGACGAGGTGCGCGCCGCCCTGCTGGCAGCCGTGCCCGAGGTGCACCAGGAGGCGGGGTGCAAGCTCTACTCCGTGCATGAGGGGAACGGGAAGTTCTTCTTCATCGAGGAGTGGGCGGACGACGCGGCGCTCGCCGCCCACTCCACCTCGCCCGCCCTCGTCGAGATGGTCAAGCGCCTCGACGGCCTGACCGACGGCGGCTTCGACCTCTCCATCCTCACGCCGCTGCCCGCCGGCAACCCCGCCCAGGGCCAGCTGCGCCCCTGATCCGGTGCCTCAGGCCGCGCGATAGCGCGGCCGCAGGCGGCGGATCGCGTAGATCACGCGGTATCTGGCGTGGCCGCGGAAGCGGTGCAGCGGCCACAGGGCGGTGGCGCCCTCGACCGGGCTGGCGTGCAGCAGCAGATCGTGGCCGGCCGCGCGGACGCCGGTGCAGACAGCGACGTGGTTGACCGGGAAGTCGCTGAAGTTCAGCAGCTCACCGTCCTGGTAGCGCGGCACGAACTCCTCCAGGCGGACCCGGGGCGCGGCAGTGCCCAGCCAGACGAGGTCGCCCGCCCGCAGCTCCGTCAGCGCCGGCACCGGCTCGAAGTGATCCAGGTCGTAGAACAGCTCCAGTGACTGGAACTCGGCGGGAAGGGCGTGGCCGAACAGGTCGCGGATCACCAGGTGGGCCAGCGCGACACAGTTGAGCCCGTCGCGCCGGGCGTCCTCCCGGTGGCGGACCCGCGCCGGGCCCTGGGAGAAGACGTAGCGGAACGAGGGGTCGAGGTAGGACCGGAAGACCTCATCCATGCGTACCTCCGCGACGCGCGTGGCGGCTACCGTCGCTCGGGTGCGGCGGCGCCGAAGAGCTGTGCGACGTAGCGGGTCGGCGGGTTCTCGGCGAGATCGGCGGGTCTGCCCGCGGCGGCCACCGCGCCGGCGTCCAGGATAACGAGCCGATCGGCGAGGCCGGCCGCGTCCGTCGGGTCGTGGGTGACGACCAGGACGGCGGCGCCGGTCGCGGGCAGCGTCGCGCGCAGGAACGCGCGCAGGTCGACGCGGGTGGTCGCGTCGAGGGCGGCGAGCGGCTCGTCGAGCAGCAGCAGGCGGGGGCCGGTGGCGAGCGCCCTGGCCAGGGCGACCCGCTGGGCCTGGCCGCCGGACAGGGTCGCCGGCCTGCGCGGGCCGAAGCCGGACAGATCCATGCGGTCGAGCCAGGCATCCGCCGTGGCGGACGCGTCGCGGCGGGAGGCCAGGCGACGGGCACGCAGGCCGAAGGCGACGTTGTCACGTACCGACAGATGCCTGAACAGCAGATAGTCCTGGAAGACGACGCCGACGGGCCGGTGACGCGGCTCGACGAACCAGTCGGCCGCCGGGTCGTCGAGCACCTCGCCGTCGAGCGCCACCAGGCCGTCGCGCAGGGGCAGCAGCCCGGCGAGCGCCGCGAGCAGGCTGCTCTTGCCGGCGCCGTTCGGCCCGAGCACCCCGACGACCTCACCCGGCGCGACATCCAGCGCGACGTCCAGCGTGAACGCCCCGCGGCCGACGACCACCCGGGCCCGCAGCCCCGCGGCGCCCTCCTGGACGGTCACGCGGCCGCCCGGCTGACGGCGTCGCGCGCCGCGGGCAGCCAGCGGCCGCGCAGGGCGGCGAGCACGACGACGGAGGTGACGAGCAGGACCAGGGACAGGGCGATCGCCGCGTCCGAGTCGCTCTCCATCGCCGAGTAGACGGCCAGCGGCATCGTCCGGGTGGTGCCGGGGAGGCTGCCCGCGAAGGTGATCGTCGCACCGAACTCGCCGAGCGCCCGCGCCCAGCACAGGACGGCGCCCGCGCCGACCGACGGTGCGACCGCCGGCAGGGTCACCCGGCGGAACGTGTACCAGGGTGAGGCGCCGAGCGTCGCCGCCGCGTCCTCGTAGCGCTGGTCGGAGCTCAGGAGCGCGCCCTCGACGGCGACGACGAGGAACGGCATCGCGACGAACGTCTGGGCGACCACGACGGCCGTCGTGGTGAACGGCAGGCTGACGCCGAACGCCTCGTACAGGTAGCGCCCCGCGACGCCGCGCCGGCCCGCGGCCAGCAGCAGCGCCACGCCGCCGACCACGGGCGGCAGCACCATCGGCAGCGTCACCAGTGCCCGGGCGAGCCCCCGCCCGGGGAACTCCACCCGCGCGAGCAGCCACGCCAGCGGGACGCCGAGCAGAAGCGACAGCACCGTGGCGACGGTCGCCGTGCGGATCGACAGCCACAGCGCCTCGCGGACAGCCGCCTCGCGCAGCAGCCTCGGCAGGCTGTCCCACGGTGCCCGCCACACCAGCCCGACCAGCGGCAGCAGCACCAGCAACGCGCCGAGCGCCGCCGGCACGACCAGCGGCCATGGCAGCCCACCACCCCGCCGGCCACGTCCCCGGCGCACCCGCCGGTTCGGTGGCCGGCGGGCCGTTCTGTGCCCACGGCCCAGCGCCGGCGCCTCGGCGGCCCGGGCCTCGGCCGCCGGCGTGGCGGCCGAGGCCCGGGGTGACCCGTCGTTCTCTCCCGTGGAGCCGTGCGCGGCCAGCGCGGGCACGTCGCCCGACCGCGGATCAGCCGGACCGCCGGCCCCGGGAGCTCTCATGACTGGGTCACTGGGGCTTGCCGAAGCCGGCCTTGCCGAGGACGTCGATGCCGGTGCTCGAGAGGACGAAGTCGGCGAACGCCTTGCCGGCGGCCTGGTGGTCGCCGCCGGTCAGCGTGGCGATCGGGTAGTCCGTCGAGGCGTTCTGGGCGTCCGGGATCTCGACGCCGAGGACCTTGTCGCCGGCCGCCGAGACGTCGGTCCTGTACACCAGCGCCGCGTCGACCTCACCGAGCTGGACCAGCGACAGCACGCTCTTCACGTCCTGGCCGAGGGTCGCCGGCCTGACCGTCACACTGGCCTTCCTCAGCGCCGCGAGGCCGGTGGCACCGCAGGGGACCTGCTCCTCGCACAGGGCCACCTTGACGCCGGGCCGGGCGAGGTCGGCGAGGTTCGCGATGCGCGCCGGATTGCTCGGCGGGACGGCGATCTCCATGCTGTTGCGGACGAAGACCGTCGGAGCGGCGGCGGTCAGCTTCGCGTCGGTGACCTGCTTCATGGTGGCGTTGCTCGCGGAGGCGAACACGTCGGCCGGGGCCCCGGCGATGATCTGCTGGGCGAGCGCCGAGCTGGCCGCGAAGTTGAGCTTCACGTCGGCCCCGGGGTGCGCGGCCTCGAACTGGTCCGCGAGCGTGGTGAACGTCTCGGTCAGTGAGGCGGCGGCGAACACCGTCACCGCTGTCGCGGCCGGGTCCTTCGTCGCCGTCGCCGTCGCGGCCCTCGACGACGCGGCGGACGCGTCCGAACCGGTCGTGTCGTCGCCGCAGGCGGCGGCGCCCAGCGCCAGCGCCGTGGCGGCCAGGAACACGGTCAGCGCGTCGCGGCCCCGGCGAGCCCGTCCCCGGCGCGGCTCGCCAGCCGGCGGCCCGGTGCCCCGACGTCCCGCGACAGCCCACGATCTGATCATCTTGCCCACCTGTCCCGAGAAGAGACCGGCCGGACGGACCGGCCGGCGATGCCGGGTGACCGCGCTGTCACCACCCACCGACACGCGCCGCGGCACCGCGCCTACCGCCTGACCGGCAGCTCGACGACGACGTTGGTCGCCTTCACCGCCCCGACCGCGAGCACCCCTGGCTCCAGCCCCAGCTCATCGGCCGCCTCCCGGCTCATCAGCGAGACCACCCGGTATGGGCCGCACTGCAGCTCCACCTGGGCCATCACCCCGTCACGCAGGACTCGGGTGACGATTCCCGGGAAGCGATTGCGGGCCGACTCGCCCGCGATGGGCGCCCGGCCCAGCGCCAGCTCGTTCGACGAGCTGGCCTCGCTCGCGAACCGGGCCAGCTCCGTCGCCTCGATCGCCTGACGGCCGGCGTCGTCCCGGACGGTCGGCAGCCGGCCGCTGTCCGCCCACCGACGCACCGTGTCGTCGCTGACTCCCAGCAGGACGGCGGCCTCGCTGATCCGATAGTTCGGCACGGTGGTCACCATACCGACGCATTGGCGGCACCGCCTGCCAGTTCGCGCCGCGGATGCGGCAACGGTGCGGCCTTGGTGCGGCCTTGGTGCGGCCGGGTGCGGACACGGCGCGAACCGATGCCGGCCGACGCCTGCCCTCGCCAGAGTCGTGGAGTCGACCATCCGGCTCCATGTGCCCATCTGGGTGTGGTTGCCTGGTATCACCAGGTTTCCATGATCCGAACCGGCCGAAGGAGGCGCGACAGCGACGTTCGCCCGCCTCTGGCCCGGCTGGTGTGCCTCGTTYGCGTCCCTGGCGGCCCATACGTTGTGGGGGTAGACCGTCGATGACCGTCGACGTCACCAAGGGCGCCAGCATCGCGCTCACCAAAGAGGGCTCGGACCTCACTCGCGTGACCGTCGGCCTCGGCTGGGATCCCGCTCCCAGAGGCTCCGAGGAGGACTTCGACCTGGACGCGAGCGCGCTCGCGCTGCGCGCCGACGGCCGGATCCTGTCCCGGGACTACTTCGTCTTCTTCAACAACCTGTCCAGCACGCACGACGAGATCACCCACCGCGGCGACAGCCTCACCGGCGAGGGCGACGGCGACAACGAGCAGATCGACGTCCAGCTCGACGCGCTGCCCCCCACGGTCGAGCGGGTCGTCTTCGCGGTCACGATCCACAACGCCGAGTACCVCCGCCAGGACTTCGGGCACGTCCAACGCGCGTTCATCCGGGTTGTCGACGCCGTCCGCGGCGTCCAGCTCGCCCGCTACGACCTCACGCACGAAGCGGCCGCGGACACCGCGATGCTCTTCGGGGAGCTCTACCGCGACGACAGGGGCTGGCACTTCCGCGCGCTCGGCCAGGGCCGGCATGACGGCCTCGCCGGCATCGCCCGCCAGTTCGGCTTCGACGTCTGACCCGGGATCCCGGGAGGGAAGGGCGTTCGCGGGTGRCCCGAGCCGCCCGGACCTCCCGGGTGCCTGAGCCGCGCGGTCGGGCTGCCGCCCGTTCGTCTTCCTTGTCCTTGTTTGGGAGAACGCGAGATGAGGTAGATAGCGGGTGATCGACTGTCTCCCGGCGGAGGGATTCCCGTGCTGGTTACCATCATCTCCTGGATCATTCTCGGCCTCATCGCCGGTGCGGTCGCCCGCCTGCTGGTGCCGGGCCCGGACCCGATGAGCGTCGTGGCGACGATCCTGCTGGGTATCGCCGGCTCGTTCGTCGGCGGTTTCCTCGGTTACGTGCTGTTCGACAAGGACCTCGGGGAGGGCGCGCTGCAGCCCTCGGGCATCATCGGCTCCATCGCCGGTGCCATCATTCTGGTGCTAATTGTCCGGGCGACCCGGCGGGGGCGCGTGCTGCGCTAGGTCACTGGAAAATCCGACGGTGCCGGCCTGTCCGCCCCGCCGGGCGAATCTGACGAGATCATGAGGCGTTGCCCAGGCTCGGGGTGTGGCTGTCAGCCACACCCCGAGCGGCGTTTCGGAATGACAGGACGATCGTGACTACGGTGCCGGGCCGGGAACGAACCTGTCAGACCGGAATGCCGGCGGCGCGGGCCGAGCGGAGCCAGGCCGGGAACTCGCCTAGCATCCGACGGTAGAGCGTCTCGTCGTCGATCGCGTCCAGGTCATCCACCGCGAAGAACCCGGCATTGTCGACGAGGCGGCCGGACAGCGTGTCCAGCTTCTCGAGAATGCCGTACTGCGCCTTTCCGACCCCGATGAACTGCCAGAAGATCGGTAGGCTGGCGGCCCGCCGCAGCAGGTCCGCGATCAGCCGGTCGCGGTAGAGGCCGCCGTCCGTGAGCACCAGCACCAGTGCCGGCGGCGGCGAGGACAGCCGCCCGAAGTGCTCGACGACGAGCGTCATCACCTTCTGTTCCTCGTTCTGCCCACCGATGCCGTCCCAGTTCGGGATCGGCCAGCCGGCGGCTCGCGCCGCCTGCTCGCGGGCGAGCGTCGCGTCCACGCCGCCCTGCCCGGTGGTCGCCTTGCGCATCCGCACATAGAGCGGGATCCAGTCGGCCAGGTAGTCGACGCGCAGCGGCGGGAGCGCGAGCGGCTCGGTCGCGTAGGACCAGACGTCCAGCGTCCCGTCGTCGTCCATGGTCGCCGCGACGGCCGCGACCCGCTCGACGACGCGGGCGACCGTGCCCGCCTTGTAGAGCCTGCGCATCGACCCGCTGGCGTCGAGTGCCAGCGCGACCCGCGCCTGCCGGCCGGCGATGCCCTGCTTGGTGAGTACCGTCTGGACGGTCTTCTTGCGCAGGTCGAGCCGCTTGCGCATGTCGATCCTCGCGTCACCGGTCGACGGGAGGTCCGCGGCGCTGGCCACCGCCGGCTCCGCGGCTCCGGCGGAGGCGGCGGGCGGCGCGGACGGCGCGGGAGCGGCGGTCGCGGCGGGCCCGGGCCGCGCGGCTGGTCTCCGGGTGGCGAACGAGGGCGCCGGCGCGACCGGCGGCGCCGGCAACGGCGCCGCGGCCGGCGTGGGCGCGGAGATGTCCTCATCGCCGCCGACGTCGACGCCGTAGTCGGTCGCCAGGCCCGCGAGGCCCGAGGCGTAGCCCTGGCCGACGGCGCGGACCTTCCAGGCGTCGCCACGCCGGTAGAGCTCGACGACGACCAGCGCCCTCTCCGGCCCCAGCCGCGGCGGGTCGAAGCTGGCGACCTCCGTGCCGCTGCTGAGGTCCTTCACCGTCGCCCAGACACCCAGGCCGCCGAACGTCAGCCGTGGGGTGACGACGTCGATCGTCGCGGTCACGACGATCGACTCCACGTCCGCTGGCTGGGCGGTCGGGTCGACGGTGACCACCTCGGCGGCGCCGTCCGGCGTGCGCCCGATGTGGCGGACCGACCCGTCCGGGCTGCTGGGCGCGTTGAAGAAGATCATGTCGGTGTCCTCGCGGACCTTGCCGTTGGCTCCCAGCCGCAGCGCGCAGACATCCAACGAGGTGCTGGCGCTGCCGACATCCGCGGGCCGCCAACCAACCGTGATCTCGAGCACCCGGTCCGGAAGCGCGGCATTCGCGCCTTTGGTCAACTCCACACGCGCAATATTGCTCCCCGTCTGGAGGTGGCCGTGCAGGCCGGTCCCAGGAACCCTCCTCTCAGAGGAGGCCTCAACCTCGACGGCGTGCGCCATCATCACGGCAAACGGCGCGCCGCTAAGCAGCCCGCAGACGCACGAACGGGCACGGCCCGGAGTCCACACCTGCACCGCCCACGCGATCCCGAGAACGCCACACCACCGCAACCGCGAACTGTGGCAGACCAGCAACCCAATAGACACGCCCACCCACCACACCCCAACGGCAGCGCGGCGAAGTGTGTCAGCTCAGCTTGTCTATGGGCCTGCTCATTCGCCACAGTTCGGGGTCGGACGTCTCGGCCCAGTCGGCGGCGATCTCGCCGAAGACGGCTGGGTCGCCGTCGCGGCTCCAGTAGGCGGTGGCGATCTGGACGGCGCTCGCGCCGGCGCGCAGGAAGTCGGCGACGTCCCGGCCGTTCGTCACCCCGCCGGCGCCGACGATCTCGACGTCCGTGGGTAGCAGCCGACGCAGCTGACGGACCTGGCCCAGGGCGACCGGGCGCAGTGCCGGGCCGGCGAGACCGGCGAGTCCCACCCCGATCACGGGCCGCCCGGCGTCGTCGAAGGCCAGCGCGTTCGGGAAGGTGTTGGCCGAGCAGACGTAGCGCGGACCGCCGCGCCCCGCCCCGTTCCCGCTGGTGGCACCGGCTCCGCTCGTCGTGCCGGTTCCGTCTGCCGCGCCAATGGTGCCGGTGGTGCCGGTKGCCAGCTTGGTGAGCACGTCGGCGAGGCCCGCGAGTGCCTCCGGGTCGGAGAACGGCGAGATCTTCACCCCGTAGGGGATCCGGGTGGGCGCGGCGCGCAGCACGTCGTCGACGGCCGCGCAGATCGCCGCGGTCTGGCCCGGGTCAAAACAGGCGATGCGCTTCTGGGCGCCGCCGTCCCAGACGTTGGGGCAGGCGAGGTTGAGCTCCAGCAGGTCGACGCCGGTCGACGCGGCGGCCGCCGCGGCCTGGGCGTAGTCCTCGACGGAGAAGCCGGCGATGCTCAGCACCAGCGGCTTGCCGGCGTCGTGCGCGAGGGCCGCCATCGCGGGCAGGTGCTCGCGGTAGTAGTCCAGGCCCCGGTTGGGCAGGCCGAGCGCGTTGAGCGAGAAGCCATCGCCTGCGTGGTAAGTGGCCCCGGAGTTACCCGTCCGGGCGGCGACGGTGATCGACCCGACCATGACCGCGGCGGTGGCCGAGCGGGCGAGTTCCGAGACGTCCTCGAGGGACTTGCCCGTGCCGGCCGCGTTCATGACCGGGTGCTCCAGGTCGACCCCGCACAGTGCCGGCATCCGTCCGCCCTCCCGGGCCGCCTCGAGCGGCCGCCCGCCACCAGCGCCCGCCGCCGGTGGCGTCTCCATCTTGCCTGGCGCGCACCCGCCACCGGCCGCCCGGCGAGTCGCACGCCAGCGTCGGGAGGCACGTCTCATTCGCGGCCCACTACCCGGCTGCCCGCCAGGCCGCGATTCGTCACCGACAGCCGGCCGAGCAACCGGCCGAGCAGCCGGACCGGCCGGCCGGCCKTCGGCTGGCCGGGTCAGCCGAAGAGGCTGTCGGTCAGGGAGATGCCGCCGTCCGCGGACTGGCCGATCTTGAAGCAGGTGTCGATGCCCTTGGTGTAGCCCAGGACAGCGGCGGCGGTGCGCTGAGATGGGTTCCCGTGCGCCTCCGGGTCGGCGTTCGGCTCGCCGAAGGAGAGCCAGGCCCCGCCGCCGTCGCCGAGCTGGAAGAACAGGGGGATGCCCTCGAGGGCATTGGCCATGGGGAACCGACCGGCGTCGTGGGTGAACTTGGCCTCGGAGCCGGCCAGGCAGTCGGCCTGGTTCTCCTCGGACCGGGAGACCACGCCCTGCTTGTCGGTCAGCGCCGAGACCCGGTGGCCCAGCTCGTGCATGAGCACCAGCATCGGGTAGGACGGGTCCTGCTTGGAGAGCTCGGCCATGAACTCGACGCTGTAGGCGACCGTGTCGTCGAGCGAGCAGTAGAACGCGTTGCTCGCGAAGTCGTCGGGGTCGCGGCTCTGGGCCCCGCACTCGTCCTGCGGGATGTCACCGTCGTGGTACTCGATGAAGCGTGGCACCGTCCAGCCGCTGCCCAGCTTCTGCGACCAGAACGTGTTGACGCCCCCGGGGCAGCCGATCGGTCCTGTGATGACCTTGAGGGCACCGTCGAGGGTGTCCGCGGAGCCGCCGCATTCGGCGCTGGCCCCGCCGCCGCCAGCTCCGCCGCCGCCCGCGGCTGTCGCCGGCGTCGTCGGGTCCGCTGCCGCGTCACCCCCCGGCTGACAGGCGGCAAGCATTCCCGCCGACAACACCACCGAAACCGTGATAGCGGCGATTGTCGCCCATCTCGTACGCACGTCGGCGACCGTATCGTTTCGGTCGTCGGGGCGGACAGGCCCGTCGGCACGGCGACAGTGCCGCCGCCCGGCGCGGAGCGTTCGGCGGCGCATGGTAACCGGCACGCCGGGCGGCGCGACCCATCGACGGGTTAAGCCTCTTCGGGGGCGTCTCCTCGGGCTTCGCGCTACCACGCCCCCGCGCCGGACTATCGCACCGAAGCGTCATGGTTACACGCGGTGCGGCGCGGGCATCGCCTGCTTCTGTCGCGCCCTCAGGTCGGACTCATCGGACTCATCGGACTCATCGGACTCATCGTCCATATGAAGTGTAGGACCGCCGATTGCGGGTAATTTCCGGCCAACTTCTAGTACCGCCCTCCTCGGGAGTGATGATGGCCGCCGTTCGTACCTACACGAGAGCGTCGCTCGGGACGATTCTCTATCTCGTCATCGGTCTGATCATCACGGTGAACCAGGGCTACTGGCATGTGGACAAGTGGGATGGACACTTCTTCTCCAGCCTGCTGACCGCCCTCGTGGCCACCGTGCTCTGGCCAATCGCGTTGTTCTACACCTTCATTCTGACCCACCGATGAACCGGCGAGGCATTCCCGCCTAGCCAGCCAGGGCCCCGCCGCCGATTCGCCAGTCGGCCCGGGCGGCATCCAGAACCTGTGGACGCCGCCCGGGCCGGATGTGGCGGACCGGCGGTGGGGCCCTGGCATGCCCGGTGAGGTCAGGTGATGGTGACCGGCGTTCCGACCGGCAGCAGGTCGGCGAGTTCGGTGATGTCCTCGTTACGCAGTCGAATGCAGCCCATGCTGACGTCGGTGCCGACGCGTTCCGGCTGGTTGGTGCCGTGCAGCCCGATGATGCCTTCGGCGCCGTTGAAGTTGGTCACGACGTCAGAGAAACCGGAAAGGCCGAACGCGTACGGTCCCCAGGGGCCGGCCGGGCTCGCGGGTTTCAGCAGTTCGGCCAGATAGAACCGCCCGGCCGGGGTCGGTGTGCTCCCGGTGCCGATGCCKACGGGGTAGACCCGTGACGGCTTTCCATCCTTGAAGACGGTGAGCTCATGGTGAGCCCGGTCGACGGCGAGCGAGAAGGGGGTCGCCCCGAGCCGGACGCCGGCCCGCCGGATCCAGCCGGTCGTCCCGTTCGGCCGCACCGGTAGTGAGACCCGCAGCCAGTCGGCGTCATAATGCTCGACGAGCAGGGCCAGCGGCGCGCCCTGCGCGTTCGGGTTGGCGAGGGTGCGGGTGGCCCTGTCGGCGGCCGCGCCGGTCGGCGGCGAGTTTGAAGACGCGCTCGACGCCGTGGCGTCGGATCCGCCGCCTGTCGTCCCGTCTTCGGGCGCCTGCTCGGCGAAGATCGGAACGTCGTGGTCCTGTGGCCAGGCGACCAGGCTCCAGCCCTTCGGCAGATGCGCCGGGTCGAGGCCGTCCTTCGCGTCGGCCGTGGCCCCCGGCCTGGGCGGACTCGCCGTCGTGCTCGGCTTCGGGGCCGGCTTCGCCTCGTCGTGGCTCTTCCCGCAGCCGGTCGCCAACGCGCCGAGCGTCGCGACGACCGCGAGCCCCACGGGCACGCTGACGCGGCCCCTGGCGCGCCGCCTGGCGAGGCGTGGTCCTTCCGGCCCGGTCGGTTGGGCCGTCGCCGCCTGGTCGTCCCGCCGTCCCAGCACCGCTCCGGCCCTCCCACCCGTCGCACCACCTTCCGCCTCAGGCAGACTACTTTCTGTAGTCGCTGGCCGGGGTCAGCCGTGGTGTTCGGCCGTGAACCGCCGAGACAACCCCTTCCCCGCCGATCGGCGAGGTGAGTGCTGGCACGCGCCGGCACGCCCGCTCCCGGGCGTCCCGCGGCCGGTCCGGCAAGGCCGCGGGACGCCCGGGAGCCGGTGGACCCCGAGAAGGGGCTGGCGCGGAACAGGAGCCCCGCGCTCACGGAGACCCGGCCCGGCCTGACAGTCGGGCCGGGTCTCCGGGGCGGGCGTCTTCGCCGATGGTGCGCGGCGGGTGGGGCTGGTCAGCGGCCGGTGCGGGGAACGCCGTTCTCGTCGACGAGGCCGGCGCGGCGCAGTGCGTCGGCGATGGCGCCGGTCGGCGGGGAAGCCTGCCGTCCACCGCGCTGGCCACCGCGCCCGCCGCCACCGCCACCACCGCTGCCGCGCTGGCCGCCGCCAGCACCGCCACCGCGCTGGCCGCCGCCTCCGCGCGCGTCGCCGCGTCCGGCACCCCCGCCGTCGCGCCGGGTGCCGGCGCCATCGCCGCCGCGGCCTCCACCGCGGGGCTCACGGTCCCCCTGGCGGCCGCCCTCGCGAGTGCCGGCGCCAGATTGGCCGGCGCCGGCCCGGCCGCGGGAGCCTCCGCCGCGCGCTCCCTGGCCGCCGTCCCGACCGCCACCGCCACCTTGGCCGCCGCCGTCCCGGGCCCCGGACCGCGGCGCGGAACCGCCGCCCGAGCCCGCCCGGTCCGCGGTCTCGTCGTCGAGCCGCAGGGTCAGCGAGATCCGCTTGCGCGGGATGTCGACGTCGAGAACCTTGACCTTGACGATGTCGCCAGACTTGACGACCTCGCGCGGGTCGTGCACGAACGACTTCGACATCGCCGAGACGTGCACCAGGCCGTCCTGGTGCACGCCGACGTCGACGAAGGCGCCGAACGCGGCCACGTTGGTGACGACGCCCTCCAGCACCATGCCGGCGACCAGGTCCTTGATCTCGTCGACGCCCTCGGCGAACGTCGCGGTCTTGAAGGCCGGGCGCGGGTCGCGGCCGGGCTTCTCCAGCTCGGCGAGGATGTCGGTCACCGTCGGCAGGCCGAAGGTGTCGTCGACGAAGTCCGTCGCCTTCACGGCGCGCAGCGCGCCGGAGTTGCCGATCAGCCCGCGGATGTCGGTGCTGGTGGCGGTCAGGATGCGCCGGACCACCGGGTAGGACTCGGGGTGCACGCTGGAGGCGTCCAGCGGGTCGTCGCCGTCGGGGATGCGCAGGAAGCCCGCGCACTGCTCGAACGCCTTCGGCCCGAGCCGGGGGACCTCGCGCAGCGCCGTGCGGGTCCGGAACGGCCCGGTGGCGTCCCGGTGGGCGACGATGTTGTCGGCGAGGGTCGCGCCGATACCGGACACCCTGGTCAGCAGCGGCGCGGACGCCGTGTTCACGTCGACGCCGACGGCGTTCACGCAGTCCTCGACGACGGCGTCGAGCGAGCGGGACAGCTTGAGCTCGCTCAGGTCGTGCTGGTACTGGCCGACGCCGATCGACTTCGGGTCGATCTTGACGAGCTCGGCGAGCGGGTCCTGCAGCCGGCGGGCGATCGAGACCGCGCCGCGCAGCGAGACGTCCATCCCCGGCAGCTCCCGGGAGGCGTAGGCACTCGCCGAGTAGACCGACGCGCCAGCCTCCGAGACGACGATCTTGGTGAGCTTCAGGTCCGGCACGCGCCCGACGAGCTCCTCCGCGAGCTTGTCGGTCTCCCGCGACGCGGTGCCGTTGCCGATCGAGATCAGGTCGACCTTGTGCGCCGCGCACAGCCGGGCGAGGGTCGCCAGCGACTCGTCCCAGCGCCGCGCGGGGACGTGCGGGTAGATCGTGTCGGTGGCGACGACCTTGCCGGTGGCGTCGACGACGGCGACCTTCACGCCGGTGCGGTAGCCCGGGTCGAGACCCATGGTCGCGCGGGTGCCGGCGGGCGCGGCCAGCAGCAGGTCGCGCAGGTTGGTGGCGAACACCTTGACGGCCTCGTCCTCGGCGGTCTGGAAAAGCCGCAGCCGCAGGTCGATGCCCAGGTGGACCAGGACGCGGGTGCGCCACGCCCACCGGACCGTGTCCGCGAGCCAGCGATCGGCGGGCCGGCCCTGGGCGGCGACGCCGAAGCGGGCGGCGATCCTCGTCTCGTACTCGGACGGCCCGGCGGGCGCCGTCACGTCGGCGTCCTGTGGCTCCGGGTCGAGGTCCAGGTCGAGGACCTCCTCCTTCTCGCCACGGAACAGCGCGAGGATCCGGTGCGACGGCAGCGAGGTGAACGGCTCGTCGAAGGCGAAGTAGTCGGAGAACTTGGCCCCCGCCTCCTCCTTGCCCTCGCGGACCTTGGAGACCAGCCGGCCACGCGTCCACATCCGCTCGCGCAGCTCGCCGATCAGGTCCGCGTCCTCGGCGAACCGCTCGACCAGGATCGAACGGGCGCCGTCGAGCGCCGCCGTCGCGTCGGCGACGCCCTTCTCGGCGTCGATGTACCCGGCGGCGGTGGCCGCCGGGTCGAGCGTCGGGTCGGCCAGCAGCGCGTCGGCGAGCGGCTCCAGCCCCGCCTCGCGGGCGATCTGCGCCTTCGTGCGCCGCTTCGGCTTGTAGGGGAGGTAGATGTCCTCCAGCCGCGCCTTCGAGTCGGCCGCGTTGATCTGCGCCTCGAGCGCGTCGTCCAGCTTGCCCTGCGACCGGATCGACTCCAGTACCGCCGCCCGCCGCTCCTCCAGCTCCCGCAGATAGCGCAGTCGCTCCTCGAGGGTGCGCAGCTGTGCGTCGTCGAGGGTGCCCGTCACCTCCTTGCGGTAGCGGGCGATGAACGGGACGGTCGAGCCGCCGTCGAGCAGCCCGACGGCCGCCACGACCTGCGCCTCGCGCACCCCGAGCTCGCCGGCGATCCGGCCCTCGATGGACAGCTGGGAGCCGCTGCCCGTGCCAGATCGCGCCGTCGTCGCCGCCGTGGTCCCCCCGGATCTCTCCTGAACCGGCGAAGCGGGCCCGGGAGATCCGGAATCCGCGTCAGCAGGTCGTTGGGAGAGCGCGGCGGCGGGTGCCTGGGCCTGCGGGGTGGACGTCGTCGTCACAGATGATCTCCTCCGGTCCCGTCCGATTATTCCGGAGCCGGGCCGGTGGAGGCCGCAGTGCCCCTCCCACCGGTTGTGCCTTCCCCGGACGTGGGTTCGGGACCGGTCGATGCGAGGCTCGACCATGCCGTGACTGTCAGGCGTGGTCGCGGACCAGCTCCGCGCCGACACCAGCGGCCCGCGCGCAGTGCGCGCAGCAGAAGAACCGGCGGTCCGCCTCCACACCGTGACCGCTGATCTTCACGCCGCAGTGCTCACAGACCGGGCTCATCGCGTGGATCGCGCATTCGAAGCTGTCGAACACGTGCACCGCGCCCTGCGCGTGCACCTCGAAGCTCATCTCGTAGTCGTTGGAGCAGACCTCGCACACGGCCATCGTCGCGCTCCCTTCGCAGCCCACGCCCCACCGCTCACGGGGAGCTCATTGCTACGGAGAGTAGTCGTTGTTGTCGGGTCGGGCTACGGGAGCCGGGCCAGGATCCGGTAGGCGTTGGCGCGGGTGCCGCGGGTCAGGTAGGGGCGGCTCGCGGCCTCGGCCAGGGCCGCGGCCGGCAGGAGCGGAGCGAGCGCGGCGAACGTCGCCACCCGCCTGGCCCGGCCCAGACCCGGGTGGGCGTCGGCGCGCCAGGGCAGGCTCGGTGACGGGGCGAGCCGCTGGCACAGGCCCCACCACGCCATCGGCGCGTCTCCGGAGATATGGGTGTCGCCGAACGCGACGTCCTCGACGTGCAGCCCGCGCTCGGTCAGCGCCGCGGCGAGGTTGTCGGCCGGGAGCAGGTTCAGGTGCTGGGGGATGAGCATCCCCGACGCGAGCGGCCCGTAGGCGCGAAGCGCCGGGCTGTCGGGGTTGGGGACCTCGATGAGGAGGTGGCCGCCGGGGGTGAGGGCGGTGGCGGCGGCGTCGAGTTCGGCGCGGGGGTCGCGGGTGTGTTCGAGGTAGTGGAACATGCTGATGACGTCGTAGTGGCCGGCCAGGCTCGCGGCGARGTCGGGGAACTGGCCGCGGTGTGCGGTGTCGATCCAGCCGCGGCGGGCGGCTTCGTCGAGGCCGTCGCCCATGTCGAGGCCGTCGAAGACCGTGTCGGGCCAGATGTCCCGCGCGATGAGGCAGAAGTGCCCGAGGCCCGCGCCGACGTCCAGCCAGCGTCGCGGAGGCGTGGGGACGGACCGCGCCCGCGCCGGGTGGGCGCCGGGACCGAACCCGAGCAGCCACTCCATCGCCGGGCCGCCCAGGCCGTCGTAGAAGTCGCGGTAGTAGTAGTCCAGCCCCTCCGGGGTCAGCCGCGGGTTCTGGAAGACGTGGCGGCACTCGGCGCAGCGGTCGTAGCGGAACCGTCCCGGCTTGACCTGCATCGCGTCGACACCGACCAGCATCCGGCGCAGCCGGGGGCCGCCGCACCAGGGGCAGGTCGCACGCCTGGGCTCGAGGAACCGCTCGGGGCCCTCCGCGAGCTCGGCCAGGTAGCTTTCGCGGATCTCGGTGGCCCGCGCGCGATCCCTGGCGACGTACTGGCCGGGCAGCGAGACCCGCCATCGCGAGAGCGGGCCGGGCTTGTCGGGCTCGTCGGGCTCGCTCGGCCGGCCGGGTTGGCCGTCCTGAACGGGACCGGTACCGACATCGACGGCGGCCACCCCGGCGGAGTCGATCCCTCTGGGCGTCGGACCCGGGCCGCTGTCCGCGTGGCGCGCGCGCCCACCCGCGAACTCGGCGAGGTCGGCGAGCAGCTCGGCGGCGCCGCGGCGGCGGGTGAGGGGGGAGCTGGGCAGGTCGGTGAGGTGGAGGGGTCCGCCGGTGGCGACGAGCGCGGGTTGCAGCCAGGTCGCCGCCGCGGCGGCCAGAGTCCAGCCGGG
>NZ_MOMC01000112.1 GCF_001983105.1 Pseudofrankia asymbiotica | reverse complement strand
GGCCTGGCAGCACGGGCAGACCCTGGCGATCACCCGGTACTCGACCACATACGGCCGAGGCGGCGGGGGCGGAACGTCGAAGACCTGATGGCGGCGCATCCCGAACACCGCCGCCCCGGCCAGCGAGCCGCCGCACCGCCCGCACGCGGCCGGATCAAGGGTGATCACCTCGTCCGGGTCCGCGACCATGTTCCGCGTCTGCCCCGGCTCGCCCGGCTGCTTGCCACGGGGCCGGCCCGACGCCGTCCGCGACGACCGCTTCGGCGCCTTCGTGAACGGGCTGTCCGACGACGGCGGACGCGACGACGTCGAACTGTCCGTCCCGAGCCGGCGTTCGAGCTCCGCGACCCGCGCCGCCAACTCCTCGGCCCGCGCGGTCAGCCCCTCGATCAGCGCCGCCTGCCGTTCGATCAGCGCGGCCTGCCCGGCGATGACAGCCACCTGCTCCGCGACCAGACGCTCAAGCTCCTCATAGCTCGGCCGGCCCGCGGACTCCACCCCCGCAACCTAGCCGATCTTGCCCCGCCGCCCGACAACCAGGAGACCGATCACCACACAAGATCCGGAAACAGCCGCTCAACCGAGCTGAACAGCTACGTCTGGACCGTTCAGTCGCGCTTCCGCCGCCCCCGGTGAGGTGATCCACCCGATGGTGCCGCGGTGTCAATCCATGTCGGACGTGGCTATTGAGCCGTCCGCGTTGAAGCCGAAGCGTCGCAGTCGCGCTGCCTCGTCGTGGTCGCCCCGCTGCTCGAGTAGATCGGCAAGTGGTCCGGCGGCGTAGGCGTTGCCGAGTGCTACACGCTCCTGCAGGCCGTCGAGGTCACCTCGCCTGGCAAGCAGGTCAGCCAGCATCGTGGGACCGAGTCCGATATTGGCGTCAGCGAGATCCCGCAGGAAGGGCTCGGCTTCCTCGTCGTGGCCGTTTTCCACGAGTCGGTAGGCCACGGTGGCGGCAGCGCCTTGGTCGCCCTGGCGGGCGCGGGTCAACAGCTCCTCGGCCTCACCACGCCGGGCAAGCAGGTTGATCAGCAGGAAGTGGGCGCCCGGGTCGCCGTCGTCAGCCTGGGTTCGTAGGAGCTGTTCGGCTTCCTGGTCGCCACGTTCCGCGAGCAGCGAGTACAGCCTGAGCGTGGAGAACTCGTCGGCGTTGGGGTCGGCCCGAAGGATCCGTTCGGCCTCCTGGTCGGCGCCACGACCCACGAGATGTTCGACGAGCGCCCGGGCGGCAATCTTGCTGCCGGATGCGACGCGCTCCCGCAGGAACCGCTCGGCCTCCTCCTGCTCGCCGCGTTCCAGCAGGCGGTTGAACAGCTCGATGGTCGCGAAGTCGCTTCCAGCGTCAGCACGAGTCCGCAGCTCGTCGAGATCTCCGCGCCCTCCAAGGAGGTTGATCAGCTCGAAGGCGGCGTGGCGGTCGCGGGCGTCGGCGCGGTCGCGTAAGTTCCGCTCGGCATCCTCGTCGCCGTTTCTGGCAAGCAGGTGGGTGAGCTGGGCGCGGGCGTATCCGTCGCCTGCGTCGGCGCGGGCCTGCAGTCCATCGAGGTCGCGCCGTCTGGCGAGCATTTGGACCAGTCGGAGCGCAGCTGACTTGTCGCCCGCCTCCGCGGCCCGTGTGAAGAGTGGGAACGCACAGCGGTCGAGACGCCGCTGATCGGCGCTGACAGCGATTTGCAGCGTGTCGTCCGGGGCGGCATGCGCGACGAGGGCGTCCCATAGCGCGGCAGGTGCCCACTGGGTGCGGCGGACGACCCGGCCGTGTTGTTCGAGGTAGTCGGCGAGCCGGTAGTACGGCTTCTGAGGGGCGGGCTGTCCTGGGCGGGGGCGGATGGCAGTGAGGGGTCCGCAGGCGCCACGGCAAGAGGCGGCCGTGTACGTCAGGGCTCGCGCGAACCAGTCATCGTCGAGGGAGTCCCACTCCTGGTCGGTGAGATAGCCGGGAGCAGCAGCCTCCAGAAGTTGGTGTGGCAGAGCGTGGCCATGGCCGAATCGGCGGGCGTCCATGGCGGCTTCGATCAGCGCTCGGGCGGCGGGTAGGGCGTTGCGGTAGCGGGCGAGCAGTTCCGGCGCGCCGGCGAGGTACTGGGTGATCTGCCCGTCCACTGCATGCGTAGCGGCGTCGGCCAGTCGCGGGTCGCCGCTGGCAGCGCCCCGTAACGCGCTGAACGCTTGTCCGCTGAACGCGTCGGGCAGCGGGATGTCAGCATCGGTGACGAGGTCGCGGGCCTGGGTGTGTAGGTCGGGCTGGCCCGCGCCGGGGCGGATCGTGATCGTCTCCCAGTAGTCGGGCCACAGCGTGCCCAGAATCAGTACTGGCTGGCGGTCGGGATCGCGGAGCAGTTCGCGTAGCCCGGCAGCCACGCGTTCGCCGACCTCGGGCGGGGTGGTGAGGAGATAGTGCTGAGTCTCGTTGAGCCAGATTACGGTGCGTGGCCCAATCCGAGGGAGTTCGTCGAGGGCAGCTTCGACACGGCCTGGGTTGATCGGATGCCAGAGTCGCCACTCGTCGGGCAGGCTCTGGATAGCTTCCCAGCAGGCACGGGTCTTGCCCGTTGACGACCCACCGACCAACACCGCAATTCCGCTGGCGCCCTCGGCGGCCCGGGCGACGATCACCCGTAGCTCGTGGTCATGTTCACGCAGGACGTATCTGGGCAGGGGCGGCAGGCCTTCAGCGGCAGCTCCGGCGTCGATCGCGGGATGCACCTCCAGATCGAACGGGTCAATCATCTCGCGGATCGGCCGCGCAGGAAGCCGTGGCCCGGGCGGCAGCCGGGCAGGGCCACCGAACAGGTGGTGGGCAGGGAATCGATCCCGAAGTACTGCCAGTAGCCGGCCGCGCCCGCCGGCGGAGATGCCGGCGTCGAGCTGCTCGGAGACGACCGTCCAGAACACCCGCGGACTCGCCGGATCCCAAGCCAGATCAGCGAGCGGAAGCCCAGCGGCGCTCAAGATCTCATGTGCGGACCCCGCCCGCGCCACCAAGTCGGCGAGCGCTTGAACTTCTTCGCTCGTGAGCCCTGAGGCCACAACACTCCTGCCAGTCCGGGATCAGCTCCTGCCCGGAAGGACCAAGGCATTCGCTAATGACCATCCTCGCACCAACGCCCGCGCGACTGGCGAGAGAGACGCACCCTTGATCAAGATTCCGAGCCACGCCGCTTTGACCCTGACCACGATGAGCGGGCCGCCGTCGGCAGCGTCGTGAGACGCCAGAGCCCAGCGCCGCAGGTAAGCGCTGCGGGGCTCTGACCTGCCTCGACCAGGCGTGCACTCCGCGGGAGTCGAACCCCCAGCGACTTGGTGTAGACCAACCGAGACGTCCGCTGAGTGCTGCGCTGCGCGCCGATGCTACCCCGGCGGGCCAGCAAGGCGAAAAGAAGATCACCAGCGAGACGGCAGAGACAGCGCCGTCCCACGCGCATCGAGTGCGGGACCCTGGCACCTATCTCTCGTGGGCGAGTGCCTCTTGGAGGCCGAGCGCGCCTGCGTCGGAGAGTCGGTCGATGAGGTCGAGGCATCGCTCCCGGAGTGGCCTGGGGCCTTGACGGTAGAGGCGCAGGACAAGGGTGGTGATGGTGTGGGCAACGGCCGCTCCGGAGGTCCTGAAATCGCCGAGGTCGATGCCTGCCACCTCGACCGCTCGCTGGCAGGCATCCAGGGTCGCTTCGGGTAGCAGCTGACTACTGCGCTCTAGGCGATGGAACAGCTCGTCGAGGTTGTCCGGGAAGGCGACGCTCGCGGTGAAGGCCTCGACGAGCCTCTGGGCCACGGCCGGTGGCATCGTGTCGAGCTTCTCGAAGGTCGTCGAGGCCGCCAGGCGAACCTGTGGGTCGCTGTCACCGAACAGGGCCGTCAGCTGGTCGACAGCCAGCCCGGGTTCGGTCGCGAGCTGGGCTGCGGCGCCGCGGCGGGCCGCAGGCGGGAGCTCGGTGAGCTGTTGGGCAAGCGGGTGCGGGAGTGTTCCGTGTAGGCGTACGGCGGCCCAGATCRCGCCGGCGCGTTCCGCGACGGGGTCCGGACCGGCGAGCGCACGCTGAAGATGACCCGCGAATCGATCAGGTTGCCGGAGCAACGCCTCCGTCAGCAGGCGGCTGGTGTAGTCCGCGTCGGCGAGGTCGGCCTCTGTCCCGTCGAAGATCTTCTCGGCGAGCTGGAGGGCGGTGTCCTCGTGCGCACCGAGCAGGCAGAGCGTCGCGGCGGCGGCCCAGTTTCGGACCGCAGGCGAGGGGTCGGTCGCCAGCCGGCCCACGATGGGATGGAGGCTGTCCGCGTGCCCCGGTTCGCTGACCAGGACCTGGGCGATGACCAGTGCGGCGGCTTCGCGGGCACGGGACCGGTGGGCGGGAAGCGGATCAGGATCGGGCTGACCGGCTGAATCCGCGCTGGCGATTGTGTCCTGGTTGCCGGGGTTGGTGGCGTCGAGGATGATCTCGACGAGGGTGAGCAGCGGCGGCGACTCGAGCGCCGTCTTGCCGATCGCGCGGCAGATCGCGTCCCCGAGCCGCAGGCCGACGACCGCGTAAGCGTGCAGACACAGCTTGGTCAGGAGGTCGACCGGCAGCTTTCCGGTGGTGGAGGTAATCACGGCGCCCAGGTAGACCGGGGCGACCTCGGCGTCGAAGGAGAGCGCGAGTCGCGCGAAGCGCTCAGGTTCGGCGGCGGCCCGTTCCCCGAGCAGCTGGGCCAGCTGCGACGCGCCGCCGACGGGAGGCAACACAGCCCAATTCTCGGTCTCCTCGCGGTACTTGCGGACTGCTCGGCCCCAGTCCTCGTCCGAGAGGTGGGCGGCCCTGTCTCGGGGAATCGGAGGCGGCACCGTGCCGGCCCACGAGGACGGCGGTGGGACAGTCGGCAGGTCGGGAAACTTGCGCGCGAGCTCGGCGATCCGGCGTTGAGCCTCAGGGCTGCGGCGGGACGGCTCGACAGCGTTCAGCAGCGTGTACTGCGTATATCCACGCCCGCGCAGGCGGTCGGGCTTCGTCTCCCAGGCCGGGTAGAAATCGATCAGCCGGCGGACCAGCGCGACGAGCCGCTCCTCGTCGCAGTGCCGGGTCGCGGCGGTCACGAGTTCCAGCGTGGCGCCTTCGAGATCAAGGTTCCGGTCATCCGAGAGTAGCCAGTCGACCGCTTCGTCGCTCGACGCCGGGACAGCGGCCCATCCGCGACACGCGAAAACCTGTAGATCAACAACATCTGTGTCTGCGAACTCTCGCGCGTACCGGGCAATCACGGCTGGCTCGTCATCGGCGAGGCGGCGCAGGGCAGCCTCAACGCCGGTTGCCAGAGCGCCATCCACGCCGACCTGGTCCGAGCTGAGGATCCAGCCCCACCGGGACCGGCGCAAGTCGCCCGCCACCGCGGCAGTCGCCGTGTGGTCGGCGACGTGGGTGACGACGGGAACCGTCTCTTCCAGGAAGATCGCCGGCGCGGCGTCGGCGAGCCGACGGATCACGCCCGGCCCGGACTGCGAGTGGGTCGACAGGTGCTCCGAAGCGAACGGGTCGTGGCTGCCCTCGGCTTGGGCGCGGGCAAGTGCACGGCGTAGCCAGGCCCCAGCCAGCCTCGCCGTCTCGGCAGGCGCGTTCTCCGCCGGCCCGTACAGCAACGACCAGAAGTCGGAGTTCTCCCCGAGGGGGGCGCGCAGGCCGTCAAGGTCTCCACGGTCGGTCAGCTCGATAGCGAGATCGACGAGCCCGGACATCGTCCCCGGCCGCGCCGATCCCAACGTCCAGACGACCACAGTCCGCAGCCGCGCTGTCCAGATGTCTGAGACGCCGAGGTAGGGATGCATCAGCTCGGCAACACGCGCTGACCGGTCCCGGGCAGCCCCGATCAGCTGGCGGGCAGCCCTGTCCTCGGTCGCGGACTCCGCCAGAAGATGCTCCCAGCGGCCTGCGGCGTCCGCCGCGTCGAACCACGCGGGCACGGACAACAACCCGGCCAGCTGGCCTGCCCGCCGACCCTCGCCGAAAGCGAGCGGCTCCAGGGCCAGCCATTCCGCCGGGGTCGCGTTCAACTGGCGCAGAACAGCGACGACCACATCCAGGCCCCGGCCCGTGTCCGACGGGGTTTCGTCACCCCACTCGAAGACGCCCAGCCAGCCAGTGCTCCGAGACCCAGCCGCGCCGGACCCGGCAGCCCAGCCGACAGCACGAGCCGACGACGCGCCACCACTCAACCCGTCGGCAAGATCAAGGACAGTCCAACCCCGACACAGCCCGAGAGGCAGGCAGTTAACGACAAGCTCAGGCTGTCTCTCTGCACAGTTCGATGGCCCGCAGCGGCTGGCGGTCGAGGGTGAACGTGTCGATGAAGATCGTCTTTGCCCCTGGTGCGAGCTCTGCGGCGGTGCTCCTAGCGTCGGCGAGGCGCTTTGCGAGGAACGAGGCGCTCGAGGACTCGAGCGGGTGCCGTGCGATGACAACATGCGGCCCGCCTGTGGAGTGGGGCAGGAGGGCAGCCGCGGCCGGCAGTTCGCCGCCGAGCATCTCGGCCCCGAAACCGGCTGCCCAGCGCCCGAGGGTCTTCCGCTCGAGTCCGAGGTCGTGTGTGAGAGTCCCTGCGCCCAGCACGGTATGCAGGTCCCTGGCGAGCCGCCAGTCGAGCAGCGCATGGTAGGCCATGTTTGCGTAGTCGCGCAGGCAGCGGTAGCAGGAGGCTGGGCAGTTGTCCCGGTGGTCGGGCTCCTCAAGCGATGCCAGGTATGTCCCGGCCTTGTCCAGGAACCCGGGCAGCACATTCCGGGCTCCGAGGTGGCTGCTGAAGCCGGCTCCGTTCTCCAGGGTGTCCGCGATGAAGGCGTACGTCGCGGGCTCGGTGCCGGCGAGGCCCGAGTAGATCCCTGCCGTGAGCTCCAGCGACTGGATGTCCAGGTGGGCGGCCGCCACGGTGCGCAGCAGGAAAGCGTACGAGTACCAGGCTCCTCGCCGCCCGTCGATGAGCTCGCGGGCACCGGAAGCCTGGCGCTCGGCTGCGGCGAGGTCGAGCCGCAGGCCTTGGCGGGTGTCGATGGGGGCGGCCGGCCCGATGAACAGGAAGTCGGATGCCTGGGCGGTGCCGAGCGCGAAGCTCAGCTCGTCGCCTGTGGCGGACTCGCCGGGGAAGAGGAGGTCCTGCTCGGCGGCGGCAGTGGAGACGTAGCCGCCCCAGTCCCCGGCTCCGCTTGCCTTGCGGAACTGGAACAGCTTTCCCGCGTTGTCGTTGACGACGAACCGGCGCCCTGGCCCTGCGTAGGTGACGGCGGCGGCGGTCTGCGCGCGTTCGAGGCGGGCGAAGTCCACGGTGGCGCGGGCTGCCATGGACCGCGGTGTCCAGGAGAAGGTTCCGTCGAAGTCCCGGGGGCGGCCGGCGCGGAATCCGAGCGGCTCGCGGGTCTCGATGACGGAATAGCTGTCGGGCCCTTCAGCTCCGCAGCGGGGGCAGGGCGGCGCCGGATGCCCGGGCTCGGCCGGCTTCGCGTCCTCCTCAAGGTGTGAGCAGCATTTGCAGATGGCGAGCAGCCGTGCAGGGCCAACCGGGTCCGGGTCGGCACTCGGCATTCGGTGTGACGGTCTGAAGGCTGCGAGCCCGGTTACCGGGTAGACACGGCCGTCACGGACCGTCTCACTCAGAGGGGCGAACTGGGAGACGGCCATGGCAATGTCCCGGTCCACCGTCTTGGCGGGCGGCCAGGGGTAGCCGCGGAGGGGGCGGCGCAGGAAGAGATAGCGGAGGCTGCTGGGGAAGCCGAACATCGGCAGCGTCCCGTGCTCTGCCAGCCGCTGGCTGAGATCGCTGTGGCCAGCGCGCAGGGCAACGGCCTTGTCGGTCTCGGCGATGAGTTCCCGGGCGCAGTCGGCTGCCGTCTCGCGGGCAGACGCTGCCATCGGTGTGCAGTCTGCCAGCGCCGCGGCGGCCTGTTCCACGAGCGCGGGGTTGTTGGCCAGCCACTGGGCGAGTGCGGGCCGGAGGACAGCCCAGTCCTGGACTCGCCCGAACGCCCCGTGAGTGTTGGCCGTCTCGTCGAACGCGATCCCCTCGCGGAGGAGGGCCGGGGCGATCTCGCGTACGGCGCTCCGGAGGATCTCGCCCCGCAGCACCCGCCGGAAGATCGCTTCCCGTTCGAGGGTGAGGTATGGCTCGGGCGTAGGCGCATTGGTGATGGCGTCAGGCCGCTCGAAGTAGTACTCGTCGTGGCTGCGGCCGCGGCACACTGTCAGCGCGACGGCGACGGGTGTGTCGCGGCGCCCGGCGCGCCCGACGCGCTGCTGGTAGTTGAAACGCGTCGGCGGCATGTTGCCGAGGATCACGACCGAGAGCGCCCCGATGTCGACGCCGGCTTCCATAGTGGTGGTGACTGACAGCAGGTCGACGGCGTCGGCGAGCGGCTGCTCGTCCCGGCTCAGGAAGATCCCCTGGAAGCGGGCCTGGCGGGACCGGGCGCTGGCGCGCCCGGTCTGCCCGGTCAGTTCTGCGCAGTGCAGCCGGAACATGCCCTCGCCGGAGACGGCCTTCCTGGCGTAGTAGTTGTCTTCTCTGCGAACCGGGACGGGCTGTTGGGGCAGGAGGCGCCGGCAGTGGGTGCAGCGGCCGCACCCGCGGTTGAGGTGTTGCCTGCCGCAGGCCCCGCAGGCCCAGGCATGTTCCCCGGCCGCGCGCAGGACGACCTCTCGCGGGTCGATGAGGTAGCCGTCGAGCACAGCCAGGCCCCACACGCGGACGCACATCGCCTGCAGCTGGTCTGGTTCAGGGCCGCCGTCCCTGGCGATCGCAGCCCAGAAATCCTTGAGCTTCTTCGGGACGCTGCCGGGCGGCCGCGGGTCGCGCATGCCGCTGAACCGGCGCTGGCTCGCGAGGACACGCAGTGACGCCCGGGCATACCCGAGCGGCGTCCCCTCCGCGCTATCCGGAGCTTCCTGGTCAGCGGCGAGTGCCATCCAGCCGAGGCCGAGCGACTCGAAGTCGCGGCCGGCGCTCGCGAACAGCCCGTCGAGCGACTCTTTGGAGAGAGACTCCCCGATCTTCGCGAGCAGCCATTCCTGCTTCGGCGACAGCGCGGCGCGGACCGCGGCCGGCCTGACGTCCCAGTCGTAAAGGCTGGCCCATCCCGGCGACTGGTCGTTGTCAGGGTCGGCGTACTGGAGGCTGGCGACCGGGCCGCCGGGATTCATGCCGAGGGTTAGCAGCTTCTTGCCGATGTTGCTGGTTAGCTCGTCGATCGTCGCCGGCCGGCCGAGCCGGGCGATCAAAGGCGCTGCGTCCTCTGGCTTGGTGCCCGGGTGTTCCTCCCAGATGTCGCGGAGCTGGGCGAGGGCGAGCCGGTCGCGTGCCATGAGCCTCTCAAGGGCGGTGCGGGCCGGCTCGTCCCGTCGGCGGTCGAGATACCACTGGCGGGCTAGCTCGACGTCCTCGCGCGGGTCCTGCTGTGCCTGCACGCCGGCGAACAGCAGGAGCCGCAGGAGGTCCTGGTAGTGGCGCAGGCCGAGGCCGGCGGAGAGCTTCGCCGCGTCCTGGCGGCTGTCGGTGAAGACGATCGCCTTCCGGTCCTGCTCGGGGAGGTCTGCTGCGAGTTCAGCGGCCAGCACCTGGTTGATCTTCTCGAATCCGGTGCGCATCGTGCGGATCGGTGAGCGCTGGCGCAAGGGGTCGGTGTGCGGGAGGGGCTTGCCGTCTCTCCCGTGCCGGATTTCCCAGTCGTCGCCGCAGGCGGGGCACAGGGTGGGGAAGGGGCTGAGCTTCTCCAGGCTGCGCTGTRCCGTGCCGGTCTTGCGGTCCTTAGCGGCGGTGACGTGGAAGCTCCAGCCGGTCGCGCCCTCGATCCGGTTCCTGAGCCTGCCTGTACCTGGGTCGAGCCGGCTGCGCTTGAACTGGTAGCGGACCTTTCTGCCGTCGTACTCCCATTCGGTCTTCTCGACGCCGACGCCGCCCTGGCGGGGCCAGTAGACGACGTAGTTCGCCGCGCTGCGTTCGTTCGCTCCCTGGTCCGGGAGTTTGGCCAGGTCGGGGAGGTCCGCGAGCAGCATCGCGTCGAGCGGCAGGGACGCGGGGCTGCCAGCTGGGGCGAAGCCACCCAGCATCACGTCGCCGCAGGTCTGGCAGTACAGGAGCTCAAGGACCCGGGCACCGCACTGGCATCTCGTGGCGGGCTCGCTGTGGAGGCGGCCGACTGTCCGCCCCGGGAACACGCGGCCGGCCGGGACTGCGGGGCACTGCGGGTCGGTGCAGGCCCAGATGCCCTGGACGTTGCGGAAGAACAGGTGGCTGCGCAGCCGGGGGTCTCCGTCGGCGCGGTTGCGTGCCAGGCCGGTGAGGATGTTGCCGAGGGCAAGGCGGCCAGTTTCCTCGCCAGCGGCTGGGAACAGGCGTTCCGCCAGCGCGGCGGCGGTCTTGGCGGTGGGATCGCCGCCGTCGTAGAAGGCGGCGCGCAGCGCGCCGACGGTGCCGAGGCGCCGCGCCTCCGCGGCGGCTTCCTCAGGCACGGCCGCAGCCAGTGCGGCAGCGTCGGCCGAGTGCGCGGTGCCTGCGGGCGGCTGCCGGGTCTCGCCGGCGATGAACTGGAAACTGCGGGCAGGGACGCCGAAGAAGCCTTCGAGGTAGTCCTGGTCGCGGGCGGGCGCTAGGGATGCCGAGGCGGCGAGGACCCGCAGCTGCTCGGGCCGGCGGTCGAGGCCGAGCCGGTGCTTCAGCGCGCGCAGCAGGTAGGCGACCTCGGTRCCTGCCGTCCCGCGGTACATGTGCAGCTCGTCGACGACGAGGGAGAACCGGTGGTGCGGGCTCTCGCGCAGCCACTGCCGGGTCGACTCGAAGAAGTGGTCGTCCCGCTGGCGCAGCAGCATGACGTTCAGCATCGAGAAGTTAGTGATGAGGATGTCGGGCGGGGCTGCGGCCATGTCCCAACGCGACCGCATCTCTGCGCCGTCCAGCCGGGGGACGAAGTACTGGACGTCCTCTTGCCCTGGCGTCCGGCTCAGCTCCCGTGCCCGGCGCCCGAGGGTGTCGACGGCCTGGAGCTCGGCCCGCAGCGCGCGCAGCGCCGAAGGGTCCTCGGGCTTGCCGGTCACCGGTGTGCTGCCGGTATAGCGGCCGAAGTAGAAGCGGTGGCCCCGCCGGCGCCCGTCTAGCCAGCGACGCGCGGCGTCGCTGTCGAGCGCGCGGCGCAGCCGGGTGAGCTGGTCGTCGACGAGCGCGTTCATCGGGTAGACCACGAGCGCGCGCACTGCCTGGGCGCGGCCGGTCTCCCCGTCACGCTGCGCCGCCCACGGGGCGCTGTCCGAGGCCCACCACGACGCCCGAGAAGAGGCGCCCGGGCCGCCGTCCCATGCCCGCGACTCCTCAAGAAGCGAGGCGAGGACCGGGAGAAGGAACGACTCGGTCTTGCCCGACCCGGTCCCGGCCGTGATGACCATGTTCCGGCCCGGTTCCAGACCTGCACGCAGCGCCTGCTCCTGGTGGCGGTACAGCGGCCTGCCCGCAGGTATGAGCCCGGCCTGCGCAAAGGCGGCGAGCTCGGCAGGTGCGCCCGCCGCCGCAGCCGAGCCGGCGAGATCCCGGGCCGATGTCACGTACTCCGGGCGCAGCTCCAGCATCGGGAGGCGGTAGGCGCCGCCGTCGCGGTCGAGAAGGTCTCGCCTTTCCTCCTCGAGCTGCGGCTCTGCCAGGCCGAACGGGGTGTTGTAGTAGCGGAAGTACGCATCGCGGAGCCGGTCGAATGTCGCGAGCGCGTCCAGGTGACGACCCGCCACCGGGACAGCCGCTTCTTCCACCATCCGTAGTCCCCCTGTTACCAGATCTAGATTAGCTGCAGTGCCTGGCCGAGCGAGTTAGCTACGGCAGTCGCGAATGTTCGCGGGACGTTAACATACGAGCAGGTCTGCGCCGCCCGGTTGACCTGGGGTGGCAGTCCGCTGCAGAGCGCCAGTGYACGGGCGTGCAGCGGCGGCAGCGGCGCCCCCCAGTCGGTGAACAGGGTGCCGGAATCCGAGCGCCCAGGCTCCTTCTCGCCACGCCACTGCAGGACCGAGCGGCGCTGGCGTCTCAGCTCAAGGAATACCCCCTCAGCAAGCGCCGTGCGGTGCCAAACGCCGTGCTGCCGGTAGAAGTGCGCCGGCTGGTTGGAGACCCGGGTGCGGTAGAGGCCGTCGCGGGCCGAGTCGGGCACGCGGGTGAAACGCGCGGCGCCGTGGTCGCCGAGCCGCTCGAGGCCGTGCGCGGGGCGAGCCGGCAGGGCGGTCCGCGGGCCGGGTGCTAGCGGCGGGAGGACGCCGAGAAGCTTGGCGGCGGCGCACCCCGCGTACTCTGCGCCGACCTCGCCGGCGGCTTCGCGCAGCTCGGCCGTCTTGCTGTACTGGAGGAATAGCACGGTGGGGAGCCCGATATCGCCTGCGGCGGGACGCGGCACGTGAGGCGCCACCCAGATGGCCGGCTGTTCGTGGAGGCGGTCGGTGAACCCCGTGCGGCGGCTGCCGGTGAGGACGGCGAGCCCGTCGGCGCACGGCAGTCGCACAATTGCGGGCGGAGCGACAGCCCAAGTGTCCCGCTCCCAGTCCGCTTCGGCATGCCCGAGTGAAGACAGGTCCCGCAGCCAGCGGCCCGGCGCTGCGCGCGGCACAGCGGCATCCGTACGGGCGAGCCAGGCGAGCCGCTCCCGGAGATCCCTGATGCTGCCGGAGCCCGTTTCGCTCATCCACCGGAGCATGAGGTCACCGTGCACGGTAACGCCCCCACTCCTTGACGTAGAGCTCCCACATCCGCGGCCGGTCCGGCGTGGCTGCTGCGGACAGGCTCGCCCACAGGCGCGCAGAGACCTGGTCCAGGCGTGTGAACTGCGGCTCCTGCAGGCGGGCACTGATGACCTCCCAGCCGCCGCGCGCGCGCCGGGCGGCGAGCCATGCGGCCGACGGCGGCGCGGTGACCTCGAAGTGGGACGGTGCGCCTGCGCCAGCGAGGGTGAACAAGGGCGCCGGGCCCGGGACCTCGACGGCGCTGCACCATCCGTGGCGGTCGATGAGCCAGTACTCGAGCCGGCCTCTCCTGGCCAGCAGCGGCTCCGGGCTGTCAGGGGCGTCGACCTGCGCGCCGCAGACCGCGGGGGCGTTGCCGGCCTTGCCGAGGACGCCGGAGCGGTCCCAGGCGAGGCTGCCGGCGCCGGGGACATGCCCGGCGGGGTCGCGGTCGACCACGGTGAAGCGGAGTGTGTCCTGCTCAACAGTGACGCGGTGGCTGCCCGGGACCACAGAGTGCCGCAGCGGGATCGGGAAGCCTGTCGCGTGGAAGGGAGGGTTTTGGGCGACGCCGTCAAGCGCTGTCTCAAGCGGGCGCTGGATGCCGTCGAACGGCAGGAGCAGGTCCGGCTCGCCATCGGCGAGGTATGCCCGGGAGTCGACCCGGCGCATGAGTGGCAGGCCTCCGGCGAGCTTCGGGCGCGCCGCGCCGTCGGGGGCGAGCGAGGCCCTGGCGATCGGGTAGAGCGCGAGCGCCTCGCCGAGCAGCTCCGGGTCGCTGAAGGTGACCGCTGTGAACATCGCGTAGCCCGGCAGCAGGCCCGCCGCACCGGGACTGCCCGGCGCCCAGCCGGCGTCCGCAGCTTTGCCGAGGACCGCCCGAACAGGGCCCGATGTCGCCGTGTCGGCGAGGATGACGTGCTCGTCGAAGGGCCGGACCGACGGCACCGACGTCCACGCCCCGGTATCGGGGTCAGCCGCGAGGATCACCACCGGGGACGGCGGGGCGACAGCGACGCAGCGCGCGCCGCGCAGACGGAATCCGTCATGGACCAGGTCCGGTGTGACGGCCAGCGTGCCGTCGCAGTGGTAGTTGTCGGTGTAGTCGTCGCGGACGATCGCGAGACGGACGTCCCGGCCCGCGAGGTTCCCTGCGAGGAGGTCACTGACGGGGCCATGGGCGCCGGTGACGGCCCAGCTCGCCCTGCGGTCCTCCAGGTCGATCGCCAGGCGGATGTCCAGGAGGGCGAGGCCCTCCCGGCCGAGTGTCTTGCCGTCCCACGACCGGGCAAGGCTGGCGACGAGGGGGCCCAGCAGTGGGGCGAGTTCAAGATTGTTGAGGATCCGGCAGAACTCTCCGCTGAGCCGGTTCGGACGCGAGGCCCAGAGGCGCAGGTAGCTGAGCAGCGCGGGCTCGTTCGGCACGCCCCGCTCGCGTATTTCCAGAGCGGCGAAGAACTGGGTCAGCGAAGCACGGTCGCTGCGCCGGACGAGAGCCTGCGAGAGGGGGAAGCCGATGCGTGTCTTCACGGGGTGGTCGCRGATGGTCGACACCCCGCGCTCCGGGTGGTCAGCGAGCCAGCTGTGGAGGTCTCGCCACATCGTCGCGACGTGCACGAACGCGTTGACCGCAAGGTCGTGCCGGAGCCGTTCCCTCTCAGGGTCAGCGCCGTCTGGCAGCAGGACCTCTGCGAGGGGCGCGTAGTAGTTGTGGCTAGCCAGGTTGGCATCCCTGCGCATCCGCGTGGCCGCCAGCACGGTGAGCGCGAGCAGCGGGAGCGAGGGAGGCGCCTCTGACATCCCGCCCCGCTTCCAGAGGGCGCACGTCCCGCTCAGCCGCTCGAACATTGCCTGGCCGAGGCTGAAATCCACCTGCTCCCCGACACATCGCGCGAGGTCAGCCGCAGGACTCGGAGTCGCCGGCGCCAGGCGCCTGAGTTCGGCGTCGTCGATGAACAGGACGACCGGGGTTCCCGGGCCGCCGGCGAGGAACGCCCCGGCCAAGCAGTCCTGCCACGCAGCGTAGCCCGCAGGAAGGACAGCGAGGGGACCGCTTGCAGTCATCAAGGCACCTTCATCCAGCGTTTGTCTTCGTAGGCGCGACTGCGCCGCAGGCAGGCCGGGCTGTCGCGACAACCGCGGTTGCGGCAGTGCCGGCCCGGTGCGCGCCGCCCGGGCAGCGACCTCCAGCTGTGCACACGCAGGCGGCTCACTGCCAGCTACGGACACACCACGGGACGGCAGCAGTGCCCCGCCGCGCGGCGAACAGGCGAAACCCACACGCACTGTCGTGCCAGGATCTGTCCGACTGGTCAAGTAAGGTTCGGCTCCGGCAACACCTGGGGCCCGATGCCCAGGTCACGCGGCTGGTGGGAGCGAGCGGAGGCGTCATTGACAGCCACGGCCAGATCACTGCGGCGGGGCCCTCGGCCAGTCACAGTCCAACTCCCGCTCCCGGGCGTCCAGGCCCACAGCGCGTCGCTTACTGCCGTCGACCTCTTCTGTGGCGCCGGCGGCCTCTCGCAGGGGCTGAGGCAGGCCGGAGTGCAGGTCGTCGCGGGAGCTGACCACGACCCGGACGCCTGTGAGACCTACAGACAGAACTTCCCAGGCGCCGAGGTCCTCTGTGGCGACATCCGCGAGCCGGAGCTGCGCGCCCAGCTGGCCGCAGCAGCCGTCGGCGTCGACATGATCGTCGGCGGGCCGCCCTGCCAGGCGTTCTCCCAGATGCGCAACCACACCCGGCTTATCGACGACCCCCGCAACTCCCTCTACAGGGAGTTCGTCCGGACCGTCGCCGCAGCGAAGCCCGCCGCGTTCCTCATGGAGAACGTCCCGGGCCTCGCCCAGATGGGCGTCAAGGAACAGGTCCTCGCTGACCTGTCGCTCGACGGTGAGTACAGCGTGACAGCCCAGCTGGCCGACGCCGCCGACTTCGGAGTTCCGCAGACCCGCAAGCGCCTCCTGTTCCTCGGCGTCCACCACAGCATGAAGGCGCAGGTGCCGTCTCTGGCGGGTTCCGGGGCCACCGAGCTGATCCAGCTCGACCGGATACCCACCGACCCGCCTTCGTACGAGCTGAGCGTTCGCGACGGCAATGAAGCAGCGGAGCTCGCCCGCGACCTCGCGGCGCCGAAGAGCCTGCGCGCCGTCACGGTCTTGCAGGCCATCGGCGACCTGGCGGCGCTGGCATCCGGTCGGCGGCCCGACKACATCGACGTCCACGAGCTCGCAGGACCGCAGAGCGCCTACCAGCGCCTCATGCGCCGCGGCCTGCGCGGCCCGCTTACCAACGTCAGCGTCCCGCGGATCCGGGACGACACCGTCCTGCGCCTCAACGGGATCCCCGCCGGGGGGAACCACCGCGACCTCTCCGAGGATCTCCAGGCCCGGTACCTGACCGGCGACAAGTGGGGCCCCCACAACGGCACCGGGAAGCTAGGGCGCGCCCACTATTACGCCTACCGGCGGCTGCACCCCGACATGTGGGCGTGGACGCTCAACACCAAGGGCGACTCCGCCTACCACTACTCCCTGCCGCGCTGCCTCAGCGTCCGGGAGTTCGCCAGGCTGCAGAGCTTCCCTGACCACTTCGCCTTCACGACAGACCCGCGTCGAGGGCCGATTGAGGGCCGTATTGACGGCGGAGCGGCACACTCGCGCTACCGGCAGGTTGGGAATGCGGTCCCCCCCCTCCTTGCCGAGGCTGCGGTCAGCGCGCTGAAGGACGTCGTTCTCCTGTCGCGCAGGCACCGGGCGAGCGCGTGACACAGGACCCGGCCCAGGGTGAGCTCCTCCAGATCCCGGTGCAGGAACCTCCCGAGGAGGCCGTCGACCGGCCCTTCGGCTCCGAGAACCGTGCCAGGCTCCTCGGCCAGTACTTCTCGGAGCATCCAGAGGTCACCGCGCAGAACGCCTGGGAGCACGCCTACCGGCTGCTGATGTGGATCGACCGGACAACGGGCCTCGCGCACTGCTACGAGAGCGACAAATCGCAGGCCGGGCGGCCCTGGTATGCCCGCAGCCTCGCCTTCCACTCCTGGCTGTCCGAGGCGCTCGGCGTGGCAGCCGGCCAGCTGGGCGAGGAAATCGACGTCCTGTTCCGCAACGTGACGCATGACCTCGCTGCAGGTGTCGCCGTACGGCTGCAGCGCAACCGGGACAGGGTCGCCTCGCAGCGCCAGCCGTACGAGGGCCAGGGAATCCCCCTGCCGAACGAGGACCCGAGGCTCGACGACATCATCCTCGAGTCACTCAGCGGCTACCTGGCCGAACCGCCGCCCCCCGAGGTGCTCCGCGGGCTCACGGAGCGCATCCAGATCTACGTCGGCCAGGAGAACAAGCGGAAGAACCTCGTCGGCGAAGGCTTCGAGGACACAGTCGCCGCGCTGCTCACGAGAGTCCCAGGGATCAGCGACAGGTACGACATCCGTGTCCGCACGATGCTCCAGAACCTCCCCGGCTTCCACCCGCACCAGGGCAAGGCGAAGCCGAAGGAAGTAGACGTCTCCCTCGTCAACCGGGCTACCGGCCACCGCACGCTCGTGAGCTGCAAATGGAGCGTCCGCGCCGACCGCGAAGAGCAGTTCGGCAACGACTTCAACGCCTACGTCAGGGCCAACGCCACCGGCGAGCCCTTCGGCTACGTGCTGGTCACGAACGAATTCGACCCCGCCCGCCTGGCAGCGGCGTGCGACAGCACCGCCGGCAACACTCTTCTTTTCACCGATGTCGTCCACGTCAACCCGGACGGAGCCAGGGCGGTCTACAGCGCGCCGGCCGTCGCCGGGCCTATCGCCAAGGGGATGACGCGCGCTCTCCAGCATGCCGACAGCGGGCGCCTCTCGAGCCTCGAGCTCTGGCTCGCGAAGCTCGCAGGCGGGTCGTGACACCCGGCCGCACCGCGGCCGGGCGGCCGGCAACCGCACGCCGTACGCGCCGCGACGCGTCCGCCGTGGCCTCCTTCGCGGTATCGCCGGGCGTGCGCAGCCGGATGCAGCTGCAGCGGACCCGCGACACACAGCCCGAACTCGCCGTCCGGCGGCGCCTGCACGCACTCGGGCTGCGTTACCGCGTCGACCGGCAGCCCCTCGCCGGGCTCCGGCGCCGGGCCGATGTCGTCTTCGGCCCCGCGCGCGTCGCCGTCTACATCGACGGCTGCTTCTGGCACGGGTGCCCCGAGCACGGCAACCCCCGCCCGGCGTCCAACGGCTGGTACTGGCCCGAGAAGATCGCCAAGAACCGGGCGCGCGACGCCGACACCGACCGGCAGCTGGCCGAGGCGGGCTGGCTGGTGATCCGCACGTGGGAACACGAAGACCCGGACGAGGTCACACAGYGGATCGCCTCCGCCGTACGGCAGCGCCGACGACCGACACCGGCGCGAGCGTCAACCCGGTCGGCGATGGCCTCAATGATGGGCAGGGATTGCCGGTAGCGTTCCTCCGCCGCAGCGTAATCCCCCGCGGTTCCGGAAACCTCGCCATTGATGCAGTATGGAAACCTGCTGGCATGAGCTACGACCTAGCCGTATGGGAAGGCGAGCACCCGGCGGACAACGAGGCTGCTCTCCAGATCCTCGAGGATCTCTGTAGCCGCTACCTCGAGACGGACGTGGGGCATCCTCCCACCGAAAGGATCACGGCCTACGTGGCCGCGCTCCTCGAACGCTGGCACGACATCACCGAAGACGGGGCCCAGACCTCGCCCTGGTGCACGGGACCGCTGATCCGCGAGGCCCGCGGTCCTGTCATCTACATTCCGATGGCGTGGGGCGCGGCCGATGAGGCCTCCGCCTATGCCGCTGCCGTCGCAGACTCAATGGGATTGATCTGCTTCGATCCTCAACTCGGGCGGCTCAGGCCCTGACCTGCCGCGCACTGCCGCGGCGTCGGCGGTGCGCCCGGCCGCGTTGTAGGCGCGGGCGAGCAGGTCGCGCGAGGACCCGGTGTCGGGGTGGTCCGGCCCGAGGACGCGCTGGCGGTCAGCGAGGCTCTGCTCGAACAGGTCGACCGCCTCGGCGAGCTGTCCAGCCTTCTGCAGGGCGCCGGCGAGGAAGCTACGGGTCCTAAGAGTTTCGGGGTGGTCAGCTCCCAGGACGTCGGCGCGCTCGTTCAGGACGCTTTTCCACAGGGCGACGGCCTCTGGGTATCTTTTTGCGGCCCGGTAGGAGCCCGCGAGGAGGCTGCGGGACAGGAGGGTGGTCGGGTGATCGGGACCCAGCAGTYGGGCACGGTCGGCCGCGACGCGCTCGAACAACATGATGGCCTCGGTGGTGCGCCCGGCTTTCTGGTAGACGCCGGCCAGGGAACTGCGCGCGTAGAGGGTCGTGGGGTGATCCACGCCGAGGACCCGTTCACGGTGGKCCAGGTCAGCTTCCCGCTCCCGAATCGCGCTGTCAGTGCGGCCGGCCGCGGTGTAGGCGCCGGCCAGAAAGYCACGCGACAGCAAGGTCTGGGGATGGTCAGAGCCAAGGATCCGTTCCTGATCGGCGACAAGATCGACGAACAGTCCGATCGCCTCGTCGAACCGGCCGTTTGCCTGGCACAGGCTGGCGAGCCGGATGCGCGAGACCAGCGTCTCCGGGTGCTCCAGGCCGAGGACGCGTTCCCGGGCTGCGAGCACGGCGGCGTGGACGGCTTCCGCTTTCGCCAGGTGCCCGACGTCCATGTGCGCGTCGGCCAAGAGGCTGCGGGCGTACAGGGTGTCGGAGTGGTCCGGGCCAAGGGCCCGCTCCCTGCTTGCTGCCAACCGCTGGAGCAGCGGGATCGCGTCGGTCACCTGACCGAGTTCACGCAGGTAGGYGGCCGCGGCCGCGGCGAGCCACGTGCCGTTCTCAAACGCCGGTCCGGTGGTTTGAAGCGCGCGATCGGTGACGGCCAGTACGTGCGCGAGCAGCCCGCGCCACACAGGCCAGGTCTCGGGGCTACGGCGGATCTCGCCAGGCAGTCGGCTTCGCAGCAGGCTGGCAACGGTGGTGAGCCGGTCGGCAGCGACCTCCGGGGGCAGCGCGCGGCGGGTCGAGGCAGCGACAAGCCGGTGAACGGTGAGCTGGCCGCCGTCGCGGCGGGCCAGGTTGTAGCCGGCCAGTGCGCCAACCGTCGCTGCCCACCGATCGGGCATCCGGACCGCGTCGGCCAACGCACCGCCGATCAGAGCGTCCGGTGCCGCGGCGAACAGGTCGAGGGGAATCGGATCCGCATCGCACAGCGCGCACAGTTCCAGCAACTCGACCGCAGCAGGTTGATCGACGCGTAGCCGGTCAACGGACAATGTCCACAGGTTGGCGACCGTGATGTCGGCTCGATCAAGGACCGAACCTTGATCCAACATCTGCTCCAGCTGACCCGTCAGCAACCGGGTGTACTCGGCTACTGGCAACGCGGTCTCGTCGAGAAAGCCTGCCGCCTGGTCCACCGCAAGCGGCAGATCACCCAGCAGCTGGGCAAGGAGATCCGCCGCGGACCGATCGAGATCGGCCACCTGGCTGGTCAGCAGCGCCACCGAAGCATCGCGATCGAACGGCGGCACCGTCACCGCGGTACCCAGCCGGCGCGCAGCCCGTCGGCGAGACGTGACCAACACCCGCCCTTCCGCCCCAGGCCGGAAACGGGCGACCGCGTCGATGTCCTCGACGTTGTCAAAGATGACCAACCACCGGCTGCGCCTGCACAGCGCAACCCATGCCGCATCAGCGTCACTACCGGCCGGCAGACCGAGYGGATCGGCGATCGCCGCCAGCTGCTGGGCGACCAGCTCCGACCGCTCAGCCGCCACCCACCAAACAATGTCGAACTCATCGGCGTGCCGGTGGGCATACTCGACCGCCAACGACGTCTTCCCGACACCGCCCATGCCCTCCAGCGCGACGAGCGCCGCCCGCGGAGCCGCAACCAGGGCGGATTCGATGCCCGCGAGCAAATCCTCACGTCCGACAAACCGCACCAGCCGAGCAGGCACGTTCCACACCACGCCACGAGCCGACACCACAGCGTCCCGCTCCACGTCAGCCGCCACCGCAACCTCGGCGAACACCGGCTCGCCCGGATAGAGCTCTCGGGCGACAGCCAGCAGCCGCTCCCGACATCCCGGCACCGCACCACCACTCAGCAGCCGAGAGACCTCCAACCAGAAAGCCTCCGGCGACGGCGCACCAAGCGGCGTCCTCCCAGCCGGGAACCCCGCCCTGTCAAGCAAGACCCCGACGTCCGCCACCGTCGAGAAACGCTGCGCGATCGCCCGAATCTGTCCATCCGACAGCCCCTGCCCCACTGCCACCCCCGAGTCGGCAACGCACGCCGACACCAACACTGGACCTCGGAGACCGACCGCTCAAGGATGCCGCTGGCATCCTAGACGGCCCGCAGCGAGTACGGGCGATCCCCCTAAGCTCGAATGTCGTCGGCGCATAGGCGGATCGTCGTTCTGAGCGGAGCGGGCAGGGCTAGTCGAGCAGCACTCGATTGCATTCATGCGGCGGCCCCGGCGAACTCGCCGACGGACGCCATCAGGTGCCGAGTGTCTCGGAAGCCGCGCGGTAGCCGAAACACCCCCGGGCGGCCCGCGGGATGACCAGGCTCGTGGAGGGATGAGAGATGGATCTCGACGGCGAGACGGCGGCCCCGCCCGATCCCGGAGACGGGTTGACTCGGTTGGAGGAATTGATCATCCCGGACTTGCACGAGCATGTGGATGCAACCAGCCGCTCGGCCCAGGTCGGCTGGGGCCTTTTCTTCGCGGTACTCCACCAAGTCGAGGCCACGCTGCACCTACATCAGCACCGCTGCTGCTTCGCCGCGGCACCCAACCGACGTACCGCCGTCGAGTACGCCGTCTTTCTGGTATGGCTCGCGGACGAGCGCGAAAAGGTCGTAGACGTCCTCAACCGGTCCTTGCGAGGCAGCCAGACCCAACTGGCCAACGTCCTTCGCAAGGCCAACCTCGCTGGACAATTCCCACAAGAGGCCTACCAGATCCTCGTCGACACAGTGGCGACGAACTTGACCCCCCAGCCCGACGAGAAGCTCATGAAGGTCGACCACCTGCTGGATGCCTACGGCTACGGCGACCTGCAGGCGTACTACCAGGTCGAGTCGCGTTTCTGCCATGTCTCCCTGACCGCAGTACAGGCCTTCGCCCGCCGCGACGGACAAGGGCTGCACCTCGCCCAACGCCCGACATACGAAGAACTGGTGCCCTGCCATGCCTTCTGCCTGACGGTCCTCTTCAACGCCATGCTCGCCTTCAACCAGCTACTCACCGGCAGGCCCTGGATGCAGGCGCTCGCGCAAGTCGCCGCTGATCACGGCCTGTCCACAAGCCTGCCCACCCGCATGCCCACCCGCCATTACGAGTAGCTCAGCCGCCGTAGCCCGACCCACGCGCCAGCGCCGACGCTGGTGACCRCCGCGTCGTGTCGACCTTGGTCCRCAGTGGGACGAGGCTCTCCGCCCCACGTCCAGAAGCCGAGGGTCCTCGCTGCAAGTCAACGGCTACGGGCTCTGGCCTTCCTCGACCAGGCTCGCTCTCCAGAGTTGATGACCGAAGGAAGCCGACCGAGACCTTCTCTCGGGGCGCTCGCGCACACGTCGCGCACACGGGAAGCGCGCGAAGATCAAAAAGGTCAGTGGTGCCGCACGATGCCGCTGAGTGCCGCGTCGTTCGCCAAGGCTAGGTGCCAGATATGTCGATCATGTCTGGCACGCAAATCATCTGATAGTTATCAGAAAGTCATGGCGCTTGTGAAAATGTGAACGTGCAGGTCAGAGCATGTGTGGTGCGCTCGGAGGGACTCGAACCCCCAACCTTCTGATCCGTAGTGCGGTAAATGGCGTGTTTGTCGGTGTCGCGTGATGCCGGCCTATCCCGCTCCGTCCGGCACACAGGGCCTTCCCGTGCCGGTCAGTGTCGGTCTGTGCCAGGCAGGGACGGCACGTCCGCGCACACGTCGCGCACACCKCAGTCAGCTCACCCATCCCACGATGGCACCTTTCCGCGCCAACCACCACCGCGATCAAGATAGAACCGGCCGGCTCCCCCGCCACAAGAAGAACGACTATGCCGCCGCGGGCACGGCCCGAAGGACCTCAGCGGTCGCTGGTGCGGGAACCCTCGCCCCCGCCCAGGGCCGGCCGATCAGCACCGCCGCTTCGAAGCCGCTCCGGGCCGGTGCCCGATGAGCCAGCGACGGAAGATTTCAACCACCCCGCCACACAAGGACGCTCCGGCCCTGGCCGGACCCGTACATGTCGGGAAGCTCGTCACCGCCATGATCGGCGTCGTCGTCGCGCTCACATTCCTGTTCGGCTTCGGGAACTCCTTCGCCCTCGGCCTCCGCCTCGACGTCCCAATCTTCATCGCACCTCTGGTAGCCCCAGCAGTCGACCTGTCCGTCGTCGGCCTGCTGCTGGGCATCCGCCAACTGGCCCTGAACGGCGGCCCCGCCAAGGTTCAACGATCCGCGCGGCGGCTGCTCATCTTCGCCAGCCTCGTCACCCTCGCCCTCAACATCGCCGAACCCCTCATCGCCCGCCACTACGGCAAAGCAGCCTTCGACGCCATCGGACCACTACTCATGATCGGCTGGGCCGAAGTTGGCCCCGACCTCATCCAAGCCACGCAGACAACCCGGGCAAGCACTCCCCCGCCAGCACCACCGGCCACGGCTGACCCGTATTCGACAGTGATCGATCAGCCGGCGGAACCGAGACAGGCCCCTGAGACCAAACAGACGGAAGCACGCCCGGACAGCCAGATACCGCCGCGGATTGAGCCAGGAGCCCGGGAACAGGACCTCCTCCACCGCGCCCGAGCCGAAGACGTCCTGCACTGGCAACACCACCAACGCCCCATCTCCGCCGAGACACTGCGCAAACGACTCCACATCGGCGCCACCCCCGCCCGCGAACTCGTCACCCAGCTACGCACCGACACCCACACCAAGATCGAAGGCGGTGCCGGGCCGCCAGCCGGCGAGCCCGAGCAAGCCCTCTAACCAATGATCCATGCCCCGAAGTCAAGATCACGTGGTGGCGTCCTCGCACCACGGCGTGATCACGGGCCTCCGGGCACGTCCAGAAACGTCAGAGCCCCGCRCCGCGAGTAACCGGCTGCGGGGCTCTGACCTGCCTCGACCAGGCGTGCGCACCAGGGAATCGAACCCAACCGGCGATCCACAATGATGTGCACTCACCGAGGACGTCCACCACGTCCATCAAACGCTGTCCTACGGCGGCTACCCTACCTGGGCGCGCGAGGCCGTGTCGTGATCTTAAGAATGACCCGTCAGCCGCCCAAGGAGGTCGACAGCGCGGTCAGCGCCTGCTTCTCGGTGGCGGGGTCGGGGTTGGATGCCCGCAGTGCGGTCAGGGCGTCGTCGATCCGACCGTCGAGGAACGTCCAGGCGTTACCGTCCAGGGGCTTGAGCTTGGACTCGTCGTCGTCCCAGGTCGTCTCGAGATCCTTGA
>NZ_MOMC01000111.1 GCF_001983105.1 Pseudofrankia asymbiotica | reverse complement strand
CGACCTGATCTCCGCGTTCCGCGGGACCGACCTGATCTCCGCGTTCCGCGGGACCGACCTGATCTCCGCGTTCCGCGGGACCGACCTGATCTCCGGGGGATCTCGCGCGCAGATCCCCCGGAAGGTCCCGGCGGTGGCCCGGACGCCGTCGCTTGTCCGCCAGATGATGAGTTCGGTCCTCCTCGCCTCGGGGCTGGCCGGACGTTTTGTGCGTCTGGTGGAACCGCCGCGGTCATGCTCTCGTCCAAGACGACGAGATCGGGCTCGACGGGTGGAGGTGGCCGATGATGGACTCCCGACGCCGGCGGATGGCGGCATTTCTCCTGGGAGGGGCGCCGCTCGTGCTGCTGCTGACGGCGGCGTGCTCCGGAGACACGACGGCCATGCCCCCGGGCCGCCTCGTCACGCCGGTTGTGACAGCGACATCAGCGACACCGCCGCCAACAGCCCCATCGGCCGCCCCTTCGCCTGGCGGATCCGATCGACCTGCTGAAACGATCTCGTCAGGACCTGCTGGCACGCCGAGTCCCTCGGCTCGACCCGCTCCGCCGACAGAGCCGGCGAGTAGTGAGTTCACGCTGGCGCCAGGCGGGATCTGGCGGGCGTCTGACCGCGGGCTGACGCTCACCTTCATCGGTGTGACACAGGATGGCCGCTGCCCGGCGTCGGAGCGCGTCCAGTGCGTCTGGGCGGGCGATGCGGTCGTGGCCCTGTCGGCGACCGTTCCTGGCCAGGCGGCGACGACGATCGAGCTGCATACCCATCCGAGCCTCGCCTCGACCGCCACGGTCGCGGGCTGCTGCGAGGTCAGCCTCGTCCGGCTGGGACCCGACAAGACGGCCGAGGGACCGGACCCGGGCGACTACCGGGCGTCCCTTCGTGTACGCCGGCCTTGAAACGCTCTCTCGGCGGTCTCGACTCCGTGTTCCTGTTCCGCCGAACGGTGGGGCCGGAGGGTGAGCAGCGGGCGGCAATGCCGACGGAATGGATGGCTCGAACCATGCCGTGAGCCTGGATCCGCGAGTGCGCCCGAACCGGGTACGCGGAGGCGACAGGAGGGGGATGGTGGAAGGCGGTCGTCGTCCTTGGCACCGGCACCTGGAGGAACTGATGAGCCAGCTGACTACCGCGAGCACGGGGATCTCGCCGATGACCAGGCGGGCGTCCTTCCGGGCGATGACCGAGGGCACCGCGCAGGACTGGCACATCATCGGAGAGGCCAACGAGGAACTGGAACGCGGCCTGCCCGATCGAATTCTCGCCCATCTGGGGTTGTTGGGCGGCGAGCATGGCGGCTTCGCGGTAGWCCGGTTGACTCACAGCCTGCAGGCGGCGACCCGGGCGGAACGGGCTGGCCGCGACGATGACTACGTGCTCTGTGCGCTCCTGCACGACATCGGCGACACCCTCGCCCCGTACAACCACGCCGACATCGCCGCCGCCATTGTGAAGCCGTTCGTGTCGTCCGAGCTCCACTGGATGGTCCGGTACCACGCCGAATTCCAGGGCTACTACTACTTCCAGCATGTCGGACTCGATCGGAACTTTCGGGACAGACACCGCAGCAACCCGAACTTCGACCTCACCGCTGAGTTCTGCGCCGAATACGACCAGAGTTCGTTCGACCCCGGCTACCCGACCAACCCGATGGAGCACTACGAGCCGCTCATCCGCGCTCTGATGGCGGCCCCGCGCCGATCTGGCTCCACGGCCGCCGACTGACCGGGGCTGGATCAGGAGGCCGGGCCGCCAGGAACTAGCCCAGCCCGATGGCCATCGTTCGGCTGCCGACGACCGGGCGGCCGGACAAGGGGCCACTGACGGGTCGTCGGGAGGGGTCCGGCTCGACTGCCGCCTGGCCTGACTGCCGCCTGGCCTACGGCCGGGTGGCCTGACAGTCGGGTGGCTCGACGAGTTCTCGGCCGCCCGACCAGTGGTCCAGCAGCCGCGAGGCGGGTGCTCGGGCAAGTGGCTGAGCGTCCGTTCGCGCGGGTACTCGATGCGGCACAGCCTCCGCGGCGACGCACAGGCCGCGTGACGGGTGGTCTGGCGCATGGGTGTTGGATGAACATGCGAAGGTGTGTATAGAATTACGGTGCAGGTGCGGGTCAGGTCACAGCGTCCGGGGCGGGGCTGCGGGCCGCTGGCCAGGCAGGCTGTAGTCCGTCGCTGACCCGGTCAGGGTCGCTGAGCGGCGGGGACGCCGGGAACTGTCGTCGTGATGCGGCGGAACGCGGGAGATTCGGGCATCCGGAGCCGCCGATGGCGGCCGGCCTGATGCTGGCTGGTCACGGATCCAACTTGGTCCATCGGACGGGAGCGGGACGACATGGAGATCAAGGACCTCAAGGGCGAGAGTGTCGCCTTCTTCGCGTCGGGTGGGCTTGACAGCTGCACGGTCACTCACTGGCTGACCTCGCACGACGTCAAGGTCATCTGCTTCACCGCGGACCTCGGCCAACCCGACGAGAGCGAGGGCCTCGACGTCGTCGCGGAGCGGATGAAGGCGTGCGGCGCGGTCGAGGCCGTCGTCGTCCCGCTGCGTACCGAAATGGGCGAGGCCGGCATTCAGGCCGTTCAGGGCCTCACCCGGTATGAAGGCCGGTACTGGAACACGACTCCGCTGGGCCGGTACGTCACGATCCGCGGGATGCTTCCGCACATCCTCGAGCGTGGCATCAAGATCCTGAGCCATGGTGCGACCGGCCGGGGCAACGACCAGGCCCGCTTCCAGCTCGTCCCGAACATGCTGGCGCCCAGCGTCTCCGTCTATGCGCCCTGGCGTGACCAGGCCTTCCTCGACACCTTCGGCGGGCGCGAGGAGATGATCGACTACTGCGAGAAGCACGGCCTGCCGATCCGGGCCACCCGCACGTCTCCTTACTCCACCGACGCCAACCTCCTCGGCCTGACGCACGAGGCCGGCGTGCTCGAGTCGTTGACCACCGGCGCCAACTTCGTCAACCCGATCATGGGTGTCCGCCCGGTCGACGCCCCTGACCAGCCGGAGCTGGTCACGGTCGTGTTCGAGAAGGGCCGCCCGGTCTCCATCGCCGGCCAGGCGGTCTCGGACGCGGCGGAGGTCCTTGAGCTCGCGAACCAGATCGGGGGCCGGCACAGTGTCGGCATCAACCTGCACCTGGTTGAGAACCGTTTCGTCGGAGTGARGTCCCGTGGTGTCTATGAGGCGCCCGGCATGGAGCTGCTGGGCAGCGCCTACGAGTACCTGTTGCAGACGATTCTCGACCGCCGGGCCAGGAAGATCTTCGAGTTCGCGTCGGACTTCCTCGGCGAGCAGCTGTACCAGGCCTATGGCGAGGACCTTGGCTCGCAGCTCGCGCGCAAGGTCGTCTCCGAGGTCGCCCAGCTCGCTACCGGCTCGATCACCCTTGAGCTCTACCGGGGCACCGTCAACTTCGCCGGCGCGGCGGACATCCCGCACTCGCTCTACAGCGAGGAGGACGCGTCGATGAGCCGGGTCGGAGCCTTCGACCACAAGGATTCCGAAGGCTTTCTGCAGGTGCTCGGCGTCGGCGCACGGACGGCGTCCCGCGCTGGCCAGGTCCAGGGACTCCTCGAGACCGAGTAGCGCGAACCTGCCTGGGCGCCACCGGGAGACGGAGATCGGGCGGCCTCCACGGAGAGTCCTTGACTCGACGGGTTCACCGCCGCCGCCCGCGGCTGACCCATGGTCCCTCTCCTGCCGCCGCCCATACCCATGCCTGTGGCACAAGGGGTCTTCGGGCAGCAGGTGACGGACGACACCGGTGAAGCTCACGGAAACACCGAGCCACGGGCGTCCATCGGCACACTGGCCGCGGCCTGCCCGCGCGGAGGACTACCGTAGAAGACGGCGCGTCGTCAGCGCCGCCTGAGGTAGCACACCTGCCCGGGCGGGGTCCGGTGGTGACGTGTCTCGTATCAGCGGCTCCGCCCGTCAGGTGATGTGCCTGTCAGCGCTGGTGACCCGTCGTTGGGACAGCGCGGGTCCCAGCGTCGGCGTTCATCCGGCGCGGCGCCGGCCGTGTTCGCGGGCTCTCGGCCGATTCACCGGGGCCCGTTCTTCGAGGGCCGCGCCGGTCACGCCGATCCCGCGGCGGGCCGCCGGCCGGCGGGCCACCGCCAGCCCTTCGCGGCTGGTGGGAGCGGCCCGCGCGGGCAGCCGCGTCGGAATCTGCGCGGCACCGCCCACCCCACGGGTGGGGTGTGTGGGCAAGGCGGCCAGTGGGCCGCACGGTCACGAAGCACCACACGGTCATGAAGCCAGACGACCGTAACTAGAAGTCAACAGTGGAACCCACGATGGCGTGGGCCGATCGGAAGCGATGACGATGTCGAGCTCTGCAGTCCCTCCGTCTCCCACAGGTGGGGAGCCAGCACGTCCGTCGGCTTCCCGAGGGTCCACCCCCGCCCCGCGTCGCGCTGGCCGCGCCGGTGGCGGAAACGGCGGCGCCGGCGGCTGGTCCCGCTCGGCCGGTGGCGGTGCGGGCGCGCGGCGCGCGGCCGGCGGCCAGCCGAGGGGAGCAGGGGGCGCGGGCGCCCAGCGGCCGCATCGGCCCTCGGCCGCCGGCGGGCCGAACCGGGCCGCCGGAGGATACCGGCGCGACGAGGCCTCCGGACGTGGTGAGGCGACTGGATGGTCGCGTGAGCGACCCGCCGAGGCCGGAGGGTCGGGCGACGACCGGCGTCGGGATGGCTTCCGCGGCGAACGCGGCTCCGCCGGAACCGCGGGCCGTGGTGCCGGCGGTTCGGCGACCCGATGGGGCAGTGGTGAGCGTCCCCGCGGCGGTGCTGGCGGAGCCGGCGGTGCCCGGCCGGACCGCCCCGCGGGAGCGCCCGCCGGTTCCTACCGCCGCGACGGCGACGACCGGGGCAACCGCCGGCCGTACGCGGGTGCTGGCGGTGCTGACCGGTCTGGCGCGCGTGGTGGCGACGGCTTTCGTGGCGGCGACAACGCCCGCGGTGGACCTGGCGCCCGTGGCGGAGACGGGTTCCGTGGAGGTAACCGCCCGGCCGGCGATGGTGCCTCCGGCGGACGGGGTGGTTCCGGCTGGCGTGAGAGGTCAGGCGGCGCCGGGCCGTCCACCCATGCCGGGCAGGGGGGCCGCCCAGGTGGGCGCGACGCGGCCGGTGGCCGGCCGGCCGGCACCCGCCAGACCAGTTGGGGCGCGGCGGCCCGTTCCGGCGGTGACAGCCGTGCCGAGCGTCCCGGCGGCCGGCCGGAGCGTCCCTGGTCCGCGGATGCGAACGGGCCGGGGGAGCGCCCGCGTCGTTTCGGCCAGGCAGCTGGTTCGGCCGACCGGGGCCATCGGGCTGGGCCGGCGCGGGACGGCCACGGAAGCGACCGTCCAGCTGGGCCAGGGCGCCCATGGCAGGAGCGCGGCGAGCGGAGCGATCGACGGGACGACCGTCCGTCCGGCCGCGACGGATCCGCCGGTCGAGGCGGTGCCAGCGGGGCCGGCCAGTCCGGCAGCTGGGGGCGCGGGGCCGGGCAGCGTTCCGAGCGTCCCAGCTGGAGCGGGCGTTCCGACCGGCCCACGGGCGCTGGCCGACCGGACCGGGCGGATGATCACCGCGGCGAGCGCCCCAGTCGGCCGACCTGGTCCGACCGGCCCGGCCAGGCGGACCGGCGAGGAACAGGAACGGACCGATCCGAGCGGCCGGACCGCGGCGGTGACCGCACAGGCGGTCCCGGCCATGGTGGTGACCGCGCGGGCGGTTCCACCTACGGCGGTAACCGCACAGGTGGCTCCAGCTACAGCGGTGACCGTACGGGTAGTTCCGGCTACCGTGGCGACCGGACGAGCGGTTCGAGCGGTTACAGAGGTGACCGTCCCGGTGGTTCCAGTGGCTATCGGAATGACGGTGCGGGCGGTTCCAGCAATTCAGGCGGATCAGCTGGATCCGGTGGATCCAGCGGTTCTGGCGGTTACCGGGGTGACCGTGCGGCCGGTTCCGGGTACCGAAGTGACCGTCCAAGTGGTTCTGGTGGTTACCGGAGCGACCGTCCGGGCGGTTCCGGCGGTTATCGGAGCGACCGCGCGGGCGGTTCCAGCGGAACCGGCGGCTACCGGGGCGACCGTTCCAGCGGTTCCAGCGGTTCCAGCGGTTCGAGCGGTTCCAGCGGTTCCAGCGGTTCGAGCGGTTCTGGCGGTTACCGGGGTGACCGTGCAGGCGGTTCCAGCTACCGGAGTGACCGGCCGAGTGGTTCCAGCGGTTCTGGTGGTTCCAGCGGCTACGGCGCGGGCCGCGCCGGCGGTGCTCGTGACCGGGCGGGTGGCGCCCAGGATGGTCGGACGCCTCATCGCTCGCCGCGGCCCGACCAGGGGTCGCGAGACGGCCAGCGCTACGACCGGCCGGCCGGGCGCCAGGACCGGGCCGCGGGCGGACCGGACCGCGGCCACCGGGACGACCGTCGTCAGGGGCGCGAAAGCGGGCACGGCGACGGCCGGAGCACCCGCGACGACCGTGATCGCGGCGAGCGTCGCCCGACGGGTCCGCCCTCCTGGGCGCTGCCGGCCGAGGGCGCGGCGCCCGTAGCCCGAGAGACCACATCGGCCGAGCCCACCGTCGGCCGCACGCCGCCGGCAGGGCCGGGCACCACCGCGCCGGCGGCGGCGCCTGCCACGGCGCCCGGCCAGGCGACGGCGAGCCAGAACGGCCCGGCCGCGCCCGCGCCGGCCGGAGGAGGCACGGCGGCCCACGGGACCACCAGCGAGACGGGGGGCGACCGGGCCTCGACTCGGCCGGCGTCCGTGGACCGCCGTCGGGAGGCGGGTGCCTCCCGTGACGACGCGGCCGGTGCGGCGAGAGGGCCCCGGCGCGAAGGCGGCTGGGGAACGTCGCCGCGCGGCCAGGGTGCGCCTCGGGCCGGTGACCGGGGGCCGCGAGGCGGTGCCGCGGCACGGCCGGGTGCTCCCGGACGCGGGCCGCGTGGGCATGAGGGCGATGCGGGCCGGCCGGTCCGGCGCGCCGGGCGGGTCACGGATCGTCGGGCCGGGCCGGGAGAACGCGGCCAGGGGCCGGCGTTGACCACCCGGCCACGCGTCGAGGCGCCGCCGCTGCCGGACGAGGCGCAGCCCGAGCTGCTCGACCTGGAGGTCCGCAAGGAGCTGCGCGGCCTGCCGGTCGGTCTCGCCGAGGTGGTGGCACGCCACCTGGTCGCCGCCGCGATGTTCCTGGATGACGACCCGGCGCTCGCTCTCGCGCATGGCCGCGCGGCCGCGAGCCTCGCGGCCCGGCTGCCCGCGACCAGGGAGGCCGCCGGCATCGCGGCCTACCACGCGGGGGAGTACGCGACGGCGCTGGTCGAACTGCGCACGGCCCGCCGGATGGACGGTTCGCCGCGCTACCTGCCCATGATCGCGGACGCCGAGCGCGGACTTGGCCGCCCGGAGCGGGCCGTCGCCTACCTCACCGACCCGTCGATCGAGACGCTCGACCCGGCTGGGCACGCCGAGCTGCTGATGGTCGGCTCCGGCGCGCGCCGTGACCTCGGGCAGCCGGAGGCCGCCGTCGTTCTGCTCCACGACGAGGCGACCCGGCCCGGCGAGCCACGGCCGTGGACGGCCCGGCTGCGGTATGCCTACGCCGAGGCGCTGCTCGACGCGGGCCGGCCGGGGGACGCGCTGCGGGCGTTCGAGGCGGCGGCGGCGATCGACGAGGAGGAGGAGACCGACGCCAACGAGCGCGCCTATGAGCTCATGACCCAGCTCGCGGCCGAGGACGCCCGGAAGGCCACCTCCACGGACGAGCCGGTCGTCGCCACAACGTCGGCGCCCGAAGCGGCGGACGCCTCGGACGCCGTGACTGAGTCGGGTGCCGTGACCGACTCGGCCGCCATGAGTGACTCGGCCGCCGTGACTGACTCGCTCGCCGTGGCGTCCTCGGCTGACGTGGCGTCCTCGGCTGACGTGGCGTCCTCGGGTGACGTCGTGCCGGGCGGCGCCGGCACGTCGAGCCAGGAGGCCGCCGGTGGCGACGTGGTGGCCGGTGGCCCGGACGTGGCGATCAGCGATGAGGCCTCAGCGGAGGGCGACCAGGACTCGGGCGACTCCCGGGAGTCGGGTGGCGCGAAGGTCGTCGCGCCGGTGCTGTTCGACGATGGGAGCTCGTCACTCGCGCTCCTCGGCACCGGTGAGCCGGCCGACGTCGAGCCCGAGCCGGCTCGCCGCGAGGCCGCCCGTCCCGCGGGCGGCCTGCCGGACCTGAGCGTGCTGTTCAGCGATCTGGGCCTGCGCGAGATCCCAGCCGCCGAGCGCCTGCCGCTGGGTCAGGAAGCCCCCACCGAGGCTAAGAGCGAGGGCCCCGCCGACGACGAGGACACGGGCGACTAGCGGACGACGGGCCGCCGCCCGTATCCCTGCCGTCTGAGCGCCGGGAGTTCCCGGCGCCGGCCCGCGCCGCGCTCATACGAGCGGGCGCGGTCCGGCGCCGGACCGGTGCGTGCGACGGGTGGCGAGTGGCGGGTGGCGGCCAGGCCGGTAGGTCTGGCCGCCGTCGCGGTTCAGGACTCGTCGAGCAGGCGAATCAGCAGGCCGGTGCGGGGCTTGGGGGTGAAAAGGGTCGACTTGCGCGGCATGCGCTCGCCGGCCCCGGCGACCGCCGTCACGCCGGCGACCGGGGTGGGGTTGAGTAGCAGCGCGGTGCCGGCGCCGTCCGCCACCGCGGCGATCGCGGCCGGGGCGTCGTGGAAGTAGTCGACGACGCCGACCTTGTCCTCCTGGCCCCAGACGTCGCTGATCAGCGTCAGGTGCGCGACCGTGACATCCAGGCCGCGGAACGCCGCCGAGCGGTCCGCCGGCAGGCTGCGGGTCAGCACCTCGGCGCTCGGCTCGGTCAGCAGGTAGGCGTCGCGGCCGTCGGTGATGGCGAACGCGTGCCCGGCCTGGCCGGCCTTGGACAGCTCGTCGAGCAGCAGCGTGACGTCGACGCGGCCTGTCGTGCCCGCCGCGGTCAGCTGACGCACGGTGAACGCGCCTTCCGCCCGGCGGGCGGCCTCGGCCACGGACAGGCCGCGCACGGCCCGGTGGATCGGATGCACCTGCGGGCCGGAGACGGTCGCGTCGACGAGGAAGGTCAGACCGAAGTCCCACGGGCCGGGGCCGTCGCCGGCGGCGTGCCGTTCGGCCTGGTAGTGCCGGTAGGTCGCGTAGCGGTGGTGGCCGTCGGCGATCACGGCGCGGCGCGGCAGCAGGTCGGTGGCGATCGTGAGGAGCGTCGCCGGCTCGCTCAACGCCCAGATCCGGTGCGCGACGCCGTCATCGGTGACCGTGTCCAGCAGCGGTTCGGTGGTGACGGTCTCCGCGACGATCCGGCTGGTCTCGCCGCCGCCCTCGTAGAGCAGGAAGATCGGCTCGAGGTTGGCCCGTGTCGCCTGCTGTAGCGACAGTCGGTCGGAGACCGGGCCGGCCATGGTGTTCTCGTGCGGCAGGATGATCCCGGCGTCCGGGTCGGCGAGCGCGACGGCGCCGACGAGGCCGCGCTGGCGGTGACCGTCCTGCTCCTCCTCGTAGACGTAGAGCGCGGGCGCCTCGTCGCGCGCCAGAGCGCCGGAGCCCAACCAGTCGGCCAGGGTCTCGGCCGCGCGCGCGTAGCGGCTGCCGGGCTCGTCAGCCGAGCGGTCCCTGGGCAGGATCAGCCGGACCACGTTGTGCGGGTCGGCGGCCTCCAACGCCGTCACCCCCGCGTCGTCGATCACGTCGTACGGCGGGGACGTCAGCGCCGCCAGGTTCTCGGTGGCCCCGGCGGCGGCGGTGAACCTGGCCGCCCGGAACGGGGCGAGAACCAGGCCGGCGGGGGAGGGCACGTCGGTAGCGGCGGCAGCGGCGGCGTCGTCAACCATGGTCCGCATCGTAGGGGCCACCGGCGGCCGCGCGATCGTGGACCTTCGCCGGCGCGGCTGTGACGGGACCCAGGTCACACGGCTGAGGCGTCTGTGCGCCTCTGTGACAGCCCTGTCCCAGGCTGGGCCGGAAGACCCCCTGGCGGAACGGTTCGCGACCGGAAGTCCCACCGTCGGCGAGTCCCACCGCCGGCACTTGGCCGGGTCCTGTATTCCCGTCCCCCGACGGGGGAGGAAAGCAGAGCGTGCGAGGAGAGGCGGCCCTCGGCGCCTGAACGCTGGACGGCCTGGGCCGCTCGGAACGCCTTGGCCGCGCGGACCGGGAGCTGGGCACGGGTGGCGTGGGATGGGACCGGGCACAGGCGACGAAGCGGGTCTGGGCCATGAGAAGCGACGAAGGGACGTACGCGGCGCGTCTGAACGGAGACACTGGACGGCGGGCAGGTCCTCCACCCGGCCCCGGGTGGAGGACCTCGGCGGGTCCGCGCTGGGCGCGGATGGGCTGACGGGCGGGTGGGCGAGGGCGCGACCGGCGGCGGCCGGAGACGCCCACCGGACGGATGACGGTCTACCGGTTTGGCGTTGCAGGTCTTGGGAGGCGCTGATGTCCGAGCAGTTCGAGGAGGGCGCGCGGCAGTCCGGCCCGGCGGGTTCGCCGGCCGGGAGCGTGTACGACTGGTACACCCGCGGTGTCGCGCTGCACGGAGACGGCAACGCCAACGCGGCGATCCAGCTGCTGGCGCACGCCTGTGCCGCCGAGCCGGAGTCACGCAGCGCGCGCGAGGCGCTGGCCCGCGCCCAGTTCGACGCGGGGCAGTACGACGCGGCGCGGGAGACGTTCGCCTGGATCGTGGAGCAGGACCCGACCGACGACTACGCCCAGTTCGGCCTGGGGATGGCTGCCCGCCGCATCGGCGACCTGCCCACCGCGATCGAACACCTGGCCCTGGCCGCGGCGATGCGCCCGGAGATCCAGCACTACGGCCGGGAGCTGCGCGGGGCCCGCGCGCTCCTGAACCGGGCCCGCTCCGCGTGATCGACGAGGGCGGCCACCCAGAGCGGTCCTTCCGTCGTCCACCAGGACGCGTGCCTCCCACGCTGACGCCCGGCGGCGACGCGCGCTGGTCGGACGCGCGCTGGTCGATGGCCGGCGGGCCGGCGCGGTGACCGTGGCCGGAGAGCGGACACCCACCCGTGGCCAGGGGATCGACCCGGCCTATGGGCCGCCCCTGAGCGGCACGGCGGCGCCGGCTGAGCGGTTCGACGTCGCCCTGCTCGACCTCGACGGCGTGATCTACCGGGGAGACGGCGCCGTGCCGCACGCCGCCGAGGCGATCGCGGCGGCCGGGCAGCGCGGGATGCGTTCCGCCTACGTGACGAACAACGCGCTGCGTACCCCGGAGGCGGTCGCCGCCCGGCTCACCGCGTTCGGCGTGCCGGCCCGTCCGGATGAGGTCATCACGTCGGCACAGGCGGCGGCGCACGTGCTCGCCGAGCGGCTGCCGGCGGGCGCGGCGGTACTGGTCGTCGGCGGGGAGGGGTTGCGCGCCGCCGTAGCGGCCGAGGGGCTCACGCCGGTGACCTCGGCGGGCGACAAGCCGCTGGCCGTCGTCCAGGGATTCGACCCCGAGCTGACCTACCAGCGGCTGAGTGAGGCGGCACTCGCGGTGCGTGCCGGGGCGCTGTGGGTCGCGAGCAACGCGGACCTGACCGTGCCGACCGAGCGTGGCCTCGCCCCGGGCAACGGCGCCCTGGTCGCGATGGTCCGGGCGGCGACCGGCGCCGAGCCGCTGGTGACCGGCAAGCCGGAGCCGGTGATGCACGCCGAGTCGGTGCGTCGCTCCGGCGCCCGCCGGCCGGTCATCGTCGGCGACCGGCTCGACACCGACATCGAGGCCGGCGCCCGCACAGGCACGCCGACGCTGCTGGTGCTCACCGGCGTCGCGACCCCCGCCGAGCTGCTCGCGGCCGGGCCCCCGCACCGTCCGACCATGCTCGCCGACGACCTGCGCGGCCTGCTGCGCCCGCACCCGCCGGCCCGCCTCGCCCCTGACGGCCGTGCCCGCTGCGGCGCCTGGGAGTGCCAGGTGGACGACGCGGGCACCCTGCGCTGGCATGAGCGGGGTGCCGGAGGCACACACGGCGAGACGGAGGGCGGTGACGAGGGTGCTGGTGGCGACCGCGTGCCGGATGACGGCCTGGACGCGCTGCGGGCCGCCTGCCTCGCCGCCTGGGCGGCTTTCGACGCCGGTCGCCCGCCGCGCCGGGTAGCCAGTGACCGTCCCCGTGGCTGCGCGGACCTTGCCGTCCCGGCCTGACCGCCACCGCGCCGCCGCGGCCCGCCGGCTGCCTTTCTCAGAGCAGGGAACGGACGCGCAGGAGGTCGCGCACGCTGGCCTCGACCCGAAGGCGGCCACTCGCCCAGGCCGAGGTCACCGAGAGCCGGCCGTCGGTGATCGCGATCAGGTCGTCGCTGCTCAGCGTGAAGGTGATCTGGGAAGCGTGGGTGCCCTCGGCGATGCCGCGCAGGCAGCCGCCGCGCAGCTCGGCGACGTAGGACGTGCCAAGGTCGGGCAGCCGGCACATGAGCGTCCGGTTGGGCGCGCGCGGCGGGCGGCTGTCGCGCGCGGCGAGCTGGTCGAGGCGGGCGGCAAGCCCGCGCAGCGCGGTCTCGCACTGCTCCCGGTCCGCCACGGTGATCGTCCTCCCGAGCCCTGCTGGATATCCGGGCCGCGCCCGGCCGGCGAAGCGCGCCTCCACCGTCCTACCTGCTCAGGGCCGTTTTCGCCCGGCAGGCGCGGGTGGTGGCGGCCGTCTCGGCGCGTCGTGTCGCGGGGAGTGCCGGATCTGGGGTGTTTCGTGGGTGGCGGCCGTGGCCCGGACCTGCCGGCGTACGCCCGGCGGTCCCGCCGGACCGGCGGCCTCCCCAGCCGTCGACATGTCAGGAACCGGGTCGTCAACCCGGCGGAGCCCCGGGGCCTCGGCGATCCGGCCAGTGCACGGGTAGTCCGGAGAGGACGGGGAGCCCGCGACTGTGGCTCGGTGAACGGCGCGACGCCGCCGAGTCGGGGTGCGCCGTATGGCCGGGGATACGCCGTTTCCCTGGTGACGCACCGGGCGGGTTTGGGGCGACACGAGTTCCGGGCGGCCGTAGGCGACACTAGCGTTAGGGATGGCCGGACGCGGCCCGTCGATCGAGGCCCCGCGGACGTCCCAGAACATGCCAGTGCGACCGGACATCGACCGCGGGAGGCTGGACAGGTGATCACCGAGCCGGGAACACCCGGTCCGGACCCGGCGCCGCCGGACGAGACCGGAGCCGGGCGGGCCGGCGACGAAGGCGTGCGGGCGGCGTCCGCCGCGCTCGCGGCGCTGCCCGAGCTGCCGGTCGCCGACCACGTCGCCGTCTTCGAGGAGGTCAACCGGCTGCTCGCCGGCACCCTCGCCGAACTGGACGCGTCGGAGGACGCCGAGCAGGTGGGCGCCGCCTTCGGCCGCCCCGGCGGCCCGGCGCGGCCGGGGGAGCCGGCACGCCCCGGCCCGGCTGGTGCCCCCGGGCGCCCAGGCGGGCAGCCCCGGGCCGTCCCCGGCGGCCTCCCGCGTCCCGGTCCGCCGGTGCCCGGGCCCGGGCCGCGGTGAGAGAGCGATAGCCGTGGCACGCAGGATGAGACTTGACGGCGAGCTGGTCCGCCGCGGCCTCGCCCGTTCACGGGAGCAGGCCACCGAGGCGATCGCCGCCGGGCGCGTGCTCGTCGCCGGGCGTGCCGCGACCAAGGCGGCGACGATCGTGGACGCCACGACCTCGATCGCCGTCACCGGCGGCGACGACCCGGGCTTCGCCTCACGCGGCGCCCACAAGCTGCTTGGCGCCTTCGCCGCCTTCGGTGTCCCCCCGCTGGACACCGCGGCGCGGAACCCGACCGGCCAGGTGGCCGTGGCCGCCTCGCCCTCGCCCTCGCCCTCGGCGGCGTCGGCGGCGTCGACGCCGAGCGGGCCGGCGGCCGCCTCCGAGCGGGACGAGACCGCGCCGGGTGCCCCCGCGCCCTCTCGAGGGCCGGGCGATCCGGCCGGGCCAGGCGATCTGGACGTTCCGACGGCCCCGGAGGCCCCGGCCGGCGTGCCGGGCCCGGACGGGGGACCGGCGCTGCGTGTCGCCGGGCGGCGGGCGATGGACGTCGGCGCGTCGACCGGCGGGTTCACCGACGTGCTGCTGCGCGCGGGGGCCGCCTCGGTGGTCGCCGTCGACGTGGGCTACGGGCAGCTCGACTGGCGGCTGCGCACCGACCCGCGCGTCCGGGTGCTCGACCGGACCAACGCGCGGCACCTGACCCTCGAGGCCATCGGCGCGCCGGTCGACCTCGTCGTCGGCGACCTGTCGTTCATCTCGCTGCGGCTGGTGCTGCCCGCGCTCGTCGCCTGCGCCGACGGCGGCGCCGACTTCGTCCTGCTCGTCAAACCGCAGTTCGAGGTGGGGCGCGAGCGGCTCGGCGCCGGCGGAGTGGTGCGCGACGTCGCGCTGCACGCCGAGGCCGTCGAGGGGATCGCCCACGCGGCTGGCGGCCTTGGGCTCGGCGTGCGGGGCGTGGTCGCCAGCCCGCTGCCGGGGCCGGCCGGCAACGTCGAGTACCTGCTGTGGCTGACGGCGGGTGCGCCCGCGCTGGACCCGGCGGCGCTCGCCGAGGCGATCGCGGCCGGTCCGGCCGGCCAGGCCGCCCGCGACGCCCGGGCCGCCGCCACCACCGCGGTGGGCGGGGGGTCGTCCCGATGAGCCGGGAGATCCTGGTCCTCACCCACCCGCGCCGCGACGGGATGGCCCGGCGCGCCCAGTGGGTGCTCGACCGGCTCGCCACCGCCGGGATCGCCCCCCGGATGCTGGCCGACGAGGCGGGGTTCCTGGGCCTGACCCTGCCGAGCACGGTCCCGCGTGACGAGAGCGCGGCGGTCGGGGTCGAGCTCGTGCTCGTGCTCGGCGGCGACGGCACGCTGCTGCGCGGCGCCGAGCTCGCCCGCTCGGCCGACATCCCGCTGCTCGGCGTCAACCTCGGCCACGTCGGCTTCCTCGCCGAGGCCGAGCCCGACGCGCTCGAGGCCACGGTCGACGCCGTGATCCGCAAGGAGTACCACGTCGACGAGCGGATGACGGTCGACGTCACCGTCCGCCACCGCGGCGAGGTCGTCTACTCCGGATGGGCGCTCAACGAGATGTCCCTGGAGAAGGCCGAGCGCGCCAAGATGCTGGAGTGCGTGCTCGGCATCGACGGCCGGCCGCTGTCGCRCTGGGGCTGCGACGGGGTGATCTGCTCGACGCCGACCGGCTCGACCGCCTACGCCTTCTCCGTCGGCGGGCCGGTGATGTGGCCGGGCGTGGACGCGCTGCTGGTGGCCCCGATCAGCGCGCACGCGCTGTTCGCCCGGCCGCTGGTGCTCTCACCAGCGTCGACGGTGGCGATCGAGGTGCTGCCGCCCGTGCCGGGGGTGATCTACTGCGACGGGCGCCGCTCCGTGCCGGTGGCGCCGCACTCGCGGGTCGAGGTCGTGCGGGGGCGCCGGCCGGTCCGGCTCGCGGTCGTGCACAGCCGGCCGTTCACCGACCGGCTGGTGGCGAAGTTCCATCTTCCCGTCGAGGGCTGGCGCGGCCGCGCCGCCCGCGAGAACGGTTTCTCCGAGCCCACCGACGACTTCATACTCGACGACTGACGCCTTTCCCGTAGCGCCCTTCGTGCCGATTCGCCGACTGATGCCCTAGAGTTCGGGGCGTGTTCGAGGAGATTCGGCTGCGTGGCCTCGGGGTCATCGATGACGCTGTCCTCGATCTCGCGCCGGGCCTCACGGTGGTCACCGGTGAGACCGGCGCCGGCAAGACGATGATTGTTCAGGGTCTTGGCCTGCTTACCGGCGGACGGGCCGACTACGGCCTGATCCGCCCCGGCTATGACCGCGCCTTCGTCGAGGGCCGCCTGACCATCCCGGCGGACTCGTCGACGGCCGCGCGGGTGCGCGACGCCGGCGGTGAACTCGACGAGGACGGCGTCCTCGTCATCGGCCGGACGCTGATCGCCGACGGCCGGTCCCGGGTCCAGATCGGCGGCAGGGCCGCCCCGGCGAGCCTGCTCGCCGAGCTCGCCGAGGACCTCGTCGCCGTGCACGGCCAGTCCGAGGCGCAGCGGCTGCTCAAGACGTCCACGCAGCGTGCCGCGCTCGACCGGTTCGCCGGCGAGACGGTCGCCAAGCCGCTCGCCCGCTACGGCGAGCGGTACACCCGCCTGGCCGCCGTGCGCGCGAAGCTCGCCGACATCACCGAGCGCTCCCGCGAGCGGGCCGCCGAGGCGGAGTCGCTGCGCTCCCGGCTCGCCGACGTCGAGCGGGTCGCCCCCGCTCCCGGCGAGGACGTCGCGCTGGACGGCGAGCTGCGCCGCCTGGAGCACGCCGAGGCGCTGGTCCGCGCCGCCGAGACCGCGCACTCGGCCCTCGTCGCCGACCCGGCCGCCGGCGACGGCTCGCCCGGCGCGGTCGACCTGGTCTCCGCGGCCCGCCGGGCCGTCACCGCGGAGGCCGACCTCGACCCGGAGCTCGCCGACCTCGGCGGCCGGATCCGCGAGGCCGCGGTACTGCTCGCCGACGTCGCCGCCGACCTGGCCTCCTACGCCGCCGGCATCGAGGCCGATCCGGCGCGCCTCGCCTCCACGCAGGAGCGCCGCGCCGACCTCGCCGCCCTCGCCCGCGCGCACGGCACCGACATCGACGGCGTGCTGGCCTGGGCCGAGGAAGCCGGCCGTCGCCTGCTCGAGCTGGACGGCGGCGCCGACTCGGCCGAGGCGCTGACCGCCGAGCGCGACGCCCTGCTCGACGAGCTCGCCGACCTCGCCGGCCAGGCCTCGGCGGCCCGCTCCCGGGCCGCGCACGAGTTCGGCGAGAAGGTCGCCGCCGAGCTCGCGGGCCTCGCCATGCCACGTGCCCGCGTCGTCGCGGTCGTCTCGCAGCGCGACGACCCGAACGGCCTGCCGATGTTCGGCCGGAGGATCGCGTTCGGGCCCGGGGGCGTCGACGACGTCGAGCTGCGCCTCGTCCCGCATCCCGGCGCTCCCGCCCGGCCGGTGCACAGGGGCGCGTCGGGCGGTGAGCTGTCGCGGGTGATGCTCGCGATCGAGGTGGTGCTCGCCGCGGACGACGCCGGGGTGACGATGGTGTTCGACGAGGTCGACGCCGGCGTCGGGGGGCGGGCGGCGGTCGAGATCGGCCGGCGGCTCGCGAAGCTCGCCCGCACCAACCAGGTCATCTGCATCACCCACCTGCCGCAGGTCGCCGCGTTCGCCGACCGGCACCTGGTGGTCAGCAAGGCGTCCGACGGCTCGGTGACCCGCAGCGGCGTCGCCGCCCTCGACGACGCCGGCCGGGTCCGCGAGCTGTCCCGCATGCTCGCCGGCCAGGAGGACTCGACCCTGGCCCGCGGCCACGCCGAGGAGCTCCTCGCCGCCGCCGCCGCGGACAAGGCCGCGCCCTAGTTCGCTGGTTCGCTCGGTGCGGGCACGGCGGTTTGGGTCCCGAGGGGCTACTTCGCCTCGCTCGCGGGCGTTGGGCGCGACGGAGGCCACGGGCGGGAGGATCTGGGCAGGTGGGCGGGCGTGTTACTGTGAAGTCCCGTGGGCCAGCTGGGAAATGCCGGCTGGACACTAGGCCTTGATCGGACGATCCAACGGTCTGAGGTCGCAACCACGGGAGCGTGCGTGGCGCAGGTACGCAGCAGCAAACACATTTTCGTCACGGGTGGGGTGGCGTCCAGCCTGGGCAAGGGGTTGACGGCCTCCAGCCTGGGGCGGCTGCTCAAGGCCCGAGGCCTGCGGGTGACCATGCAGAAGCTGGACCCGTATCTCAACGTGGACCCCGGCACGATGGACCCCTTCCAGCACGGTGAGGTCTTCGTCACTGACGACGGCGCCGAGACCGACCTGGATGTCGGGCACTACGAGCGCTTCCTCGACGTCGACCTCGACGGCAGCGCCAACGTCACCACCGGGCAGGTCTACTCAGCCGTCATCGCCCGCGAGCGGCGCGGCGACTACCTGGGCCAGACCGTGCAGGTCGTCCCGCACATCACCGACGAGATCAAGGACCGGATCCGCCGGCTCGCGACCCCGGACGTCGACGTCGTCATCACCGAGGTCGGCGGCACGGTGGGCGACATCGAGTCGCTGCCCTACCTGGAGGCGATCCGCCAGGTCCGCCACGAGATCGGCCGGGACAACGCGCTGACCGTCCATGTCAGCCTCGTGCCCTATCTCGCCCCGTCGGGCGAGCTGAAGACCAAGCCGACCCAGCACTCCGTCGCCGCGCTGCGCAGCATCGGCCTGCAGCCCGACGCCCTGGTCTGCCGCTCCGACCGGCCGCTGCCGGAGGCGCTGAAGAGGAAGATCGCGCTGATGTGCGACGTCGACGACGAGGCCGTCGTCGGGGCGCCGGACGCGTCGTCGATCTACATGATCCCGAAGGTGCTGCACCAGGAGGGTCTCGACGCCTACGTCGTGCGCCGGCTCGGCCTCTCGTTCCGGGACGTCGACTGGTCCGAGTGGGACACCCTGCTGCGTCGCGTCAACCAGCCCACCCACCGGATCACGGTCGCGATGGTCGGCAAGTACATCGACCTGCCGGACGCCTACCTGTCGGTCACCGAGGCGCTGCGCGCCGGCGGGTTCGCGGTGGACGCCGGTGTCGACGTCCGCTGGGTCGCCTCGGACGAGTGCTCGTCACCCGAGGCCACCRCCGCGCTGCTCGACGGCATCGACGGGATGATCATTCCGGGTGGGTTCGGTGTCCGTGGTATCGAGGGGAAGATCAACGCGCTGCGGCACACGCGGGAACATGGCATCCCGACGCTGGGGATCTGCCTGGGCCTGCAGTGCATGGTGATCGAGGCCGCCCGCGGCCTGGCGGGCCTGGATGAGGCGAACTCCACCGAGTTCGACGAGGCCACGCGGCACCCGGTGATCTCGACGATGGCCGACCAGCGCGACGTCGTCGCCGGCAAGCGCGACATGGGCGGCACGATGCGGCTCGGGCTCTACCCGTGCAAGCTCGTGCCCGGCACGGTCGCGCGCCGGGAGTACGGCGTGCCTGAGGTTCCCGAGCGGCACCGTCACCGATACGAGGTCACCAACGACTACCGGGACCGGCTCACCGCCGCCGGGCTGGTGTTCTCCGGTACCTCTCCGGACGGCCGGCTGGTCGAGGTCGTCGAGCTGCGCCCCGACGTGCACCCGTTCTACGTGGGTACCCAGGCGCATCCCGAGTTCCGCTCCCGGCCGACCAGGGCGCACCCACTGTTCCGCGGGCTCGCCTCAGCCGCCGTCGCCTACGCGGACCGCCGCCGCGGCGTGCTGCCGGTGGACCTCGCCGCCGGGCCGGACGCCCAGGCCCCCTCGAGCCTCGGTGGCCTCGGGGACGGCGCCGCGCTGGTGACCTCGTGACCCCCGCCTCCCGCACGGGTGCCGCCGATCCCGCGGGGACCCCGGAGCGGGACGCGCGCCAGGCCGCCGCCGTCGGCACGGGCGCGCACCGCTACGAGGTCGTCGAGAGCGGTACCGCCTACCAGGGGCGGATCATCGCGATCCGCCGTGACCTGGTGCGGATGCCCGACGGAGACGTCTCCCAGCGCGACGTCGTCGTCCACCCCGGCGCCGTCGGCGTGGTCGCGCTCGACGACGCCGAGCGGGTCGTGATGGTCCGCCAGTACCGGCACCCGGTGCGCGGTCCGCTGTGGGAGCTGCCCGCGGGGATCCTCGACCTGCCGGGCGAGCCCGCGTCGACCGCCGCGGCGAGGGAGCTCGCCGAGGAGGCCGCGCTGCGGGCCGGGCGGTGGGCGGTGCTCGCCGACGTCTGGTCCTCGCCGGGAATGACCGACGAGGCGTACCGGGTGTTCCTCGCCAGGGACCTGTCGGAGATCCCCGCCGCCGAGCGGTACGTCGGCGAGCACGAGGAGGCCGAGATGTCGGTCGCCCGGGTGCCGCTGGACGAGGCGGTGACGCGGGTGCTCGAGGGCGACATCACCAACGCGATGGCCGTCGTCGGGATCCTCGCGGCCGCGCGCGCCCGCGACATCGGCTTCGCCACCCTCCGCTCACCCGACGCCCCCTGGGCCGCCCGCCCGGGCAACCATGGGTAAGGCGCAGGCGCGCCTCGCCTCGCGTTGGTGACATCGAGCGGCGGGTGACCGTGCGGCGCGGAGGCGGGCCTCCGCGGAGGCCCGGCCCCGAGCGAAGCGAAGGGGTTGGGCCGCAGCGGAGGTCGCCGTAGCGCCCGTGAGCGCAGGAGGACGCGGCGCGGAGGTCTTTTCCCGCCGCGAAGCAAGGGAAGGGGCCGGAGCGCCGCGCCCGCACGGAGCGAACCAGAGACTCAGTCGTTGCCGGTGAGGACGCCGGCGGCCTCCTCGACGTTCACCGGCGCCGTCGTCGTCAGGGTCACCGCGTCGAGGGGGAAGGCCTGCGCGACGCCTGGGACGGTGAACGTGCCGTCCCAGGTGACCGTCAGTGTGATCTGGTAGGTGCCGGGGCGGCGGTACTCGTGGGTGACGTAGGCGTCCGGATGGTCGCGGGGCGAGATCGCCGGGTCGTAGGGCTGGCCGGGCGAGTTGGGTCCGGTCCCGCCGTCGCCGAAGTCCCAGCGGTAGGTCGGGACCGCGCTGATCGTCGCGATGACCGGCTGGTCGACGTTGAAGGTGTACGTCGGCGGGACGGGGGTGTAGACGATCGTCGCGAGCCCGGCGATGCTGTGCCCGCTCGGCTGGACGGTCAGGCGAGGCTTCGGCAGCAGCTGTTCGCGCAGGTAGTCGGCCAGCTGGGCGCGCACCGTGGCGAGCGGGATGCCGTTGGGGTCGGCGAGCCAGGTCTGGCAGTTCGCGATCGCCTGGTTGTAGGCGGTCAGCTCCTGCGCGGTCATGCCCGGGCTCGGGCCGACGGCGAGCAGCAGGTCACAGACCGCGGCCGGGTCGGGTGGGCAGGTCGCGCCGCAGCCGGCGCGGCCCTGACCCGACCCGCCGATGGGCACGGGGATGAGCTGGCCGCCGCGATAGCGGTACTGGTAGCCGCCGTCCGTCGCCCGGGTGTCGCAGCTGGCCCACACCACGTTCCCGCAGGGAACCGTCCCGGACGGCGCCGTCGGTGTGCCCTGCGCGTTACCCGCCGTCAGCAGCCAGGCCGCGGCCATCCAGCAGGCCAGCAGGGCGGCCGTCGCCAGCAGGCGTGGCGCACGCCGTCGCGGCGTCGTGAATCGTGGTCGTGGCGGCGTCATGGCTACCTCCGCGCGTAGCGGATCGTCTGGATGAGCCAGCCGCCGCCGGTGAGCGTGAGCTCCGCGGTGCCAGCGCGGGCGGGCACGCCGGCCGCCGCGTCGACCCGGCGGCCCGCCTGGTCGAGCAGCCCGACGGTCCGGGCCGTGGCGGTGAACGTCACCGTGACCACGACGCCCTGCCGTGGCTGGGCGGTGACGTCGGTGATCTCGTAGGGGTCGGCGTCGGCGCGCAGGCCGCGCTGCTGGAAGCCGCGGGTGACGCCGACGTCGAGGGCGCAGGCCTGGCAGCCGGGCAGTGCCGCCGCGGTCACGTCGGCGACCCGGCTGGCTCGGCTGGCACTGTTGATCTCCGCGAAGTACGCGGTGACGACGCCGGCGGCGGCCGCCTGCGAGTCGCTCGCCGGCCTGGGCGTGCCGCCGCCGGGTGATGCCGCGGCCGTCTGGCCTGGCGAGCCGGCCACGCCACCTGCCTGTCCGGAGCCCGGGGCGGGATCACCCCTCGCGGGCGCCGCGGCGCCCGCCGGTTCGTCGTGGGAGCCGCAGCCGGTCAACGCGAGCGCGAGGCCGACGACGAGGCCCGTCGCGACGCGAGGCGCCGGATTCCGGCGGTGCCCGCGGCCGGCGGCCGGCGTGTCGGCCGGCGCGGGGGCCACTCGGCGTACGGCGATCATGATGAGCCGCCTTGTCGGGCGAACGCGTGCCCCGCCGGCCGGGTGTGGCGGGCGGGCGCCCACATGGGCAGAGGCGAGGATCCGTCGCTCTGAGAAGACGCCCCGACCGGCCGCGAGGTTGCGCGCGCCCCGGCGGCTGTCATGGAAAACCGGATGTGTGCGGCGTAACGTGACGTCACGAATGCTGTCCGCACAATCCGTCAGAATAGCGCCGGGAGAACGCTGCGCGGACTCCTCTTGTCAAGAACTGTCGGCGGTAGGTCCTACTATTCGGGTTGATGATGAAGGCCGAGGTCCTCGATCTCAACGTGACCTACCCCAGCGCGTCTGGCCCCGACATGGCCGCCCTCTCCGCGGGCGATGCCAACGCCGTCGGTGTCCGCTCGCTCGGGGGCGGGGCGCGCGGCTGCGGCGAGCCTGGCTCTCGGGGGCGGGGCGCTGGCGGGTGGGGCCGCGGCGCGTCCGGGCCCGGCCGATGGAGCGCCGGTTGGCCGTGGACGTGACCTACCCGGCGGATCCGGGGGAGCTGGCCGCTCGCTACCTCCATCACCTGGCGGGGGAGCGTGGCCTCGCCCGCAACTCCGTGCTGGCCTACCAGCGAGACCTGCGCCGTTACCAGGAATACCTGACCGCCCGCGGCGTGAGCTCGCTGACCGACGTCGACGAGGCGACGCTGGGCGAGTTCGCCTCGGCGCTGCGCAACGGCAGCGATGAGCACCCGCCGCTGGCGGCGGCGTCGGTCGCCCGGATGCTGGTCGCCGTCCGCTCGCTGCACCGGTTCGCGACGCGGGAGGGCGACGTCGCGCAGGACGTCTCGCAACCGATCCGCCCGCCCGCCCCGCCGCGGCGGCTGCCGAAGGCGCTCACCGTCGACCAGGTACTGGCCGTGCTGGCCGCGGCCGCGGGCGGCGCCGCCATCGACGCGGACCGCGACGAGGAGGCGGGCGAGTCCGGCGAGCCCCGCGAGTCCGGGCATTCCGGGCCGGCACGCGAGGCCGGCGCCGGCGACGGGCTGGAGGACATGGTCGCGGTCAGAGACGCCGGGGATCCCGCGGAGATGGTCCGGCGGCTACGCTCGACGGCGCTGTTGGAGCTGCTGTACGGCACCGGGGCGCGGATCTCGGAGGCCGTCGGGCTCGACGTCGACGATCTCGACCTGGACCCGGTGGCCGCGGCCGTGCGGCTGCACGGAAAGGGCGGCCGGGACCGGGTGGTGCCGCTCGGCCGGTGCGCGGTCGCGGCGCTGTCGGCCTACATCGGCCGGGGCCGGCCCACGCTGGTGACGCCGGCGTCCGGCGCGGCGGTGTTCCTGTCCCGGCGCGGCGGCCGGCTGTCCCGGCAGAGCGCCTGGTCGGCCCTGCGGGCGGCGGCCGTGACCGCTGGGATCGAGGGGGTGTCGCCGCATGTGCTGCGGCACTCGTTCGCGACGCACCTGCTCGACGGCGGCGCGGACGTCCGCGTCGTGCAGGAGCTGCTTGGTCACGCGTCGGTGCGCACCACCCAGATCTACACGCTGGTGACGGTGGACCGGCTGCGGGAGGTGTACGCGGCGGCGCATCCGCGTGCGCTGGACGAAGGGAGCCCCCGCCGCGGGGCTGGCCCGTCAGCCGTGCGGGGTGTTCGGGCGGCGCTGCCGCCCCAGCCCGGGCTCCACCGTCTCGGGACGAGCCCGGGCCAGCTGGTCTGAGCCACGGTCCGCACCGGCCGGTCTGCCCGCCGCCCGCCGCCACACGCCGCCGGTCCGGGCGGGAGGTCGGACCCGCGGCGGTCAGACTCGCGGGATCGTCAGGACGGGGAGTACGGGCCGAGGCTTGGCATGCCGTTCGCGGACTGCGGCGAGGGTACGACGCCACCCACTCCCGGCGGGCCACTGCGCTCGGCCAGGGTCTCGCCGACCTTGCGTGCGATCGCCTCCATCAGGCGCAGTGCCTGCGGAAGCGACAGGTTGAGGACCACTTCGCTGTCGTTCGTCATCGCGAAGCGAACCGACACGTCCGCCATTGCCCGACCTCTCCCGCCTGATTCCGAAGATCCAGTTGGTGTATGTGAACCCGAACGGTACGGCCCATCTTGACCCGCCGCGCGCGGGGGGTTGGACGCGATACGCGGCACGTCACGGATCGTTATTCCACCGGTGCCGACGGTTGCCCTTCCCGGCTGGATCGCTTCGCGCTCCCGCCAGGTCCCCTGGGGTGTCGACGGGAACGTGATCGTCACTGAATGTCACTCCTTTGTGCGGGGGTGTCGGACCGTCGGGGCCCGTGAAACCCACCCGGCACGTGCGAACGAATGCCGTTCAACGGCGTAGCTGTTTTGTTGATACTGCTATGGTCCCTCATCGGACTTAGCCGCCGGTAGCCGGGTCCCCGCGTCCGCTGGTTGGCTGGTGGAGGGCTCGCCGTGCCTCCCGCGTTCGGGGACCAGGTGTCGGCGGCCTCGGTTGGGGGCAGCCGGCGGCAGGACGACGCGGCGGTAACGGAGCGTCACGCCGGTTGCGGCGCCACCCCACGCCGCGCTACCCCACGCCGCGCTACCCCACGCCGCGCTACCCCACGCCGCGCTACCCCACGCCGCGCTACCCCACGCCGCGC
>NZ_MOMC01000110.1 GCF_001983105.1 Pseudofrankia asymbiotica | reverse complement strand
CCCCCGCTCCCACAGCGACAGCCGGGGGCGAAAGTGCGTGACCTGCTCGCGGCGATCAGCGAACGCGAGACGGCGGTCCGCGCCGAGGCCACCCGGCTGCGCGCCGAGATCAGCCGGCTGGACGGGCAGCTCACCGCCGCCGAACACGCCCTCGAACGGCTCCAGATCACCCGCGAAACCGTGCTCGAACTGACCGGGACTCCCGACCCGGCCCCGCCACCGCCAGACGCCTACCGGAAGATCCTCGCCCTGTTCGATACCACCCCCGGCGGGCTACACGCCAAGGACGTCTGCCAGGCCCTGGGCACCRGCACCCAGCCCCGCCACATCGAAAGCACCCGCCACAAGCTCAAGCGCCTCGTCAGCCACCACATCCTCACCGAGCCCGAACCCRGCCTGTTCGTCCTGCCCGACGGACACCCCCACCCACAACCGACCCACCAGCCACAGCAGACCGAAACCTGACGACAACCGACGGAACGTCCTCTTAGAACATTCCCTACTCGGGCATCGACCGCCCCGAACGCGCCTACGAAGACGCTGAGCGGCCCGGCCCGGCCCGGCCCAGCTCGGGCGGGGAAGCTCAGGTCTCCCAGCCGGGATGGCTGCCGTCGTTGGTGAGTCAGGTTCACGGCGCCCGTGAACCTGCTCCCTCCGCGCGGCGGGGGCGACTACGCGGAGGGGGAAAACGGCGGGTGGTGGTTCCCGTGGTGGCCGCCGTGCAGGCGGACCGAGGCGGCGAGGTCGCCGTGCAGGTCCGCCAGTAGCCGGAGGAACTCGTCCGGGGCGTCGAGGATGAGGTGATGGTGGGCGCCGGGCAGCGTCACGAAGGTCGATCCAGCCGGCAGCACGGCACGCGCGTAGCCGGCTACCTCGTCGGTGACGACGAGGCTGTGTGCCGCGCGGACGAACCACACCGGCATCCGCAGCCGCGCCAGGCTCTGCACCACTCGGTCGTTGTCGACCGGCGGAAGCCCGCGCTGGTCGAACTTCCAGGTCCAGCCGTCGGCGTTCGCGCGCGGGCGCACGGCGTACTCGGCGATCGGGCGGACCACCTCGGCCGACGGTTCCTGCTGCGGTGGCCGCAGCCGGAACCGGGCGGCGGCGATCTCCCGCGAGGCGTAGACGAGCTCGCGCCCGGGCGGGAGCGACGCGATCCGCGGCGGTGGCGAGCCGGCCGGGCGGAGCATCGAGTCGAGCATGACGAGCCCGCCGAACCGGTCCGGGTGACTGGCCGCGGCGACGGCCGCGACCCGGCCGCCCATGCTGTGGCCGGCCAGCAGCGCGTGCCGGGATCCGACCGCGTCAAGCACCGCGATCAGCTCGGAGATCCACATGTCCACGTCGTAGCGGTCGCGGTGCCCGCTGTCGCCGTGCCCGCTGAGGTCGAGCCTGATCACACGCCAGCGCTCCTCCAGCGCCGGCAGCACCCGGTACCACCACTTGTGATGCGCCTGGTACCCATGCACGAGCAACAGGTCGCGGTTCCCCGACCCGGACACGGCGTACCGGATCGGCACGCCGTCCACCAGCACCTCGTCCGGCGGCGCGGTTGCGGACGCTGGCCGCCCGGCCTCCGTGAACGGTGCCGCCTCCGTGAACTGACCCGCCTCCGTGAACTGACCCGCCTGCGCGGACTGACCCGCCTGCGCTGGCACGGCCGTTCCACCGGTCACGCCGGTCTCGACCGGGCTCATCGCGCCTCCGACCCATCCATCTCGTGCGGTAGCCAGAACCAGCCGATTGTGGACCCGCCAGGTTGGCCGGGGCGCAAAGATGTGGCCAGAGCAGCAGTTCGACGGCCGAGCGGCCTTATGGCTCCCGCTCCACGGCCGACCCCTGTAAGGGGCAAGCCCCTGTCGCTCAAGTCCCCGCCGGCGGCCTGGCGGCAGCGCGGTTGTCGGTCCACGGGTCCCACGGGTCCACGGGTCCCACGGGTCCCACGGGTCCGGGTCCTATGGGTCCTATGGGTCCTACGGGTCCTACAGATCGTGAAGGGTCGGGGGGCGGCCTCGGTGGACCGTCGTGACCATGCTCTGCACGGAACGTTCGATCTGGTCCGCGGTGGGCGCGGGCGGTACCGGGTCGGTCCGGGCCGTCCCCTCGGCCCGGAAGGCGTCGAGGAGGTAGGCGGTGAAGCGGCGCCACGCGCCGGGCGCGGCCTCGCGGGTCGCGGCGGCCAGTCCGGCGTTGGCGAGCAGCAGGATGCCGATGTCGGCGGGGACGAAGTCGGGCCGTAAGGAGCCGTTCCGCTGGGCCCGGGCGACGAGTTCCTCCAGTTCCGCCTGGGCCTCGGCCTTGAGCTCCTCGACCGCGCTGGACGACGGGAACCGCAGGGTGATCAGGTCGCGCAGGCCCGCATCCGCCGCCTGCGCGCCGCAGAGGTACTCGATGAGCTCCCGGAAGCCCTCCCAGGGGCTCGGGTTCTCCAGCGCCCGGCCGACGGCGGTCCGGTAGTCGCGGATGTTCTCCTCGACGCTCGCCTCGAGCAGGTCGGCCCGGGTCGGGAAACGGCGGTAGAGCGTGGCGATGCCGACACCTGCCCGGCGGGCGATCTCCTCCAGGYCGACGTCGATGCCGCGTTCGGAGAACACCTCCCGCGCGGCCCGCAGTATGCGCTCGCGGTTGCGCTCGGCGTCGACCCGCAACACGGGGCCTGCCCGCCTGGTAGGCACGGCCGCCATCGCCTCGTTCCCGCCGAGTCGCGGACCGTCCATGTGACGAGCCTACCTTTCTATCTGGAGGCGATCCTCCGGTTACCCTGCTAGGGTTATCTGGAAGATCGCCTCCATTTGTACCGCTTCTGACGACTGCCACGTGCTCGACGAAGGGATGGCCGCCATGTCACAGCACGTCGTCGCCGACGATCAGCGGACTCGCTCCGCCTCGGCGACAGGCGCGACTGGCCGGCGAGGTAATCCCTGGTGGGCGCTGGTGAGCGTCGCCCTCGGCGTGATCATGGTTGGCCTGGACGGAACGGTCGTGTCGATCGCGAACCCGCGGATCGCCGAGGACCTCAACGCCTCGCTGACCGACCTGCAGTGGATCACCAACTCCTACCTGCTGGCCCTGGCGGCGCTGCTGATCTTCGGCGGCAAGCTCGGCGACCGTTACGGCCGCAAGCGGATGTTTCTCATCGGCGTGGTCGGGTTCGGCCTCTCCTCGCTGGCGATCGGCCTGGTCGGCAACATCGTCGGGATCATCGCGTTCCGGGCGCTCCAGGGCGCGTTCGGAGCCCTGTTGATGCCGAACACGCTCGCCATCCTGCGCGGCGCGTTCCCGCCCAAGGAGCTGAACCGGGCGATCGGGATCTGGAGCGGCGCCTCATCCGTCTCGATCGCCGGCGGGCCGATCATCGGGGGCCTGCTGGTCGAGCACGTGAGCTGGGAGTCGGTCTTCTACATCAACGTGCCGATGGGCGCGCTCGCGCTGGGGGTGGGACTGGCGGTGCTGCGCGAGTCCCAGAGCGAGAGCGTGCGGCAGCGCCACGACCTTCCCGGCATCCTCACCCTGTCGGGCGGCCTGTTCGGCGTCATCTTCGGTCTGATCAAAGCGTCCAGCTGGGGATGGACGGACGCGAAGACGCTCGCCTTCGTCTTCGGCGGCCTGGTCGTACTGGCGCTGTTCGTGGTGATCGAAACCCGCGTGTCCGCTCCGCTGCTGCCGATGCGGCTGTTCACGAACCGTTCGATCTCGGTGGGCAGCACGGTTCTTGTCATCAACTTCTTCGCGTTGTTCGGCGTGCTGTTCTTCGTCACGCTGTTCCTGCAGAACGTCCAGCACGTCTCGCCCATCGGGACCGGCGTGCACATCCTGCCACTGACCCTGGCCATGATGATCATGGGGCCGATCTCCGGCCACGTCACCGAGCGTTTCGGGCCCCGCCCGCCGATGGTGGTCGGGCTCACCCTGTCCGGGGTGGCGCTGCTCCTGCTGACCAGGCTCGAGACCGACTCCGGCTTCGGCGCGCTGTGGCCGTCACTGCTCATGCTCGGCATCGGGATGGGCCTGGTCATCACCGCGAGCGCGGAGGCGATCATCGGCAACGCGCCGGTGGACGACGCCGGGGTCGCCGGTGGCCTGCAGACCACGGCGCTGCAGCTGGGCGGGGTCATCGGCACCGCCGTGCTGGGCTCGGTGCTCAGCAGCCGCGTGGGATCGGTCCTGATCGACAAGCTGACCGGCGCCGGCGCTCCCACCGACGTCGCGAACGGCCTGACCGGCTCGAACGAGCTCATCAGCCAGGGAGTCGCGCCCCGGGTGACCGGCGCGTCGGAGTCGGTGCAGACCGCCGTGGCCACCGGCAGCCATGAGGCCTTCATCGCCGGTCTGCACACGTCACTTGTCGTCGCCGGCGTCGCGACACTCGTCGCGGCGGTGTTGGCGCTCCTGGTCCAACGAGGAAGCAACAGCGACGGCACCACCGTCGTCGTGCACTAGGAGGACCGGCCGGCCGGAGACCGTTATCCAATGAGCGGAGAGTTCCTCTCGTACCGCCGCTACTGACGCCCGACCAGTCCGTTTCCGTTGGCTGCCGGAGCGGCGTCCGCGGCGGCCGGCCGGCCGCCTGTCCATGGTTGACCTATCGCAGGGCGGTGGCGATGCGGCGCCACTCCTGTCGGGGGAAGGCCTTCCGGTCGGCGGGGAGGACCTGGAGGGTGACGTGGTCGGCTCCGGCGGCGCGATGCTCGTCGACCCTGCGCATGATCGCCTCCTCGTCACCCCAGGCGATCATCGCGTCGAAGACGCGGTCGCTGACCGAGGTCACCTCGTCGGCCGAGAAACCGAGCCGCAGCAGGCTGTTGGCGTAGTTCGGCAGGCTCAGATAGCCCCGCAGCCACGCGCCGCCGATCGCGTGCGCCTCGTCGGCGTCGGCGCACAGGATGACGGTCTGCTCGGGCAGTACGAGCGCCTGGGCGCCCAGGGCCTCCCGGACGCGGCGGGTGTGCTCGGGCGTGACGAGGTAGGGGTGCGCCCCGAGGGCCCGCCTCCCGGCGAGACCGACCATCTTCGGGCCGAGCGCGGCGAGGACCCGCTGGTCGACGGGCACCGGCGGGTCCTCGGCGTCGAGGCCGTCGAGGAACTCGCTCATCGCCGTCAACGGCCGCTGGTAACGGCCGGGCTCCGCCATGTCCACCGCCACGGCGTGACTGACGCCGATGCCCATCAGGAAACGATCGCCGTGCACGGCCGACAGCGAGGCGTACGCCTTCGCGGCGTCCGCGGGGGCGTGGTTCCACAGGTTCAGGACGCCGGTGGCCACGACCGTCCGCCGGGTGGCTGCCAGCAGGCGGTCGACGGCGGCGAACAGTGCTCCGCCCATGTCCGGGATCCACAGCGCGGTGAAGCCCAGCTCCTCCAGCTCGGCGGCGGCCTCGCTGGCCTCACCCGGATCACCGTAGTGCAGTTCCTGGCTCCACACCCCGACACCCGACAGCTCCATGCCACTCCCTCGCACTGTTTTTCTCCGCCAACCGACAGCACCAGCCAGCACTCCGTGACATGAAACGTGCACCGTGGGCGGTCGAAACGCCAGCGATGCCCGATATTCCACGCGCGGTGTCGGGCAGACTTGGGGGATGGCCGACGATGATCCGTACAGTTGGCTCGAGGACGTCGCCGGGGAGGCCGCGCTCGCCTGGGTGCGGGAGCGCAACGCCGAGACGTTCGCCGAGCTCACCCACTCCGCCGGGTTCGCCGCGCTGCGGGCGGAGATCCGCGAGGTGCTCGACGCGGACGACCGGATTCCCTATCCGGTCACGAGGGGCGAGTACCTCTACAACTTCTGGCGTGACGCCGCTCATCCGCGTGGCCTGTGGCGGCGCACCTCGCTGGCGTCCTATCGCGACGCCGCCCCGGACTGGGAGGTCGTGCTCGACGTCGACGCGCTCGCCGGGCGCGAGGGCGAGAACTGGGTGTGGCACGGCGCGCGGGTGCTGCGGCCCGGCCATCGGCTGGCGCTGGTCCAGCTCTCCCGCGGCGGCGCGGACGCCAGCGTCGTCCGCGAGTTCGACCTGGTCGCCAGGTCCTTCGTTGACGATGGCTTCTTCCTGCCCGAGGCCAAGAGCGCGATCGGCTGGATCGACGAGGACCGGGTCTACGTCGGTACCGACTTCGGTGAAGGTTCTCTGACGGCGTCCGGCTACCCGCGTGTGGTCAAGGAATGGCGGCGCGGCACGCCGCTCGACGATGCCGTCACGGTGTTCGAGGGCGAGCCGGATGACGTCTCGGCCGGTGCCTCCCACGACCCGACCGAGGGTTTCGTGCGCGACTTCGTCTACCGCAGCGTCGACTTCTACCGCACCGAGCTGTACCTGCGTAACCCGACCGGGCTGGTCCGCATCGACGTTCCGGACGACGCGCACACCTCGATCCACCGGGACTGGCTGCTCATCACCCCTCGGTCCGAATGGGCCGTGGGCGAGAACGTCTATCCAGCGGGTGCCCTGCTCGCGGCCAACTTCGACGCGTTCCTCGAAGGACGGCGAGAGCTCGCGGTGCTCTTCGAGCCGGACGAGCACACCTCGCTGGACTACCACGCGTGGACTCGCGGCCATCTGATCGTCGCGACGCTGCGGGACGTGAAAAGCCGGTTCACCGTGCTCACTCCGACAGTGGAGGGCTGGGCGACGGTGCCGCTGGCCGATCTCCCGGACACCGGCTCGGCCTACATCTGCGACACGAATCCCGACGTCGACGACGAGTACTACCTCAACGTCAGCGGCTACACCCAGCCGGCGACCCTCTACCGCGGCGACATCGGCGCCGAGCCGKAGATCCTCAAGCAGGCGCCGGAGTTCTTCCTCAGCGAGGGCCACACCGTCAGCCAACATTTCGCGGTGTCCGACGACGGCACCCGCGTCCCGTACTTCGTCGTCGGTACCGGAAAACCCGGGCCGACGCTGCTCTACGGGTACGGCGGCTTCGAGGTCTCGCTCACCCCCAGCTACAGCGGCACCGTCGGCCGTGCCTGGCTGGCGCGCGGCGGGACCTACGTCGTCGCCAACATCCGCGGTGGCGGGGAGTACGGCCCGGACTGGCATCAGTCGGTCGTCCGGGAGAACCGGATGCGTGTCTACGAGGACTTCGCCGCCGTGGCCAGGGACCTCGTCCACACCGGCGTCACGACGCCGGCCCAGCTCGGCATCGAGGGCGGCTCCAACGGCGGCCTGCTCATGGGCGTCATGCTGACCCGCTATCCGGAGCTGTTCGGGGCCGTCGTCTGCTCGGTGCCGTTGCTCGACATGCGCCGCTACCACCTGCTGCTGGCCGGAGCCTCGTGGCAGGCCGAGTACGGCGACCCCGACGATCCCGCCGACTGGGCGTTCATCAAGGAGTACTCGCCGTACCAGAACGTCCGCGCCGACCGCCGCTATCCGCCGACGCTCATCACCACGTCGACCCGGGACGACCGCGTCCACCCCGGGCACGCCCGCAAGATGGTCGCGCGGCTGAGCGAGCTCGGCCACGACGTCCGTTACTACGAGAACATCGAGGGTGGTCACGGCGGCGCCGCCGACAACGAACAACTGGCCCACAAGACGGCTCTGACCTACGAGTTCCTCTGKCGCACCCTCGGCGCCGCCCCGGCCTTTGTCGGATAGCACGGCGGGGCCGGGCGGGAGGAGGAACGAGGGCGCGATCAGCTGTCCGGAGCGAGCGTGAGCGTCACCTGGAGGGACGATCCGAGCCCGTTCGTGAGCTCGGACCGCAGGGGAGTGCCGCCCTCCCTCGCGGCCTTGATGGCGTTCTCGGTGTCCGGGTCGGCCAGGACGATGGTGATGATGACCTTGTTCGCGTCCGCGGGAGCGCCGGCGAAGGTGGCGCGCCACTCGATGGGATCATTCTCGGATCCGGTGGCGTCGTTCTCGTTCAGGGGCTCGGTCAGCGGACGCAGCTCGGACGCGCCATCCGGCCGGAAGATCTCGGCGACCGCCTCGACACGCTGACCAGAAGACGACCGCCCCTTCTGCAGCCAGCGGATGAAGACCGCCGTGGACAGGGTGCGGACCCGCACGGTGCCGGTCGAGTCGACGCGTGTCTGCTCCACCCGCAGGTCCGACAGGGTCGGCGCCGCGGGGTGCGGGCCCGCGCTTCGACCGTGCGGGCCCCCGAGCAGGAAATACGCTCCCACCGCGACGGCCAGCATCGCGCAGGCGACTCCCGCGGCGAGTATGGCTCGCCTGGGGCGTGGCCGTTGCCGGGTGATCGAGAAGATCTCGTTGACGCCCGCCTTGAGATGAAGGACGGGGGTGCCCCAGAGGACACCGTCGCTGCTGCGCAGAGCCTTGCGAGCGGCGGTGACCGAGGCCTCCACCGGCAGGCCGGCCGCGATCGTCTCGTAGAACTCACGGGCGAACACGACCGACGCGGCGTCGGTGACCTCGAACTGCATCGCGACGGCGGCCGGTACCCCTTGCCTGATCAGCGCCTGGGCCACCCCGGCGAACGGGTCCGCGCTGGTCGCGCGTGCGCCCTCGCAGGCGTTGAGAACGGCGAGCCGGAGCGTGCGGTGGTCACCGAGCAGCTGGGCGAGTTCGGTGCCGGAGACGGCGCGCGCGAGACGGTTGGCGCCCTCGAACACCAGATGCCCGTCCCCGGTCGCGTCGTCCCCGCGTACGCCGTGGCCGATGTAGTGGAACACGTGGTACGTGCCGTCCCGCAGCGCGTCCTGCAGGTCCTCCAGCGTTCCGCCGGAGGTCTTCGACACCTCGACGGGGTAGCCGTGGGCGTGGCTGGCGCGTAGTGCCCTGCTGAGTCGTCTCACCTCCGCGGCGGCGTCCACGCGGTGGTAGTCGACCGGGCTCGCCACATGCACCAGGAGGCGCAGCGGCCCGGCGACCGCCAGCGGTGGCGGCACGCGGGCTCCGTTGAGCCCACGCACGAGCGGCGTCCATTCCGACAGCGCGAGAAAGCCGCCGTCCTCCTCGCCGAACATGAACTCCCACGGCAGGTCGCTCAGCTCCGGGCAGGCCTCGAGCCGCAGCCTGATGCGCAGCCCGGCGCCGGCGCTCTCCGCGGCTCGCCGGCTGGCGCGCAGCGCGGACCGGACCTCGTCGTGGAACAGGGAGGTGAACAGCGCCGAGCCGAACTCGCGGGCCTCGTTCTCGGCGTCGCCCAGACGGCCCGTGGACGACCGACGTGGGCTGGCCAGATGGCTCAGAAACCGGGTGAGCTCGGGGGAGGACGACCTGAGCGTGACCGGCGCGGTCCAGACACCGCGCCGCGGGTCGGTGTATCGGAGCAGATAGTGGTCGTCGTCGTCGCGCCGAAGGACCATCTCGAAGTCTCGATAGGTCCGCACGTGGGCGTCGACCGGTGCCGGTGGCCGCGTTGGTGCTGGGCTGGGCCGCGGCTGTCGCTGAGGCTCCTTCGAGGGCCGCGGGACCGCCTCGGCGGGGGGATCGGCGCTACGTCGCGCGGCCGGGCGCCGCTGGGGGTGGTCCGTCGACGGCGTCCCAGGGAACGCGGGCTTCCGTCCGGGAAAGCGAGGCTTGGCGGTCGGGCGAGCGTTCCCCTTCAACGCCTGGGCGATGCCGGTCGGCAGGCGTTTCTCGGCCTCCTGGGCAGTGACGTCGAACAGGTCGATCGAGGTGACGTTCTCGAACAGGCCGGTCATGGGGACGTTCTCCACCCTGATCGGAATCACGGCGTTCCGCACACCGGCGCGGTCGCCGGGGACGCTCCGTCCGACCTGTTCCCCATCCGAGTGGAGATACGTCTCCGAGACGACCGCGATCGTCCGTTCGGCGTGCCGCAGCGCCTTGTCGATGACGTCCAGCAGGTTCATTCCCGCCACGGCCTGCCAGCCGGGGTTCGTCAGCGAGTACCCGGCGCTCTCCAGCTGCCAGGAGATCCAGTCGGCCCAGTCCCGGTCCGCCTCCGCATTGGCGATGAAGAACTGCGTGCGGCCGGGCGCCGCCGGCCGAGGACGACGCCGGTCGGATTCCTCTCCCTCGGCCGGCGTGCTCACGAGACCCGGACTCCGTGCGAGCGTGGGTCGAAACCGGTCGGCCACCGGGTCGACCCGTCGGCGGAGGCGCCGGACAGCTGGGCGCCGGTCAGGTCGGTGAACCGCAGGTCGGCGCCCTCCAGATGCGCGCCGGTCAGGTTGGCGCCCACCAGCTTCGCCGTGTGCTGCGTCGTGCCGGTCGGCGCGGTGAACGAGACGCTCCCCATCTTCGTGCCGCTCAGATTGGCTCCGGTGAGGTCGACACCGTCGAGCTGCGCGTGACTGAGATTGGTCGTCCTGTCGACGTTGGGGCTGAGGTCGGCATTGGTCATTATCGCGTCTGAGAGCCGGACATATTCCAGGTTGCAGCCGCGCATCGCCGTGCCGGACAGGTTCGCGTTCCGCATACGGGCGTACTGCAGCACGTCGCCGTTCAGGCTGCCGGCGGAGAAGTTCGCCGAGTTCAGGTCGGAGTTCCCCAGATGCGAGTCAGTGATCAACTGGCCGGCGAGGTTCGGATGCAGGCCCTTCCACGCACGCAGGTCCATGCGTTCCATGGCGATGGTCCCTGGACCGAAGCTCCCGCATCCTGTGTCACTCAGACCGTTGAGTGCGGCATAGCCGTCGGGGGTCCTGACACTGAGATCCGCGATGTTGATGCCCTGGTGCCGGTCGCTTTCGGCGTTCCAGCGCAGGGATCCCTTGGCGAAGTCCTGCAGGTCGCCGCACACGTTCTGTTTCATCCCGGGTTCGTCGCGGGCCAGGCCCAGCAGGGCACGCACGCCGGCGCGTCGTTCGTTCGGGTCCGTCGCCGTCAGCTGCCGCTCGGCGGTGGTCAGCCGTTCCTCCGGATCCTTTGCCGGCTGCGTCGTACCCGTGCCGCCCGGGCCGGGCTCCGAGGCGGTGGAGGTGTTCCCTGACAGCACGACGGCGACCACCGCCACGGCGGCGACGATCACGACCAGGGCCACCGCGATCACGGCCGCTGGCGCCCAGTGGGCCCGTCGACGCGAGCGCTCCCCGGCTGGCGCCGCGGCGAGTGCGTCCAGGCCGAGGCGCGTCCTGGCCGATCGGCCCGCGCCCGGTCCGGCTCCGGCCGGCGCGGGTGTCGGCGCCGGCATCGGGTCGTACGGGCCTTCCCAGCCGGAGACCCCACGGTCGTCGGACGTACGGCCAGGTACCGGGCCGCTCGCCGTGGAACCCACGGTGGAAGTGGGATATGTGGTGAGCAGCCGCGCGATCACCTCGTGGTCCGCGGACCGCCGGGTGAGCGCGGTGAGCAGCTTCGTGTACGGCGCGTCGATCGCGCCGTCGTCGAACTCGTGGAAGATCCGCCGCCAGGCCTGGTCCGGCGGGCCGTCGATGTCCGGCCGGGACCGGCTGGGAAAGCCGATCTCGTCGAGGACCCGCTCGATCTCGTCCTGCGTGTCGGCCAGTTCGACGGCCGCGTCACGCAGCGCGTTGCGGTCGAGGACGGTGATGGGAATGTCCATGAGTGGCATGGGGCTGTCCTTTGAGGCGCCGCCTGGCGTCGGCCGCGGCGAGTGGCTGATGGGACGGTCTGGGCGGATCGCGGCCGTCGACCGGCGGGCGGCACCCGGCACAGGGCCGGCCACGCGACGGGCCGCACGCGCCGCCGCTACGGGCACGCGCCGCCGCTACGGGCACGCGCCGCCGCTACGGCACGCGCCGCGCTAACGCGGCGGTGGGACCATGCGCAGGACCTGGGCGACGGCCTCCTCGGAGACATGGGTCTGGTCGACGCCCTGCGCGAGCACCAGGCGGTGGGCGAGGACCGGCACGGCCAGTTCGGCGACGTCCTCGGGCCGGACGTAGTCGCGTTCCCGCGACGCGGCGTAGACCCGGGCCGCCCGGGCGAGCGCGACCGTGCCGCGTGGGCTCGCGCCGACGGCGATCCGCGCGGCCGCGCCGTCCACCCCGCGACCGCCGTCGTCCGCGATGACGCGGGTCATTCTGGTGATCTCCGCGATGTACCGGGAGAGCGGCGACGTGATCAGAACTCGGGCACGGGCCAGCTTCGCCATGGCGACGACGTCGGGGGCGCCGAGGACGGGCGGTACCAACGGCATCGACGGCGCGGCGGGCGCCTGGGAGTCCTCCTGCAGGATCGCCAGCTCGTCGTCGAGGTCCGGATAGCCCATGCTGATCCGCATCAGGAACCGGTCGAGCTGGGCCTCGGGCAGCGCGTACGTACCGGCGGTGTCGAGCGGGTTCTGCGTGGCCAGCACGATGAAGGGGTCGGGTACCGGCTCGGTCTCGCCGCCGAGGCTGACCTGCTGCTCCTCCATCACCTCGAGCAGGGCCGACTGGGTCTTCGGTGACGCCCGATTGATCTCGTCGGCGATGACGACGTTCGCGAAGACGGGGCCGCGCTCGAACCGGTAGGTCCTCGCCTCCCGGTCGTAGACCGTCCTGGTGGTGATGTCCGTCGGCAGGAGGTCAGGCGTGAACTGGATGCGCCTGACCTCGGAGTGGATCGAGTTCGCCAGCGCCTTGGCCAGCTTGGTCTTGCCGAGCCCCGGGGTGTCCTCTATCAGCAGATGGCCCTTCGCGAAAAGACACACCAGGGCGAGCTCCACCTGCTCAGGCTTTCCGTGGATGACCTGTTCGATGTTGCTCGCGACCTTACGAAAGTTTGTCGCGAACCCGGTTATGTCCATTTCCGCTGAACCCCCGTGACAGACGTGAAGGAGAACGAGACGACAGGTGGGAGAGGCGACGGCCGCGCCGCCGGGCCCGGTCGGCGCGAAGACGCGCCCTGACGGTCCTGACGAACRCATCCCGCCGTCGCCAGGCCATCACCGCGTGGTCGGGCCGGGCGGACTGCCCGGCGTACAGCAGCGCCGCCATGGCCGAGGCGAGCACGTTCAGGTCCGTGGCGGCCGTCGCGCCGAACTCGACCGACGCCTGGCGGATGATGGCCGTGGCGTTCGCGTGGGTGGGCACACCCCGGCCGGCCCGGTCGAACGCGTCGACGGAGTCCCGCCACGCGGCGACCACCCGGTCGGAAGGTGAGCCGCCAAGCCGCGCCCGGCGGCGGGCATGCCACCGCGACAGCGACCGGACAGCCCGTCGACCGGCCCACACCAGGGCCAGGAACACCACCAGCGCGAGCACCGCGACCAGCGCCAGCAGCGCCCGGTGACCGGTCCGCGCCGACTGGTCACCATCCTGGACCGGTCCGGGCGGGAGCGTCCCGTCGCCGTCGCCGTCGCCGTCGGTGTCCTTCCCCGAGCCCCCGCCGCCGTTCCCGGGACCCCCGCCGCCGGAACCCTCTCCAGGCGGCGGCGCGGCGGCGTGGTCCTGCCGGACGTCCCCGGGGTCGGTCGAGCCGGGATGCAGCGGCATCCAGCCGACTCCGCCGCCGAGGTGGACCTCGACCCACACCCTGGCGTCGGCCCCGGTCACAGTCACGGTCGTCGCCGACGCGGAGTGCGCCTGTCGGCCTCCGGCGCCGGCGTGGCAGCCGGTCGTGGCCGCGRCCGGCGTGGATGCCGCTGGGGTGGCCGGGGCCGCGGCCGGGGTGGCCGGCACCGCTGTGCCCGCCGCCGCCGCTCCGTCGGCGCAGAAGCCGACGACGACGCGGGTGAGCAGGCCGATATCCCGTCCGGCCAGGGCGTACGCGACCGCGAACTGTTCGGCGGTGCCGCGCCTGCTGGTGGCGAACTCGGCGAGCCGGGAACAGCTGTGCCCGGCACTGGCCTCCGGGTCGCCGGCCGTGCCCTGGGCGACCGGCGTGAACCTCTCGTTCAGCTCCGTCAGCAGCGCTCGGCTGGCGTCGCGGCGCTGGTTCGCCCGAACCTTGTCGCTCAGCTCCCGCCGGACCCGCGCCGGCAGGAGGCTGAACACCGCCTTCGCGCAGCCTTTCCGCGTGGCGTCGGTCGTGGCACGGCCCCCGGCGGGAAACACGTCGGTGGTGCCGGCCATCGAAGCCGGGAGCACCGACGTGAGCGTGTAGGCGCGCGCCTGCTCGTCCGGCCGCGCCAGCGTCGCCGTGTCCGCGTCGATCCAGATGTCCCGCGCGGCGCCCAGGGACACCGGCCGGTCAGCTGTCGGCAGGAACCGCGCCAACGGGTCCAGGATCGTGATCTGGCGGGTGACGGGGCTGGCCGAGGAGCCCACGCCCGTCGCGAGTGGGGACGGGCCGTCGGCCACGGGTGGCACCGTCGGCCCGGCGAGGCGGAAGGGGCCGGACGGCAGCCAGGTGTCGCCATCGATCCTGGTGAGGGTGGCGAGACGCCAGTCGCGGCCGTCGGTGCCGTCGTCACCACCACTCGCGGTGAAGACCGGACTGGCCGGGTCGGCCACCCAGCGGGCATAGTCGTCGAGTGCGTCGTCCGCGATCGTGACGCGGTCCGCCAGGTGGTCTCGGGGATCCACCGAGGTCGTCCTGGCGAACACGCACACCGCGCCCACCAGAGCCGTCAGCGCCGCGAGACCCAGCCAACGCGCCCGCCGCCGCGTCCTTCCGCGACCGGCCAGGGATGGCTCGGAGCGCTGGGAGGGGCGCCGGGACCTCCGCGCCGAGGGCGTAGGCCGCTCGTACCCCGCCGCTGCTCCTGGCGCCGGCGAGGGCGACGGCGACCACGGCTCGCCGGTCGCGTCAGCGGCTCGCCGTGGCCGAGGCAAGCGGATCATTTCTGTCGTGCCCGCCCGCTCGGATCGGGCGGACACGGCGAGCTGCCCGAGCGCCGTCACGAGCAGCGCGGCCGCGGTGACCAGGTGGAACCGCCGGGACGGCACGGACAGGCAGACCCCGAGCATCCACACCGACACTGCCGGGATGAGCCGGACCGCGGGCCGCCGGTCCGCCGCGACGAGTACCGCGCCCGAGGTGGCGGCGAGCCACACCAGGATCGCCGGCACGACCAGCACGTCCGGTCCCGCCGGCGCCGGCGGCAGGAAGGCGAGCAGGCGCGGGACGAGATCGGCGAGCCGGGTGGGCAGCGGGTCCGGTGGGCCGGCCGTGCCGCCGGTGGCCGTGGCCAGCCACACCACGGCCCCGACGACGCCGGCGACGCCGGCGACGCCGACCAGCGCGTGCGGGACGAAGCGGGAGCGCGACGGCCGGCGCCCGCGGCGCGCGGCCGCCGCGACCAGCAGCGTCGGCACGGCCGCGCACCCCACGGCGACCGCGACCGGCCGCGGGCCGGCGATCGCGGGCAGGAACGCCAGCCCCGCGCTGGCGGCGGCCGCCGCCGAGCAGGCATACGAGATCAGGGCGCCGATACGCCGGCCGGGGCGCCGCCGCTCGCCGGCCGAACCGGCCGTAGCCGTCGCCGTCGCCGAGGTCGTGGGTGGCGCCGTGATCGTGGGTGGCGCCGTGATCGGGAGTGTCATGGGCGGCCGCCGCGCTGAGCGTGCAGGCCTGGCCAGAGGTCCGCCAGTTTCGACACGTCCGAGATCTCGACGACGGCCATCCGCCCCGTCGCCAGGACCGCGTTGGCGGCGTGACCGGCGGGGCGCACATGTACGACGGTCGTGTTGGTGAACCGGCGGGCCAAGGCGTCGAACGTCGACGCGGGGACCGTCTCGTGGCCCCCGGTGACGACGACCAGACTTCCCAGCGCACCCTCACGCAGGTGCGCGGCCCCGAGCGCCGGCGGCCCGTGGTCGTCGTCGGCCAGAACCTCGCTGAGCAGCTCGAGCATGCTGTCGGTCGTCTCGGGGAGCCCGGCGGCCGGCCACGTCACCTGACCGCGGACGGCCAGCGTCACCGGGAAGTCGCGGGCGATGAACCCGGCGAGCACGGACGCGGCGACGTCGACGGCGTCCTCGAACGCGGCCGGCCGCTCGCCGCCGCCGTAGACCCCGGCGCGGGTGTCCAGCAGCACATGCCCGGACGGCACGCCCGGGTCGACGAACGTACGGACCAACAGCTCACCGGTGCGCGCCACCGACGGCCAGTGCATCCGCCGCGGGTCGTCTCCCGGCACGAACTCGCGCAGCGTGTCGAACGCCGCGCTGCCGTCGCGCAGGACGGAGTGATCCGGTCCGTCGAGCTGCCGGAACCGGGCGGACGGCGGGGGAGCCAGCCGCGCCAGGCGCGGGACGACTCGGACCGTCGCCGCCACGTCCGAAGACGACAGAGCCGAAGACGACAGAGCCGGAGACGACAGGGGATGGGACCCGCGCGCCAGGCCCATCGGGTCGGCGCGCACGAGCTCCACCGGGCCCACTCGGTGCCGGCCCCGAACGCTGGCGGGAATGGTCGCGGTCCCCTGGAAACCGTCACCCGACCGCCGGCCCGTGAACGCCATCTCGACCCGCGCGAGCGATCCGAGCACCGCGACCCGGCCGGCGGCCCACGGCGAACGCCCGGAGGTGAGAACGTGAACCGTGATCCGCACGGTGTCGCCCCGCGCCGGGCGTGACGGCTCGACGGCGAGTTCGGCGCGTGCTCGTCCACCGGCAAGCACGACGCCGGCCGCGACGGCCAGCAGCCCGGCGAGACCGCCGCCGAGCAGGACGAACGACGGATAGCCCAGCAGCGCGCCAGCGCCGGCGACCGTCAGGGCGAGGACGGCCACCCCCCGCCCGGCAGGGCTGATCGACGGAAGAACCATTCCTCCTCCTCTCAGCCCGACGGCTGGGTCGCCCCAGCGGGCGTGTGGGCGACTGGCGGCGGCGACGATGCCGGCGGTGGCGCGGGCGGAGTGGATGCCACCGGCGGCGTGGAGCTCGTCGACGGCGGTGGCGACGCCTCCCGCGGCGGTGTTCCCTGTGGCGACGTGGGCGGTGAGGACGCCGGCCCCGAGGAGGTGGGCGGGGGCGGCGACGTGGGCGTCGGTGACTGGCGGTCGACCAGCAACCCGCCGATGGTGTGGGGAACCGGGCTCAGCGCGCCCCACGCTCCGGCGGAGATCGGGTCCCTTTCGCCCGGCGGCCCGATCGCGGCCGCCAGGCGGCCCGCCGCGGCGCCAGCGGCGCAGACGACCTCGACGGGTTCGGGCGCGTCGTAGTACAGGCCGTCCCCATTCAGCGAAATCCTCAGCGCGAACCCTCCGGCCCGTACCTCACCCTGGAGATAGCGCTCCCCTTCCCCGCTCGGCGGTCGGCTGATTACGAAGAAACGCTCACCGGGACGGGCACCGGAGATTGCGCCCGACATGGACATCGAGGCCGCGAACTGCCGCACGACAATCGTCCCGCCATTCGGGACGGACTGGCCCTTGATCTGAAACGCGCCCGCATTGGCCGAGCAGCTGGCGGAACCCGGGCCGTCGTCTGGTCCAGACGGACCGGTTCCCGGCCCAGTGCTCTGAGGGCCGCCGGTTCCCCCGTTACCGGGACCACCTGTTCCGGGTCCACCTGTGGGGTCACCGGTCCCGGTCGCGGGACCGCCTGAAGGATTTCCGGAGCCGGTCCCAGGACCCCCTGAAGTGCCACCTGTGCCGGTTCCGGGACCCCCTGAAGTGCCACCTGTGCCGGTTCCGGGACCGTCCGCGGAGCTATCGGAACCAGTTCCGGGGCCGGGCGTGCCGGCCCCGTTCTCCGGAACGCCGGCTGACGGGTTCCGACCGGACGGCCCCGGAACTGGGAGTGGCTCGGCCGGGTTTCCTGGCCCGGAGGTGCCTTCGCTCGGCTTGGCGCTCTCAGTCCCGCCGCCAGCGGGACCGGGGCTCGGCGCGCCGCCCGACGGCGGTGCGGGCGGGGGCGCAGTGACTGTCTGACCAGGAAGGACGGTCGGGCCCGGCGTCGGGCTCGGACTGATGGACGTCGGACTGGCGGAGGTCGGACTGACGGATGGCGGTGGCGACGCCGTCGGCGACACCTCTGGAGACTGGTCTCCCGCTGATGGGAGGACAGAGGCAGAGACGAAGGGATTGTCGGCGTTGACCATCTTCACGTCGTGACTTCTGACGGCGAGGACGGCGAGAGCCGCTATGACCACAACCGGGCAGGCAACTGCCGCGACCAGGTCCCCGCGCGTGCGCGGCCGATTCATAGCCGTGGGTGCGAGCCGCAACCGACAAATGAGCAGACTAAATAGAGATACATCGCGAAGCCCCCGTGCTTCGTGTAACTGATTAAAATGTTTGCTTAGCGCCAGCTCTGGTGGCCGGCCGCCGGCCCGCGAATCGTTGAGCGGACCGCTGGCGATGCCAAGTTCGACCGCCGTGCGCGGTTCACCCTGTATAGCACCCTATGCAATACATGTCGACGCGGCGGCGCCGGAGGTGCCGGCGGCGGCTCGATGTCGTGGAAGCACAGCTCAAGCCGGGCGCCCAGCTGTCGCGGTTGGGACGCCGGCAAGAAGTGTCTAGGCCTCGTGGTGATCTCGACTGTGAGGTTCGGGCTCGGGGGTCCGCTCGCCGCGGGGCCGATTCCCGGCGCACGGTGCGATGYCCGACTGTGCCGCCGCGAGATAGGCGAGGACGGCGTCGCGGTTGTGCGTCAGACAGTCGATCCGCTGCTGGATACGCGCGATCTCGTCCCGGAGGAGTTCGGCGGTGTGCGGGCTGAGGTTCTCCGGCAGCAGGTAGATGTGGTCGGGGCGGTCCAGGTACGGCAGGATGATGCGGATGATCTCGGTGGTGAGGCCRCAGTCGAGYAGGMCGCGGATCTGTTTCACGCGTTCGACCGTCGACTCGGAGTAGGTGCGGTACCCGTTGTCGGTCCGTTCAGGGCTCAGTAGACCCTGCTCTTCGTAGTAGCGGAGCATCCTGGCTGGGACGCCGGTGCGCCGCGAAACGTCGCCGATTCTCATGGTGTCTCGCCGTCATGGTGTCGCGCTGCCTCGGACGCGGCATCTGGGTGACCAGGGCCACAGTTGCMATCACATTGATGTGAACGTTTGAGCATCGTCGCATGTCCATGTTCGAGGTACGCGGGGCGTCGCCGACGGGTGAGATGTCCTCGGGCGGCGGCGGGCCCTGGGCTACGCGGGCGCCCCGGGAGGGTGGGCAGGCGCCCCGCCCGGCGGGACTTCCCTGGGCCGGGCTGCTGGCGCTCACGGCGGCGGCCTTCGTCGCCGTGGCCACCGAGCTGCTCCCGGCCGGGCTGCTGACCAGGATGAGCGCGGACCTGCGCGTGTCCCGAGCCAGCGTCGGTTTTCTGGTCAGTGGCTACGCGGCCGCGTCGTGCCTGGCGGCCATACCGCTCGCCGCGCTGTTACGGGGCTTTCGCCGCCGCCCGGTGCTGGTCGGCGCGCTTGCAGCGTTCGGGCTCTGCGACGCTGTGACCGCCTTCTCCGGCAGCTATCCGCTCACGTTCGCCGCCCGGCTGCTGGCTGGCGTGGCGGGCGGGGTGAGCTGGGGAATGCTCGCTGGCTACGCCGCCAGGATGGTCCCGGCCGAGCGCCAGGGCCGGGCGATCGCCGTCGTCCTCGCCGGAATCACGATCGCGTCCGCGGCGGGCATTCCGGCCGGCGCCGCGCTGGCCGCCGTCGCCGGATGGCGTGCCAGCTTCACCGTGCTCGCCGCGTTGGCGCTGGTTCTGGCGGCCTGGGTGATCTGGCGCGTTCCGGACTTCCCGGGGGAGCCGGCCACCGAGCGCGTCCCGGTGCGGCGGGTCGTCGTGACTCCCGGCCTGCGCCCGGTGTTCGCGGTGACCCTTTTCCTCCTGCTGGGCCACCAGTCGGTGTACACGTACATCTCGCCCCTGGCACAGTGGTCGCGATTCGGCGACGTCGGCGTCGCGCTGTTCGTCTTCGGCGGCGCGACGGTCGTCGGCGTCTGGGCCGCGGGGCTGYTGGTGGACCGGCATTCCCATCCGATGCTGCTGGTGGCACTCTGCCTCATCGCGGCGGCGATGATCGTCATGGGAACTCTTGGGCGTGTGCCCGCTGTCCTGCTCGTCTCGGTCGCCACGTGGGGCGCGGCGTATGGCGCGGCGCCGACACTGCTGCAGGCGGCGGTGGTCAACGCCTGTGGCGCGGACAAGGCCGACGTCGCCACCTCCATACAGACCACCGTGTTCAACCTCGGTATCGCGGGCGGCTCGCTCACCGGCGGCATCGTGCTCGAGCGTTCCGGGGCAGGAACGCTGCCGTGGGCCGCGCTCGCGCTGATCACCGTGGCCACGATGAGCGCGGTCGCCGCGGCGGCCTCGCGCCGCAGGGCGACCAGCGGCCCGGCCGTCTCCGGCATCAAAGGCTTCAAGGACTCCACTCGACGATCGGCGGACGCCTGACGGATTCACCGGTCAGACAGGCGCATGCATCAGACAGGCGCATGCGGGTTCGGCTGGGCGCTCCCGGCCGTCTCTCTCGACGGTGTTTTCCCGGTCCACGCGCCCTCACCCAGCAGCGCCCGCGGGCCGGCCGCCGCGGATAAGCGCGACGATCCGCGACGGCCGGCCCGGGCGAACACCACCAAGCCGGCTGGCCTTGCCGTGCCGACGGCTCGACGGCTAGGCCGATTCGGTGGGCAGGCCAGCCGCCACCCAGTCCTCGATGCCCTCGCGGTACTTGCGGACGTTGGAGTAGCCGAGCGCGGTGAGCCGGTCGGCGACCTGCCCGCTGTTCGGGCAGGCCGGGTTGGTGCAGTAGGTGACGATGGCGGCGTCACGGTCGGGCAGCAGGGCGGTCGCCTCGGCGCCGACCTCGGCCAGGACCAGGGGCAGCGCGCCGGGCAGGTGCTGCTGTGCGTAGTACTCGCCGCCCAGCGCGTCGATGACCGTCACGTTGCCGGCGTCGATCGCCGCCTTCAGCTCGTCACGGGTGATGAGTGCAGTCATGCCACTACCTCCAGAGAATCGGACTATAGTCCGGTTGTGCAGCAGAACCTTAGCGGACCGCAGTCCGGTTGTGCAACACCGTTGGAACTGCTTCGGACCCCGCCTCCCAAGGAACGAGCTGACGCGGCGCGCAACCGGGCGGCCGTGCTGGACGCGGCCGCCCGGCTGTTCGCCGAGCATGGGGTGGCGGCGGTCTCCATGGACCAGATCGCGGCCGCCGCCGGGGTCGGCAAGGGCACGCTCTTTCGCCGCTTCGGGGACAAGGCGGGCCTGGCGGTCGCACTGCTCGACACGCGGGAGCAGGAGCTGCAGGAGGCGATCCTGCACGGGCCGCCGCCGCTCGGCCCCGGAGCACCGTCCTCCGAACGGCTCCCCACGTTCGTCGACGCATACCTCGGCTACCTGCTGGAGCACCTGGACCTGGTACGGATGTCGGAGACCGCCGCACCCGGCGCCCGCTACCGGATCGGGGCCTACCGGTTCTGGCACCGGCACGTGGCGATCCTGCTGGATGGCGGACCCGACCCGGACCACGCCGCGCACGCCCTGCTCGCCGCGCTGGCCGCCGAGCATGTGGCCGCACTGCTGCCGGAACTCGGCGAGTCACGCATCAGATCGGGCCTGCGCCGCCTCGCCGAGAGCCACTCGGGACCCTGAGCCTCCGAACCAGCTGGAAGTGCATGAACACCGGCTGTGCTGGCGGCACCGCTGACCCAGCGGAGGGCGCCCCGGCGCCCGACCGCGTTCCGCGGGGCGGTGTGGATCTCGGCGTTCCGCGGGGCGGTGTGGATCTCGGCGTTCCGCGGGGCGGTGTGGATCTCGGCGTTCCGCGGGGCGGTGTGGATCTCGGCGTTCCGCGGGGCGGTGTGGATCTCGGCGTTCCGCGGGGCGGTGTGGATCTCGGCGTTCCGCGGGGCGGTGTGGATCTCGGCGTTCCGCGGGGCGGTGTGGATCTCGGCGTTCCGCGGGGCGGTGTGGATCTCGGCGTTCCGCGGGGCGGTGTGGATTGTGACCACCGGCTACGACGAGCGCGAGGTCGCTGACGGCTACTGACCGTTGGCGGCGGGGTCGCTTCGCCCGCGGGTGCCGGCGGCCTGGTCGAGGGCTCGGCTGATCCGGTCGAAGGCGGACCGGAGGATGGCCATGTCGGCTGGGTCGACCGCGTCGAAGACGAGGGATCGAACGCTCTCGGCGTGCCAGGGCGCGGCCGCCACGAGCTTCTCGTATCCGGCCGGGGTGAGGACCGCGTTGGTGAAACGGCCGTTGTCGGGGTCCGGCTCTCGCCGCAGATAGCCACGCGCCTCGAGCCGGGTGACGAGATGYGACAGCCGGGACAGCGACGCGTTCGTGACGGCGGCGAGCCGAGTCAGGCGCATCGTGTGCCCGTCRTGCTCCGAGAGCATCGCGAGCGCGTGGTACTCCATCCAGTTCAGGTTGGCGTGGTACTGCAGGTCGCGTTCCAGCCTGGCGGGGAGCATGGTCAGCACCCGGGCCATCGCCATCCACTCCTCGAGCTCACGAGCGTCGAGCCAGCGAGGCTCGACGTCGGGCGGCCACTCCGCGGGTGCCGAGCCGGCGGACCCGGTGCTGGACCTGTCCATGCTCATGCTCACATCCTAGCTGACTTGACGGTTCAAGTTGCGCTGTCTAGCTTTGACTTGAACATTCAAGTCAAGCGGTCGTGGCGCAGGTGCCCGACCCTCTAGATCAAAGGATCGACGCGTGACCAGGATTGGGATCATCCTCGGCAGCACTCGTCCCGGCCGCAACGGCGAGCCGGTGGCGAAGTGGGTCCTCGAATCGGCGAGCACGCGTACCGACGCGACGTTCGAGCTCATCGACCTCGCCGACTACCCRCTGCCTCACCTGGATGAGCAGTTTCCCCCCGCGATGGGGCAGTACCAGAACGCGCACACCCAGGAATGGGCCGCGACGATCGCGCGTTTCGACGGGTTCATCTTCGTGACCCCGGAGTACAACCACTCCACGACCGGCGTGCTCAAGAACGCGATCGACTACCTGTTCGCGGAGTGGAACAACAAGGCACTCGGCATTGTCTCCTACGGCTCGGTCGGCGGGGCGCGCGCGGCCGAGCACCTGCGCCTGATCGCCGGCGAGCTGAAGATGGCTGACGTGCGGACGCAGGTCGCGCTCTCCTTGTTCACCGACTTCAAGGACTTCCGTACGTTCGCCCCCGGCGAGCACCAGGCGGCGTCGCTTTCCACGCTGATCGACGAGGTCGTCGCGTGGAGCGACGCACTGGCGCACCTTCGCGCCTGATGTCCCATGTACCAGGGGGAGTCGGCATGTCCGCACCACCCGCGTCGTCATCACCCGCGTCGTCGTCGGCCCTGGATCCCGCCGGCCTGACGTTCGGCCTGAACACGTTCGGAGACGTGACCGTCGACCCGTCGGGCACCCCTCTTGGCCATGCGGAGACGATCCGCAACATCGTGGTCGAGGGCGTGCACGCGGAGGCCTTCGGGATTGACTTCTTCGGCATCGGCGAGCACCACCGCGACGACGAGCCCCTGGGCGCGCCGGACATCGTCATGGCCGCGATCGCGGYGCGTACCCGGCGAATCCGTGTCGGCTCGGCGGTCACGGTGCTCAGCACCGATGACCCGGTACGGGTCTACGAACGGTTCGCGACGCTCGACGCCGTATCCCACGGCCGCGCGGAGATCATTATCGGCCGCGCCTCCAGCACCGAACCGTACCCGTTGTTCGGATACGAGCTCGCGGACTACGAACTCCTGTCCGAGGAGAAGACCGATCTGTTCGCCCAGTTGCTCACGGAGAAGCCCATCAGCTGGACGGRCACGACGCGGCCGCCACTGCGGGACCTTTCCGTCTACCCACGTACGGAGTCCGGTCTGCGTGCCTGGCTCGGTGTCGGCGGAAGCACCGCGTCCGTGCTGCGGGCGGCCCGACACGGCCTGCCCCTGATGATCGCGATCATCGGTGGATCACCTGGCCGGTTCCGTCCGCTGGCGGACCTCTACCGCCGCGCCCTCGCCGAGTCCGGGCAGGCCGCGCTACCTGTCGGTATTCATTCTCCCGGCCATCTCGCGGACAGTGACGACGAGGCATTCGACGAGATCTGGCCGCACTACGACGCGAAGATCCGGACCGTCGCCCGCGAACGCGGATTCCGTCCGCCGACCCGTGAACAGTTCCGCCACGAGGTGGGGCCGGCGGGCAGCTTCTACGTCGGCTCACCTGAGACCGTCGCGCGTAAGATCGCCGCTGCCGTCCGCGCGCTCGGCGCGGCCCGGTTCGATCTCAAGTACGACATGGGCGGCCTGCCGCATCCGGCCCTGCTCCGTTCCATCGAGCTCTACGGCACGGCTGTGATCCCGCGCGTGCGGGAACTGCTCGCCGACGGCTGACACACCGGCTCGGAGTTACCAGCTCGGACATACCGGCTCCGGGCCCGTTCCTCACGATGCGGGGCCGCGGGGGTGGCAGACCGCGAAGGGCGCCGCGCTGCCGCTCCAGTACGTCACGCGTCCCGACCAGAGCGGGACGCAGTTGTCGGTGGTCAGAGCTCGGACAGCAATTCCGTCGTCGATACCGTTGCCGAAGCACCAGTCGTAGTAGACGTAGGCATCGTGTGACGTCCCCTATCCGTCAGGATGAGATGAGTCAGGCAGTAGCTATCATCTTGTGACCTGGGCGGGTAGGGAGAGGAAGATCGTGACGATGGCAGTGCCGGCTGGGCGGGGCCTGGTCGATGATGTCCGTGTGGACGAGCGTGAAGGTGGTGGCCGGCGGCCGGACCCTGAGGTCGAGCCGAAGGCGCGGCGGCGGTCGTTCTCGGCGGYGTACAAGCTGCGGATCCTGAACGAGTACGAGGCGGCGCCGGACGGTCAGAAGGGCGCGATCCTGCGGCGGGAGAATCTGTACTCGGCGCATATCGTGGAGTGGCGTAAGGCCCGGGAGGCCGGGGCGTTGGCGGGCCTGTCGAAACCGAAGGGCCGCCCTCCGGTCGATGACCGGGACAAGGAGTTGGAGAAACTCCGTGCGGAGAAAGCCAAGCTGGAGAAG
>NZ_MOMC01000109.1 GCF_001983105.1 Pseudofrankia asymbiotica | reverse complement strand
ACCATGTTCCGCGTCTGCCCCGGCTCGCCCGGCTGCTTGCCACGGGGCCGGCCCGACGCCGTCCGCGACGACCGCTTCGGCGCCTTCGTGAACGGGCTGTCCGACGACGGCGGACGCGACGACGTCGAACTGTCCGTCCCGAGCCGGCGTTCGAGCTCCGCGACCCGCGCCGCCAACTCCTCGGCCCGCGCGGTCAGCCCCTCGATCAGCGCCGCCTGCCGTTCGATCAGCGCGGCCTGCCCGGCGATGACAGCCACCTGCTCCGCGACCAGACGCTCAAGCTCCTCATAGCTCGGCCGGCCCGCAAACTCCACCCCCGCAACCTAGCCGATCTTGCCCCGCCGCCCGACAACCAGGAGACCGATCACCACACAAGATCCGGAAGACAGCCGCTCAACCGAGCTGAACAGCTACCTCGCGAGGGTATTGAGCCAGTCTCGCGGAAGTCCGATCTCGGCTGCCAGCGACGCGCCGCCGATGCAGGCCCCAATGCCGCGTCACCAAACACGCGCCCCGCCGCCTGCGCCAGTTGGTCGATGATCGGTCCGGCGTTACGCGTCACCGGCGGCGCGCCACCTCTGACCGATCTCCAGAGCTCGCGCCGCGGTGGCACGCCATGCCTGCCGCGGCACTACCATGCTTACCGATGCCCACCCTCTTGATCGTCCACCACACGCCGTCGCCGACGATGCAGGCGATGTTGGAGGCGGTGCTCGCCGGGGCGCGGGACGACGCGATCGAGGGCGTGGATGTGGTCGTGAGGCCGGCGCTGGCCGCGAGCGCCGTCGACGTGCTCGCCGCTGACGGATACCTGCTCGGCACGCCGGCGAACATCGGCTACATGAGCGGGGCGCTCRAGCACTTCTTCGACCAGATCTACTACCCCGTACTTGAGGCGACTGTCGGTCGGCCGTACGCACTCTACGTGCACGGTGGCAGTGACACGACTGGGGCGATTCGCGGGGTGGAGACGATCGCCACTGGGCTGAAGTGGAAGCGTCTGCGCGAGCCACTGTCGATCGTCGGTGAGGTGGACGCCGACGGCCGTGATGCCTGCTGGGAACTGGGGGCAACGGTCGCGGCCAGCCTGATGCCCGCGTGATCTGGACAAGCCAGACTCCCGGCCCAGCCACGCAGGTGCAGCGCGCTGATGCCCGCGTGATCTGGACAAGCCAGGCAGATCATGTAGGGAGATTTTCCGGTCGGCGAGCGGCGGATCGGTACTCTCCCGCATCTCTATACATGTGCGACTAAGACCGTCCGCGCAGCCGGACCTGGGGCCTGCGCGCGACTCCTCCTCCATCTACTCGCCGACCCCCGCAGCGGGCRAACCTGGCCCCGCCGACCCGCAAACCCGATCCGTACGCCTCCATCGGAGTGTTGTTCGGCGAGCATCGCCCTGGCCTGTTGCGGCTCGCGGTCGTCCTGCTCGGCGATCAGCGCACGGCCGAGGACGTCGTTCAGGAGGCGTTCATCGGGCTGATACGGCACTGGTCGGGGCTGCGTGACCCGGACAGCGCGCTGGCCTACGTCCGGTCCGCCGTTCTCAACGGCGCGCGGGGGGTGCTGCGCCGCCGGGCAGTGCTCGCGCGGTTCGGTGTCCGCCATGATCCTGCGATCTGGTCGGCCGAGTCGGCCGCGATGTTCCAGGAGGATCGGCGTGAGGTGATGGCCGCGCTGCGCAGCCTCGCGCCCCGCCGCCAGCAGGTTCTGGTCCTGCGCTACTACTTGGACCTTTCGGACAACGAGATCGCGGAGATGCTCGGCATCACCTCCGCGACCGTCCGCTCCACAGCGACCTGTGCGCTGCGCACGCTGGCGCGCCAACTCGGGGAGGTGGCTGTATGACAGCCCTGGAAGATCGGCTGCGCGACGCGACCGCCGCGACGGCCGCGCTGGTTTCCGCTGACCGGGTGACCACAGCGCCCACCCCCACCCCCACGCCTGCGACGGGACGCGCGGACGTAGCCATTGCGGTGTCGCCCGGGAGCAGCGTCCGACCGCGCCGGGATCAGCGAGACGTGCTTCGCGGCGGCTCCACGCACGGCCCTGCCGGCTGGCTGGTTCCGGCGTTGGTCGCCGTCGTCGTTCTGCTCGTCGTCGGCGGCGTGGTTCTTGTGCCTCGCGTGACCCGGCAGCCTGCGACGACGACGGCGCCGGCTGTCTCGTCGGCACGCTACTTCGTCACGAACATGGGCGGAGGCGGCACGGGCTATCGGGAGATCGCGGTCCGCGACGCGCTGACCGGGACGGTCACCGACTCGGTGTCACCGCCTGGCGGGATTGAGTTCGACGCCGTCGCTGGGACGGCCGACCCGCGGGTCTTTTACGTGTTGGCGAGCGGTAGCGGCGGTGGGGTCGAGGTCGAACGACTCGCGATCAGCTCGGCCGGGAGGGTCGGCTCGCTGAACGTGGTGCGTACCATCTCGCAGCCATGGGGCGGCGGCTGGTTCGCCGCGTCGCCGGACGGGAACCGGCTCGCGTTCCCCACCCCGTTCGCCGCCCCGAACGGCACGATGCCCCCGGCGGGCATCGCCGTGGTGGATGTCCGGACCGGGCACGTCACCTCCTACCTGGCGGACCGGCCCGGCAGCGCACGGGACTTCAGCTGGTCCGCGGATGGACGCCACCTCGCCTTCCAGTTCAACGATGAGGGAGACGGAAAACTGGCCGACAGGAGCGGGCTGTGGCTCCTGGACACCGACGGGTCCGGCGGGGACCTGCTTGCGAACGCGCGTCAGGTTGTCGGATGGAAGATGGGCGGCAACGGTTACGCGTCGCCGGTCCTCAGCGCCGACGGCAGGAAGATCTACGCCATCGACGCCCAGCAGCGCAGCGGCGGCACCCGGGTTACCCGGGTCATCGAACTGGACGCGGCCACCGGCAGGCAGCTGCGGATACTGTTCGAGCAGCCCTACGTCAACCGTGGCAACACCATCTGGGCCTTCGACACGATGGCCCTCGACCCGACCAGTCGTCTGCTGATGGTGGTCGACGGAGCCGGTGGCGCCCATCGCATCGACATCGCGACCGCGCGGGCCACCCGGATCCCCTTCCCGCGGGGCACAACGCCGAATTCGATCGCCTGGTGACCCGGCCCATGTCCGCCATCTGCCCGCGCCTCGAGGCGACTGACGGTCGGTCCCGAGTCCCTGCCAGAGCCGGCCCTACGGCCGGGGGCCTGGTTCGGTCACTGCGAAGCGAGCTGGTCCACGGTGATTCCGACGGCTTCGTATGTTGCGGTCGCTCGCTGGTCCAGGTCTCCGACAGGGTGAGGAACGGTTCGGTGAATCGTTCGGTGAGGAACGTGTGCACGGTAGAGGGCTGTGCCCGGTGTGGGGGCGGGAGCCGGGTCAGTACCGAGTAGGACTCAATTGCCGCGTGCGCGATGAGGCGCGGACGGCCGGCCATGACCTTGCGTGCGATGGCATGGTGCTCGTGCCAGCTGGCAAAGCAGGCCACGACCACACTGGTGTCGACGGCCTTCATCGCCTGGTTCGCTCCAACGTGGCACGTACCAGGTCGGCGCTCAGCACCGGCATGTCCGTGTCAGCGACGGCGATCACGCCGTCGCCCTCGTCCACCAGGGTCATCGGTGTCGGTGCTGGAACGATCTCCAGCCGTCCGTCTCGTTCCGCGATCTCCAGCGTCTGACCTGCCGTGAGCCCGAGCGCATCACGCAGCGCCTTGGGGATGACGATGCGCCCGGCAGCGTCAACGGCAGTTCGCATGCCAGAAATCTACTATCGGCCGCTGATCATGAGCTGCCCTCCTCGGTTTCCCGTTCCTTCACGTACTCGTGTGCCCGTCGCTCGGGCGTTCTCCGCTGGCGTTGGAACGTCATCGATCTCTCCGGCGGGCCRCATGGTCGCCAGCACCATCGCTTCGGCCAACCGGATGAACGGGACGACGGCAGCGCCACCGCCCGTCCGGGGAGCGCGGTCACGATCCCGAACGGCTGCCAGCCGCCGTGACGGGAGCCTCTGACGGACGGGGTGGCAGCACGTGGCGAATCCGCCAGGGAGTGCCTACCAGCTTCTTTCCTCGGGCAGATCGGAGATATGCGGCGCGCACAGGTGCAGGATTTCGTACGTCTCCGTGGCATCTGGATCCAATGGCACCGTGTCCCGCCACAGAATCATCCGCACCAGTTGCCAGTGCCGAGGGTCGAGCGCCAGCGCTGCGGTATGTACTGCCTCGTGCCCGGCCAGCTCACGTAGGTGCTCGATCTCCTGCTCGACCCGATCGATCTGACCTCGGCCGTCCGGATCCGGGCCCGTTGTCAACGGGCAGATGCGGCGGGAGGCGGACCTCGGGGGCGTGGTTCGGGCCGGGCCAGCCATAGCGGCCACACCCATCCAGTGGTGCACGGTCGGGCGGCCGAAGTCGCGGATGATGTTCTGGAAGCCCGCACCACCGACCAGGAAGTGACCCATCGCGCCGGTGTCCGCCCACAGGTAGAACGGGGCGTACTGGTTGGCGGGCGCGCCGGCGACGCCGCGCTCCCGGATGGTGTACGCCTTCAGCCCGAGGCCGACGCGGTCGTCGAGGGCGTGCCCGGTCTCGGCCACACGGCGACGGWTGATTCGCATGTCGTAGTCGGAGGGCAGGGTTATTTCGTATTGCGTCGCGTACATCGAACGCCTTCCTTGCGGTCGTGTTACCGGCTGGCTGCGGATCAGGCGTGGTATTCGGTGTCGGTGACGGGAGCCCCGCGCTCTGCTTCGGTGCCGTCCTCGGCGACCTCCTGGACGGCGAGATGGGTCATGAATGTGGTGGGGTAAGCGCCGTGCCAGTGCCATTCGTCCGGGAGAATGCGCACGCTGTCGCCCGCGCGGAGCACCTCGACCGGGCCGCCGCGAGCCTGAACGACGCCGGTTCCTTCGGTGACRTAGAGCACCTGGCCGAACGGGTGACGGTGCCACACCGTGCGGGTGCCGGGAGCGAAGTGGATGGTGTCGACGCGAACCCTTGAGGCGACAACCGGGGCGGCGATCTCGTCCACCCAGGCGGTGCCGGTGAACCACTCGGATGGCGCGGTGACGGAGCGGGCGCCGGAACGCGTCAGCTGCATAGACCGTGTGCTCCTTGCGTGGGGGACGAACTACCGGGGGAGGCCGCGTGAGCGGCGAGCAGGCCGAGAACACCGTCCACAACCTGGGTGAATGGCGCGGTGGAGTTGGCCGCGCGGGCCAGTACATATCCGCCCTGGAGCACCGCGACGATGGTCGAAGCCGTGGAGGCCGGGTCGAGCGCGGCATCCAACTCGCCGCGCCTACGCCCTTCGGCCAGGACCCCCTTGAGTTGGTCCTGGAGCCAGGCGAAGGTTTCCTCCACCGGCCGGCGAAGCGCCGGATCGGCCATCACGTCCGGGTCCTGGGTGAGCCGGCCGATCGGGCAGCCTCTGAGGACATCGCGTTCCCGCCGCAGGTAGGTCGCGATTCGCTCCGTGGCGGTGCCAGGCCCGGAGAGCTGAGCCTCGGCTGCGGCGCGTAGCTCCGTCGCGGTGCGAGTGATCGCGGCGAACGCCAGGTCGGGCTTGCCGCTGAAATGGTGGTACATGCTGCCCTGCCCGGCTCCCGCCCGCTGTTGTATGGCCTTGGGGCTCATGCCGACATAGCCGCGTTCCCACAGCAGTTCACGTGTGCTCTCGATGAGGCGATCCGGGGTGTCCACCCGGCAACTGTACATACTAGTTGGTACAGAGGCGACCCCGGTGGCGGCCCGCCGCCGAGACATCGGTGTCCACGCTTGCCTCGGGGCGCGAGGGGCCAGGCGAGGCGCGTGTCTGGTCAATGCTTGGCGCCCATGGTCGAAGGCCGCGACCGGCATGCGCTGGAAACGTCTTCGAGGGCCGTTGACGGTCGTCGGCGGTCCGGACGCGGCGACGTGGGAAGGGTGCCGAGAGCTGGGCGCCACGGTGACGGCAAGCCTCATGGATACTTAGCGTGACCAACCAAAGCATACGAGTTTCGAGTCATTCTGCGACTGCGTCTACTATCCGATCTTGGAGGCGACGGTTGGTCGCCCGTACGCGCTCTATGTGCACGGTGGCAGCGACACCATCGGCGCGATTCGAGGGGTGGAGACCATCGCCACCGGTCTGAAGTGGAAGCGCCTGCGCGAGCCGCTGTCGATCCTCGGCGAGGTGGACGCTGCTGCGCGCGAGGCCTGCTGGGAGCTGGGCGCCACTGCTGCCGCATCGATGATGACCGGTTGACGGCTAACTCTCGCTCGACGCCGCGTCGGCCACCTGACCGTCGGCGCGATCGGGAAGTTCGGCGAGCGCATTCTTCGTGGTCGCCGGATTGTCCGACGCGACGACTACCGACGCGCCGGCGGCCGTCACGGCCTTGGCGGTCGCGAGGCCGATGCCGCTGGTACCGCCAATCAGGACGACCCGAGTGCCTGCGGTAATACTCACGGGGACTTCCCCTCAGCCGGTTGGCCGGTCCGTGGCCTTTCGGCAGCCTAACGGCGCCGTCTCCTGCCACCACCGTCTCGTTTGTCGGGGCGTGCTGCCGGTCGTGGGATCAGCGCAGGGTGGCGGTGGTCCAGGGCTCGCAGGTGTCCCCGCTCACCTGTCTGGTGTCCCACTTGCAGCCTCGCCAGTGGAAGCCGATGACCTCTKACTGGGGCCCGGCGACGGAATCGGACCGTTCGACCGGGGCGCAGTCGCCGCCGAGCTGTACCCGGCCCGCGTGCGCGGTTCCCTGAGCATCCGCATAGCGGTACTCCGCGTAGATGCTCCAGTCGTCGCCGCAGAGAAGATCCTTGACCGTGAAGGAGTTCCGGCCCTTCTCGGGATTCGCGGTTCCCGCGTTGAACCAGATCACGCCGGCGTAGTTGCCCGCGGCGTGGTAGACGATCTCGCTGGTCTTGCCGCCATCCGGGTCGGGTCGCGGGGCCGGGGCCGGGGCCGGGGCTGGCGCTGGTGCCGGAGCCGGGGACGTCGTCGGCTCGTCGCGTGGGGGAGTGGTCCGGGTGCCCTGATCCGGTTCGGCGGAGCCCCCGGCTGGGCCTGTCGGCCGGTCGCCGGTTCCGGATTCCGCCGGCGACGAATCGGTGGATGACGCGGCCGACGCACCGCCGGCCGGGCCTTCGTTCCTCGTGCGGTCGTCGGAGGAACGAGGCTGCCCCGACGCGGTCCCCGGAGTCGAGCGCGGGGCCGTCGCGCCGTCCGCGGCCAGGGCTCCTCGGGGCCCGCCGCCCAGACCGATCAGCGCCACCGTTCCCGCGACCACGGCCAGTAGGACCGCGGCCGCGACCGCGAGCAGCACCACTGGCCGGCGACGGTCCGGCCGGCTACCTGGTGGCATCGGCCGACCCGGAAGATCATCGGCCGGCGGCCACGATGTTTCCTCGGCTGGTGACGCCGACGTCCCCCACGGCGTCGGCTCCGCGACCGCGGACGGCGGAGTCGGCGCCGGCAAGGCCGGCTCCACCACGTCGGCTGCCTGCAACTCCGCCGGCCGCGGCCGCGCATCCTCCGCCGGCCGCGGCCGCGCGTCCTCCACGGGCGCCGGCCGCGCGTCCTCCGTCGGCGACGGCTGGGCCGGCTGCTCCCCGAGGTCCGCGGGTGCGGCCGATACCTGCGGCTCGGTCCCCGCGCTGGCCGGATACTCCGCGTCCCCGCCCAGCTGGCGAACGGCTGCCTCGGCGGCGGCCAGCCCGGCTATCTCCCGGCCGAGCAGCTCGCCGACCAGGTCGATCGCGCCAGGTCTCGCGGCGGGGTCTCGCGACAGCGCGCGCCGTAGCGGCGGTTCGAGCCGGTCGGGCAGGTCGGCGAGGTCGGGCTCGGAATGCAGCCGGCGCAGCGCCGACGCGATCGGTGAGTCGGTCTGCGGCCCGGCGAACAGCCCGCGCCCCGTCGCGGCGAAGGCCACGCAGAGGGCCCAGGCGAACACGTTCGCGGGGGGCCGACGCGCTCGCCGAGCAGCTGCTCGGGCGCCATCCAGCCGAGCGTTCCGAGGATCTCCCCGGTCCGGGTGTGTGCCGTCTCGTCCAGCGCACGCGCGATGCCGAAGTCGATGGCCTTCAGACCGTCGCCGCCGAGCAGGATGTTCCCCGGCTTGAGGTCCCGGTGCGCGACCCCGACCTCGTGGACCGCGGCGAGCGCGCTCGCGAGGCCCGCGGCGAAGGCCTCGAGCCGGGGGCCGGCGAGGCAGCCTCGCTCGGCGACCGCCCGGGTCAGGCTCACGCCGTCGACGTATTCCATGGCCATCCACGGCCGGCCAGCGTCGATGTCGGCCGCCAGCACTTCGGCCACGAACCGGCCGCGCACCCGACGTGCGGCGGCGACCTCGCGGCGAAAGCGGGCGCGGAAGGCCGGATCCGCCGCGAGGTCCGGCCTGATGACCTTGATGGCTACCGGAGGGCCGTCCGCCTCGGAGGCGAGATAGACGGCACCCATGCCGCCCGACCCGAGCCGCCCGTGCACTCGGTAGCCGCCGACTGTCTGTGGATCGCCCTCCGCCAACGTCGCCAGCACGTCCCCCGCCCCCCGTCGAGCGTCTGCCTTCCCGCCGAGCCGCGTACCCCGTCATGATCTCACAGCCGACCTCTGGCGGTATCGGCCTTGCCACGCAGCGCACCCGACGTGGGAACGTCCTGACTCGGGAGCGGCGTCAGGGTGCCCCCTCGGCGGCGGGGCGTAGCTACCGACGGGCCGCGTTCCGGACCGCCGCCCGAAGAGGCTCCAGGGCGGGGTGCTCGTGCAGCCCGTCCCGGCCGTGCAGCGCCCAAGCCGCGTAGGTGGCGATCGCCGCGCCGCTTTCACCCACGAGCCGCAGCGGCACGGCGTCGCCGAACTCGAAGACGACGGACCAGTTCATCGGCTCCGGATAGAAGGCGGTCACCCCGCTGAAGTAGAAGCTAAGCCATCGACCGTTCGCGTTGCAGACGACGCGCTCGCTGGTGAGCACGACCTGGGTTCGCTGGTGCTCCCGCCACCGGTAGGCCGCCTCCGCGGCGGCCGCGCTGCGGCGGGCATTATTACCCATCGCCGTGAATGCGTAGCCGGCAGCCATAAACGGCAGACTTCCCAGGAAGAGGCCGTCGACATGTGTGTAGGTGCCGTCACCGGAGTAGTAGCGCGAATAGCCTGCGGCGAAAGAGAGGTATGCCTGTTCGCCGGGATGCAGGACGAGACCCCACACCGTGAGCGGCGGTAGCTGCCGGCCGGCGGCGAGATGGCTCAAGAGCTCGCAGGCGCCGTGCCAACTACGTTCGACCTCCGCCGCCGCCCGCGCGTCCCGCTCGGCTAGCAAGGCCGCCGCATGGGCGCGGACCTTGCGCCGGTGGCGCCACCAGGCGCGCACACCGTTGCGCACGGCGAGGATGAGTCCGACCAGGAATGCGGCGGCCGCGATCCAGCCGATGATCGCGAAAACCACGAGAGTCGCGCCGTGCTGGTCGGTAGAGGTCCCGATCAGCACTGCGGTGGAGACGAGCATGAGAACGAGGGGGACAAGCCACGTCCGGTGCCTACTCACGACCTTGGCTCCATGATCCAGTTTTGTGCTATCTTTTGGTGTTCGACGGTTGGCCCGGGTTATCCCGTGAAGGTAACAATAGGGCTACGTAGCGTCTCTCGCCGCCGCTTTGCTGGCGGCGGTCGTACGCACTGATGAACCCGAGGCGCGGCTCGGTGGGCGGCGGGTCGCCCCGGCGGTCCGTACCGGCGCGGGGCGGACCAGGATTCGAGCGCCCCGAGGTGGGGTGGTCCGGCCGTTAACACGGCGTCGACGCTAAGTTCTGCGACCAGATCTACTACCCGTGCCTCGACGCGACGGTTGGCCGCCCGTACGCGCTCTACATCCACGGCAACAGCGACACGACCGGAGCGGTCCGCGGGGTCGAGACCATCGTGACCGGACTGAGGTGGAAGCGCCTGCGCGAGCCGCTGTCGATCGTCGGTGAGGTGGACGCCGCCGCGCGCGAGGCCTGTTGGGAGCTCGGAGCGACGGCGGCCGCCAGTCTCATGGACGGGTGAAGTCTGCTCAGGTCGCGCGCCTCCGGTCCTGTGCGTCCTGCGGTCGTGTCGGCCGGATCTCGGGCAGGAACACGGCCAGAAGCAGACCCGGCACCGGGACCAGGCAGAGGACCCAGAAGACCGCGGCGATCCCCCATGCGTCGGCGATCGCCCCCAGACCTGGCGCCGCGAGACCTCCGATGCTGACGGCGAGTCCCAGGGTGACGCCGGCGGCGGTTCCGGGACGGGTCGGCAGGTAGTCCTGGCCCAGCTTGACGAGCACCGAGAACGGAATGTTGATCGCCACTCCGACGGCGGTGGCGGCCAGCAGCGCGATGCCCGGGCTGGGCGCGACGCGCAGTGCGACCAGCGCGGGGATCGCCAGCGCGGTGCCGGCCTGGACCGTCCGCACGGCACCGGCGCGGTCGGCGATCCGCCCGCCGGCCAGTGTGCCGGCGACCCCGCCGACCAGGAAGCAGGCCAGCGCGGCGCCGGCCGTGGTGTGACCCGTGTGCAGGTGGCGGAGCCAGTACAGCTCGATGAACGTGTTCACGCCGAAGAAGAGGACGGATCGCGCGCTCTCGACCGCGGTGAGGAGGAGAAAGGGCCGCCAGCGGTCCTCGCCGCCGGCCGGGCCGACCGCCGCCACCGAACTGGCCGCCGCCTGCCGGCGATGGGCCCGCAGCAGCACGAAGCCGACGAGCACCGCGGGCGGGATGAACAGCGCCGTGGCGGCCAGGCCCAGACCGGCCAGCGCCGGGGTGGCCAGGACAGGCGCCAGGAAGAACCCGACGCTGCCGCCGGCGGCGAAGACGCTCATCGCCGCCGTGCTGTCGCCCGCGTCGATGCGCGCTGCCCGCCCGGCCGCGGGGTGGAACATCGCCACGCCGGTCCCGGACAGCAGGATTAGCGACCAGGTCAGGGCGTACCCGGGCGCCAGCCCGGCGAGTCCGACGCCGAGCCCGGCGAGGACGACGCCGACCGCGGCCAGCGGCCCGACTCGCCGGCGGTCGACGAGCAGGCCGATCAGCGGCTGCGGTAGCGAGCTGCCGAGCGTCGCGGCCAGTGTGAGCCCGGAGGCGGCGAGGTAGCCGTAACCCCGGTCGAGGACGAAGTACGGAACACTCGCCGGCACCAGTCCCTGATAGAGATCGTCCACGGCGTGGGCCGCGGCCCACATCCGCATCCGTCGCCACGGCGTCCCCGGCGCCGCTGGCTCCTGCCTGGTGGAGGCCGTGCCTGGAGCGGTAAGCGCCGCGGCCCGCGCGTCGTCGACGGCGGTCACGCCGGCCCTCCCGCCGCCCCGGCCGATCCCGCCTTGGCCTCGTCGTCCTCGATGTCCTCGATGTCCTCGACGCCGAGGGCCACCGAGCCGTGCCCGCTCACCTCCGTGACGAGAACGCAGCCGTCGGGGGCGGAGATCTGGTGCGGCACGGTCATGGCGGCCTCCTGGCGTCGGTTCCTCGAGGGGCGACCGCCAGCATGGTCGTCGACATGAGCGGCGGGCCACCGCCAAGCCGTATGGTTCTGTCGATGGACCGCCATTTCTTCGCCGGGCCGGAGCTACGGCGGTTGACGGACCGGGAACGGATCGACTGGCACGACCACGCCGAGCATCAGCTCATCTACCCGGGCACCGGAGTCCTGAGGGTGACGACCGAGGTCGGTTCGTGGGTGGTGCCGCCGTTGCGAGCCGTGTGGCTGCCGGCGGGTGTGGCCCACGCGCACCGGGCGCACGGGCCGACGCATCTGCACTGCCTGGCGTTCCCGGAGGCGGACGATCCGTTCGGTTTCCCCGACCCGACCGTGGTCGCGGTACCCGCCCTGCTCCGTGAGATCATCCGGGCGCTCTCGGAGACCGGTCTGGCGCCCGCCGACCGCCGTGACCTGACCGCCGTTCTGCTGCGTTCGCTGCGGCCGGTGCCCGAGCTCCGGTTGTGCCTGCCCCAGCCGCGCGACGACCGCCTCGCCGCACTCGCCGCGATGCTGGACCGTGACCCCGCGGATCCGCGACCTCTGGCCGAGCTCGGCAGCGCCGTCGGGGCCAGCGAACGTACCCTGAGCCGCCTGTTCCGCCGCCAGACCGGCATGACGTTCCCGCAGTGGCGGGCCCAGCTCCGACTGCACTACGGCCTGACCCTGCTCGCCGGCGGTGAGCCGGTCACCGTCGTCGCCCTTGCCTGCGGCTACAGCAACCCGAGCGCCTTCACCGCCGCGTTCCGGGACGCCTTCGGCGTCACGCCCGCCCGTTACGCCCGCGAGACGCAGCCGCAGCCGTGACGACGCCCCGCCGGGCAACGAGGCCCGAATGATCGTGCGTCATCGGTCAGACTGCGGGGGTGGTGAGTGAGCTTTGTCCGTGCGGATTCGGACTGACCTACGGCGAGTGTTGTGGCCGGTTCCACCGGGGCGAGGCAAACGCCCCGACGGCGGTCGCACTCATGCGATCCCGGTACGTCGCCTTCGTGCTGAACGAGGTCGCCTACCTGCGGGAGACCTGGCACCCGAGCAGCCGGCCGGCGCGGCTGACGCTGCCGCGCGATCGCCGCTGGACGGGTCTCGACGTGCTGGCGACGTCCGGCGGCGGGATCTTCGACGTGGAGGGGACGGTCGAGTTCGCGGCACACTACCGGACCGGCGGCCGCGACGGGGCGCAGGCGGAGCGCAGCCGGTTCGTGCGGGAGGACGGTCGCTGGTTCTACGTGGCCGCGGTCTGACCCGCACGAGAACGCGGCGGCGACTACCGAAACAGTACGACCAGCGACCAGGTGGTCATGGGTCGCCAGCGATACTGGGGCGTGGGTGGGGCGGACTCGCCCTGGGAACGCGGAGGCGGCATTGACTGAGCAGGCGGTAGCCCGGAACGAGATCGGCAGGGCGAGCCGAGGAACCTCGACGAACGGCTTCGAACTGATCTGCGAGATCGAACCGCCGACTCGGCCCGATCTCACCCACGCCCGCCACCAGATCGGCGTTCTTGCCCCCGTCGCCGACGCCTTCCTGATTCCCGACAATCACCTGGGGCGCGCGACGGTGTCCAGCATTGCCGTCGCCCATGAGGTTCAAGCGATGGGCGGGCGCAGTATCGCCTGCGTGAACTCCCGTGACCGCAACCTGCTCGGGTTCCGCCGCGACCTACTCACCGCCGCTGCCTACGGCGTCGAGGAGTTCCTCTTCGTCCAGGGCGACAAACCCACCGCCGGGAACCGGACCGGTGACCTCACCGTGCGCGCCATGATCGAGGAGGTTCGCGCGGTCGCCGACGACCCGGTCTACGCCGGCCGGCCCTCCTTCCGCGTCGGCACGGCGGCGGGCCTGCGACCGCTGCCCGCCTGGAAGCGCGCGGCCGACTTCGTCTTCGTCCAGGTCAGCTACTCGGTGGACGCCCTTCTGCGCTGGCGCGATACCCACCCGATCGATCGGCCTGTCTACGCGGGCGTGATGGTCCTCGCCAGCGCCGGGATGGCCCGGCGCCTCGCCGCGACGATCCCCGACATCGACATCCCCACCGACCTCGTCGAACGCGTCGAGCGCGACCAGGCCGCTGGAGTCGACGCCGCCTGCGAACAGATCCTCCGCCTACGCGACAGCGCCGCGTTCACCGGCGTCCACCTCGTCCCCGTCAGCCGCTACCGCCAGGTCGCCGCCCAACTCGAAGGACTTCTCTGACCACACTGGAAGCCGGCCCAGCCCCCGAGAAGCCGACGTGACCGGGGCGGGCCGGACGAGCCGGCCCGCCCCGCCCGCCCCGCCTTCGCGGGGTCCGCCTCTCAGCGTCCGTTCGCGGGAGTGGTCGGCGTGGCGATGGCGCCGCCCGTCTCGACGATCTCAGCGATGACCTTCTCGATGGGAGTGGCCTCGACACCCAGCAGCCGGCGCGTCTCGGCGCTGTCGAGGATCGCGGGCTGCTCGATCATGTAGAGCATCTCCACAATCTCCGCCAGGACGCTGTCGGCGGCGGCCAGGGCGGCGAGCTGATCCCTGGTCATCGCGGCGAGGGTGACCGGCGCCGTCCCGGCCGCCCGAGCGATCAGGTCGGTGAGCTGGCGGACCGAGAGAACGGTGCTCGGCACATGCCAGGCGCGCCCCCAGGACGCCTCGTGCTCCCCGGCAGCCACAGCCGTTCTCGCGGTGTCGACGGTGTAGGTCCACGAATGTGGGACGTCCAGGTCCGCTGGAAAGAACATCGCCTCCTTGCCACTGAGGACCGACGGCTGCACCGTCAGGGTGTAGTACGAGGCCGCGCCGGGCCCGAGGAAGTCGTGCRCCCGCACCTCGGTGGTGCGTACCCGGCCGGCGTCGTGTGCCGCCTTCGCGTCGGCCCACATGCGGGCGCGTACCCGGCCCTTCTCGGTGGTTGCCGTGAGCGGGAGGTCCTCGGTCATCGGGCCATCGACCGGGCCATAGCCGTAGGCGTTGCCGACCATGACGTAGTCCGCGCCCGTTCGCCCGGCCGCCGTCAGAAGCGACGCGGCGAGGGGAGGCCAGAGCTCTGGCCACTGGTCGTACGGCGGCATGGCGCAGTTGTAGAGGGTCGCGGCGCCGCGGAGGATCTCCGTGAGTCCGTCGGTGTCGGTGGCGTCGGCCTTGACGAGCTCGATGTTCGGATGGCGCGGCCCGGTCCCGCCACGGCTGACGAGCCTGACCCGGTTGCCTGCGTCGGCCAGCAGGAGGGCGGTGGGAACGCCAGTGGCCCCGGCGCCTACGACGATCTTGACTGACACGTGTGCTCCTGTGCGCGGACGGATGGTGGCTTCGTGCTCTGCCAGCCAAATGTCCGGCGTGGGGGCGTCGTACAGTAGTGGCCTGAATGCCATCATTCCCAAGGATCTGGCCATGCAGCTGAACAGGCATCGCGTCGGCGTCCTCGCCATCCCGCCCGTGACGGTCTTCGACTTCGCCATCCCCGAGCTGGTCTTCAGCGCCGTCGAGGTGGACGGGGCCCCGGCGTACGACGTTGTGGCCGGTGCCGCCGAGCCCGGCGTCCTGGCAAGCACCGGCAGCGTCAGCCTGGTCGTCGAACATGGGCTGGACGCCCTGCGTGCGGCGGACACGCTGATCGTCACCGGGTCCGGCCGCCGAGAAGGCTTCGACCCGCGCGTCCTCGACGTGCTACGCGACGCGGCGCGTGAAGGACGAAGAATCGCGTCGATCTGCACCGGCGCGTTCGCGCTGGCCTCAGCGGGCCTTCTCGACGGGCGGACCGCCACGACCTACTGGCCGTACACCGACGAGTTCGCCCGGCGGTTCCCACGGGTCAACGTCCAGCCCGGCGTCCTCTACACCGACGACGGCGACGTTCTGACCTCGGCGGGCGTCGCCGCCGGCCTCGACCTCTGCCTGCACCTGATCCGGCTCGACCACGGCGCCGCGTCGGCCAACCAGGTCGCACGGCTGGTCGTCATGGCACCGGTCCGCCATGGCGGACAGCAGCAGTTCATCGACTCGCCGCTACCGCCCGCGCGAGGCACCACGCTCGCCGGGACCCGCTCGTGGGCGCTGGAGCGGCTCGAGGAGGAGCTCGCACTCAGGGACCTCGCTGCGCACGCCCATACCAGCGTCCGCAACCTCACCCGCCGATTCCAGGCCGAGACTGGCCTGAGCCCGCTGCAGTGGCTTCTCCACCAGCGCATCGACCGGGCACGCGTCCTCCTCGAGACCACCACGCTGCCGATGGACCAGATCTCCCGGCGCAGCGGCCTGGGATCGGCCGAGTCGCTGCGCCAGCACTTCATCCGCCGGGTCGGTGTGCCGCCAAGCACCTACCGCGCCAGCTTCGCGGGCCCATCGTCCCCACCTGCGAGCAGGCGGACCGCGTCGCCCTGACCTGGTGGCTCAGTCCCACCGGGCCCGCGGTAGGCCCGCCGTAGACCGGGGTCGCGGACGGGTCAGCGGAAGGCGTCGATGTTGTCCCGAGCCCAGTCCGCGAACCCCCGGCCGGGTCGGCCGAGCACGGTGGCGAGGTCGGGGCCGACGGCGCTCTCCTCGGGGGTCGGGCTTCCGAGGATGGTCAGGGTGTCGTCGGCGATGGAGGCCGGCATCCACCTGGCCATCTCCTCACGCGCCTGCTCGCGGGAGACCTCGACGAAGGCCACCGGTTCACCGAGGGCCGCGGCGAGGGCCGCCGCCCGATCACGCGGCGAGCTGGAGGGCCCGGCCAGGACGTAGGTCTGGCCGCCGGTGTGGCGCGAGTCCAGCAGGGCCTCGGCCGCGACGTCGGCCAGGTCGGCCGGGTCGACGGAGGGCAGCGCGACGTCGCCGAACGGCGCGTACACCGTCCGCTGCGCCGCTATCGAGGGCGCCCAGGCCAGCGCGTTGGAGTGGAAGCCGCCCGGTCGCAGGATGGCCCACTCGAGGCCCGACCCCGTCACGGCGTCCTCCAGCACGCGGAACCCGTCGTAGGCCGACAACTCCGGACGGGTACCGGCGGCGATCGACGACAGGAGCACCACCCGGTGGACACCTGCGGCCTTGGCGGTACCCAGGATCGCCGCCGCGTCGAGGCCATCGCCGGAACCGTGGACGAGCAGGAACAGCGCGTCGGCTCCCCGGAGCGCGGGGGCCAGGCTGTCGGGGTCGGCGAGGTCGGCGCGGACGGCGGTGAGGCCGGCCGCGGCCGGAAGGGGCGCCGAGGCGCCTCGGGACACGGCGGTCACTGTCTGGCCGCCGGCGATCAGGTTCTTGACGAGGGGGCGGCCGATGTTGCCGGTCGCGCCGGTCACGACGATCACAGGGGGTACCTCCGGGTCTGGCTTCTGGACTGACCCGGGACACGCTACGGTCATGTAGATAGTAGGTTCCCCATGGAAAGTGACTGGCGCCAAGGTGACCAGCGCCAAAATGACCAGCAACGGAGCCCGCATGACAACCACTGCCGGGGCGACGACCGACGTTCGCCCCTGCCCGATCTCGCCGGTCGTCGAGCTGGTGTTCAGCCGCTGGACCACCCCGATTCTCTGGACGCTGCACGAACACGGCACGCAGCGCTTCGTCGAACTCGAGCGAACGCTGGGCGTCACACCGAAGGTGCTGACCCAACGGCTGCGGCAGATGGAACGCGACGGACTGGTGGTCCGTACCTACCACCCGGAGATTCCGCCCCGGGTGCAGTACGAGATCAGCGAACTCGGCGAGAGCCTCGCCCCCGTCTTCGCCGCCCTCACCCAGTGGTCCGAGCGGCACCTTCCATCCGTGCGGGAAGCACGCGCGGCGTACTCCGGGCCGCTGCCCCGCTGAGCTCGACCACACGCCCCACACGCCCCGCGCCCCACACGCCGGCCCGGAACAGGCCGCGGGATCAACGGGAGGCGTCGCGGCATCAAGTCCGCCGGCCGGCCGTGACGCAGGTTGGATTTATGAGCAACCAGACCTCCGCGCCCACGCTGACCGGCGAGGCCACCGCACCGGCGACGACCTGGATGCCGATGGTCGCGCTCGCGTCGGGGACGACCGTGCTCGTGACGAGCGAGTTCCTGCCCGCCGGCGTGCTGCCGACGATGGCCTCGGACCTGGGCGTCAGCGACGGTGTCGCCGGCCTGGCGGTCGCGGTCACCGCGATCGCCGGTGCCGTCACCGCGCCCACGATCGCGCTCGTCCTCCCGCGGACCGACCGGCGCTCGGTGCTCGTCGCGTTGCTCGCCACCGGCGCGGTCGCCAACCTCGCTGTGTCGATCGCCCCGGACTTCGCCGTCCTGCTTCTGGGCCGACTCCTGCTCGGGATCGCGATCGCCGGTTTCTGGTCGTTCGCCTTTGGCGCGGGCCTGACCGCGATGCCCGGCCGGCCCAGCGTCGTGTCGACCGCGCTCGCGTTCGGCGTGAGCCTCGCGACGGTGCTGGGCGTGCCGCTCGCCGCGCTTCTCGGCAACGACGTCGGCTGGCGGGCCTCGTTCGCCGGTGCCACGGTTGTCTGCGCCGTCGCCGCGGCCGGGTTGGCGTTCGCCCTGCCGCCGGTTCCGGCGCATCCGTCCGCCGGCCTGCCGATGCTGCGCGAGGCCATCGCGCGCCGACGGCTCATGGCGGGGATCGGGTGCGTTGGCCTGGCCGCGTTCGGGAACTTCGCCAGCTACCCCTACATCAGGCTCGCGATCGAGCGCGTGAGCTCCTCCCATACGACGTGGTTGCTCGTCGCCTGGGGTGTCGGTGGCCTGGCGGGCAACTTCCTCGCCGGCGCGCTCGCCGCGAGGCTGCGGCTTCTGGCGGCCGCGGCCCCGGTCCTGCTTGGCGCGGGCCTGCTGGTCACCGCCATGGCGCACTCCCTCGTCCTGCTCGCGGCCGGGATCGTGCTGTGGGGGTTCGCGTTCAACATGGTGCCGGTCGCCACCCAGCTGTGGGTCACCCGGGTCGAGCCGGACCGCGCGGAGTCCGCGGTGTCGCTCCAGGTCACGGCGTTCCAGGCCGCGATCACGCTCGGCGCGGTGGCCGGCGGCGCGCTGCTCGACGCGCGCGGCGTACGGTCGCCGCTCGTCGTCGGCGCTGCTGCGGCGCTCGCCGCCGGCATCGGGTTCGGGCTACTGCGCGTGCCCCGCGACTGACGACGGCGACAGCGCCTCCGCGCGCCAGGCCTGCGGCGCGAGGCCGTGATGGGACGCGAACGCCCTGCTGAACGCCGCGATCGAGCGGTAGCCCACCGCGGACGCGACCCCGCCCACCGGCTGGGAGCTGTCGGCGAGCAGCCTGCGCGCCTCGTGCATCCGCAGCTCGCGCAGGATCTCCATCGGGGGCCGTCCCGTCGCGCGCCTGAACCGCGCCGTCAACGCGGATCGCGACAGGTGCACCAGCCGCGCCATCCGGTCAGGCGTCCAGTCGTCACCCGGGTCTGACGTGAGGGCGGCGAGCACGCGGGCGACGGCCCCGTCCTGGCCTGGCCGCTCGACGCCTTCGCCGTTCTCGCCGGCCTCCAGCCAGGACGTCACCAGCGCGGCGCCGAGAACGCCCGCATAGCCCTGCGCGAACAGGGGCGTGAGGCATCGGCCTTCGAGCGGGCACGTTCCGATGAGGCGTGTCACGGCGGGATGGCGACCGCTGAACCCCGGGATGACGAACGGGCTCGGCAGCCGATGGGACGACGCCACGACAGGTCGCAGGTCCGCGACCGCGAGCATCAGGTCCTCGCCGGCGATGAGCCGGTGGGCGGTGCGCGCCGCGATGAGCGCCGCGTCTCCCGCCTGGAGAGAATGACAACCGTCCGCGGTCTCGAGCTCCGCTGAACCGTCCAGGACGAGCGCCCACAACGGACCCGCCGCGCGTGGGACGGCCGAGCCGGCGGGAACGCGCTCGTGCTGGAGGAACGACATCTCCCACACGTGCCCGCTCGCCGAGAGGCGCGTGGCGCGAGCCCTCGGCTCATTCACGATCGCGGCCATACCCGGGGGAGCGCTCCGGCGGGTGCGGAGTATTCCGGACCGGCAAGGAGGCGAGCCCGCCCCTGCGCCAGCTGGTCACCGATCAGTCGGGCGCCGCGTGCCACCGGTGGCACGCGGCGCTGACCGCGCCCCCCACCGGCAACCACACCAGGACACAAACAGCGATCACCGAGGGGTAGACGTGTCGGGCGGGAGTACTCGCCTGGCCGCGCGGTAGGCGATTTGTGAAATTTTCGGCGGGCGAGCAGCAGACGGGTGCCTTCACGCATCTCTGTTATGTGCGACCAGAACCGTCCGCGCGGCCGGATACCGTTCCTGCGCGAGACTTCCCGTCCGTGGAACCGCTGAGCCCCGAGCCGAGCGACGAGGGCCCGGACGAACCAGCGGCCGACTCAGGAGCACCGGCCGTCTCAGGATCATCGGCCGACCTGTATGCCTCCGTCGGGCAGCTGTTCGGCGAGCACCGCGCCGGGCTGTTGCGGCTCGCGGTCGTGCTGGTCGGTGATCAGCGCACGGCCGAGGACGTCGTCCAGGAGGCGTTCATCGGGCTGATGCGGCACTGGTCGCGGTTGCGTGACCCGGGAAGCGCGCAGGCCTATGTCCGGGCCGCCGTCCTCAACGGCGCCCGTGGTGTGCTGCGCCGCCGGGTTGTGCTCGCCCGGATCGGCGTCCGCCATGAGCCCCCGATCTGGTCGGCCGAGTCCGCCGCGATGTTCCGCGAGGACCGTCGCGAGGTGATGGCCGCGCTGCGCCGCCTCGCGCCCCGCCGCCAGCAGGTCCTCGTCCTGCGCTACTACCTGGACCTTTCCGACGGCGAGATCGCCGACATGCTCGGCATCACGCCCGCGACCGTCCGCTCCACCGCGACCCGCGCGCTGCGCGCGCTGGCCCGGCAGCTGGGGGAGGGGGAGGAATGACGGCCCTCGAGGACCGGCTGCGCGACGCGACCACCGCGACGGCCGAGCTGGTGACCAGAACGTCCCCGTCCTCGTCCGTGCCCAGGTCCGGGTCCGAGCCGGCGGCGCGGCGCGGGGCCGAACCCGTCGCGGTGTCGCCCGCGAGTCTCGCCCGCGAGCGCTGGCACCAGCGCGGCGCGCCTCAGGGCGGCGAAGGGCGCGGCCCCGCCCGCTGGCTCGTGCCGGCGCTGGTCGCCGTGGTGGTCCTGCTCGTCGTCGGCGGCACGGTTCTGCTGCCCCAGGTGGTCGGGCAGTCGCACCGGCCACCGGCCGCGACGGTCACCCCAGCCGTCTCCCCGGCCCGCTACTTCGTCACGAACATGGGCGGGGCCGGCGCGGGCTACCTGGAGATCGCGGTCCGCGACGCGCTGACAGGGGAGGTCACCGACACGGTGCCGCCGGCGAGTGGGACCGTGTTCTCCGCCGTCTCCGCGACCGCCGACCCGCTGGTCTTCTACGTCAAGGGCAACGCCAGCGGCGACGCGGCCCGGGCCTATCGGCTCACGATCAGCGCCGCTGGGAAGGTCGTCTCGCTGAGCGAAGTGGGTACCGTCTCGCGGCCGGAGGGCGGCGGCTCGTTCGCCGCGTCCCCGGACGGGAACCGGCTCGCGTTCCCGGCCCCGTCTCCCGTCACGAACGGCAAGCTCCCGCCTGCGGGCATCGATGTGGTGGACGTCCGGACCGGGCGAGCCACGCGCTTCACGGCGGACCGGCCCGGCGGTACGACGGACCTCAGCTGGTCGGCCGACGGGCGCTACCTCGCCTTCCAGTTCAGCGACATGGGGGCCAGGCAACCGGCGGACAAGGCCGGGCTGTGGCTTCTCGACACCAGCCGGCGCGGCGGTGACCTGCTCGCGAACGCGCGCCGGGTCGTCGGCTGGAGCGCGGGCGGCAACGGCTACGCGTCCTCGATCCTCAGCGCCGACGGCCGGAGGATCTACGCCATCGACGCCCAGCAGCGCGACGACGGCACCCCGGTCACCCGGGTCATCGAACTGGACGCGGCGACCGGCAAGCAGCTGCGCGTGCTGTTCGAGCAGCCATACGCCAACCATGGCAACACCATCTGGGCCTTCTTCTCGATGGCCCTCGACCCGAGCGGCCGCCTGCTGATGGTCGTCGACGCGGTCGGCGGCGCCTACCGCATCGACATCGCGACCACGCGGGCCACCCGCATTCCGTTCCTGCGGGGCACGATCCCGAACTCGATCGCGTGGTGAACCGGCTTATGACCACACTTGAGGACCGCCTGCGGGACGCGACCGCGGCGACAGCCGACCTGATGACCACCGACCGGGCACCCGGAAGGGCCCCGGTGTCGCCCGCCAGCCTGGCCCGGCAACGCTGGTACCACCGCGGCGAGCCGCGGCACCGCGGCGGACCGCGCGTGGGGGGCGGCCGGGCGCGGCGTCTCACGCCCGCCCTGGTCGGGCTCGTCGTCCTGCTCCTGGTCGGCGGCTCGGCGGTCGTGCTGCCCCAGGCGCTCCGGAAGCCGCCCGACCGCTGGGCGGCGGCCGTCGCCGAGGCCGGATTCCCGGCCCGTTACTTCCTCACGAACATCTCCGACGGGCAGTACCAGGAGGTCGCCGTGCGGGACGCGCTGACCGGCGCCGTCACCGCGACCGTCCAGCCGCGGTCGGGTGAGTTCTTCACGGCGGTCGAGGCGACGGGCGACCCGCGGGTGTTCCACGCCTTCGCCTACGACCGGGCCACGCCCAGGGGGTTCGCGTACCGGTTGACGATCGACGGGGCTGGCCACGCCGTCTCGCTGGTCCGGGACAGCACCATCAAGCCGATCTTCGGCTGGGGGACGGACGGGCCCCTGCCACCGCAGCTGCCGCCGAACACCGCGCCTCCGACGCTTCTGCAGCGAGACACCATGATCACCCCGCTTCTCGGCGTCGGCGGCACCCGGGTCTACGTCATCGCCGCCCAGCAACGTCCCGGCGGGGCCCCGGTGACCCGCGTCGTCGAGCTGGACGCCGCCACCGGCCGTCAGCTGCGGGTCCTGTTCGAGGAGCCGAAACAGGTCCGGGGCAACACCCTCTGGACGTTCACCCAGATGGCCCTCGACCCGGCCGGCAAGCTCCTGATGGTCGTCGACGGCGGTGGCGCGGCCTACCGCATCGACATCGCCACCGCCAAGGCCACCCGCCTCCCGTTCCTCCGCGGCACCAACCCCAACTCCATCGCCTGGTGACGCCGCTGGCGCCGCCAGGGCGCGGGAGGAGCGCGGACCAGAGGCCGCCTGGTACGTCGGGCTCCACCCGGAAACGGGCGGAGCCCCGCGTCGGCGGGACGGCCGAACGACATGTGCGCGAGGTGCGCGCGGCAGATCCGGGTGCACCATCGCCCTGCCGCCCTGCCGCCCTGCCGCCCTGCCGCCCTGCCGGTGTACCGCGCTACCCGCCCAATGCCGCCAGGGCCTTGTCAGCGTGCGTGTTCATGTTCAGCTCGCTGGCGATGGCCTCGATGATGACCTGGTCCGTACCGATCACGAAGGTGGCGCGCTTGACCCGCAGCAGGTCGATCGGCCGCTTCACGCCAAACGCCCGCGACACCGTGCCATCGGCGTCCGACAGCAGCGGGTAGTCGAAGGAGTGCTTGTCGGAGAACTCCTTCTGCTTGGCCACCGTGTCGGTGCTGATACCGATCCGCTGGGCGCCGACCTTGGCGAACTCCGCCGCGAGGTCCCGGAAATGACAGCTCTCCGCGGTGCAGCCCTTGGTCATCGCCGCCGGGTAGAAGAACAGAACGACCGGACCATCCGCCAGGAGGGCGGAAAGCCTGCGAGGAGTGTTGGTCTCGTCCGGCAGCTCGAAGTCCGGCGCGGTGTCGCCGACACCCAGCATCTGTGCACTCCTCATCTCGGGCTGGGCGACGGGYATCGGCCCGACGGCCAGGGCCGCCTGCGCGACGGCCGTGCTCGGACGGTATCCCGGCTTGGTGACGGTCTGCACGAGATGGGCGGCCGACGGCTACGACCGATCGGCGCGGGCCGAACAGGGGCCGATGTCTCGGCCCACGGCGTGGAGACCATCGTGACTGGGCTGAAGGCGACATGACCGTGACCGGGGCCGGCGGCTGAAATTCATCGAGTATTCGGCCAGACGCACCTGCTCAGCGGTCGAAGTAATCCTTTAGGCCCGAGAGGAGCCGGTCGACGTCGCTGTCGTCGTTGTACGGCGCCAGCCCGAGGCGCAGGCCGCCGGCGTCCCCGAGGCCGAGCCGATGGGAGGCCTCGCGGGCGTAGAAGGAGCCGGCGGGGCGTTGACCCCACGCTTGCCGAGGAAGGTCCGGATGTCCTGCGGGTCCCGGCCCTCGAAGGTCGTGAAGAGGGTGGGCGTACGGCGGGTCGCTCGTGACCACAGGGGGACGCCGGGCAGTTCGCGCAGCGCTGCCTCGATCCGCTCGCACAGGACGTCCTCGTGGGCCTCCGGGGCCGCCATCGAGGCGAGGAGCCTCGCCCGGCGCCCCGCACCCGAGTGGTCGCGCCGGGTGCCAGGTCGGCCAGGAAGTCGATGGCGGCCGTCGTGCCGGCCATCAGTTCGTAGGGGAGGGTGCCGAGCTCGAACCGCTCGGGCACGGCGTTCGTCGCCGGCAACAGCTTGTCGGGGGCGAGCCGTTCGAGAAGTTCCGGCCTGCCGTAGGTGACGCCGCAGTGGGGCCGAGGAACTTGTAGGGCGAGCAGGCGAAGAAGTCCGCGCCGAGGGCGGGTACGTCGACCGCGGCGTGCGCCGAGTAATGCACGCCGTCGACATGCAACCAGGCCCCGGCGGCGTGGACCACCTGGCTGATCGCGGCGATGTCGGGCATGGTGCCGATCAGGTTGGAGGCCGCCGTGACCGCGACCAGCCGTGTGGCGGGGGACAGGACCCGCTCGATCTGGTCCGGCCCGAGCTCGCCGGTCTCGGGGTCGAAGTCGGCGAAACGGACCGTCGCCCCGACCGTCCGCGCCGCGATCACCCAGGGCCGGACGTCGCAGTCGTGGTCGAGTCGAGTGACGACCACCTCGTCGCCGGGTCCCCACCGTTTCGCCATGGTGCGGGCGAGGTCCATCGTGTTCCCCGTCATGCTGCGACCGAAGATCACACCGTCCGGCTCGACACCGAGGAAGTCGGCGAGGGTGCCGCGGCACGCGACGACGACGTCCTCGGCGTTGCGCTCGGCGGGCGTCACGGTGCCACGGTTGGCCAGCGGACGGGTGAGCGTGTCGTACACCGCCCGAGCCACGACGTCGGGGGTCTGCGAGCCTCCCGGCCCGTCGAAGTGGGCGGCGCCGGCAGCGAGCGACGGGAAGTGGCCGCGGACCGCGGCCACGTCGTAGGCGGTGGCGGCCGGGGCGGTGTGGGACTCGTTCATCACCCCCAGCCTGCCAGCCAGGACCGCGCGGAAGCGTCCCCGATCCCCGATCCCCGATCTGTGGAGGCCAATGCCGCCGGTCTGATCGAGGAGGCCGGCTACGGTGGCGTCACTAGTGCAGCCGCGCGTAAATCTTGCTGGTCTGGTTGGTGGTCATTTGGTCCAGGCGGTGGGGTCGCCGGCGTAGAGCCCGCAG